>NZ_LXKO01000036.1:0-1305 GCF_001692185.1 Rhizobium sp. AC44/96
TCGACGGTTGCCTGGTGGACGGCCTATAACGATCCGCGCCTGAATGCGCTGGTCATGGAAGGCCTGAGCGAGAACCTGTCGATCCAGCAGGCGCTGGAACGCATCAACTCCGCCGCCTCGAACGTGACGGTAGCAGGTGCCGGTTCGCTGCCGGGTCTGGTGGTCGGCGCCTCGCAGACGACCAGTGGCAACCTCGGCAACCTTGCCACCACGCATGCCGCCACCAACGTCCAGGAAGGCACCGCCAGCATCTCCTGGCTGCTCGACCTGTTCGGCCAGTATCGCCGTTCGAAGGAAAGCGCCCAGGCCTCGCTCGATGCCGCCTACTCCAGCGCCGACGTTGCCAAGCTCACCTATCTCCAGGATCTGGTGACCTCCTACGTCAACGCCCGCTACTTCCAGGAGCGCATCGCGCTCTCCAAGGCGAACCTGAAGTCGCGCCAGGAAACCTACGAGCTGACCAAGTTCCAGCTCGAGGCCGGCGCCGCCTCGCGCCTCGACGTCGTGCAGGCCGAAGGTCTGGTGCAGTCGACGCAGGCCGAAATCCCGAACCTCGAGATCAGCTTCCGCACCGCCGCCCACCACATCGCCACCCTGCTCGGCAAGCCGGCAGGTGACATGGTCGCCGAACTGCAGAAGGGCTCGTCGCAGCCGGTCTTCCGTGGCGGCATCAAGTCCGGCATCCCGGCCGACCTGATCCGCAACCGTCCCGACATTCGCGTGGCCGAGCGCAATCTCGCTGCCTCGACCGCCAATATCGGCGTTGCCATCTCGCAGCTCTATCCGACGATCTCGCTGTCCGGCTCGATCTCGCCATCCTACACCAAGCTCGCCGGCGGCGGCGCTGGCGGCAGCATCGCCAGCTGGTCGTTCGGTCCGACGCTGACCCTGCCGATCTTCGACGGCGGCGCCCTGCGCGCCAATGTCGACATCACCAAGTCGAACGCCAAGGCCGATTATCTCGCCTGGAAGGCGGCGGTGCTGAACGGCGTCGAAGAAGTCGAAAACGCGCTGTCGGCGGTCCGCCGCGACGCCCAGACGGTCGAAGCGCTGCGCGCCCAGGTCAAGACCACCCAGGAAACCCTGGAACTGTCGACCGCCAGCTACAAGGACGGCGCCTCCTCGCTGCTCGACGTGCTTGACGCCCAGCGTCAGGTCTCGCTCGCCCAGGCCAGCCTGGCCGCCGCGGTCCAGCAGACGGCCAACGACTTCGTCGCCCTCAACGTCGCCATCGGCGGCGGCTACAATCCAGGTGGAAAGCCCGTCGCCCCGCCGAAGCCGACCCCTTCGCCGAAGGCAAGCTGA
>NZ_LXKO01000037.1:0-329600 GCF_001692185.1 Rhizobium sp. AC44/96
GGCTTCTCGAACTCAGGATCGATGGATCGATCAGCCGTTGACGGCCATCCGCTTCTCGTCGCGGCCGCTCTTCATGCGCTCGGACAGCAGGAACGCCAGCTCGAGTGCCTGATCGGCGTTGAGGCGCGGATCGCAATGCGTGTGGTAGCGATCGTGCAGATCGTCTGCCGTCACGGCGCGGGCACCACCGGTGCACTCGGTCACGTCCTTGCCGGTCATCTCGATATGGATGCCGCCCGGATGCGAGCCTTCCGCGCGATGGATCTGGAAGAAGCTTTCAACTTCCGACAGAATCCGCTCGAACGGACGCGTCTTGTAGCTGTTCAGCGTGATCGTGTTACCGTGCATCGGGTCGCAGGACCAGACCACCTTGCGGCCTTCGCGCTCGACCGCGCGAATGAGGCGCGGCAGATGCTCGGCGACCTTGTCGTGGCCGAAGCGGCAGATCAGCGTCAGGCGACCAGCCTCGTTGGTCGGGTTCAGGATGTCGATCAGGTTGAGCAGATCATCCGCCTGGAGCGAAGGACCGCACTTGAGCCCGATCGGGTTCTTGATCCCGCGGCAGTATTCGACATGCGCATGGTCTGCCTGGCGCGTACGGTCGCCGATCCAGATCATGTGGCCGGATGTCGCGTACCAGTCGCCCGAGGTGGAGTCGACGCGCGTCAGCGCTTCTTCGTAGCCGAGAAGCAGAGCCTCGTGGCTGGTGAAGAAATCGGTTTCACGCAGGCTCGGATTGTTTTCCGAGGTGATGCCGATCGCCTTCATGAAATCCATGGTTTCACTGATGCGCGCAGCAAGCTTGCGGTAACGCTCGCCCTGCGGGCTGTCCTTCACGAAGCCGAGCATCCACTGATGAACGTTTTCGAGGTTGGCATAGCCACCCATCGCGAACGCGCGCAGCAGGTTGAGCGTCGCAGCCGACTGACGGTATGCCATGGCCTGACGTTCCGGATTCGGAATGCGAGCCTCTTCCGTGAATTCGATACCGTTGATGATATCGCCGCGGTAGCTTGGCAGCGTAACGCCATCCAGCGTCTCGGTGCCGGAGGACCGTGGCTTGGCGAACTGACCGGCAATACGGCCGACCTTCACGACCGGCAGCTGCGCGCCGTAGGTCAGCACGACGGCCATCTGCAGGAACGCGCGGAAGAAGTCTCGGATGTTGTCGGCGCCATGTTCGGCGAAGCTCTCGGCGCAATCGCCGCCCTGAAGCAGGAAGCCGTTGCCTTCGGCAACATTGGCAAGATGCTTCTTAAGGCGACGCGCCTCGCCGGCAAAAACGAGCGGAGGATAAGATGCGAGCTGGGCTTCCGTTGCTGCTACTGCTGCCTGGTCCGGATAGTCCGGAACCTGCTGGATCGGTTTTTGCCGCCAACTGTTCGGAGTCCAATTCTGTGCCATCTCACTCACCTGTTTCCGCATCCGGCCTCTGCCGGATGTCCCGTCGTAAAAATGTTGGGCGGCTTATAGACCTTTACCGCCATCTTGCATAGCACCGTTCAAGCCTAGTTTAGAGCCGTTACAGAGCTTCGCGAATGGCGTCATATAAAGGTGTGCTGTCGCGCTTTTTCAAACCATAACCGCCGCCTTAACGTTCAATATACCAAAACACTTTGTATCTAATTCAAACTTTCCGATTAGAAACGCCCTAATTTCAGCCGGCGCGACATGATGTTTCCCGCCTTTTCACCGATGTAGGTGATCTATGGGAACAGTATAGTGTCGACATTCAATCATCTTCTCACGGATCGATCTGGCAATTTTGGCCTGATGACCGCTCTGCTGATGGTGCCTCTTCTGGGCTCGGCAGGCATTGCTGTTGATTTCGCGCACGCGCTGAGCCTCAAGACACAGCTTTACGCAGCCGCAGATGCGGCGGCTATCGGGACGCTTTCGGACAAGTCGACAACCGCCGCCGCGATGAAGATGAGCGGCGACGGCGCCATCTCCATCGGCCAGGACAATGCCCGCAGCATTTTTGTGGCGCAGATGCAGGGAGAACTAACTGCAAGCAAGGTCGAGACGACGGTTGCTGTGGCCAAGACCGGCAACAAGATGACGTCCTCCGTCTCCTTCAGCGCCGCCGTTCCAACGACTTTCATGCAGATATTTGGACAGAACAGCGTCCAAATCTCGGGGACCGCAACCGCTACCGTTCAGACAGCGTCCTACATGGATTTCTACATCCTGATCGACAACACGCCGTCGATGGGCGTTGGTGCAACACCGACAGACGTTGCCACGATGGTGAACCTGACGAAGAACAATAGTTCCAACGCGTCCTGCGCCTTTGCATGCCATGAGAGCGGCAGCAACAAAGGCAAGGACTACTATGCCCTTGCCAAGAAGAACAAAGTGACAATGCGTATCGATGTGGTGCGCCAAGCAACGCAGGCGCTGACAGCGTCCGCCAAGGCAGACGCTGATAACCAATTTCAGATGGCCATCTACACCCTCGGCGCAAAAGCTGAAGCCGCGGGATTAAGTGAAATCGTCCCGTTAACGGCGGATCTCGACAAAGTGGGCAACAAAGTTATCGAGAAGACTCCCAATCCTCAGGTGGGTGACAGCGAGTACGTTCTGGACCTGATGACCATTCCCCAGCAGGGATACAACAACGATACCCAGACCAGCTTTGACAGCGCTTTAACACAGCTGAACAACAAGATTCCGTCCGCCGGTTCGGGTGCCAGCGCAGCCGACACCCAGAAAATCATCTTCTTCGTATCCGACGGTGTCGGTGACAGCGTTAAAGCCTCTACCTGCACGAAGAAAACGACTGGCACCCGCTGTCAGGAGCCGATCGACACATCCTTTTGCAAGGCGGCAAAGGATCGCGGCATCAAGATTGCCGTGCTCTATACCACGTACCTACCACTCCCTACCAACGACTGGTACAACACCTGGATCAAGCCGTTCCAGAGCGAAATTCCGACCAAGATGCAGGCCTGCGCGTCCCCCGGCCTCTACTTCGAGGTCACGCCAACCCAAGGGATTACCGAAGCCATGCAGGCGCTGTTCCTCAAAATTGTCCGGATGCCGCGCCTGACGGGCTGATCAGACCCGCACACCATCGCGAATACGGTAGCTCGGCGCATACATCGTGACGAGCTCCTCGGCAGCAGTCGGATGCACGGCCATGGTGCGGTCGAAGTCGTCCTTGGTGCAGCCGGCCTTCAGCGTTATGCCCAGCAGTTGCGCCATCTCGCCGGCGTCGTGACCGAGAATATGGGCCCCGACGACCTTACGGCTCGCTGCGTCGACGACCAGCTTCATGATCATCTTTTCCGCGCGCCCAGACAGCGTCGCCTTCAATGGCCGGAACTGAGCGCGGTAAACTTCCAAGTCCTTGTAGCGCTGGGCGGCATCTTCTTCGGTCAGCCCGACGGTGCCGATTTCGGGCTGCGAGAAGACCGCCGTGGCGATCGTGTCGTGATCAGGCTTCGTCGGGTTGTTCTTGTATTCTGTCTCGATGAAGCACATGGCCTCATGGATGGCGACCGGCGTCAGCTGTACCCGGTCGGTGACATCGCCTAGCGCATAGATGTTCTCGACGTTCGTGCGGGAGTATTCGTCGACGACGATCGCCCCCTGCTTGTCCGTCGCGACGCCGGCGGCTTCCAGGCCCAGCCCCTGCGTATTTGGAACGCGACCTAGCGCCAGCATCACGACGTCGGCCTTCAATGCGCCGTTGTTCAATGTGTCGACGACGAGGCTGTCACCGTCCTTCGACACCTTCTGCATCGTATCGTGGCAGAGGATCCGGATGCCCTTGGCGGTCATCGCCTCATGCAGGCCCCGCCGCAGGTCCTGGTCGAAGCGGGAGAGGATTTCCGCACCACGATAGATCAGCGTCGTCTCGACCCCCAAGCCATGGAAAACGTTTGCAAATTCGACGGCAATGTACCCGCCGCCGGCGATCACGATCGAACGCGGAAGTTCTTCGAGATGGAATGCCTCGTTGGAGGAAATGCAGAGCTCGTGGCCAGGCAGGGCTTCGTGCAGGTTTGGTCGCCCGCCGGTCGCAACGACGATGGTCTTCGCGGTGACCGTTGCGCCTGAGTTCACGAGACGAATTGTATGGGCGTCGACGAGCTCGGCGCGCGTCTCCAGAATTTCAGCGTTGGCGCCGGAAAGCCCCTTCTTGTAGAGCCCTTCCAGCCGCGAAATTTCGGCGTCCTTTGCAGCGATCAGCTTCTTCCAATCGAAGGAACTTGCGCCGACCGTCCAGCCGAAGCCGGCAGCATCCTCGAAATGCTCATGATATTGGGAAGCGTAAACGAAGAGCTTCTTCGGAACGCATCCCCGAATGACGCAGGTGCCGCCATAGCGATACTCTTCCGCGATCGCGACCTTCTTGCCGAGGGATGCCGCCACGCGCGCACTGCGCACGCCGCCGGATCCGCCGCCGATGACAAAGAGGTCGTAATCATAGGACGTCATGGGAAACTCCGGATAGAATCTGCTGAAAGACGGGATTGATATAGTATCGATCGGCACAAAAACGAAAGCCCGGTCGGTGCCGGGCTTTCAAGAGATCATGATTGAGGAAGCGCTTACTGCTTTGCAGCGGGCTTCGGTGCGGCTGCCTTGGGGGCAGCGGCTGCAGCCGGATCGACTGCCGGTGCCGGCGTCACCTTGATGACTTTGCTGAGCTCGACACTGGTCTGCTTCTGCAGGTCGCGGGAAATGCCCTGTGCCCAGATATCGGCTGCCTTGACGGTTTCGCGCGAAGCAATCGGGCCGTCCTTCAGCAGCTTCTGGCCAACCGGCGAGCTGTAGAACGCAGCGATAGCGTTCAGCTCTTCGACCGAGAATGCCTTTGCATAGGTCAGGGCAGCTTCCTTTTCGAGGTCGGCGCGACGCGATGCAAGTGCCAGCGCCTGCTTGTCGACTTCTGCCGTGATCTGATCCTGGTAGTTCGGCGAATCCTGGATGAGGTCGGCCTTCAACCGCTCGGCGAGGCCCGGCAGGATGTTGTCGAACTGCGTCGTCGCACCGATGGCGTCGATTGCCGCGCGCGCTGCCTTCAGCTGCTCCGGCGATGCTTCCTGTGCCTGGGCGACGGAGCCGAGGGCAATACCCGAAAGAATAACGGTCGCAGCAGCAAAACGGCCAAGACCTGCAAATTTAATCATGAGTTTCATAGCTCCTGTTACCTGTTTGCCCGCAGCGTGCGCGCGCCTGCTGGGCCGGCGATGATCGCAACCGCGGCCATATTGAGAAAGAGTCCGTGTTCCACGACGCCGGGTATCGCATTCAGCTCGTTTGAGAGCGCCTCTGCATCAGGAATGCGGCCAAAAGATGCATCGATGATGTAGTGTCCGCCGTCGGTGGTGAAGTTATCGCCGCCGGATTGCCGAAGCGTCAGATCGCCGCTGAGGCCAAGCTTCGCCGCCGTCTTTTCGATGGCGATCCGGGTCGAAACCAGCCCGAATGGATTGACTTCGATCGGAAGCGCAAAGCCGCCGAGAGTCTGAACGAGTTTGCTTTCGTCAGCGATCACGATCATTCGTGTCGAAGCGGCCGCGACGATCTTCTCGCGCAACAGCGCACCGCCGCCACCCTTGATCAGGCGCAGCTCCGCATCCACTTCATCAGCACCATCGATGGTGAGATCCAGTTCCGGCAGCTCGTCGAGCGATTTCAGCGGCACACCGAGTTCGACGCAAAGCCGCGCCGTGCGCTCGGATGTCGGAACGCCTTCGATCTTGAAGCCGCCGGCGACCCGTTCGGCGAGCAGCCGTACGAACTCTTCGGCGGTGCTTCCGGTTCCAATACCGAGCCGCATGCCGTCCTCGACATAGGTCAGGGCAACCTCGGCGGCTTTGATCTTCATTTCGCGGGCATCCATGCGCCGCTTACTCCAAATGTTACGTTGGGTGAGGTGTTTACACGGCTCGCTTGCCAAACGAAAGCCAAAATAGCGTCGCGCTTTTCGAAATTGGGAATAGATCTGGGATTTATGGCGCAGGCGGGCAAAGTGTTGCTTTTGCGGCCTTCATCGCCTACTTCCTGAGCATCCCAACAAGCGCACAGGCAAACTCCCTTGACCCCTGCCCTCATTGTATTCGATCTCGATGGAACGCTCCTTGATACGCACGTCGATCTGGTCGAAAGCCTGAACCACACCATTGAAGCACTTGATCTGGCGCCGGTGAGCTACGACGATCTCACCCACCTTGTCGGCCACGGCGCCAAGGTCATGATCGAGCGCGCCTGTAAGCTGCAGGGTCTGAAGCTCGAACCGGAGGCGCTGCCGCCGCTCCTGGATCGCTTCATCACGCATTATACTAAGAACATGCCCGGCAAGACGGCCGCATATCCCGGCCTCGAGGACGCCCTGGATACGCTGAAGGCAAGCGGCTTCCGGTTTGCCGTCTGCACCAACAAGCTCGAGAGCTTGGCTAAAACATTGCTCGACCGGTTGAACCTCACTCATCGCTTCGATGTGATTACGGGCGGCGATACGTTTGCCGTCCGCAAGCCGGATGCGGGCCATCTGCTCGGCACCATCGAAAAGGCAGGTGGTGATCCCGGGCGGTCCATCATGATCGGTGACAGCGTCAACGACATTCTGGTCGCGCAGAACGCCGGGATTCCCTCGATTGCCGTGCCGTTCGGCTATTCCGACGTCCCGATCGAGCAACTCAATCCCACCCATATCATCTCGCATTTCAGCGAGCTAACGCCCGAGTTGGTCGAAGGCATCATCCGCGATTTCGTTCCGGCAACCGTCGCAGCCGCTCAGTAGCGGCTCGGCGGTTGTTTCTATCAACGATAGCGTCCTCTGATTGCGGTAAACTCGACGAATCGCGCTCCCGTTCCCCACATCAAAATCGCGTCATTATCCGATCAAGTCCAGTCGCGGCTCCGTGATTTCATTTGATTAAACGTTGGTCGGTAGTGCGCTAATCGTTCACATTCCCGCCTCAATTCGGGCGCGAACTGGTCGTTGCCGAGGGTTTTTGCGTAACGTTGTTTGCAACTAATGATTGAGGAGATCTACCATGCGAATTCAATTTGCTGCCGCCGCGCTTCTGGCCCTCGGCATGGCCGGCACGGCATTTGCCCAGACCGCCCAGTATTCCAGCGACTACTCGAACGACAGCGACGGATTCGCTCCGGTAAAGGTGGCGCCACCAAAGGCTATCCATTACACGCAGCACAAGGCGCCGGAGTATTCGAGTGACTACACGAATGACAGCGACGGCTTCGCTCCCGTTCGTGTTAGCCCCGGCGTCGACAAGATGACGACCGCAAGCATCAAGCCGCTGCCGAACTGCGACTACACCTCGAAGAAAGGCGTCCACACGTTCGGTGGCGATAGCGGCGCCTCGCATACGGATGCATGCCGTGACACCGGCGACAAGTAGCTCGCCACGCGTGACAGGAGGCGGGCCGTCCCTACGGCCCCTCTCCCATAACGTGGGCTAACATCAATTGTCGTTCACGGTTTCGCCGAAAACCGATTCGAAGGCTTCACGAATCCGGATATCCACATCCGCCATCATGACGAGCAGGCCGAGATCGACGAGGCTGGTCACGCCATACGCGGAAATTCCGCAGGGAACGATTCCGCCGAAATGGTCTAGATCGGGCTCGACGTTCAGCGAGAGCCCGTGAAAGGTGACCCATTTCCGCAGTCGGATTCCGAGCGCTGCAATCTTGTCCTCCGCCACCGTACCGTCCGGCAATGGCGGCTTTTCCGGCCTGCGAACCCAGACCCCGACGCGATCCTCGCGCCGCTCGCCGCGAACATTCATCGAATCGAGCGTTCGGATGATGACTTCCTCCAGCGCAGCGACGAAAGCGCGGACATCCTGACGCCGACGCTTTAGATCGAGCATGACATAGGCGACCCGCTGTCCTGGCCCATGATAGGTGTATTCACCTCCCCGTCCTGTGGAAAACACAGGAAAACGATCCGGCTGCACGAGATCCTTGGCATCAGCGCTGGTGCCGGCGGTGTAGAGCGGCGGATGTTCGACCAGCCAGACCAGTTCGTCGCCGCCCTCTGCGATCCTGGCGACCTCCCGTTCCATGATATCCACAGCCTCTTCATAGGGAACGAGCCCGTCGGCGATGCGCCAGCGAACCGGTCGCGAGCCGGTAATCGGAAACATGGAATGGTCGAGATCGGTGCGCAGCATGGTTATTCCTCGTCACGGCTGGCCGTGCAGGGGCGGCAGCTTCGAGCGTCTATATGGCGTCGTTTCTCGTGTGATTCAAACGTCGTGACGTCTGTTGAAAAAAACTGTCACATCGCACTTGTGTCGCCGGAATCCTTTTGCTACATGCTGCGTCGCCGGCACAAACCGGCACCTACCACGATGCGGTCGTGGCGGAATTGGTAGACGCGCAGCGTTGAGGTCGCTGTGGGGCAACCCGTGGAAGTTCGAGTCTTCTCGACCGCACCATCTCACTTTTGATAGTGAGGCTGACCAGATTAGTCTGGGTCTTGGCGCCTTCGTTTTTGAAGGCCGCCCTCTTCTCCTCAGATAACTCAGTCATACCGAATTCGATCAGGAAATGCTCAGCTTTCTCGTAAGCTAGCAGATTTTCCTCAAGCTCTGTCGAAACTCCTCTCCCGCGAAAATAAATCGTCTGCGGCCATCTCCCGCGAATCGAATCGCTCAAACGGCATTTGCTGACGATGCGGCTTTGATTCGCGCTTGCACCCTTGGGGCCACCCTGTTCGCGCAAGTTTCACTAAAGCTTTCGCTCGTATCCAGAGAAACCATCACTGCGAATGGCTGTCTTCTAAGCGGGAATGTCAGCATTCGAACCGCTTGGTTTTTGGGAAAGCAAATGGACAGCAGTCATACCCCGGGCCTCATCGACAAGATCGGTGCAATCTCTGCGAAGCTTGACGACATGGAGCAGCAGTTCGCTGCCCTCGTCGAAACTCAGAATATTCAGGGCGAGATCTATCTCGAATCGGCCAAGCTCCTGCAGATGATTCAAAGCCAGATGCAGACCGGTATCGCCGGGCTGTTCGAAGCGCTGGGCGGAGCGCCGGGCCGAGAGGCAGGTGAGCCGCGTACGGACGTCGCTGAATTTACCGATGCCCTGTCCAATCTTGCTCTGCAGTTGGGTCACGAATTGAACACCATCAAGCAGACGAGCAACCTTGCTCTGCGCGCTGGCAGCTCGGTGCAGTTGCCGATACGCTGCGTCTTCATGGTGCATTCCATCCCCATGTGGGACGCCTTGTCCGATGTTTATGCAGCGATGCTCGAAGACAAGCGCTTTGACCCCGTCGTCATATCCGTAAACTCCACCCCGCTGGGATTCGGGGCTTATGAAGGCGAGGATGTTGTCAGTCAGTCCCTGAAGCAGCTTGGCGTGAAACATCTGCGCTTCAACATGGAAGATTCGTATCAGGGGCTCGACATCCTGAAGGCGCTTCGGCCTGCCGTGATCTTTCGCCAGCAGCAGTGGGACTATTGCCTGCCGCCGGCGTTCCGCACAAACGAACTGACCTTTGCTCGCCTCTGCCTCGTGCCCTACGCGCTGAATCTCGCGGCATCGCTTGGCGATGAAATCATCACCGAGGTATCTGCCTTCGGCTTCGATCAGGCCTATCACCGCGCCGCCTGGCGGATCTTCTGCGAAACGGCCACGACCCAATCCTACTATCGCTCCTTCGAACATTCCGATCCGGCGAAGTTCATCCTGAGCGGATATCCCAAGTTCGACAGGCTGATGAAAGCCGACAAGACGGACGCGTGGCCGATACCGACGCGCAGTACCCGAGGCTTCCGGGTCATCTGGGCGCCGCACCATTCGGTCGGCGGCCATGGCCTGGGTTTCGGCGTGTTCGACCGCATTTGGGACAGCATGCTCAGATGGGCCAAGGAAAGCCCCGACATCGAATTCGTGCTGAAGCCTCACCCCGCGCTGTTCGGGCATGCGCTGACGGGCGAAAACGTCGGATTGTTCCAGAACGCCTGGACGCGTTTACCGAATTGCGCCATCGAAATGCAGCAGTATGGCGAGCTGTTTGCCGCTTCCGACATGATGATCTCGGATGGCCTGTCGTTTCTGGCGGAATATCAGCTCTTCGACAAGCCGATCGTCTTCTTCGATTCCGAACAGCATGTGGAATTCAATGGGCTTGGCAGGATGACGGAAGCCGCGACCCGCCGTGTTCGCACCTTCGAGGAAATGAAGCAGGCAACGCTCGAATACAAGAACGGCAAAGCCTGGGAGTTCCAGGCCGAACGACGCACGCTGCTGGACACGATTCTGCCCAATCAGGGCAAGGCATCCGCCAGCATTCTGGACGCCATCGTAACAGGCATCTCGGCCGAGCAGTCCAATCTCGCGTTACGCGCGTCATGACATTGGGCGAGTTCGAGAACTGTGCCGACCAGCGGATGTGAAGGAGAAAGAATGAGAAAAGTCATCACGTTCGGCACATTCGATGTGCTGCATATCGGCCACATTCGCATTCTCCAGAGAGCAAAGGCACTCGGAGACCATCTGACGGTCGGCATTTCGACGGATGCGCTCAACTACGCCAAGAAGCAGAAGGATGCGGTCTACAGCGAGACTGATCGCATGGAGATCGTTCGCTCGATTGTCGGCGTCGATGACGTGTTTCTGGAGCACTCTCTTGAGCTCAAGGGCCACTACATCCAGCAGTACGGGGCCGATATCCTGGTGATGGGAGATGACTGGGCGGGGAGATTCGATCATTTCAAGTCGCTCTGCCAGGTCGTCTATCTCCCCCGCACCGACGGCATCTCGACCACTTCGACTCTTGAAAACATTCGGTTGAGAGCCTAGCGCCGGTTCAAGGGTGCACGAAACGCGAAGGTTGGGGACGCACCAGCCTTGCATATCCGGGCGGCACCGCTTGCGCATGGACCACCCCATGTCTTTTCGGTATAGCCCAAGGAACCGGAAAGCGAACGTCTCCTGCCATGAGCAATTCCCCCGATCACCAAAATCCCCTGTTGGGTATGGCACTCATGGCCGGCGCAATGGTCGTTCTGCCGGCCATGGACGCCATCGCCAAGTACATGGCGACCTTCGAGCACATGTCGCCGGGACAGGTGACGTTCTACCGCTTCTTCTTCCAGCTCGTCTGCACCTTGCCGATTCTCTTTGTGCTGTTTGGCATGAAGGCGCTCTCGGCCAAGCGTCCGTGGATGAATCTGCTCAGGGGCGCATTGCACGGCGCAGCCAGCCTGCTTTTCTTCGTGGCGGTCAAATACATGCCGCTCGCGGATGTGTTCGCGATCTACTTCGTCGAGCCATTCATGCTGACCGGTCTCTCCGCGCTGTTCCTCGGAGACAAGGTTGGCTGGCGCCGCTGGACCGCCATCGTCGTCGGTTTTGGCGGCGCGATGATCGTCATTCAACCGAGCTACGAGATCTTCGGCCTCAAGGCCCTGCTCCCAGTCTGCTGCGCGTTCCTGTTCTCGCTCTATCTGTTCATGAACCGGGCGATCGGCACCGCCGATTCGCCCCTGACAATGCAAACGATGGCAGGCATCGGCGGCACGCTGTTCATGACGGCGGCGCTCGCCGTCGGCGGCTCGATGGGCGTTCCCGATTTCGAGGTATCGCTCCCGTCCTCGTGGCTTGGCCTGGTCCTGCTCCTTATCCTCGGTTCGCTGTCAGGTTATGTGCACATGATTGTCGTCAAGGCATTCCGCCTGGCGCCGCTGTCGTTGCTGGCTCCGTTTCAGTATTTCGAGATCATCTCCGCGACCGTTCTCGGTTATGCGCTGTTTGGCGACTTTCCCACCTTCTCCAAATGGATCGGCATCCTGATCATCGTCGCGTCGGGCCTCTTCATCATTTGGCGCGAACGAGTACAGGCACGGTCGCTAAAAGCGTCCTGATTGGCCCAACATCTCGTTAACCGCACCTGTTGAGGGATAATCAATTCGCTGGCGCTAGAAGGATCTTCGGCTTCATGATGAAGCCTGGAGAGAAAAGATGAGCGAATTCCGCCTCGCTTTTCCGGCATGTGTGATCGCCGGGAAGCATCGGCTGGCCGTCGAAGATATCGGCCTGCTGCGCAAGCACACATTTCCGGAAGGCATCCGGACATCGGACGACGTCGTCGCCATGCTTGCGCTCAATAATTCCTGCCCCGAAAAATGCCCTGAATGGAACGCGTACTTCGTCGAACAACTCGCGCGGTTTGTCGTCGACTACACCTATCCGCAGGGTTCCCTGGACGAGATAAACGTAGCCTGGCTCATTCGCATGGTTTCGACCGATGGCGTCGTCAACTCGTCGCTGGAGCTCGAACTCGTCCTGCATGTGATCGAAGTCTCGAAGCATGTGCCGGATGAACTGCGCGCCTTTGCGCTGGACCAGCTGAGACTGGCGCTGTCCGACAATGTCGGCGGCTACAAGCTTTCCCGCGCCGTGGATCGCAAGGGCATTGCGCGACAGGATATCGACTACGCCATGCGCATTCTGCGCGGCGTTTCGGACGGCGGGGTGATCAACGTCCCGCCAGCGACCTGGAACGTGCTGATGCGGATCGCCGAACAGACCCTGCCTGCGGCGAACCATCCGCGATGGTCGGACTTGCTCTCGGCGTTGCGTCTCGTGGAATATGCGGAAGCGCCACGCCGCAGCCGCTGGCTTCGCATCGTCGATAGCCCCGAGGCTGAATCCGCAGTCGCCTGATTCCTTCTCTACCATGTGTTTCGCCCGATTGTGCGTTCCGGTCTTTGTGCTTAAGACTCCGGAACGCATTTCACGGGTGGAGTCTGCATGTTCAATAAGATCCTGATCGCGAACCGCGGCGAAATCGCTTGTCGCGTCATCAAGACCGCGCGCCGCATGGGCATTGCAACGGTCGCGGTCTATTCCGATGCAGACCGCGATGCGCTCCATGTCGAGATGGCCGACGAGGCTGTGCACATCGGCCCGGCGGCGGCGGCCGAAAGCTATCTGGTCGCCGAGAAGATCATTGCTGCCTGCAAGGCGACTGGCGCCCAGGCCGTTCACCCAGGTTATGGTTTCCTGTCCGAGCGCGCATCGTTTTGCGAGGCGCTGGAAAAGGAGGGCATCGTCTTCATCGGTCCGAAACCCAAGGCAATCACCGCCATGGGGGACAAGATCGAATCGAAGAAGTTCGCAAACGCCGCGAAGGTCTCCACCGTTCCCGGCTATCTCGGCGTGATCGAGGATGCCACCCATGCCGAGCGGATCGCCGCGGAAATCGGCTATCCTGTCATGATCAAGGCATCGGCGGGCGGCGGCGGCAAGGGTATGCGTATCGCCTGGAGCGAGGCCGAGGTTCGCGACGGCTTTGACCGCGCACGCTCCGAAGCCAGAAGTTCGTTCGGCGACGACCGCGTGTTCATCGAGAAATACGTTGTCGATCCGCGACACATCGAAATTCAGGTGCTGGCCGACGCGCATGGCAACGTCCTCTATCTCGGAGAGCGCGAGTGCTCGATCCAGCGGCGAAATCAGAAAGTCGCTGAAGAAGCGCCCTCGCCGTTTCTGGACGAGGCAACCCGCAAGGCGATGGGTGAGCAATCGGTGGCTCTCGCCAAGGCCGTTGACTACCAGAGCGCCGGGACTGTCGAATTCATCGTCGATCGCGATCGGAACTTCTATTTCCTCGAAATGAACACCCGCCTGCAGGTCGAGCATCCGGTCACCGAGCTTGTCACCGGTATCGATCTCGTCGAGCAGATGATCCGTGTTGCGGCAGGCGAAAAGCTCCCGTTTGCGCAAGATGACATCAAGCTCAACGGCTGGGCGATCGAAAGCCGGCTTTACGCCGAGGATCCCTACCGCAATTTCCTGCCGTCCATCGGCCGTTTGACCCGCTATCGCCCGCCGTCCGAAGGCACTTCCGGCAATGCGATTGTTCGCAATGATACCGGTGTCTTCGAGGGCGCCGAGATCTCCATGTATTATGATCCGATGATCGCCAAGCTTTGTACCTGGGCACCGACGCGTCTGGAGGCAATCGAAGCGATGGGGCAGGCCCTCGACGGCTTTGTTGTCGATGGGATCGAGCACAATGTTCCCTTCCTGGCGGCGCTGATGAAGCACCCGCGCTGGCGCGAAGGCCGACTGTCGACCGGGTTCATCGTTGAGGAGTATCCCGACGGCTTCGCCCCGATGGCGCCGGATGCGGGTCAGCAGGCAGTTCTGGCCGCTGTCGCTCTATCGGCCGCGCTGATCGAATCCAATCGCCGCGAGCGCTTCGACGATCGCCTGCGCGTGCACTCAGGCGCCCTGCGAGAAGCCTGGACGGTCAAGCTCGGCGATGACTATGTCGATATCCGCCTGCTCGATGGCCTCGTGACAATTCCCTTCGACATGGACATCGCCGCCGGCGGCAAGCAGTTCAACGTTGTCACCGATTGGCGACCTGGCGATCCGGTTTGGCGCGGCAAGGTTGGAAACGCGACCGTTACCGCGCAGCTTCGCCCGATCCTCAATGGCCTGCGGGTCGATTGGCAGGGACTGTCGGTGAAAGCCAAGGTCTTCACCCCGCAGCACGCAGCACTCGACAAGCTCATGCCGGTCAAGCTTCCGCCGGACACGTCGAAGCTTCTCCTCTGCCCGATGCCGGGCCTCGTCGTCTCTATCGCCGTCACCGAAGGCCAGGAGGTCAAGGCCGGCGAGACGCTGGCAGTGGTCGAGGCAATGAAGATGGAAAACGTTCTGCGCGCCGAACGTGACCTGACGGTCGGCAAAATCAACGCCAAGCCCGGCGAGAGCCTTGCTGTCGATGCCGTCATCATGGAGTTTGCCTGAGCCGTTTCGGCACAGCCGTCCAAGCCGATCCGATTGATCTTTGTTAACGGCTGCCGGCCTATGCTCGGCCGTCGGGCGGGCTGGTCGGACGGAGTACGCATATGTCTGGACTGCAATCGGCAATCTTGCTGCTGTTCATCAATATCGGTCTTCTATGGCTGCTCATGCGCATCCCGCTTGGTCTACGGACGCTGCATGTAAACAGGACGTTTCGGTGTACGCCCGAAACCCTGTGGAGTGCGATGAACCCCGCCGGCTCAAAGGCCAACTGGCATCATTCGGTCATCAGCAGCAGGCCGCTTTCCCACCGCGCCGGTGTCATCGAGCAGACCTACAAGCATCTAGACAAGAACGGAGAGCCGCTACGCCGGCTGTTGTCGCTGGAGCCGCTGACCGCCGTCACCGGCAGCGCGCATGGCTTCCACTCGGCGGTCATAGACGACAGCACGCTGGACCCGTCCTTCTGGAAGGAATTTCGCGAACGCAGGATCGTTCGGCCGACCCCCGAAGGTGCCGTGCTCGAGATCGCGCAGACCGATCGCTATCGCGGCCTAGCCTTCCTGATATTCCGCTATGTCGCATTGCGTCGCGAAATGCGGGCACTTGAGGGCTGGCTTGCGACAGGAGAATCACGCCCGCAGGGCTACTTTGAGCACCCGCTCGTGCAAGTTGGCCTTGCGGTCTTGTCGACGCTCCTTCTCTGGCCTTTCCTCGGATTGACGGTGCAAGGGCTGATGATCTCGACCTTCCTCACGCTCGTCATCGCATTGCACGAACTTGGGCACATGGCCGCCTATCGGATGTTCGGACACCAATCCGTCAGAATGATCTTCGTACCATTGCTGGGTGGCGTGGCAATTGGCGGCCGGCCTTATCGTTCGCTGTTCGAAGTCGCCACCTGCGCCTTGATGGGTGCCGGCATGTCCGCCTTCCTGGTGCCGATCTTGATCGTTGCCGAGCAGCTCGCCGACCGCGGGATCGTTCCATCGCCGACCCGCGGCCCTCTGCTGGTTTTCATCATGATCTTGGGCGCGTTCAATCTGCTCAACCTCTTGCCGATGCACCGGTTCGATGGCGGCCAGGTGTTGCGCCAGATCTTCCGATCGAGACGCTCGCAGACAGCGGCAAGCTTCGTCGTGACGCTCTGCATCATGTGCGTCGGATTCGAGGTCGGACTTGCCGCCACCTGGCTGCTGGCCGGTCTCCTCGTCTTCACCATCGTCAGCATGATCGGTGCGGGTTCCGTCAAGCCGCGCCAGAAGCTCGAGGAAATGAAGGACGGCGAACGAATGCTGGTCGCCTTCGGCCTCTATGCGGCGATAGCAATGCACGGTTACGCCGTCGTTTTTGCGATCGACAGGATCTTCTGACGCGGACGGTACAGAGATCGGCGCAACCTGCTCATCGGCAAAGGAAATTGCCGTCGATGGCGGGTTTTCCCTTGAGCCTGCCTCCCCGCGCGTGCAAAAGTCCGCCCGATCAAATCAGCATTGGAGAATCCGAAGATGGACGTTCGCGCCGCCGTTGCCGTACAGGCAGGAAAACCGCTCGAAGTGATGACCGTACAGCTCGACGGCCCGAAGGCCGGCGAAGTTCTGATCGAGGTCAAGGCCACCGGCATTTGCCACACCGACGATTTCACGCTGTCGGGCGCCGACCCGGAAGGCCTGTTTCCGGCCATTCTCGGCCATGAGGGCGCCGGCGTCGTCGTCGACGTCGGTCCCGGCGTCACCTCCCTGAAAAAGGGCGACCACGTCATTCCGCTCTACACGCCGGAATGCCGCGAATGCTATTCCTGCACCTCGCGCAAGACCAATCTCTGCACCTCGATCCGCGCCACTCAGGGCCAGGGCCTGATGCCTGACGGCACCTCGCGCTTCTCGATCGGCAAGGACAAGATCCACCACTACATGGGCTGCTCGACCTTCGCGAACTTCACCGTGCTGCCGGAGATCGCGCTCGCCAAGATCAACCCCGACGCCCCCTTCGACAAGGTCTGCTACATCGGCTGCGGCGTGACGACGGGCATCGGCGCTGTCATCAACACAGCCAAGGTGGAGATCGGCTCGACCGCGATCGTCTTCGGCCTCGGTGGTATCGGCCTTAACGTGCTGCAGGGTCTGCGCCTTGCCGGTGCCGACATGATCATCGGCGTCGACATCAACCCGGATCGCAAGGCCTGGGGCGAGAAGTTCGGCATGACCCACTTCGTCAACCCAAAGGAAGTCGGCGACGACATCGTGCCCTACCTCGTTAACATGACGAAGCGCCATGGCGACCTGATCGGCGGCGCCGACTACACCTTCGACTGCACCGGCAACACCAAGGTGATGCGCCAGGCACTCGAATCCTCGCATCGCGGCTGGGGTAAATCGGTCATCATCGGCGTTGCCGGGGCCGGCCAGGAAATCTCGACGCGTCCGTTCCAGCTGGTCACCGGCCGCAACTGGATGGGCACGGCCTTTGGTGGTGCACGCGGCCGCACCGACGTGCCGAAGATCGTCGACTGGTACATGGAAGGCAAGATCCAGATCGATCCGATGATCACCCACACGATGCCGCTTGAAGACATCAACAAGGGCTTCGACCTCATGCACAAGGGCGAATCGATCCGCGGCGTGGTGGTCTATTGATGATTGCCAACGGAAGGCGGCCCTGTGCCGCCTTCCGATGAGGTTTGTTCCATGATTTACGTCGACGCAGACGCCTGCCCGGTCAAGCCGGAAATCCTCAAGGTCGCCGAGCGCCACGGTATCGAGGTGACATTCGTTGCCAATTCCGGGCTACGCCCGTCGCGTGATCCGATGGTGCACAACGTCATCGTCTCCAATGCCTTCGATGCGGCCGACAACTGGATTGCCGAGCATGCCGGTGCGGGAGATGTCGTTGTCACGGCCGATGTGCCTCTCGCGGTTCGCTGCGTCGCCACCGGCGCTTTCGTCAGTGGCCCAAGCGGCCGTGTCTTTGATGACACCAACATCGGTATGGCCAGCGCCATGCGCGATCTCGGCGCACATCTCAGGGAAACCGGTGAAAGCAAGGGCTACAATGCAGCCTTCAGCCCGAAGGACCGCTCCCGCTTCCTCGAAACATTCGACCGGCTCTGCCGGCGCGCCAAAGCCATAACTCCAAAGACCGGAGACTAATATGAACATCATCTCCCAGACGACCGCCTTCGGCGGGATGCAGGGCGTTTTCACGCACACGTCCGAGGCCTGCAAATGCGACATGACATTTGCCGTCTTCGTGCCTCCGCAGGCTATCAAGGAGCCGCGGCCGGTTCTCTGGTATCTCTCGGGCCTGACCTGCACCCATGCCAACGTCATGGAAAAGGGAGAATACCGCAGGATGGCCGCAGAACTCGGCCTCATCATCGTCTGCCCCGATACCAGCCCGCGCGGCAACGACGTCCCGGACGAACTGACGAACTGGCAGATGGGCAAAGGCGCGGGTTTCTACCTCGACGCGACCCAGGAGCCGTGGTCAGAAAACTACCAGATGTACACCTACATTACCGAGGAACTGCCGGGATTCGTTAGTCAGCACTTTCGGATGGACATGAGCCGCCAAGGTATTTTCGGGCATTCGATGGGTGGTCACGGTGCCATGACGATCGCGCTGAAGAACCCTGACCGTTTCAAGAGCTGCTCGGCTTTCGCGCCGATCGTCGAACCGTCGACAGCCGCTTGGTCCGCGCCGGCGCTCGAAAAATATCTCGGTCAAGATCGCGCGACCTGGCGGCAGTATGATGCCTGCGCCCTCGTTCAGGACGGCGCGCGTTTTCCGGAATTCCTGATCGATCAGGGCAAGGCTGACGGTTTCCTCGACAACGGCCTGCGCCCATGGCTCTTCGAAGACGCGATCAAGGGCACGGACATCAAGCTTTCGCTGCGCATGCACGAGCGCTACGACCACTCCTACTACTTCATCTCGACCTTCATGGACGATCATCTGAAATGGCACGCGGAGCGGCTCGGCTGAGGAAATAAGCGGCTGAAAATGAGATCGGCCCCTGAGGGGGCCGACCAAACGACGCGTTCGTCCCAAACGCATCCAAGTACCACAACGGCGATGAACGCCGCGGGGCAAGCCCGCGGCAGCAGATCACGCGTTTCGCTTGTCTATTGCGAACGCACCTGCACCTGCGAAGACCAGGAACAGGAAGATGAAGCAATAGAGGATCGCTTCGGCGCCGTGGTTGACGGCCGGGTAGAAGCCCATCGGGGCATGCGCCATGAAATACGCAACAGCCATCTGCCCTGCCAGGATGAAGGCAACCGGGCGCGTCAGGAAGCCGACGAGGATCGCCAGTCCGCCGATGGTCTCGAGCAGAGCGGCAAAGATCATCAGCGGCGGAAGCGCACCACCTTCACCTTGGGGGATCGGGAAGGCAAACAGTTTCATCGTGCCATGCTCGATGTAGAGCAAGGCGGTGATGATCCGCAGCGCAGCAAGCGCGTAGGGCTGATACGCGTTGAGGCGTTCGAAACTTGGCATTAAGACTCTCCTTAGGTCAAAAGACAGAGGAGCGTTAACGTTATGGCAGAACACAAAGAAGTCACGATTGGTCGAACTCCGATCACATCCGCTTGATTTCTTATCGTTTTCCCCGATTTGTTCATTCTATAGGGGAATGTTGTCGTGTTTCTTCCAGGGATTGCTTAGATCCTTGTTGCGAAGCATCTTGAGACCCCGCGCCAGCCGCCGTCGAGTCGAGTGCGGCATGATCACTTCGTCGATATAGCCACGTTCGGCCGCCACGAACGGAGACAGGAACCGGTCTTCGTACATCTTCGTATGAGCAGCGATCTTCTCCGGATCGGCACTGTCCTTCCGGAAGATGATCTCGACCGCCCCTTTGGCGCCCATGACCGCGATCTGCGCAGTCGGCCAGGCATAGTTCAGATCCCCACGAAGATGCTTGGATGCCATGACGTCATAGGCACCACCGAACGCCTTGCGGGTGATGACCGTTAGCTTCGGCACGGTGGCCTCCGCATAGGCAAACAGCAGCTTGGCGCCGTGCTTGATCAGGCCGCCATATTCCTGCGCAGTGCCGGGCAGAAAGCCCGGAACGTCGACGAAGGTGACGATCGGAATGTTGAAACAATCGCAGAAGCGAACGAACCGGGCCGCCTTGCGGGAGGCATCGCTGTCGAGCACGCCGGCGAGCACCATCGGCTGATTGGCGACAAAGCCCACCGTCGCGCCCTCGATCCGCCCGAACCCGCAGACGATATTCTTGGCGAAACTTGCCTGGATCTCGAAAAAATCACCCTCGTCGACCGTCTTGTGGATCAGTTCCTTGATGTCATAGGGCTTCTGAGCATTAGCCGGAACCAACGTATCGAGCGAGGTGTCGGCATCGGTCACCGACTGGTAACATTCGATTTCCGGCACTGGTGAAGTGTTGGATTGCGGCAGCAGATCGATCAGGCGGCGAACCTGAAGCAGGGTTTCGACATCATTGTCATAGGCACCGTCGGCAATCGACGAGCGCGTCGTATGGATCGTCGCGCCGCCTAGTTCCTCGGCCGTCACGGTCTCGTTCGTCACCGTCTTCACGACATCCGGACCGGTCACGAACATGTAGGACGTGTCGCGCACCATGAAGATGAAATCGGTCATCGCAGGCGAGTAGACGTCGCCGCCGGCGCACGGTCCCATGATCACTGAAATCTGCGGGATCACGCCGGAGGCCAGCACATTGCGCTGGAAGACTTCGGCATAGCCGCCGAGTGCCGCCACGCCCTCCTGGATACGCGCGCCGCCGGCATCGTAGATGCCGATGATCGGCGCCCGGTTCTTCAGCGCCATGTCCTGGACCTTCATGATCTTTTCGGCGTGCGCTTCCGAAAGAGATCCGCCGAAGACCGTGAAATCCTTGGCGAAGACGAAAACGGTGCGACCGTTGACGGTCCCCCAGCCGGTGACGACGCCGTCACCGGCGATACGGCTCTTGTCCATGCCGAAGTCGCTCGACCGGTGTTCGACGAACATGCCGAACTCTTCGAAGGAGCCTTCATCGAGGAAGAGGTCGATGCGCTCCCGGGCCGTCAGCTTGCCGCGGGTGTGCTGCGCGTCGATTCTTTGCTGCCCACCGCCCTGTCGCGCGATGTCCCGCCGACGTTCGAGTTCTTCGAGAATTTCCTTCATGGGCACTCCTCGCCGCGCAAGCGGCTTCTGATTTATGCGTGACCGGCGTTCAGCGAGAAAATCGAACGGATTCGTCCGGCAATATCCTCGGCCAGGATTTCGTCTGCTGCCGCCTTGTTGTTCGAGAGGCTCGTCACGCTGAATGAGCTGACCGCAATGACGGAACCGTCTTCGACCGAAGCGGCATCGACCGTAACTTTGGCAATGTATTGCCTGCCGTTATAGCCCTGCCCTTTTTCGGCTGAGAGAATACGAATAGTCAGGATCACGCGTGGATAGACGTCCGTGCGGACGGTTGCGTTGATCGCGGCGTTGACCCGGTCGCCCACGCCTGCCAGCAGCGGCGCGGGCATATTGGGACCGGCAAGGACGACCGCGCTGCGGACGTCATAAATCGGGCCGGGCTGTCCCTTCGAAAACAAGCTGCCGCAGGACGTGAGCGCAATACAGACCAGCGCCATCCGCAAAAAACACGACCTAAGCAAACTCATCTCGAAAAACCCGCATCCGCCCCATGAGAGTCGCAGATTTCGCGATAAAAGCCGTCAAAGCAACCGGTTTTTAGCCGTTGACGGCCAAAAAAACATCAACGGCGGCTTTGAAGTCGGTGAACCGCTGGGCTCGCCGCTGTTCAGCCTCTTCGTCGCTACCCCAATGCTCGATGGTCCAGTCCTCATCGAGGTGAGCGAGCGACCAGATCTCGTCTGGTGGCAGCAACTGTTCGGCGAAAGCGAGTGCCAGCAACGCCGAGCCGGTCAAGGTCGTGATCGTATGCAATGCGGTCAGCTTCGTCGCGTCGTCATGCTTGCGCAGGGCCGCTGAAAAGGCGGAGATCGCGTCTCGGGGCTGTTCGTGGTGCATCACGCCTTCGACGAGAATGAAGCGGGCGCCGAGTTCATTGGCCGCCCAATCGAGCACCGGATCCCAGCGCTCGGTCTGCCGCTGAACCAGCGCCTCAGGCCCCTCGGCACGGTAGCAGAGCATGTCGCTGGTCGAAAAGCGCAGGATGTCTTCGAAAACCGCCTGCGTGTCTGTCGCGACACCGTCGAGTGCCGTGTTGACGAGGCGCGTCACCGGCATCGTGGCAGGGTCAATGACTTCCGTCTGCGCCTGCCACTCGGTTGCCACCAGCTCGGCCAGCGTCCGCGTCGAAACCGTCAGCGTGTGCCGGGCCGGTGTCCGGACGGCCTTGCCGTCGAGTTCGATCGCAAACCCTTCATCACCTTCCGAGATCGTGACGGTCTTGTAGAAGCGCTTCGGCAGCGGCTTCTTCATCTGGATCTGTCCGCGGCGAACGGGATCGGGATGGCTCAGGCCAGCGGTTGGGTCGTTCAGCAGATCGCGCATGGCATTACCTCAGGAAAAATGCTTCAGAATGTCGCCTGGATGATAGGCGATGCTATCGGCGCCGGCGGCAACCAGGTCATCGACGCTGGCATAGCCCCATGAGACGCCAACCGCAGTCGCCCCGGCAGCCTTGGCCATCTGCATATCGTAAATGGCATCGCCGATGACAATGGTGTCGGCGGCATTCATGCCGGTTTCGCTGCAGCACTCCGCCACCATTGCCGGGTGTGGCTTTGAAGGGCAATCGTCCGCAGTGCGCGAAACGACGAAGTGCGGAGCAAAGCCGTGCTTTTCCAGCACATGCACCAGCCCGCGCCGGGATTTCCCGGTCACAGCGCCGATCAGGATTTCGTCCCGACCCGCAAGCGTCTGGATCAGCGGTTTGATGCCGTCGAAGAGAACCACATCCATGCCGGGCTCGCCCCTGACGTCGGTGTAGATCGCCTTATAGTGGGCAGTCATGGCAATCGCTTCGTCGTCGACATGCGGCTTGCCCTGCATTCGGGCAATCGCGATGTCGAGCGTCAGGCCGATGATCGACTTCGTTAGCGAGACGTCAGGCCTGTCGTAGCCGAAATGTACGAAGGTCCGCGCCATCACCTCATGGATCAGCGCGGCGCTGTCGACCAGCGTGCCATCGCAATCGAACAGAGCGAGTTTCATTCGTAGTCTTCCCTGTCTGCGGATGCGAGATCGAGGCCGAGCAGGTTCCAGGTCTGGACCATGTGCGGCGGCAGCGGCGCGGTGACGCGCAGTCGGCCACCATTCGGATGCGGAATGTCGATCTTGCGCGCATGCAGGTGCAGCTTCTTCTGCACCCCGCCGGGGAACGGCCAGTTGATGTCGTCGTCGAAATACTTGGGATCGCCGATAATCGGATGGCCGATATGCAGAGCATGGACGCGCAGTTGGTGCGTGCGGCCGGTATAGGGCTCCATCTCCAACCAAGCTAGGTTCTGCGCCGCCGTCTCGCGGACACGGTAGTACGAGATCGCGTGATCCGCGCCCTCCTCGCCATGCTTGCAGACCCGCATCCGGTCGCCATCGGGCGTCTGTTCCTTGACCAACCAGGTCGAGATCTTGTCCTCGTGCTTGCGCGGCACGCCCTTGACCAGCGACCAGTAGGTCTTCTTGGTGTCGCGCTCGCGAAACGCCGCCGTCAGCTTCTGTGCCGCTCCGCGGGTGCGGGCGATCACGAGCACGCCCGAGGTATCGCGGTCGAGACGGTGCACCAACCGCGGCTTCTCGCCCTTCGGGCTCGTCCAGGCCTCGAGCATCTTGTCGATATTGCGCGTCACGCCGGACCCGCCCTGCACGGCAAGGCCGGCCGGCTTGTTGAGCACGATCACCTTGTCGTCCTCGTGCAGAACCATGCGCTGCAGGAGCTCATAATCACCACCATGCTTGAGGTCGTGGCTGGCGATCGGCCCACTCTTCGACTTGGCATCGACATCGAGCGGCGGCACGCGAACCACCTGCCCCGGCTGCACGCGCGCATCGGTCTTCACACGTCCACCGTCGACACGCACCTGGCCGGACCGAAGAAGCTTCTGCAGCGGCCCGAAGCCGAGGCCGGGGTAATGGATCTTGAACCAGCGATCGAGCCGCATGCCCGCCTCGTCCGGTTCAACCGTTATATGTTCAATGCCAGCCATTCGTGATCTTTCGGAAAGAGTTGCGCGCGCCGAGCGCCGCCTTTGCCGCTGGCTTTAGAGCATTTTTCGCAAAAACGGAAACCGGAATCTCAGATGAATGCGCGCATGACCGCAAGCCCGGCAAACACCGCCGCCATCGAAAGCCCGACGCTGGCAACCATATAGATGGCGGCCGAGGCGATCGCGCCGCGCTCGAATAACGAGATGGCGTCCAGGGAAAAGGCGGAAAATGTCGTGAAGCCGCCGAGAAAGCCGGTGATGAGCAATAGCCGCAGCTCCGGCGAGGCATTGAAGCGTTGTGATATCAGCTCCGCGAGCAAGCCGATGACAAAGCAGCCGACGACATTGACGGTCAGCGTCCCCCAGGGAAAGTGCGGCCCCATCAGTCGGAGCGACCACTGCCCGACATAATACCGAAACACCGAGCCAATTGCGCCGCCGAAGCCGACGAGAAGTGCTTAAGTCATGCTGATTGTCTAGCGCAGCTCAAATGAACTGCCAATGGAGTGAAACGCCTGGGAGTTAAAAGCCCGGTTTGGTCATCTAGTAGCTGCATGGCCGGTCGTTGTTAAACCCGAGGGCGCACGCCGAGTTCAGCGACCGGTTTGGGTCCGTGTTGCTGGCCGTGGATGTGCAACCAGTGAGCATGCCGACCGGCAAGATAAGTGCTGCGGCCAGCATCAGTGTGCGGAATCTACTCATCTGAACGCTTCCTTCGAAGATTGACGCGCGGGTTGCTGCAGTCTGTTGCGTCCGATCGGATAGTAAAACGAGAAATACCAAAGTCGTTAGGCCGAATTTAGGGCACTCTACATCCAAACCAGAAACTGAGTATCGGAAACATCTAGAATATGGGCGGATTTCGATAATATTTTAGTGATCTTCTTAGCGAGGCGAAAACCCGCGCAAGTGTAAATCTGTCCTATGACAGTTCTAGTTGGTTCCATTTCAGCAAGCACCGCCGCAGCGGCGATAGAAACACTGCGCATCCCGCAGCGTGTTGCAACGAGCACGGCAGCCAAGGAAGCGCGCCGTCTGGCCGAACGGCAGGCGAAGGCCGACAGCGGTCAGGACGTCGACGAACCGACGAGCATCATTCACTCCACCGAAGTTGCTCTCGATCTGATGACGATGGGACAGAGGCAACCGCAGGCCGGTTTGAAGCAGGCCCTCAAGTTCTACGAAGAAGACTGATAGAAAACCCGGGCTCGTTTGTTCGCACCCGGAGGCCCGCGACAAAAATTTGTTCGGCGGCGACATTCCCCCTTGCCAAGCACCGCCATCGCCAGATAATTGCGCTCGACCCTGTTGGGAGAAGCCGGTCTGTCGCGATCGGTGCCGAAGGAGCAACCGCCCCGGAAACTCTCAGGCCAAAGGACCAGCAAGGGGCAGACGGAACTCTGGAGAGATGCGTTCTTTGAAACGCGCGCCGAAGGGATAACAATCTCAGGCAAAGGGACAGAGGGGGCTCGAAAGACAAGGCGCAGTCGCGTCTTCAGATTTGAGCCCGCGCATGGAATCCACGCGCAAACCCCGGAGGCGTCCTTGGACGATACTGCTGCCCTGAAAAAAACCCCTCTGCATGACCTGCACCTGTCGCTCGGCGCCCGCATGGTACCCTTCGCGGGCTATGACATGCCGGTGCAATATCCGGCCGGCGTCATGAAGGAACATCTGCAGACCCGCGCAGCCGCCGGTCTCTTCGATGTCTCCCACATGGGCCAGGTCGTCATCAAGGCGAAGTCGGGCAAGTATGAAGACGTCGCGCTTGCGCTGGAAAGCCTCGTTCCCGTCGATATCCTCGGCCTCGCCGAGGGACGCCAGCGCTACGGTTTCTTCACCGATGAAAACGGCGGCATCCTCGACGACCTGATGATTACCCATCTCGACGACCACCTCTTCGTCGTCGTCAACGCCGCCTGCAAGGACGCCGACGTCGCGCATCTTGAGAAGCACCTCTCCGCCACCTGCGACATTACGGTGCTCGACCGCGCGCTGATCGCTCTGCAGGGCCCTCGCGCTGTCGAAGTCCTTGCCGAACTCTGGGCCGATGTCGCCGCCATGAAGTTCATGGACGTCCGCCACTGCCGCCTGCACGACGTCTCCTGTCTCGTCTCGCGTTCCGGCTACAGCGGCGAAGACGGCTTCGAGATCTCCATTCCCGCTGACAAGGCCGAGGATGTCACCAAGCGGTTGCTTGAGCATCCCGACGTCGAGCCGATCGGGCTCGGCGCCCGCGACAGCCTGCGCCTGGAAGCCGGGCTTTGCCTCTATGGCAACGACATCGACACCACGACGACGCCGGTCGAAGCAGCCCTCGAATGGGCCATGCAGAAAGCCCGCAAGACAGGCGGCGCCCGCGCCGGCGGCTTCCCCGGTGCCGCACGCGTCCTCTCCGAGCTCGACAATGGCGCGCCCCGCCGCCGCGTCGGTCTGAAGCCCGAAGGCAAGGCACCCGTGCGTGGCCATGCCAAGCTTTATGCCGATGCCGAGGGCAAGACCGAGATCGGCGAAGTTACGTCAGGTGGCTTCGGCCCGAGTGTCGAAGGCCCCGTTGCCATGGGCTATGTGCCCGTTTCCTACGCCGCACCGGGTACCGAAATCTACGCCGAGGTACGTGGCAAGTATCTGCCGGTCACCGTCAGTGCCTTGCCCTTCGTTGCGCCGACCTACAAACGCTGAACCATTTCCAGAGAGGACAAACAATGCTGAAATTTACCGAAGAACACGAGTGGCTGAAGATCGAAGGCGGCGTCGCGACGGTCGGGATCACCAATTATGCCGTCGACCAGCTCGGCGACCTCGTTTTCGTCGAACTGCCTGAAGTTGGCGCGACTTTCGGCAAGAACGACAACGCAGCAACGGTCGAATCCGTGAAGGCTGCTTCCGACGTCTATTGTCCGCTGGATGGCGAGATCACCGAAGTGAACCCGGCCATCGTCGCCGATCCGTCGCTGGTCAATTCCGACCCGCAAGGCGCCGGCTGGTTCTTCAAGCTGAAGCTCGCCAATGCCGCCGATGCCGATGGCCTGCTCGACGAAGCGGCCTATAAGGAGCTCACCGCGTAATGACGACGCCGACCGAATTCCAGTTTACCGACTACCAGCCCTACGACTTCGCCAATCGTCGTCACATCGGCCCTTCCCCGGCCGAAATGACCGATATGCTCAAGGTCATCGGCTATAACAGCCTCGACGGGCTGATCGACGCGACCGTCCCGCCCTCCATCCGCCAGAAGGCGCCGCTCCTCTGGGGCGCGCCGATGACGGAGCGCGAGGCGCTGGACAAGCTGCGCGAAACCGCCAACAAGAACAAGGTCCTGACCTCGCTGATCGGCCAGGGTTATTACGGCACGATTACGCCGCCGGTCATCCAGCGCAACATCCTGGAAAACCCCGCCTGGTACACGGCCTACACGCCCTACCAGCCGGAAATCTCCCAGGGCCGCCTCGAGGCGCTCCTGAATTACCAGACGATGATCTGCGACCTGACCGGCCTCGACGTCGCCAACGCCTCGCTGCTTGATGAAGCAACGGCTGCCGCCGAAGGCATGGCGATGGCAGAGCGCGTCTCGAAGTCGAAGGCCAAGGCCTTCTTCGTCGACGCCGCCTGCCATCCGCAGACGATCGAGCTGATCAAGACCCGCGCCGAGCCGCTCGGCTGGAGCGTCGTCATCGGCAACCCCTTCACCGATCTCGACCCAGTCGACGTCTTCGGTGCCATCTTCCAGTATCCTGGCACGCACGGCCATGTGCATGATTTCACCGGCCTGATCTCGCGCCTGCACCAGACCGGCGCAATCGCCATCGTCGCCGCCGACATCCTGGCGCTGACGCTTCTGAAGTCGCCAGGCGAAATGGGCGCCGACATCGCCATCGGCTCGTCGCAGCGCTTCGGCGTTCCCGTCGGCTACGGCGGACCGCATGCGGCCTACATGTCGGTCAAGGACGCCCACAAGCGCTCCATGCCCGGCCGTCTGGTCGGCGTTTCGGTCGATGCCCGCGGCAACCGCGCCTACCGCCTGTCGCTGCAGACCCGCGAACAGCACATCCGCCGCGAAAAGGCGACGTCGAACATCTGCACCGCGCAGGTTCTGCTCGCCGTCATGGCCTCGATGTACGCCGTATTCCATGGCCCCAAGGGGATCAAGGCGATCGCCCAGCAGGTCCACCAGAAGGCCGTGCTGATGGCCAAGGGCCTGGAAAAGCTCGGCTACACCATCGAGCCTGAAACCTTCTTCGACACCATCACCGTCGACGTCGGCCACATGCAGGGCGTCATCCTTCGCGCCGCCGTCGCCGAAGGTGTCAACCTGCGCAAGGTCGGCGCCACCAAGATCGGCATGTCGCTCGACGAGCGCACCCGCCCTGCGACGCTGGAAGCCGTCTGGCGCGCCTTTGGCGGCAACTTCGCCGTCGCCGATTTCGAGCCGAGCTACCGCCTGCCGAAGGGCCTTGCCCGCACCAGCGAGTATCTCACGCATCCGATCTTCCACATGAACCGCGCCGAAAGCGAGATGACGCGTTACATCCGTCGTCTGTCGGACCGCGATCTGGCGCTCGACCGATCGATGATCCCACTAGGTTCCTGCACGATGAAACTCAATGCCACGGCGGAAATGCTGCCGATCACCTGGCCCGAGTTTTCGGATATCCATCCCTTCGTGCCGGCTGATCAGGCCCTCGGTTATCGCGAGATGATCGACGACCTGACCGAAAAGTTCTGCGCCGTCACCGGCTACGATGCCTTCTCCATGCAGCCGAACTCCGGCGCGCAGGGCGAATATGCGGGACTGCTCACGATCCGCAACTACCACATCGCCAACGGCAACGGCCATCGCGACGTCTGCCTGATCCCGACCTCGGCGCACGGCACCAACCCGGCCTCGGCCCAGATGGTCGGCATGAAGGTCGTGGTCGTCAAGGTTCGCGACAACGGCGACATCGACCTCGACGACTTCCGCGCCAAGGCCGAGCAGCATGCGGACAACCTCTCCTGCTGCATGATCACCTACCCTTCGACGCATGGCGTGTTCGAGGAAACGGTGAAGGAGATCTGCGATCTCGTGCACAAGCATGGCGGCCAGGTCTATCTCGACGGCGCCAACATGAACGCCATGGTCGGCCTGTCCCGCCCTGGTGACATCGGCTCCGACGTCAGCCACCTCAACCTGCACAAGACCTTCTGCATCCCGCATGGCGGCGGCGGTCCCGGCATGGGCCCGATCGGCGTCAAGGTGCACCTCGCTCCTTTCCTCCCGGGTCACCCCGAGAGCGACGGACGCTCGGGTGCCGTGTCGGCAGCAGCCTTCGGCTCGGCATCCATCCTGCCGATCTCCTGGAGCTACTGCCTGATGATGGGCGGCGAAGGCCTGACGCAGGCGACCAAGGTGGCGATCCTCAACGCCAACTACATCGCCGCCCGGCTGAAGGGCGCCTACGACGTGCTCTACAAGTCCGAGGCAGGCCGCGTGGCGCATGAGTGCATCATCGACACCCGCCCGCTGGTCGACAGCGCCGGCGTGACCGTCGACGACGTCGCCAAGCGCCTGATCGACTGCGGCTTCCACGCGCCGACCATGAGCTGGCCGGTAGCAGGCACGCTGATGATCGAGCCGACTGAATCGGAAACCAAGGCCGAACTCGACCGCTTCTGCGAGGCCATGCTGGCGATCCGCCAGGAAGCCCGCGACATCGAGGAAGGCCGCTCCGACAAGACCAACAACCCGCTGAAGAACGCCCCGCACACGGTCGAAGACCTGGTCGGCGAATGGGATCGCCCCTATTCGCGCGAACAGGCCTGCTTCCCCCCCGGCGCCTTCCGCGTGGACAAGTACTGGTCCCCGGTCAACCGCGTCGACAACGTCTTCGGCGACCGCAACCTGATCTGCACTTGCCCGCCGCTGGAAGCCTACGCCGAAGCGGCCGAGTAAGGACACGACATCGAAACGCCCGGCTTTGTCCGGGCGTTTTGCTACCTGCTCGCCCGGCAGATGCCCGGACTTACAAGGCTGCATAAACACGAGACCAGCACGCGCCATGCCGGAACACCAAGCCTTCCATTATGTCCGCTCGGTAGCCACCGGCGACCGACCACCGCTCCTCCTCCTGCACGGCAGCAGCCGCGACGAGACCGAGTTGCTGCCACTGGCCGGCAATGCAGCGCTAGGCCGGCCATACCTGTCACTGCGCGGTGGCATCGACTGGGACGGTGGCTACGCCTTTTTCCGCCGCAACGCCGACCGCACGCTCGACAGAGTCGACCTCGCGCTGCAGACCGGACGTCTCCATGACTTCATCGCGACCGCTCTCGAAACAGGTCTGATCACCCACCCGCCAATCCTCGTGGGCTTCTCGAACGGCGCGATCATCGCTGCCTCCCTCCTGATCCGCGATCCCGCATGCGCCGCGGGTGCTATCCTCATCCGCCCATTATCGCCGGACCTCGATACGCTCGTGCCCGACATGCCGGCTAAACCGATTTTGGTTCTCGCCGGCGAATATGACGACCGCCGTGCGCCTGAGGACGCCATCCGCGTGGCGGCGCAGTTCCAGGGCGCCGGAGCCAGTGTTGTCAGCCACACCTCGCCCACCGGTCACGATCTTCACGACCGCGAGTCCGCCATCATCGGAGACTGGCTCGCGCAAACGTTCTTTCCGCTTGTCGTGGAGAAACAGCCCCGCTAAGGAACGCCACACTTTCCAAGAGAACAGGCGACCAGTCCCATGGCAAAATCCGACGGCGATCTCACCCAGCAGCCCTGGTCGAAGCCTGTAATGCTCGCATTTGAAGAGCCCGGCCAGTACGTTACCATCGCCACTACGCAGGCGGCGTCCTGGGCAATGATCGAGGACTGGCCGACGGAAGACGGTCCGGCGCTCGACAAGGCTCTGCTCATCTGCGCCGACGTCATCAAAGGCAAACGCACAAACGAGGACGCCCGCAAGGCTTTCATCGCCGCTGCCATCGAGGCCGGGATCGATATGAAAGCCGAGTGAGGCGCGCCGAGCGATGCCAAAGACCGCTGTGAGGTTTGACAAGGCGATCATTGCGGTGCGCGTTCAACTATCCTGAAATTCTCCTGACTAGACGCCGAAGCCGCGATCGCTATCGCGAACATGCGCTTCTACCTTTGTCGCCTCGTATCAGCTCTCTCGATCGGAAGCGTAACCGGATGAGTTGCAATTCGTATTGCGTCGGGAAACGCTGCGAAATGCGTCCACGATTTCTCGTTGTGTCATGTTACGTGACGGCAAGACACCTATTTCTACTCTATTCTCGATACGATACATTATCGTATCTATGAATATTTTGACTTTTCAATTGATTAACAGTATTAGTGTCTCATCATTAATGCATTGTTCGGATCAACAGCATCTATATTTGGTGTTTTGGACTTGATGGAACTGCACTCGCGTCCTGATCTGGCAGTTGCAACGAGCGCTGTTTTCAGCGGTTTCGATGATCCGTTAGTCCCCACGATTTTCCACGAAGAGTGGTGGTTGGACGCCGCCACGCGCGGGCGCGTGAACTACGTCGAGGTGGCAGACGGCGGCCGTACGGTCGGGCGAATGCCGTATCTGGTTGCGCAGCGTTATGGGATAACCAACTCCAACATGCCGACCCTGACCCATTTCCTCGGACCAGGAATAGATGACGGCACAGGTAAGGTCACAAACCGTTCAGTCAAGCGCCAGAACATCACCCAAGAGCTCATTCGAAAGTTGCCGCCTCTCTCGTCCTTTCGCCAGAAACTGCATAAGGGCGTGCGAGATGCATTGCCGTTCCAGGCCGAAGGCTATGACGTTTTTGTTCAATTTACCTTCGAAGTGACAGCGGCTCCCGCATGCACGATCTGGGAATCCATGCGCGACAAGACGCGGAACGTCATCCGGCGCGCCGAAGAGTCGCTCCGCGTTCGCATGAACATGGAGCCGGAAGAGTTCATCCACTTTTCGAAAGGTAATCTTGCGGCCAGGGGCATCTGTGCAAATATCGATTTTGCAATTTGCACCGATATCATGACGAAGGCGCTGGCGCGTGGGCGCGGTTGCATCTGGGCTGCAGAGGACCAACAGGGCGCCACCAAGGCAGCGATCCTTTGCGTTTGGGACCGACGGGCGTGTTACTACTTGATGTCGACGCGCAGCATCGACAGTGGCAATGGCGCAATTCCGTTGCTGATTTGGAGCGCAATCCAAATGGCGTCGTCCATGGGGCTCGTCTTTGATTTCGACGGGGTTAGCAGCAAGGGAGCGATCCTGTTCTTTTCAGGCTTTGGCGGCGAGACAACGCCGCGCTACATCGTTTCCCGCTCGTCCAGATATTATCAAGTTCTACGGCAGATACGCCGGCTTGATCCACTCGTCGTAAACTACTTCACTTAAGCCGCTGCGTGCGCAATGCGGCTGCATGAGCGCCAGATCGCTCCTTGAATTCCATCAATCGGGCACATGCTTCACGAGGATCTGAGTGTGCAGCATCGGTGCCGCCTCCGGTCCGACAAGCGTCCCATAATCGGCAAGGATCTCCCGACAGCTAGCAAGCAGGCAAAGCGCTATCGCTCAGCAGACGGAAGTCGGCGTAGTCGCTGCGCAGCGCGCTCGCAGAGGGGTTCGCGGACGAGCAGGCGATGTAGGCATCGGTCTTGTGCTTCTCCAGCACTCCAGGCCCGTCCTCATGCGTGGCAAAATCGGCAAATTTCGCCTTCTATCGCTCAAAAGCCGCCGTCAGGCAGCCGCCTGATGTTCTTCCCGTGCGGCTCTCCAGACCTCTTTGGCTGCGTCGAGGTTCATATACGCAATTCCAAGGCCCACGATGAGGTCCGGCCATGCCGAGGACCAGAGGTAGGCCGTGACAAGGCCCGCCGCGATGATGGCGATATTGGCAAAAGCATCATTGCGAGCCGACAGGAACGCCGCCCGCGTCAGTGAGCCGCTGGCATGGCGATAAGCGGAGAGTAGAAAGGCGCAAGCAAGGTTCACTGCCAAGGCACCCAGACCGGTCAAACCAAGCGAGAGTGGTTCCGGCGGCACTGGAGCGAGAACCTTTTGCCAGGCGGTCCAGAGGAAGGCCAGGGCCGGCAGGAGAAGGATCAGCGCCATTGCCATGCCCACCCGCGCACGATTGCGCGCTGACCATGCCATGGCGAAGAAGATGAGGAGGTTGACGCAGGCATCCTCGAAAAAATCGGCACTGTCAGCCAGCAGTGAAGCCGAGCCAATCCGCAGGGCAATGACGAACTCGAAGCCAAAATAGGCAAGATTCGCGAGCGCAACGATAAACACGGCGCGCCGGAGCATAGGGTCAATCGGCTGCAAGATACCTGCCTTCAGAAGTGGCGATCAAAACGGGGGCCGCCTGCTGTATACGATTCAACAATTGGAGACGAGGTGTGTTTGCGAGCTCGATAGACGGCATTTTTGCCCGAGGTGCTGTCCGGCCCAAAACAGTCATGCCTTCCGTGCGGCCGCCTTCGGTTCGAATGGCTCCATGATGACCTTGAGCTCAGCTGGAGCGTCCGCGTCTTCGGTTGTGATCAAGAGGTAGAGGCGATCGTCCCGTCCGCCAATCCGCACATGCACAGAGACTGCCGGACTGTTTGCTTCGAAAGTCCATCTGCCCACGCCAGAGGCCAGCATGCCATCGGATCCGGGCTCGATCACCGCCATCGACCAGCCGGCCCTGCCGAAAATGGCAACTGTCTGGCCATACTGAATGACGCCGACTGAGGACGACGCTTGTCCCGGTTCGCTCCAGCGCCCCGCGAAACTCTGTTCCGCCGCATAGCTGGGAGCGATACCCAACAGAAAAACGATCAGACCAGAGAAACCGGCTTGGCGGCGCAAGCAGCCATAAAGCCACGCAGAGCCGATCCGGACACCGGCGCCTGGACTTCGGCGTGATATAATCGATATCAATCCGGCACGTGCTCCATGATGATCTGCGTGTGCAGCATCGGCGCCGCCTCCGATCCGAAATAGTTCTCCAGCATCGGCAGAAATTCTTCCGAGAGATAGAATGCCGTCAGGGCACGATCGGCCAGCAGGCGGAAGTTGGCGTCGTCGCGCCGCATTGCGATCGCATAGGGTTCGTGGGTAAACAGGCGGTCGCCGATCTCCAGCGCGGATGGATCGCGCGCCCGCTTGGCCAGGCTGGTGAGCAATACCTGATCGGCGATGTAGGCATCGATCTTGTGGCTCTCCAGCGCAGCAAGCCCGTCCTCGTGCGTCGGGAAATCAGCAAGCTTCGTCTTTGACACCTGGGTTGCCAGTGCGTCTCGCAGCGTCGTTCCCGTCGTCGTGCTCGCTCGGACACCGATTATGCGGGTGGAGGCGACATGGTCGCTGACGGCGCGAACGGCCGGCTTTTCGAGAAAGAGCGTCTGCAGGTAGTTGGGCGAATCCTTGCGCAGCAGCGCCGTCGCGCCGGTGAGGAAGATCGGTTGCGAGAAATCGACGATTTCCCGCCGTTTCAGGTTGACGGTGACAGCCCCGCAGAGCAGGTCGACATCGCCGTTCTTCACGGCGTCGAAGCCGTTGGCCAGCGTCTTCTCGATGTATTCGCGCTTCAGCTGCGGGACCTGCCCCTCGATTGCATCGGCGATCTTGCCGCAAAGGTCGATCGCGTAGCCTTTTGGATCGGCGCCCGGCTTGCTTGAGGAAAAAGGCGCCTCGTCGGCAATAAAGCCGATGCGAACACTGCCGCGCTGGGCGATCGTGTCGAGTGTCGCAGCGCCCGCCGCGACAGCAGAAAGCCAAAGGACAAGATTCAGCAGCAGAAACCGTCTCATGCACTGCGCCATGGGCATGATCCTCATCGCCGAAAACGGGCAATCTCGAGAGTATGCACGCAGATTATGGGCTGCCGGCCATTTGTCAACCGAAGCGCACCGCTAGCATTCTTGCAGGCCTGATGAGAGCTACACCGCCGGGTGGTCTAAGCAGCCTCGTCGACCGCATTGACAGAACATCGACGGCATTCCATTGCTGCCGACCGAGGTGGCCGGTCGATGTTTGTATCAGAAGCGTTAGCACTTAGCTCAGCCGTATGCATTGCGCTGAGCTCCATGTTCATCAGTGAGTTAAACGGTCGCGTGCCGCTGATGCGGCTCGCTCGCTGGCAAGTCACGGCAGGCTTCGCAATAACGGCGGGGGTTGCGACCATCACCGGAGGCTGGGCCACCCTGGGATTGTGGCAGGTGGGAAACTTGGCCGCCTCGGGCGTCTTTGGCATCGCGCTTGCAAGCACAACCTATTTCGCTGCGATCTATACGGCAGGACCACGCCTCACGGCCTTGCTCTTTTCCTTGACCTCCCCCTTCGCGCTAATCATGGGCTACCTTGCTTTCGGCGAGACGATAAGCGCTACTCAAGCCGTGGGTGTCGCATTGATCCTTGCCGGCATTGTGATCGCAATCGGCGTTCGCCGGCGCCGGCCGCCGGCAATGATACCGATTGCGGACGCCGAGCCGATCGAATCCGTTCCGGCCAGCGGCCCGTCGCCCTCTCTGCTCGGCATCTCGCTCGGCGTGCTCACCGCCTTCGGTCAGGCCCTGGGAAGCCTCCTCGCCCGCCCTGCTATGGCGTCAGGCGTAGATCCCTTTGCGGCCATGGCCGTGCGGTCCAGCCTGGCCGTGCTGTTCTTCTGGGCATTGCTCGCCTTGCCGAAAATCCGGCGGGAGCTGACGGCGTTTCGCAAGGCCGACCTCGGCATCGCCGTCACCGCAGCATTCTTCGGCACGGCTCTCGGCATGTCCTTGCTGATGGCAGCGCTCAGAACAGGAAACGTCGGCATCGTCTCGACGTTATCCTCCATGACACCCGTCGTCATCCTGCCAATGGTGTGGCTGCGAAGCGGCCAGATGCCACGCGTCCATGCCTGGTGTGGAGCAGCACTGGCCATCGTCGGGACGGCGCTGATCAGCATCGCGTGAGGGATGGCGCAAAAACTCCGTGCTTGCCGGAACCATCAAGCGCCTACGGCTTCCTGTTCTGCTCCCCATCAAGCTCGTAGGTTTCGACATAAGCGCGTTCCGCGGCTCCGAGCGTCGGGAAAAATTGCGCCTCGCCTATTTCCTCGAACACGCCAAAACGTTTCAATTTGCCTTTCACCTCATCGCTGAGCTCGGCAAAGCAGAACGTTACGCCCATTGCTCGAAGATCGCCGATGAATTCGATGAGACTGTCCGAAGATGTAACATCGACGCTGGTGATTGGTTCCGCGGCGATGACCACCCAGTTCACCCGCTCAGGGGCGACCTCTAGCGCCTGGCTCACCCGCTCCTTGAAGAGTTCGGCATTAGCAAAGAACAGGGGCGCGTCCAAACGGAAGAGCAAGAGGCCCTTGATACGCCGAGCCTCCGGATGTCTGATCACATCGACATAGCCGTTGGCACCGGCGTTGCCGAGAACGGCCGAGCGCGGGCGCCAGCCATCCCACAGGAACTCGATGACCGCCATAACCACCGCGATCCCTATCCCCGGAATTGCGCCGAAGATCGCCACACCGGCGAAACACAGCATCGACAGCCAGAATTCCCAACGCTGGATGCGGTAGATCCGCTTGAGGTCGGAGAACTCGAAGAGTCCGATCGCGGCGCTGAGAACGACTGCCGCAAGCGTTGCGTCCGGCAAATTCTGGAGAAGCTTCGGAGCAAGGAGCAGCAACAGCGCGACAGCGATTGCGCCGACGACGCCAGTCATCTGCGTCCTGGCCCCGGCGGCTTCGGCGACGGGTGTACGAGAAGAACTGCTGCTGATCGGAAATCCCTGGAACAATCCGGCCGCGAGATTGGAGGCACCGAGCGCAACCATCTCCTGGTTGGGATCAACCCGATAGCCCATCCGCGCGGCATAGACCCGCGACAGCACGCTCGTATCGGCAAAGGACACCATCGCAGTCGCAAACCCGCCGACCAATACCGGGCCGATATCCGAGACGCCAATCAGGGGTATCCGGAAGGTAGGGAGGCCCGCCGGCAACGGCCCGAGAACGGAGACCACCTCACGATCTGCCAGCTGCAGCACTCCCACGACCACAGTTGCGATAATCACTGCAATGAGAATGCCTGGCACATGCTTGAACCGTTTCAGCACAAGAATGAGGGCCAGCGCTCCCCCACCCAATGCGAAGGCCGCCCAATTGATCCGCCCGGCAAGAATTCCTTGTGCGATTGCCCACAGATCCTGCAGCGGGCCTCCTTTTTCAATCGAGAAGCCGAGAAGCTTCGGTGTCTGACTGATGATGACGGTCAGTGCTATGCCGTTCATGTAGCCATAGCGTATGGGCTTCGAAAGCAGTTCGGTGATGAACCCAAGCCGGGCAAATCCGGCCAGAATACAGACTAGCCCCGACACAATCGCCATTGCGGCCGCCAGGGCGATGGCGCGTGCAGGGTCTCCTCCCGAAAGCGGCAGAACGGTGCCTAGAATGACCGTGGCGAGCGCCGAGTCGGGTCCAAGCACCAATATCCGGCTCGGGCCGAAGATGGCATAGGCGAGCAAGGGCACGATGGTCGCATAAAGGCCGTAGATACCCGGCACCCCGGATGCCACGGCGTAAGCGATACCGACCGGCACCAGCATCGTCGCGAGAACAACGCCCGCAGTGACATCATGGACGATTAAGCCGGGTTTGTACTGTCTGAGAGCTTGAACCCCCGGCACCCAGCGAAGGACACCTTTTTGTGCTAACTCAGACATGTGGTTCGCGCCGCTCCATTCCCGTCACAAATGACGATTGGCCAGACGCCTCCTCCAAGGGGATTTGTAGCATGACGCTGAACCCAGCGCGACTGGACAATAGAAGGCAGTGTCTGGACAGGAAGGCACGACCACTTCATGTCGCGCCTCTATTGTGTCAACGTCTGAGGTTTCAGATCGCCGCCGAGGGTTTCGTCCGCCGGCAGTGGCTTTCGCCTCTTCTGGAGCGGCTGTTCCATGATCGTGACCGGAGCCGCGACGGTCGCCGCTGCCACCGTGCCGATGTTCGTCACTGTCCCCCCAACTACGGCCGTAATGCCTTGGCCGAGCGTCACCTTCGAATCCGTGAGCGTCTGGCCAGTCATCAGCCGCTGGCCGATTAGCTGAACGATCTCCGGGCTCTCTGCAAACTTGCCGTGGTTCAACCCATCCCCGGTCTTTACCTTCGTCAAATCGATCGCCGTGATGCCGGCTTTTTCAAGCTTCGATCGGTACGGTTCTTCGGCTGGATTGATAGCGCCCAGACGGGAGACGCGCCCGGTAATGAAGCTTGAGACAGCAAGCGCTTTGTCATCCTGCGATACAAAGATCGTGAACTTCGGTCGCGGCTCGCCCATCTCGACGAACTGCTTTGCGAAGACTTGAATGTCGATATCCGGGGAAGCCAGGATCACGTTGTGGATCTTCGGATCGACGTGGCCATCGCGGATCCCCATCTGCCGCAGTGATTCCATCGCAAGCCAGGTGCCCATTGAGTGCGCCATGACGGTGATGTCTTTGACATCAGGGTCGGCGGCGAGCGTGCGAAGTGCCTGCTCCAGTGCGGTTCGGGAATAGTTGGTGCTTTCCTTGTCGTATTGGTACGCCGTGATTTCAGCTCGCGACGGCCAGGTGAAAAGCACCGGCGTCGCCTGCATCTTGCTGTCGTTCACGATCTGCGCCAGCCGGAAGACCGAATCCTCATAGGTATTGTTGAAGCCGTGAATGAAAACGAGTGCATGCCCGCCGTTCACGTGCTGTCCAAACCACGCCCTTCCCTGTTCGACGGTGTCTATCTGCTGGACGTTCGTCACAGCAAAATCGGTCGCCGGATTGGGCGGAATTTGCTTCGGCCACTGGACGGTGCCCGGTTCGCGTTTCGGCGGGATCGAGACCGTAATTTGCGTGAGGTGCGGCTTCGCGCTGCGCTCACCGTTGAATAGCGTACCGGGATCTCCGGAGGGCTCGCGGGTCGTCGCAACCAGCATAGCGACCTTGGACGTCGGCGGAGCAGATGCAGAGATCGCAACGGGCGTCATCACGCCATCCGGATGGCCGCAACTCGTCAGAAGCAGCAGAAGAAAGGGTACACTACGTTTTACCATACACGCATTCCAGCTATTGCCCTGGGAGGTCGGGCTTTCACAACTGGACGCTAGCAGCTCACACGGCACTGGGCCTGTAGCATCACGTATTATCTGTACTGCTGGAGCCCTTCATGATGCGGATTTGCCACGCTTACAGACGGACGCTTCTTACGATCCATCATTGGCTGGTGCTGATCTTAAGGGACGCAGACGGGCATGCTTACGCAGCGGCGCGGCGGACCCTCCGGGTCTCGTTGAATGCGTCGTCCCTAGTCGCAGATGTGGCAGGTTTTCGCCACTCAAGCCAACCTGAGTGCCGCCATGTCCCCGCTGCTGAGCGCCGCTATGTTGGCTTCGATCTTGTCGATCGGCCAATCCCACCAAGCGATCTCGAGAAGCTCCGCGACGATCTCGTCTGGATAACGCATCCGGATAATCGCCGCCGGATTTCCGCCCACAACCGCGTACGGCGGTACGTCGCGGGTAACGACCGAAGCGGCAGCAACTATCGCGCCCGCACCGATATGGACACCCGGCATAATCGTCGCGTTCTGCCCAATCCAGACGTCATGGCCCACAACCGTGTCTTTGACAGGCAGATCCTTGTAACCGAAGGTCTCGGGCTTGAAGATGAGAAATGGATAGGTGGTGAAGCCGTTCATTGGATGATTGGCCGAACTGGTGATGAAATAGCTTCCCCGGGCAATCTGAACGAATTTGCCGATCACCAGTCGCTCGCGAACGCCTTGGCCGAGGTAAGGGGCCAGAACCCGTGCGGTGTCTTCCGGCTTTCCAGAGTGCGTGTAATAGCTGAAGTCACCGACCTCCATGCGCGGATGGTCGATGACGTTCTTCAGGTACACCGTATCCCAGTATATGGTGCCGTCGGGCAAGGTAATCGGGTGAACAGCGGTCGCGTCGAGAAGAGGCATGGAGAACCTTTTCAACATGTTGCAAACCACGCCGAAGCACGATCTGGTTGCGCCGGCGGGCTGATTTCAGCTCGATCAGGCTATTGCCTCTCAGCTGCGCAATCCATCGTGAGCCGTCTATCGCTCTCATGAATAATGTTGATGTCGCATCCTCGACGCCCGAATATCTGGTCTGCACGCGACATCCGGCATCTATGTTTGGTGCTCAGCGAGAGCGGGCCGGAGCCGGCAGCGCTTTGCAAATCGCACCAGTGCAAGCGCCCACATCTCTCCAGCCTAGACCAGACCGAGCCGGATCAAGCTTTCGGCGCAGGAAATGATCGCCTCTTCCCTCGACCGGGGAGCCCAGCCGAGAAGACGCTCGGCTTTCTTGCCCGTAGCATTCATGTCGTAGCCAAGCAGCGGGACCACCGCCTTGAGCTGCGCGTTGGTTTCACCGGCGATGCGCACCTGTTCGTCGGGCCAAACCTGCGTCGATACGTTTTCAGCGACCTTGCCAAGGCGTTGGCGCAACAGCTCCGCAACCTCGACCATCCATAGGCTCTCACCGACAGTGGCGAGAAACCGTTCGCCATTGGCCGCGGGGTCGGTCATGGCGCGCAGATGCAGGTCCGCCACGTCCCGCACGTCGACGCAGCAGGAATTGACGTTCACGCACCCCGGTTGCCCTTTCAGCATGTTGGCGATCAACCGGATGGAATGGGAATAATCCGCCCCTAGAGCCGGGCCGTAGACGGCAACCGGATTGACCGTCGTCAGTTCCAGGCCATTGCCCTCCCGCGCGATGAAGTCCCAGGCGGCGCGCTCAGCAAGGGTCTTCGATTTCTGATAGGGCCCAACATTGCGGGTGAGATCGCTCCAGTCCGCCTCGTCGAATGGCCTGCGGTAGTCCGGCCCGTGGCCGACGCCGATGGCCCCGAAGGCCGAGGTCAACACAACGCGCCTCACCCCAGCGTCGCGCGCTGCGCCCAGCACCCTGAGATTTCCGTCAACAGCTGGTCCGATCCAATCCTCTTCGCGCATCTGGTCGCCGGAAGGCGTCGGCGACGCGCCGTGCATGACGTAGGCGCATCCGGCGACAGCCTCCGGCCAGCCGTAATCATCCGTGAGATTGGCGATCACGAAGGACAGCCGGTCTCCAGCGTCCACGCCACCCACCTTAAGATACTGCCGCACCTCCTCTTCCCGTTCAGGCGAGCGGATGGTGGTGCGCACCCGGTAGCCCGCGTTCAGCAGCGCCAGCATGCAATATTGCGCGATGAAACCGGTGCCACCGGTGACGAGTAGAAGCTTGTCGGTCATGTCATGCCTCATAGTTGAATTTGGCCGCATTTTGCTGCGGCCTGTCTTGTTGACCGGAAGGTAGGCATCCGCGCCTGTACTGTGAATGCCTGAAAATACGCATAGCTTGCGCGATAGTACGGAAATGTCCATTGATCCCTTTTCCGACGTCCTCAAACTCACCAACGCCGAGGCAGCCGTTACCGGCGGTTTCACCGCTGGCGGCCCCTGGGCGATCCGCTTTCCCGGACGAGACAAGATCAAGTTCTTTGCCGTGGTGAAAGGCAGTTGCTGGGCAACGGTCGAGGGCGAGGCCGAACCGATCCACTTCGAAACCGGCGACGTCGGCCTGCTGGCGAAACGGCGGAGCTTCGTGCTTGCCAGCGACCCGAGCGTTGAGGCTGTCGACGCCATGGAGCTGTTTTCCGGCAAGGGCAGGACGATGGCAACGCTTGGCGACGGCAGCGACTTCGCGCATATCGGCGGCCATGTGATGCTCGATCCGACGCGTGGCGGGCTGCTGGCGGACATATTGCCCACATGGATCCACACGCGGGCCGCATCGCCGCAGGCAACCGTCTTCCGTTGGCTTCTCGATCGGCTCATCGAAGAACGGGATGTCGGGCAGCCGGGCGCGCAACTCGCCTCGGCGCAGTTGACGCAGCTGCTCTTCATCGAGATCCTGCGCTCGCACCTCAACACATCGAGCCTCATGCCCGCTGGCTGGTTGCGCGCCTTGGCTGATCCCCGCGTCGCGCCAGCGCTCCGCCTGATGCATGGCGATCCGGCTCGGGCATGGCATCTGGAGGACCTCGCGAAATCATGCGCGATGTCGCGAACGTCTTTCGCATCCCACTTCAAGACGGTCGCGGGCGTCGCGCCCCTAACCTACCTGACCGAATGGCGAATGCACCTTGCCCAGCGCGCCCTGCGAGAAGAGCGGACAGCCGTGGCTTCGGTCGCCCGGTCGCTCGGCTATACCTCCGAAAGCGCATTCAGCAACGCATTCAAACGCATCAAGGGCAGCTCACCGACCGCATATCGTTCAGCGCTGCTCGCGTCGAATGGCGACGCCTCGAAAGAGTTCCATGCAAGCGAACTCAGCGATGCCTCTTCAGAGCCCTGACTGCTTTACGGCAGGATACCCTTGCGTCAACGATGCTGCATACCGTTCACCATGAAACATGACTGCCGTGACCACATCGCATCCAGACCTAGGCGAAACAGGAGACTTGGTTGGCTGAGTATAATTTTGAGCGTTCCTCATTCAGAATTCGCTTATGGATAGACGAACAGCCGGACTTTCCCGCTGTACCACGGGAAAAGCTACGGAACCTTAGTTCGCTTAGCTGTGGCACGGCAACGCCTCGGCATTCGAGCACAGCCATCGAGTACTTTCGCCCACGCGGAGGTATGTATCACTATGGCTTGTTGGCAGCCCATCTTGGCGCAGAAAGCTCGGATGGCTTGTTACAGGGGCGTGTTCCTGTTTCCTCCCGCAACTCCTCTTTAGCGTGGAGCGGGTCGCTTAACCGGTGCGAGGGAGACACGCTGTTCGGCTTCGCCCAGGAATATACACCGGCAATTGTTGAAGGCGTTCATCAATGCTCAATTGGATTGCCGCGCAGTGGACAGCTGACGTTCACGGCTATGGCGCACTCGAAAGTTGGATCCGCCCCGCTCGTATTTCATTCGTTAACGAAGGCAGTCGTTCGCTCCCTATCCCACAGTCACCCCTACCGTTCGGTGGAGGATGTGCTAGCACTGATGGACGAATGTGCAAGTGATCCGCACGACGAGTAAACTTCCGCATGGGCTGCTCAATGACGACATATGAACCCATCTTACTCAGTCAAACACCGAACGAGCTTTTCGATCTAAACGAGTTATCGGACAAAGGTGGCGTGTTGACGCTATCGCTCCTCAATGCAGATGAAGCCATCGACGTTCGGTTCGATGCTTACTATGCCTATCGAAAAATCGATGAAGGCGACGCGCCTAAACTTCTCTCGGATGTTGCGTCATCGAGCCAGCTCGGCAAAACATTCTACCGCGGAGCGGACTCCGAATTTATTCGCTGGTTCAGAGAGCAAGGTCTCGGGAAAAGCGACGATGTCGAAGTCCATCACGTTGTCATCATCTTGGTAGATGATGTGATCGAAATACTAACTCCGGCGCTTCCAGTCGTCGAGAATATAGCTCGGTAAGCTAACCTCTCCACGCCGCCGAGCTACCTCGTCCCAACGATAATGGTCGCCGTCGAACGCAGTCGGACTTTTCCTTCCTGCGTCGCCTGTCGGGCCAAGGACAGTACCTCGTCGCGGATCTTCGCTTGCGTCGCCTCGTCAGCCTTCGCGAGGCCCGCGACGACGGGTGCCGCGATGTCTGTCATGAAATTCCAGTATGTCTCCGGCGACGCGTGGGTCATCATGGAGGAAACGTCCTCTTCGCGCAGATCCTTTAGACCGGCCTCTTCGAAGGCATGGCGCATCATGCCTGCCTGAGCGCAGCGGAAGAGCCCCGGTGATCCCGGGGGCAGCGTCGGCATGTCCACGTGCCGCGCGATCGTCGACATGATTGTCGTTGCCCAGGGGTTCTTGTCAGGCCCACTCCAGACGGCTGCGCAAACACGTGCACCTGGCTTTGACACGCGTGCGAATTCCCGGGCGGCAAGTGCGACATCGGGAAAGAACATGAAGCCGAAGCGGCACAGGACGGTGTCGAAGGAGGCATCGGCGAAAGGCAGCGCACCGGCATCGCAGACCTTGGTCTCGAAGTTCGTCAGGCCGCGGCGCGTGGCATTCTCGGCCGCCACCGCCAGCATACGTTCTGAGAGATCGGTCACCGTCACTTTTCCACGCGGCACAATCGCCGCTGCGGTAAGCCCCGGTTCGCCGGTGCCGGCGGCAACATCGAGCACGTGCGAATCCTCGCGCAATTTCGCGAGCCTCAGCATCGCATCACCAAACGGCGCCAGCCAACCGAGAACCAGTTCGTCCCATTTCTTCCAGCCGGCGGAAAAGCGGTCCCATGTGTCACGCTGCTGATCGCGGATCGCATCGAAGTTCCCAGGCATGCCCTTCGCTCCTTCCATACAGATCTTCCCGGTCTTTCGGGTGCTTCACTATGAACCGTCTGGATTAAGTTACAATCAAATACGGACCATCACAGCGTCGAGGCTATCGCTGCCACCCGCCAGAAGAAAAGTGGCTCGCGGTAGTCCGCCGAATGGGCGCTGAATGGCGCTTTCAGCATGCCTTGTGCGTCCATGCTGCTCCAGTCCGCGAAGCGTGCCACTACGACACAAACTGCCCGCCGATCGGTCCCGCTTAATTCTTTGGCAAGGACCTGCTTTCAGCTTTCTCTAATGGCTTGCTGTTAAAAATCGTCAATCACATATGAGGAGACTGTCGGTGAGTATATCGGGCGTCATGAATACGGCTCTGTCGGGAATGCTGGCCCAGACCACGAGGGTTTCTGTTGCAGCCAGCAATGTCGCAAACAGTAGCACGCCGGGCTACGCCCGCCTGACTGCCGGCTTGTACACAACCGGATCCGGTGGCGTTCAGGCTGCCGTAAGCCCAGCTTCAGCCGACGCCGATCCCGTCGCTGACATGACGGACCTGGTCGAAGCCGAACAGAGCTACAAGGCAAATGCCGTCGTCTTCGAGACCGGCGCAGACCTTTGGGATGTACTGATGAGTATCAAGCGCGATTGAGCCTAAGCCGAATTGCCGAGTGCTAGCCGCCTTCCAAATGCACAACGCGCATAGACGAACTTCCAGGTAAGTCTTAGGCTGCGTTCTGGATGTGTAGTTTCACAGTAGACTGGCTGATCAAGAGGTAAGGCACATGGAGAAGAACATTCGCAAAGCTCTCGCGAGCCATGCAAAACTCGCGGTCGACGCAGATGGGATCTCAACGACGCAAAATCTCTTCGATGTCGGCCTCACCTCATTCGCCTGCGTTCAGCTCATGATGCGGCTGGAGGAAGTCTTTGAAGTCGAATTCCCCGATGAACTCCTGAAGAAGCCGACATTCGAGACCATCGCCGCGATCGAACTCAATATCCGCCAGTTGAGAAGCGCCGAGACAGCCCCCGGACACCTGCAAAAGATTGTCGCGTTCGGAACACTCGTCCTCGCGGGCGCGCTGCAGGAGTCGATCGCGGATACGATGCTGTCCATCGGCTTTGCGTGACCACCCGTCCTAAAGCAGCGAATACGCAGCCGAACACAGCGCCAGAACGCCGAAGCCAATCAAAAGATAGCTCGTGCCACGAACGACCTTGCTCGTGAAATCTCGCGGTAGCCGGTTTCTCGCCAGATTGACGGTACCGCTCAGGAATAACCACCAGGCAAGCGATCCAATAAACACGCCGCTAACGATCACGGCGGAGCTGAAGCGCCGCGTCTCTTCCGTGAGCCCAAAGCCGGCAAACAGTGCACCGAATGAGAGAATGGTCGCAGGGTTGGAGATCGTCAGCAGAAACGTCGCGAGCGTCGTACCCATGAGCCCGCCGGTGCGCACGTCGGCCGCCCGCACCGGATCATGGGTCAAGCCACGATAGCCGAGCCAGAGCAGCAGCACCCCGCCCCCAATCGCAAGCGGCAGCGTTGCCGCCGACATGGTCTCCGCGAAGACCGCGATCCCGGTAACGGCAACAAGCGCATAGCTGGCATCCCCGACCGCCGTTCCCAGTCCGCAGGAAAACCCGGCCAGAAAGCCATGCTCCAGCGTCCGGTTGATACAGAGCATTCCGATAGGCCCGAGTGGCGCCGTTATGATGACACCCAGCAGAGCGCCTTTCAGGAACAGCAGTAGCATTCTTCAATTGATTCCTTATCGCCGGCGTCATCCGCGGCTCTTACAAGCTCTCTACCCGCCTGGCGAACCGCCGCAACGAAAAAGGCCGCCGGAAACGGCGGCCTGCGACAAAATACCGGCAGATGTGACAATCAGTGCGCCGGCACCACGGCATCGCCACGCGCGGCAAGCGCTGCCAGGTCGGCTGGCTTGAGCTCTACGGATTCCCCGCAGCCGCAGGCGGATGTCTGGTTAGGATTGGTGAAGGTGAAACCAGAGCGCAACGTCGTCTGCTCAAAGCCCATTTCGGTACCTAGCAGGTAGAGGACAGCGGAGGGTTCGACCCAGACCTTGGCGCCGTCGCGCTCGATCAGGTCGTCCTTGGGATTGGCTTCGGTCACGAGGTCGATGGTATATTCCATCCCCGCGCAGCCGCCCTTCTTGATGCCAACGCGAACACCCTTGGCGTCCGGCCCGGAATTTTCGACGATCACCTTCACGCGTGCCGCAGCACCTTCCGTCATGCTCATCACTGCAAAGCCCATCGGCTCATTCTCCTTCCGCAACCGGGGTCAAGATCCGGCGCTTCGAGTCCTAATGTAAAGCGGGCGGCTTAAGGCTTCAATACCAGCCGACCGCCACCTGCGCCTCTTCGGACATGCGGTCCGGCGTCCACGGCGGATCGAAGGTCATCTCGACCTCGACGCCCGACACACCCTCGACCGAACCGACCGCGTTTTCGACCCACCCCGGCATCTCGCCGGCAACAGGGCAGCCAGGCGCGGTCAGCGTCATCATGATCTTGACCATGCGGTCGTCTTCGATGTCGATCTTGTAGATCAGCCCGAGCTCGAAGATGTCGGCCGGAATTTCCGGGTCATAGACCGTTTTCAGCGCCATGATGACGTCGTCGCTGAGGCGCGCCAACTCATCGGCAGGGATGCTGGAATGCACGATGCCTTCGCGCACGTCGATCTTCTGTTCGCTTTCGTCCAGGCTCATGCGGACACTCCTTAAGCAAAAAACTTGCGCGCATATTCCAGCGCATCGGCCAAGGCATCGACCTCGGCGCGTGTATTGTACATGCCGAAAGACGCCCGGCATGTGGAGGTGACGCCGAACCGTTTCAAGAGCGGCATCGCGCAATGCGTACCGGCGCGAACCGCGACGCCACGTCGGTCGATCACGGTGGATACATCGTGGGCGTGGAGCCCCTCGAGCTCGAACGAGAAGATCCCGCCCTTGCCCGGCGCCGTGCCGATGACACGCAGCGAATTGACGTCACGCAGTCGCTCGGCGGCATAAGCTGCCAGATCCGCCTCATGCCGCGCGATCGCCTCGCGGCCGACCTTATCCATGTAGTCGAGCGCATAGCCAAGCCCAATCGCTTGCACGATCGGCGGCGTTCCGGCCTCGAAGCGGTGTGGCGGGTCGTTGTAGGTAACGGTTTCCTCGGTGACCTCGAAGATCATCTCGCCGCCGCCCTGAAACGGCCGCATCGCCTTCAGCCGATCCTTCTTGCCGTAGAGCACGCCGATCCCCGAGGGACCATAGAGCTTGTGGCCGGTCATCACGTACCAGTCGCAATCGATATCCTGCACGTCGACAGGCATGTGCACCGCGCCCTGCGAACCGTCGACCAGGACAGGAATGCCGCGCTCATGCGCGATCCGGCAAATCTCTTTCACCGGAACGACGGTACCCAGCGCATTCGACATATGCGTAATGGCAACGAGCTTGGTGCGCTCGGTGAGGCTCTTTTCGAACTCCTCGATGTGGAACGCGCCCTCGTCGTCGACGGGAACCCAGACCAGCTTGGCACCCTGCCGCTCGCGGATGAAATGCCACGGCACGATGTTGGAGTGATGCTCCATGATCGACACGACGATCTCGTCGCCGTCGCCGATATTCGGCATACCCCAGCCATAGGCGACCGTATTGATCGCCTCGGTCGAGGACTTGGTGAAGACGATGTCATCGACCGAAGGCGCATTCAGGAAGCGGCGCACCTTTTCGCGCGCTGCCTCGTAGGCCTCCGTTGCGGCATTCGACAAAAAGTGCAGTCCGCGATGCACATTGGCATATTCGCTGGAATAGGCGTGGCTGATGGCGTCGATGACGACCTGCGGCTTCTGGGCCGATGCGCCGTTATCGAGATAGACCAGCGGCTTGCCATAGACCTCACGCGCAAGGATCGGAAAATCCTTACGAATGGCTTCGACGTCGTAGGCGGTGGCTGGAACTATCTTGTCCATCATCAGGTCCGATCAGGCGTGCTTTTCGAGCCAAGTCGAGATGACGCCTTCCAGCGCCTCGACCAGCACTTCATCTTCCAGCTCTTCGACGATTTCGGCGACGAAGGCGTTGACGAGCATGGCGCGTGCCTTGTTCTCCGGAATGCCGCGAGCCATCAGGTAGTAGAGATGGTTGTGATCAATATCGGCAACCGTCGCGCCGTGGCCGCACTGTACGTCGTCGGCGAAGATCTCGAGCTCCGGCTTCACCGAAAATTCGGCGTCGTCGGACATCAGAAGCGTGTTGCACGCCATCTTCGCGTCGGTCTTCTGCGCATCGGGCGCAACGCGGATCATGCCCTGGAACACGCCCTTGGCACGATCGAAGACGACGTTGCGGATCACTTCCGTAGAGCCCGTGTGCGGCACGTTATGGCCGAGCACCATCGTCACGTCGGTATGCGTATCGGCACCCAGGAGATTGATGCCGCGAAGCGTCAGATCGGCGCCCTCGCCCGTAACCTTGATGTGAAGTTCCTGGCGCACCAGCTTGCCGCCGGCGTTGATGACGAACAGCTTCAGCTTGGCATCAGCGCCGAGGTCGACGCGGATCTGCCCGAGATGCGTATCGTCAGCACCCTGCTGCTGTACGATGATCCAGGTAAGCTCCGTGCCTTCTCCGACGGAGATGTCACTGACGTGGGACACAAGCGCCGCATCCGGTGTCACCGAGAGGTGACGTTCGATCACGGTCGCCTTGACGTTCGCGCCGAAGGTAACAGGAAGCCGCGTGTGCGCCTGGCCACCGGCATGAATGAACTGGATCTCCAGCGGCTCTTCCAGCGCGGTCTCGGCAGGCACGTCGATGACGTAACCGTCGCGCACGAAGCTGCCGTTGATCCGGCCGACCGCGTCGTCCTTGTCGAGCGCGCCGAGGCTGCTCGCAGCAGTGCCGTTCGACAGCTGCGCGGCATAAGCCGAAACCTGAAGATCGCCAACGCGAGCCTTGTGATCGGCGAGACCCTGGATGACGGCCAGAACCTCAGAACCCTCGACCAGCGGATCGCGAGCGTCGGAACCGGAATCGCCCGCCTGCGCCGGAACATCGCGCAGCAGCGTCTTGAGATCGGTGTAGTGCCAAGCCTCGATGCGTCGGGTCGGCAGGCCAAGCTTCTTGATATCGTCAAGCAGCCGGTCACGGATCGCAATCACCGCGCCGTCACCGGGCAGCTCGCCAATCTGGTTGTTGAACGCCTCGATGAGCGCCGCTTCCGCGGCGGTCTGGCGGTTAGTCGTCTGCATGTTCATGCGACCAGTCCTTTCCGCCTAGATCAGGCCGCCGCTCCGATGATGTCGGCATAGCCATTGGCTTCGAGTTCATGCGCAAGCGTCTTGTCGCCGGACTTGATCACCTGACCCTTGTAGAGCACGTGAACGGTATCAGGAACGATGTAGTCGAGCAGGCGCTGGTAGTGGGTGATGACGATCACGGCACGATCGGGCGAACGCAGCGCGTTTACGCCGTCGGCAACGATCTTGAGCGCATCGATGTCGAGACCGCTGTCGGTTTCATCGAGGATGCAAAGCTGCGGCTCGAGAAGCGCCATCTGCAGGATCTCGGCTCGCTTCTTCTCGCCGCCGGAGAAGCCGACGTTGAGCGGGCGCTTCAGCATGTCGGTGTTGATCTGCAGCTTGGCTGCCGCATCCTTCACCAGACGCATGAAGTCAGGCGTCTTCAGCTCCTCTTCGCCGCGCGCCTTGCGCTGCTCGTTCATGGCCACCTTGAGGAACTGCATGGTGGCAACACCTGGAATCTCGACCGGATACTGGAAGGCAAGGAAGATGCCCTTGGAAGCGCGCTCGGCCGGATCGAGCTCGAGGATATTCTCGCCGTTATAGAGAATTTCGCCTTCGGTCACTTCATAGTCTTCGCGGCCCGACAGGATGTAGGACAGCGTCGACTTGCCGGAGCCGTTCGGGCCCATGATGGCAGCAACTTCACCAGCCTTCACGGTCAGGTTCAGGCCGCGGATGATTTCAGTGCCGTCTTCGGCGATACGGGCGTGCAGGTTCTTGATCTCAAGCATCTTCGTTATCTCTTGATTTGTCTGCTTCCATACAGAAAGCGATTCAGCGTCTCGTTGCGAGCTCCTGACGAAGCCCAGAAAATTGCAGCTAGACCGGCAAGCGAAGCGGCTCCAACTGATTTGGCCAAGGGCCAATCGCTGAGCAGGCCTGCAAGTCCAACGACAAGACCGACGATGCAGACAAAGATGGCCATTACCATAGCCTTCATGCCGACAGTCATCGCGGTCCTGTCATCATTCATCAGCCCACGGAGCCTTCCAGCGAGATGCTGATCAGCTTCTGCGCTTCGACGGCAAACTCCATCGGCAGTTCCTGCAGGACTTCCTTGACGAAGCCGTTGACGATCAGTGCGATCGCCGCTTCCGTCGGGATGCCGCGCTGCAGGCAGTAGAACAGCTGGTCCTCGGAAATCTTCGAGGTCGTCGCTTCGTGTTCGAACTGCGCGGTCGAATTCTTCGCCTCGATGTAAGGCACCGTATGGGCGCCGCACTTGTCGCCGATGAGCAGCGAGTCGCACTGCGTGAAGTTGCGAGCGTTGGTCGCCTTCCGGTGCGCCGAAACTTGGCCGCGATAGGTGTTCTGCGACACACCGGCCGCAATGCCCTTGGAGACGATGCGGCTCGACGTGTTCTTGCCGAGATGGATCATCTTCGTGCCAGAGTCGATCTGCTGATGGCCGTTGGAAACGGCGATCGAGTAGAACTCGCCCCTGGAGTCGTCGCCGCGCAGGATGCAGGACGGATACTTCCAGGTGATCGCCGAGCCGGTTTCGACCTGCGTCCACGAGATCTTTGAACGGTCGCCACGGCAATCGCCGCGCTTGGTGACGAAGTTGTAGATACCGCCCTTGCCCTGGGCATCGCCCGGATACCAATTCTGGACCGTCGAATACTTGATCTCGGCGTCATCGAGAGCAACGAGCTCGACCACGGCAGCATGCAGCTGGTTTTCGTCGCGCTGCGGCGCAGTGCAGCCTTCGAGGTAAGAGACGTAGGCGCCTTCTTCCGCGATGATCAGCGTGCGCTCGAACTGACCGGTCCCCTTCTCGTTGATACGGAAGTAGGTGGACAGTTCCATCGGGCAGCGAACGCCCTTGGGAACGAAGACGAACGAGCCGTCAGTGAAGACAGCCGAGTTCAGCGTCGCGTAATAGTTGTCGCTCGTCGGAACGACCGTGCCGAGGTACTTCTTTACCAGCTCGGGATGTTCGCGGATGGCCTCGGAGATCGACATGAAGATCACGCCGACCTTCTTCAGCTCTTCCTTGAAGGTCGTGACGACGGAAACGGAGTCGAAGACGGCGTCGACGGCGATCTTCGGCTTTTCGACGCCGGCCAGGATTTCCTGTTCCTTCAGCGGAATGCCGAGCTTCTCATAGACCTTGAGAATTTCAGGATCGACCTCATCCAGCGACTTCGGGCCCGGCGTGCTCTTCGGCGCGGCATAGTAATAGATGTCGTTGAAATCGATCTTCGGATAATCGACGCGAGCCCAGGTAGGCTCTTCCAGCGTCAGCCAGCGCTTGTAGGCCTCAAGACGCCATTCGAGCATCCATTCCGGCTCCTGCTTCTTGGCGGAGATGAAGCGGATGATGTCTTCGGACAGGCCCTTGGGCGCCTTGTCCATTTCGATGATGGTCTCGAAACCGTATTTGTACTGATCGACGTCGATTTCGCGGACGCGATCAACCGTTTCCTGGACGGCTGGCATGTCGTTCTCCAATCTCGCCGGAGAAAAGGTCCGGCAGCTTGTCGTTCGGGCAATGTCGTTTGCCCCGTATGTAGGTGGCCAAAAGGGCTTTTTCAGCCCGAATGGCAAGCGGAAATTTGCGTTTCCGCAAATTTATGAAGCAGTCACGCCGCCTCGCCGGCTGACCGGCGCCGGGCGGCTATTTTCGCGAAGGCGGCGACCGCCTTGTCGATGTCGTCTTGCGTGGTCGAAAAGCCGAGTGAAATGCGCAGCGCGCCAAGCTTCGGATCGCGGCCCATCGCAGTCAGAACGTGGCTCTCTCCGACCTTTCCGGACGAGCAGGCCGAACCTGCCGAAAGTGCGACCCCTTCGAGATCGAATGCGATCTGTCCGGTCTCTGCCTTCAGGCCTGGCAGGGTGAAAAATGTGGTGTTGGAGACGCGCGAGCCGTCCGCCCCGTAGATGACGACGTCTGGCGCTGCGGCCCGCATTTCGTTTTCCAGCCGATCGCGCAATTGCGCGACGGCTTGGTTCCGTGCATCGAACTCCGCGACAGCAGCCTGCGCGGCCGCACCAAATCCGATCACCGCCAGCGAGTTCTCTGTCCCCGAACGGTGACCCTTTTCCTGGCCGCCGCCATGAATGAGCGGACGAGGCATCAGAACCTCACCGCGGGTGACAAGCGCGCCTGCGCCCTTGGGACCGCCGATCTTATGCGACGAGACGATCATGAAGTCCGCGCCGAGTTCGTTGATATCGAGCGCAAGACGGCCAGCCGCCTGCACAGCGTCGACAACGAGCAAACCGCCACTCGCGTGCACGATCTCCGCCGCTTCCTTGATCGGTTGGACTATGCCCGTCTCGTTGTTGACAAGCATGATCGCGACCATCGGCAGGCCAGAGGTCTTATCATGCGCTTCAAGCAACGCGCGCAACGCGTCGAGGTCGACGACGCCACCGGAGGCCACGGGGATTTCGGTCGTGTCGGTCTTGGCAAACCGTCCACCCTCGCGCACCGCGGGATGCTCGATCGCGGAATAATAAAGCTGGCCGATGGAAAGCGGCGTGCGCCCCATCCGGAAATCCGGCGTCAGCACCATGTTGGCGGCTTCGGTCGCACCGCTCGTGAAGATGACGTGCGCGGGATCTGCCCCCGTCAGCGCAGCTACCTGCCGACGCGCGCCCTCGATGGCCGCACGCACGGCACGGCCTTCGCTATGTACGGAGTTCGGATTGCCGAACAGGTCCAATGCGCGCAGAAGCGCTTCACGCGCTGCTGGATGCAGCGGCGATGTCGCGTTCCAATCGAGATAAAGGCGTGCCGACGCCATGATCTTTCGTCCTGCGCTAGATGCTTGCGTGCCGCCTCGGCTCATTTTCCTTGAAAAGTCAGCCGGGCTTGCCTTATGACACATCCACAATGCGTGGATCGCCATGCAAGTTTCGAATTGTTCTAAACTGCGTTTTAGAAAAGCTGACAACGTCCGTCAAGTCTGCGCAGCCAGAACGTTAAGAAATAAACGCCGGAGTACCGATGCCCGAAGTCATTTTCAACGGCCCAGCAGGCCGCCTCGAAGGCCGCTACCAGCCCTCCAAGGAAAAAAGCGCACCGATCGCCCTCATTCTGCACCCGCACCCCCAGTTCGGCGGCACGATGAACAACCAGATCGTCTACCAGCTCTTCTACATGTTCCAGAAGCGCGGCTTCACGACATTGCGCTTCAATTTCCGGGGAATCGGCCGCAGCCAGGGCGAGTTCGACCACGGCGCCGGCGAGCTTTCGGATGCGGCATCCGCGCTCGACTGGGTCCAGAGCCTGCATCCTGATTCGAAGACGTGCTGGGTCGCCGGCTATTCCTTTGGCTCCTGGATCGGCATGCAGCTCCTGATGCGCCGCCCCGAGATCGAAGGCTTCATGTCGATCGCGCCGCAGCCGAACACCTACGACTTCTCCTTTCTGGCACCCTGCCCGTCGTCCGGCCTGATCATCAATGGCGACGCCGACAAGGTTGCGCCTGAGAAGGACGTGAACGGTCTGGTCGAGAAGTTGAAGACCCAGAAGGGTATCCTGATCACCCATCGCACGGTGCCGGGCGCCAACCACTTCTTCAACGGCCAGGTCGAAACGCTGATGAGCGAGTGCGAGGACTACCTCGACCGTCGCCTCAACGGCGAACTCGTGCCGGAGCCGGCGGCAAAGCGTATTCGCTGATCGTACGAAAAAACTGTGATTGTTGATCGGCACGCGGCCCCGCGTGCCGATTTTCGTTTGTGGTTGCCGTGAACTACGGCCGGATCACAATCCCGCCGGTGACCGGCTCACGCACCCCCGTCGTGCCGGGAAATGTCAGCGGCAATCCATCCAGCGAGCGAACAGCCAGATAGGCCCACGCTTCGGCTTCCATCGCATCGCCGTCAAATCCCGCCTGTTCAGCGGAAATCACGTCGGCATTCTGGCCACGAGCAAGATCGCGCAAATCCTGCATCAGGATCCTGTTGAGGCGGCCGCCGCCGCAGATCACATAGAGTGTCGGCGCCACTGGCAAGTGACCCGCAGACTTGATCACAGATGCTGCCGCCACATGGGCAAGCGTGCGGGCACCGTCCGCAAGCTCAGCGTCCGAGCCCGCCAAAGGTGGAAAATCGTTGCGGTCCAGCGAGCGGCGTTTCGTTGCCGTGAAAAACGGGCTGTCGAGGTAGCGATTCGCCAGATCATCGATCACCCTGCCTTCAGATGCGATCATGCCGCCCTGGTCGAAGGGAATGCCGGCCTGGGATTCGACCCACTGGTCGATCAGTGTATTGCCGGGACCGCTGTCGTAGCCGACGATCAAACCATCGGCGCCGATGTAGGTCAGGTTGGAGATACCGCCAATATTGACGAAGCAGACGGGCAGCGTCGCATTCCTGACGTTGCGAGCCAGTGCGGCGTGATAGACAGGCACCAGCGGCGCCCCCTGGCCGCCGTGTACCATGTCGTTGGCACGCAGGTCATAGGCAACAGCGATACCGGTCTCACGCGCCAGCAATGCCCCGTCACCGATCTGCACGGTGAGCGCCTCGTCGGGTCGGTGCAGGACGGTCTGGCCATGGAAACCCACGACATCGACGACGCTTACATCGATACCGTTCACATCGAGAAATTCCCTAACGGCAGATACATGACGTAACGTAAGTTCGCGTTCGATCGCGGCCAATTCCCCCGGGCGCTGATCTCGTTGCGTGATCGTCTTCGCCTGCTCCAGCGCCAGCTTCAAGCGGTCCCTGAACGGCGCATCGTAGGCAACGCCGAGAAAGGGGCCGCGTTCGATGATCGCCTCTCCATCGGTGCGCAGCAACGCCACATCGATGCCGTCCATCGACGTCCCGCTCATCAGACCGATGGCTGTGCGTATGTTCCCCATTGTCCCTCGCTGGAAGATTTGCACCAAATGGTGACTGATCCGCAAAACAGTGCTAAACGCGCCGCTTCACTTCAACAATAGCCAATCCGCAAATCCTGATCCGAAAGCAAAAGGTCATGTCCGAGTTCAAATCCGATTTCCTCCGCACGCTGAAAGAGCGTGGCTTCATTCATCAGATCTCCGATGAATCCGGCCTCGACGCCCTCTTCGCCAAGGAAACCGTGACGGCCTATATCGGCTTCGACCCGACTGCGCCCTCGCTGCATGCCGGTTCGCTCATTCAGATCATGATGCTGCACTGGCTGCAGGCAACCGGCCACCGCGCGATCTCGCTCATGGGCGGCGGAACCGGCATGGTCGGCGACCCCTCGTTCAAGGACGAAGCGCGCCAACTGATGACTATCGACACGATCGAAAGCAACATCGCGTCGATCAAGCAGGTGTTCTCGAACTACCTCAATTACGGCGAAGGTCCGAAGGACGCGCTGATGATCAACAACGCCGAATGGCTGCGTTCGATCAACTACCTGGAATTCCTGCGCGACGTCGGCCGCCATTTCTCGGTCAACCGCATGCTGGCCTTCGACAGCGTCAAGACGCGTCTCGATCGCGAGCAGTCGCTGTCGTTCCTCGAATTCAACTACATGATCCTGCAGGCCTACGATTTCGTCGAACTGGCGAAGCGCTACGGCTGCCGGCTGCAGATGGGCGGTTCGGACCAGTGGGGCAACATCGTCAACGGCATCGACCTCGGTCACCGCATGGGGACCGGGCAGCTCTACGCACTCACTTCGCCGCTTCTGACGACCGCCTCCGGGGCGAAGATGGGCAAGTCCGCGACCGGCGCCGTCTGGCTGAACGCGGACATGCTGTCTGCCTATGATTTCTGGCAGTATTGGCGCAACACCGAAGATGCCGACGTGTCCCGCTTCCTGAAGCTCTACACGACGCTGCCGATGGATGAGGTTGCGCGGCTGTCGGCCCTCGCCGGCTCCGAGATCAACGAGGTCAAGAAGATCCTCGCAACGGAAGTGACCGCCATTCTCCACGGCCGCAAGGCTGCAGAAGAAGCTGCGGAAACCGCCCGTAAGACGTTCGAGGAAGGCGCGCTTGCCGACAATCTTCCGTCGGTCGAGGTTCCCGCTTCCGAGCTCGACGCCGGTATCGGCCTGCTGTCGCTCATTGTTCGCGCCGGCCTTGCCACTTCGAACGGCGAAGCCCGCCGTCACGTCCAGGGCGGAGCCGTTCGCATCAACGACCAGGCTGTCAGCGACGAACGCAAGCTGATTGGCAGCGGCGAGATGACGTCAGACGGAGTCATCAAGCTCTCGCTCGGCAAGAAGAAGCACATTCTCATCCGCCGCGCGGCCTAAGAACTCGAATCTAAACAATAGAGAAAGCCGGCCTTTGCGCCGGCTTTTTTCATTGAAACTCGAAGATGTTGCGGAACACGCCGGGGGCGATGATCGACAGCGGATTGACGACGAGGTTGGGCGCTTCCAGCTTTCCCGTCAGCTTGAAGGTGATGCCGATCAAGCCGCGATCCGTCCCGTTTCCGAGAATGATACCGATCAGCGGCAGTTCCGCAAACAGGCGGTTGAGACCGTAGGCAGGCATGAACGTCCCCGTCATGTCCATGTTACCCCGCTGATCGCGAAGCGTCCCCTGAAACACCGCGCCCACCTGATCACCACGCGCAACACCGTTCTCAACTCTGACAACACCGTCCTGGGAAAAGACACGTGCGAAACCGCGCTGGAAGCGCTGGGCCGTCGTATCGATGTCCCGCTTCACGGCGGAGTTCAGGCTTCGCTGCTCCTGCCCGACGGGCGTTGAGACGATCGAATGCAGGCGCTGTTCGTTGACGAGCGAAAAGCGCCTGACGTCGACGGAGCCCGCCCAGTCGCTGCCGGCACCGAGCCGGATCGCCACGTTCAGCAGGCCGCCCTTCATATGCTGATAAAGGTCGGCAAAGCGGGAAACGGCACCCGCGTCTCCGCTGGTGACATTGATCACGCCGCCATCACGGGTCTTGGCGACCACGGCCTCGCCACTGTTGGTCACGCCGGAAAGATTGAGCGATTGAACACGACTGCCTTGGGCGGAGTACGTTCCCTGCACACTCCGGAGCTTCTCATCGTTGAAACCGACGACGGCATCGAGGTTGGCGCGCAGCGAGACTGCTGTACTGCCCTTGTCGTCGGTGCCGTCGCGGCTTCCGGATTTCAGCCGGGCGATGATCGGGCGCAAATCCGCGCTGTTGCCGGACACGACAACATCCACGCTTCCCTTGGAGCGCTTCAGGGAAACGGCAAAATCGTCGAGCGACGACAGCCTGACGCTGTCGAAGTCCGCTTTGACAAGATTGCCCTTGTTGACAACGAGCGCACCGTTGGCGCCGAACCCATCCCCCTTCAGGGAAAAGTTCTTGATCTGCAGGTTGTCGTCGGGCCCGGACACCTCGAAGGTAGCGTTCGCGCCGATACCACTTCCTTTCGACCAGCCGATCCAGGGCAGATCCAGGCGCGCCTTCGAAAGGTCCATCGTCACAGCCTGCCGGTCACTATCGATCCGGCTGAGTTCAACGGTGATGCTGCCGTCGATAATATCCGAGACGCCAGGAAGCATCTTCTCCCGCTGGTCGTTATTCAGCGTCGCCGTAATGATCCGCTGCTGCTGGACATCGGATGATTTGTCGGTTGGTTCGGTCAAATCGATACTCGCCGGCACGCCGTCGACATTCCCCTTTCCAACCAAGCTCACCTGCTTCGGATCGGCAGTCAGCACGCCATCAAGGCTAGTGATCTTCCTGCCTGATATCGGCTTCATGACGTCGACGTTCTGCAGTTGCAGCGATGCCTTCCATACTGCCGGTGGCGGATTTTGCGAGGATATCAATCCAATCCGGGCCTGGACGGTCGCCGAGACCTTGCCCTTGAGGTCCTCAGGCACAAAGCCGGCGCGCTGCAGGACCTGGATAGGCTTGTAGGTCAGAAGCTCGCCGATAGCGTCGGCCGCGCCTGATACGGGGAGATTGATCTCGGCCATCAGCGGCTTGTCATAGGTCGACGGAAGAATGAAAGTTCCCTCACCCACATCAACGGAACGCCCGGATGGGAAGAACGACTTGCCGCTCTTGATAGAGATCGTGGCCCTCGGTCCGGCCAGATCGAAATGAGCGACGGTGTCGCGGATCGGCGGGATGTCTCCGGTCACGTTCATGCGTGTTCCGGCGATGTCGAAGGCAACCTGGATCTGCTTTTCATCCAGTTTCAATCCCTTGCCGATGGCTGCATCCAGACGGCCAAAGGGGATGAAAACGGAAATCGACGCATCGGTGACCGTACCGCCGAACAGATTGCGCTGCACCCAGTCACGCGCCTTCGGCGCCATCCAGAAAGGCCACAGCTGCTTGACGGCCGTCGTTTGCAGCTGCTGCGACTGGCCGACGAAACTGATCTCCGGTGACACGTCGCTGAAGCGTACATGCAATGAGCCGTAGAGCGAGCCAGCCGGGCTAGATGCTGTCATGTGGGGAAATTGCAGCTCTTTGGTAGCCACAAAGTATCGGCCGGTTGCCTGTATGTCGAAAGCGAGCGGTTGTTCGCCGGAAGCGACAGGCGCCGCCGTCCCGCCGCTCACCAGAAGATCGATCCCGAAGCCCTTGCCGGCGGCAGGGTCGATCTTGTCGAGGTCGATCAAGGCGCCGTTGAGCGGAACCGTAGTCCCTCCGAACTGCACCTGAGAATGCGCGATTTCCAACGTCTGCTTATCGAAGTCGTAGGTAAGATTGATGCGACCGCCGCTGAGCTCCTGATCGTCACCATCCATATAGAGCTGGCCCGGCTTGAGATCGATGGCCGCTGTGAGCGACGGCTTCGAGCTCTCAGCGTTTCGAACAGCCGAAACCGAAAGATCGGCAAACCCGTCGATACCCTGCCGGATCTGGCCGAGAGAATTGCGCTTCAGCGTGAATGGCGCGAGATCGGCGTTGGTAACCTTCCCCGTCAGGCTGGAGGTACGGCCATCGGATTTGTTGGTCTCAACGGCCAGGGTCGCTTTCTTACCGTTGATTGCGATCTCACCGTCGAGCTGCAGCGCACCCTGCTTGTTACGGGAGAATACAAGGCTATCGACCGCGATGGCCAATGGTCCGTTTGCCGTGTCGGCGAGCTTGATGTTGATCCCCTCGAGCTTCACGGAGCGCGTACCACCGCGCTCGACAAAGCTGTCTATGACGTCGAGCTGATCGAAAGCGGCTTCCATTGCCGAAGGAATCTCGTCAATGCGAAGATCTTCCAGTTTGAGCGGCTTGCCGGACGGCAGAAGCGCCGTGTCCAGCACGATATCGTCCGCCTCCACCTGCGCGATGGCAATGCGTCCACGAAGAAGCTGCAACGGGTCGAGCGCCATCCGCATCGCGCCTGTCGTCGAAAGATGCTGGCCGCTTTGCTCATCGATCATGTTGACGTTGCGGGCCTCTAGCGCCAGCCGCATGCCTGACGTGAAGCGAACGACCGTCGAGCCGACTTCGGCGCGATAGCGCGGGCCGATTGCCGAGTTCAGGGCGATCTGCGCTTGCCGCGATAGCGGTTCATCGAAGACGCCGCTTTCGACCGTGAAGAATATTGCGCCGAGAATGAAGATAAGCACACCGAGGCAGGCACCGGCCATGCCCGTCGTGCGGCGCATACGGGAGCGCTCCGTCGGGCAGTGCACGATGATTGGATCTTCGGCCCGCGCGGAGGGAAGTTCGTGCAGTGCGACGATATCTTTTTTGCGAAATGTAATCTTCTCGCCGCGGATCGCCGACATGCGCCTCGCCTAACTCCATAGCTTGTGATTGGACCAGACTGGCTGGACGCATGTTCGTCCAATATATATCTGGCAAATCACCTGTCATCCATAAACCCGGCAAAAGAAAGGTTTCCCCATGGCGGATCTCGGTATCGGTTCAAGCGCGCCTGAATTCGATCTCCCTCGTGACGGCGGCGGACGCATAAAGCTCTCCGATTTCAAAGGAAAACCGCTGGTTCTTTTCTTTTACCCGAAAGATGACACGTCGGGTTGCACCGCCGAATCGATTGCCTTCACGGCACTCGCGGAGCAGTTCGCAAAAGCCGGCGCCACAATTGTCGGAATGTCGCCTGATTCCGCCCAGTGCCACGATCGCTTCATCAAGAAGCACAACCTGTCTGTCATTCTCGCTGCCGACGAAGAGAAGACCACCCTCGAAGCCTACGGCGTCTGGAAAAAGAAAAGCATGTACGGCCGCATTTTCATGGGCGTGGAGCGCACCACCTTCCTGATCCGCGCAGACGGAACGATCGCCACCATCTGGCAAAAGGTCAAGGTTCCGGGACACGCAGAAGCCGTTCTGGCGGCGGTTAAGAGCCTTGCCGGATGAACACCGCAATTCCTTCGCTTCGCGGCGGCGCGATCCTCGCCATCCGCTCTCCCGATCTCGATCACAAGACGCAGCTGGCACAAGAGACGGCAACGCGCTGGTTCGCCCGCAGGCTGTCCCTGCGGTCTCCGCTTGATGCCGCCCTGCCCGACCGACCGGGACGGCCGGACAAGCCGGTACTCACGCCGCCTACGCAGGTCAAGAAGCGATCCATTCACACACTCAAGGGCCGGATCGCGCTCCTCCACGCCATCGCGCATATCGAGCTTAACGCCATCGACCTCGCGCTTGATATCGTTGCCAGATTTGCCACCGAGCCGGTGCCACACTCGTTCTTCGACGGGTGGATGCAGGTCGCCTACGAAGAGGCCAAGCATTTCAGAATGGTGCGTGCGCGGCTGAACGACCTTGCTGCGGACTATGGTGACGTGCCGGCCCATGATGGCTTATGGCAGGCCGCGCACGCGACCCGCAACGACTTGACGGCGCGCTTGGCCGTCGTACCGCTCATCCTGGAAGCACGCGGGTTGGACGTAACGCCCTCCCTGCAGGCCAAGATGCGCGAGACGGGAGACCTAGAAAGCGCCGCCGTTCTGGATGTGATCTACAACGACGAAAAAGGCCACGTCGCGATCGGCGCCAAATGGTTTCGCTTCCTGTGCGCGCGAGAAAAGCGCGATCCGTCGAAGACCTTCCACGATCTCGTCCGCGCTAATTTCCGCGGTCCGCTGAAGCCCCCGTTCAATGACATCGCCCGGGCAGAAGCGGGGCTGACGCCTTCATTTTATCGATCGCTCACCTCGACCAGTCACGCGTGATTGCGGGTAAAAATAAGGCATTTATTAACCTTAACAGTGTGTAGTCGAACCAATTGAGGCACGGACCGTCAACTGGGAGATTCTCCGTGACGCACGCACAGCAAAGTCGCGTATTCGGCAAGCGAAAACAGGAACATATCCTGATCCTCGCGAGCGGCGACCGAGTTCGGCACCTCACCGTAAGGCCCTGGATGGCAGGGCTTGCCTTCTGCTTCATCGGCGTATTCGCGATCGGCTACCTGCTTGCGACATCATACCTGGTTCTGCGTGATGACCTTATCGGAGCGACGATGGCGCGCCAGGCGCGCATGCAGCATGATTACGAAGACCGGATCGCCTCCCTGCGTGCCCAGGTCGATCGCGTCACGTCGCGCCAACTACTCGATCAACAGGTCGTAGAAGACAAGGTCGACAAACTGCTCGAACAGCAGATGGCGCTAACGTCGCGTCACGGCAAGCTGGGCTCGCTGTTCGATCGGGCAGAAAGCTCCGGTCTGAGCGAAAAGGGTGCGATCCCAGCGCAATCTTATGCGCCTGACCCCAAGGACAAGCGCGCAGCGCTTTCGGGTGCTGCACAGGCAATCGAAAGCCAGTTGGCCGGCAATGGCGAACCTACGGACGTTGTGCCTGACAACACCACACTTGCCTATGTTCCGGCGCGCGAAACCATGGGCGACCGTGCCGACCGTGTCTTCTCCAAGATGACACTCTCGCTGAAAGGGATCGAACAACAGCAGCGCGATCGGGTCGAGCAGTTGACCGCTAATGCCGGCGACGCGGCCAATGCGATCTCTCGTGTCCTGACCCGCTTCGGTATTCCGGTTCCAGCTGAAACCGCCAGCCTTGCGAAGCAGGATGACTCGGCGGTCGGAGGCCCCTATGTCGCGCCGGAGAGCGACGACGATTTCGACAATTCGCTGGCACAACTCGACGGTGCCCTGACCCGCCTCGAAACCATGCGCAGCACCGCCACGTCGCTGCCGTTCAGCAATCCGGCGATCGGCAAGGAGATCACCAGCCCCTTCGGCAACAGGCGCGATCCCTTCATTGGGCGCCTCGCCTTGCACTCCGGCATCGATTTTCGGTTTGCGCCGGGTGAAAAGGTTCGTCCGAGCGCTCCAGGCAAGGTGATCGCCGCGGGTTGGACCGGCGGCTACGGAAACATGGTCGAGGTCGACCACGGCAACGGCATCTCCACCCGATACGGTCATATGTCGGAAATTTTGGTCAAGATCGGCGATACCGTGGACCGCTCGGATGTCATCGGCCTTGCCGGCAGTACCGGCCGTTCGACCGGCACCCATCTGCACTATGAAGTTCGCCAGGACGGTCGTGCCGTCGATCCCATATACTTCATGAACGCCGGCATGAAACTTGCCAGCTATATAAAATAACCAATTGTACTAACCACACATTTACCCCTGCGCCTGGCGCAACGCCCCTATTCCTTGACTTCCTTACAGTTTCAGCCTATGTGGCGCTGCATTGCGGCATGCAATCACGCCGACTCAACCTGAGTGTGGCCGAACCGGAACGGAAACAGTTTTCCCTTTGACGACATTTGCTGATCTTGGCCTGAGCCAAAAAGTGCTTTCCGCTGTCACCGACGCGGGCTACACGACGCCAACCCCGATCCAGGCTGGCGCAATTCCGTTTGCGCTCCAGCGCCGCGATATCTGCGGCATCGCTCAGACGGGCACCGGCAAGACTGCATCCTTCGTTCTGCCGATGCTGTCGCTCCTGGAAAAAGGCCGCGCCCGCGCTCGCATGCCGCGTACGCTGATCCTCGAACCGACCCGCGAGCTTGCAGCCCAGGTCGCGGAAAACTTCGAGAAATACGGCAAGAACCACCGCCTGAACGTTGCGTTGCTGATCGGCGGCGTATCCTTCGAAGAGCAGGACCGCAAGCTGGAACGCGGCGCGGACGTTCTGATCTGCACTCCCGGCCGCCTGCTCGACCATTTCGAGCGCGGCAAGCTGCTGATGAGCGGCGTCGAAATTTTCGTCATCGACGAAGCGGACCGCATGCTCGACATGGGCTTCATTCCCGATATCGAGCGCATCGCCAAGATGATCCCGTTCACGCGCCAGACGCTGTTCTTCTCGGCCACGATGCCGCCGGAAATCCAGAAGCTGGCCGATCGCTTCCTGCAGAATCCGGAACGCGTCGAAGTAGCCAAGCCCGCTTCCGCATCCAAGACCATCACCCAGCGTTTCGTTGCATCTCACAGCAAGGATTACGAAAAGCGGGCGACTCTGCGCGACCTCGTCCGCTCGCAGGAAGAACTCAAGAACGCGATTATCTTCTGCAACCGCAAGAAGGACGTTGCCGACCTGTTCCGTTCGCTGGAGCGTCACGGCTTCTCCGTCGGTGCGTTGCACGGCGATATGGACCAGCGTTCGCGCACGACGATGCTGCAGAATTTCCGGGACGGTCAGCTTCAGCTTCTCGTCGCTTCCGACGTCGCCGCTCGTGGTCTCGACATCCCCGATGTCAGCCATGTCTTCAATTTCGATGTACCGATCCACTCAGAGGACTACGTGCATCGCATCGGCCGTACAGGCCGCGCAGGCCGTGCAGGCGCTGCTTTCACCATCGTCACCAGCCGTGAGCAGAAGCACACCGACGCGATCGAAAAGCTGATCGGCGAAAAGGTCGAGTGGCACAATGGCGATCTTTCCGCGTTGCCGCCGGCTGAGCCCAGCCGCGATGACGATCGCTCCCGCCGCAAGGGTCGTGAGCGGGATAAGGACCGTGGCCGCGGCAAGAGCCGTTCGGGTCATAAATCTGATATCGCCGTCGAGGATAATGACGTCGAGACGATCGAAGCAGCAGCACCAGCAAGGGTCGAAAGCGTGAAGCAAGAGCGCAAAGCAGAAAACAACAAGCCGCACAACAACGCGCGCAACAATCGTCCCTACCCGGCAAATGACGATAACCGCGAGCGTCGTCGCTACCGCGACCACGATGACGGACCGACGCCGGTCGGTTTCGGCGATGAAATCCCTGCCTTCATGCTGATCACGGCTAACGCCAAGATCTGATCTGCCATGGCTCATCCTGGTCTAGATTTCCCAGGCCTCGGCGTAGGCCTGGTGATTTTGCGTGACCGCAAGATCCTGCTCTACAAGCGAATGCGCGCACCGGAAGCCGGCCATTGGAGCATCGTCGGCGGCAAGGTCGACCATATGGAGCCCGCCGAGCTGGCTGCCCGACGCGAGGCAGAGGAAGAGACCGGCCTCGGCATCGGCCGCGTCGATCTGCTCGGCCCCACCGAACTGATCATCGAAGCCGAAGGACAGCACTGGATATCGCTGCTCTACATTGCAGCGGAGGTGGACGGCGAGCCACAGCTGACTGAACCGGACAAGCTGTCCGCATTCGGCTGGTTCACCCGGGACGACCTGCCCCAGCCGCTCTCAGCCTTCGCCCAGGCGGCGATTTCGCACCTCAGCACCGACCAGTTTCTTTAAGCGCGGTCTCCGCCCCCGACGCGCTACTCAGCGCGCAACGCCGCCTCGTAGGCAAGACGCACCCATTTCGCCATAAGATCAGGATCATCGTAGGCGTCCTCGGGGATGGACCAATAGGGCATCTTCACGGGATTTCCCTTCTTTCCCTCATAGGCCCATTGCGTCGCACCGGCAGCGGCAAACTCCGGCGCGCTCTTTTCGTCGGCCTTCAGCAGCATTTCGTCCCGAACTTCCACCGCGACGATGCGGCCGAGATGATAGATCCCCTTGCCGCCAAACATCCGCTTGATCGTCACAGGCCCCAACCCCTGAAACATCTCTTCGATTGCCGCTGCGTCCATTGCCTACTCCTTCAAAACACCGCCAGCCGCGACGACCGCTTCCGGCGTATCGACGTCCAGATGCGCATTGTTGCCGATCTCGACGTCGATCACCTGAATGCCAGCTGTTTCGATAATATGACGGGCGCCAACGTCACCTTCGAGCCTCAGGACGGCGTCATAAAGCTGCCGCGGCAGAATGACCGGATTTCCGCGCTTCCCGCCCGAGACTGCACGCACCACGGCCTGCCCCTTGGCCTGCCGGAAGGCGCCAATCAGTGTGTCGAGGTCCGCGGTCGATACGTCAGGCATATCGGCCAGCATCACCAGTATGCCATCGGCACTTCGCGCTGCATCGAACATGACGCCCGCGATCAGCGACGACGCCATGCCGGCGGCGAAATCAGGATTGTGAACGAATGTCAGATCCAGCCCGGAAAGTGCCGCCTCTATCTCGGCATGCCGATGTCCCGTGACCACGCTAACCGATGCGGCACCGCTCTCGATCGCGGCCAGCGCGCAGCGCCGCACCAGCGGGATCCCATTGAACTCGGCCAGCAGCTTGTGCGCACCGCCTGCTCCCATCCGGCTTGCCTGCCCCGCGGCGAGGATGGCGGCGGCGACATGAACGGCATCGCTCCGGTGATCATCCGTATCGCGCAGGCGCGGGCGCGATTCTATCTCCATCAGAAGCCCTCCCACGCCCATGCCGCTGATATCGAAGGCGCTCGGCTGTTCCCCGGCGAGAATGCGATCCAGCACCCAGTCGAAGCCATTTTCCCTTGGGCTGCGCGCGCAGCCGGGTGCGCCGATGACCGGAATATCCCCAAGCCGACCGAGGACAAGCAGGTTGCCGGGATCGACCGGCATACCAACTTGAATAACCTCTCCACCCGCACGTCGAATGGCCTCAGGGATCACATCATCCCCGTCGATGACGGCGGAAGCACCGAAGACGACAATCATCCGTGGCCCGCTCGTCGGTGCCTCGGCAGCCTTGCGGATCGCCGCGGCAACGGCCGTCACACCATGCGCGACGCGCTCCTCCCGCACGATGCGGCTACCGGAAGGCAGCAGCCGTCGGGACAGGATGCGGGCGGTCTTGTCCATCACCGACGGTTTCAGCGACGGCAACTCGGTCGCCACCAGCCACACCGAATGAGCGGCATACGGCTTGACCTCGAACACGGTGGCCGCTCGCAGAAACGCACATGCGGTCTCGACCTTTTCGCCGGGCACAGCCAGCGGAATGATCTTGAATGTCGCAACCATATCGTCTTTTCGCACCGGCACATGGTCAGCGAGACAAGCAAGGGTAATGCCCGGATCGACCCTGTTTACACGATCGATCGCGGATTTGTCGGCGACGAATAGGCCGTCGACGGTGGCATAGGCGTTGACGCGACCGGTCGCGGCCTCGGAAAAACGCAGATGGTCAGCTGAAATGGCGCCACCAAGCCGGCGCGCGGCCTCGTCCTCGCCAATATCGCCGGCATCGAGCCGGGCAGCGATCACCGAAGCGACGTTAGCCGCACGAAGCCTCTCGATATCGGCGCGCTGGAGCCGGTGTCCCTTGGGAAGACTGCCGTCCGCAAGCTTGACCGCATGCGCAAGCACCACATCTTCAGCCTCTTTGACAGGGAATTCGCCGAACTTCATGGCACGTCACCCTTCGGTGACGTCACGTCCCGCGACCGCAGCGACTGAACAATCTCGGCAAGAATGGCGACCGCGATTTCTGCCGGGCTCGCAGCACCGATGGCAAGCCCGATCGGGGCGTGGATCCGTGCGAGATCGGCGTCGCCCATTCCGCCATTGCGCAGCCGTTCCAGGCGCGCGGCGTGGGTCTTGCGGCTACCGAGCGCGCCGACGTAGAAGCAGCCGGCGCGCAGCGCCTCGACAATCGGCAGGTCATCAATCTTCGGATCATGCGTGACTGCAACGAGTGCCGTATACGCGTCGAGCGGCCGTTGCTGCAGCACATCGACAGGCCAGTCGGCGGTCAGGTCGACACCGGCAAAGCGCTCGGGCGTCGCAAATGCCGTCCTCGGATCGATGATCCTCACGTCGAAGCCCACAAGGCTCGCCATCTGCGCCAGGACCTGGCTGATATGAACCGCACCAATGATGACGATGTGGGCAGGCGGCAAGTGAACGTTGACGAAGTAACTTCGCCCCTCGAGCTCGACCAGACCCGACTTTCCGGAGCGAAAGGCAGCCTCGACCGCAGGGCGCAGCGCTGCCGCAACGTCGTCTCCTTCGAGCGCAATCGTATCGCCGCCGGTGGCCAGATCGGTAATCAGCGCAACCGCCCGTCGCGCGTGGCGAGCGTCATTCAGCCGCGCGAGGTTGCCAGCGTCCATCAATCCAGCCTTTCAACGTAAACCCGGATCCGGCCCCCGCAGGAAAGACCGACGCGCCACGCGGTTTCATCGGCGACACCAAAATCGAGTATCTTCGCCCGACCGTCCGCAATCACGTCAAGCGCGTCGGCAATGACCGCGCCTTCGACGCAGCCTCCGGACACGGATCCCTCGAAATTTCCGTCTCGGTCGATGACCAGATGGCTGCCGACCGGCCGGGGTGCCGAGCCCCAGGTTTCGATGACAGTCGCGATTGCAACGTCTCGCCCGTCGGCCTTCCATGCCTGCGCCGTCGCCAGCGGGTCGAGCCCCAGTGAAGCTTCCATCATGCACCGCCTTTCAGTCTCTCGAGATATCGTCGCGGATCATACATGCCTGGTCTCGCCCGTCCCAGTGCAGCGGCAAGGTCGGACAGCGATGAGAGATTATGGACCGGCCGAAACTCGTCAACATGAGGCAGCATCGCACGCACGCCGCGCGCACGTGGCTCGAAGCCATCGAAGCGCAGCAGCGGGTTGAGCCAGATCAGCCGCCGGCAGGATCGGTGCAGCCGGTCCATCTCCGTCCCAAGCAGTTCGGTTCCCTCGCGCTCCAGACCGTCCGTGATCAGCAGCACGACGGCTCCCTGCCCTAAAACGCGCCGCGCCCAGAGCCGATTGAACTCCTTCAGCGTCTCCCCGATGCGTGTCCCGCCGGACCAGTCCTTCACGGCGGCGGCGCATTCATCCATCGCCTCGTCGGGATCCTTGTGGCGCATCTGGCGGCTGACATTGGTAAGCCGGGTGCCGAAAAGGAATGTATGAACCCGCCGCCTCTTTTCCGTGAGCACATGAAGGAAGTGCAGGAATATCCGCGTATATTGGCTCATCGAGCCGGAAATATCCGCAAGCACCACGAGCGGAGGCTGGATCTCTTTGATCTGCCGGTAGCGCGGCAGGATCAGCGCACCACCATTGCGAAGCGCGCCGCGCATCGTGGCCCGGGGATCGACGTGAGCGTGGATGTGCGATGGCTTGAAGCGACGCGTTCTCACTCTGTCGACAGGCAGTTGAAGTCCTGCGAGCGCCTTTTTCGCCAAGGCAATCTCGGACGCCGACATCTGGGCAAAATCCATGCGTCGAAAGACTTCGCTGCCGGACATCGTGAACCGCGCATCGATCTCGATATCAGGCTCCTCGCGCGGAGGTTTTTTGTCTTCCCGCTCCCCGAGCAGCGCATCGGTGGCACGGCTCTCACCCGGCTTCGCCTTGTCCTTCGATCGTGTATCCGGCGCGCGGGGCGACATCATCGCGATCATCTTTTCGACGAGGTTGCGCGAGCGCCAGAACAGGCGAAACGCCTCGTCGAAGACCGGCTTGTCCTCATGCCGCTTCACGAAGACCGCAAAGAGTGCGGCATGGAACTCCTCGCGTGACCCCATTCCGATGACCTCCACGGCTTCGATGGCGTCCGCAATCGCGCCCGGACCGACCTTCAGCCCCGCCTTTCGCAACGTCCGGCCGAAATAGACGATGTTGTCGGCAAATCGTCCATCACCCGCGGCTTGCGGCGGGACGACAATGCCATCCGTTCCGTTTGCCGCCTGCATATCGCTACCCCGCCACGTGCAGCTCGTTCCTGATGTCTTCGAGCACTTTCGCGCCCTCGCCACCCTGGATCCTCGATATATCGTCCTGGTATTTCAGCAGCGTCCCGATCGTGTCGGAGATCGTTTCCGGATCGAGCGCCAACCGGTCGAGCTCGGTCAATGCCGTCGCCCAGTCGATTGTTTCGGCAACGCCGGGATTCTTGAACAGATCGAGCGTTCGCAACTTCTGCACATAGGCAACGATCTGACGTGACAGCGCCGCGTTGCAATCAGGCACCTTCCGGCTGATGATCTCCAGTTCCTGCGTCGCATCGGGATAGTCGACCCAGTGGTAGAGACAGCGCCGCTTCAGCGCATCATGCACCTCGCGCGTCCTGTTGGTGGTGATGATGACGATCGGCGGCTCGCTGGCCTTGATCGTCCCCAGCTCAGGGATTGTCACCTGGAAGTCCGAGAGAACCTCAAGCAGAAACGCCTCGAACGCCTCGTCCGTCCTGTCCAGCTCGTCGATTAGGAAGACGGGCGCCTTTCCCGGCTCGGATGAAAGCGCCTGCAACACCGGGCGCCGGATCAGATAGTGTTCGGAAAAGATGTCGGATTCGATCCTGTCCCGATCCGTCAGGCCCGACGCTTCGGCGAGCCGGATCTCGAGCATCTGTGCGGGGTAATTCCATTCATAAACGGCGGAGGAGACGTCGAGACCTTCGTAGCACTGCAACCGGATCAGCGGCCGGTCGAGCGCCTTGGCGAGTACTTTTGCGATCTCTGTCTTGCCGACACCCGCCTCGCCTTCAAGAAAGAGCGGCCGCTTCATCTTCAGGGCAAGAAAAATGACCGTCGCGAGCGATCGTCCCGCGAGATAGTCGTGATCGCCGAGCATCGAGATTGTCTCGTCGATCGATGACGGCAGCGGCCGGTGGGGTTGCGACATATCTCCTCCCTTTTTCAGGAAGTTATAGCGTGTGATAGTCGCGGTTCATATAGAGAAGCGCCGGTTTCGCATGGTCGAAACGAACGGCCATGACCTCGCCGAAGATGATATGATGCGTGGTCATTTCCTTGATTTCCGTCACCCGGCAATCGAACGACGCAAGCGCATCCTGCAAGACCGGAGCGCCGGTCACCAGCGTATCGAATACTCCCGTGGCGAAACGCTCGTCGTTGTCGAGTTGCGTGCGGCCGGAAAATGCATCGGCCAAAGCCTTGTGATGTGCACCCAGGGTGTTCAGCGCAAAAATACCGCTGCGGAAGAAGATCTCGTTCTTGGGATTGCTGTTGTTGAGGCAGACGAGAACGGTCGCGGGGCTATCCGACACGGAACAGGCCGCGGTGATGGTGACGCCACGGCGCATGTCGCCAACAGCGGTCGTCACAAGCTGCACATGACCGCCAAAGCGGCTCATCGCATCCCTGTAGAGGCGTGGATCGATTGGTTGCCTGTTCAACAAAAGCGTTCTCCATCCGGTGATACCGGCACGTATTCCCCTCTACTATGGGGGCGATCGGTTACCTTTTCTACAAACACCATGCGAAAAGGCGCCAAATTGTGCGTTTTTCTTTGACGATCCGTCGAGGACGGATAAAAGAGCAGAACAAACGGCAGGGGCGTGCGTCTTTTATGAATATCTTGCGTGGCTTAGGAATTCTTCCAGTGCTGCTTCTTGCAGCTGGAGAATGCCATGCAACGGGCGTTACCATTGGCGTGGTTGCGCCACAGGAAGGCAATTTTGCTTTGCTGGGCGCACAGATCTTCGCCGGTGCCAGCGCAAAGGCGCAGCAGGACGGCAATACGATCGTCAAGATCGGCGAGAGCTGCGAAGAAAACAGCGGTGCTGCCGTCGCGGATGCGCTCATAGCCGCAAAGGTACAGGTAGCCATCGGCTTCCTTTGCAGCGAGACCCTCGAAGGGGCGCTTCCCAAGCTGAAAGATGCCAACATTCCGGCAATAGCAGTGTCCGTCAGGTCCCGGATTCTGATGGAAGACGCGCTGAAAAATAGCTGGCCACTCTTCCGGATGGCCCCGCCCGACGGCGCCGAAGCCGCCAAGATCATCGAGGTGATCCTGAGAGACTGGTCATCCGCACCGATTGCCTTGATCGAAGATGGCACCATACACGGCCGAGAGTTGACCGAGGCAGTCCGCAACGCCCTTGAAGAAAAGGGCCTCAAGCCGGTTTTCACGGATACCTATCGCCCGGGCCAGGACCAGCAGATCGCCCTCGTTCGCCGTCTGAAAAAGGCCGGCGTAACGAAGGTCTTCGTCGGGGGCGACCGGAGCGATGTATCGATCATCGCGCGCGACGCCAAGGCCGAGAAGATCCAGCTCGACCTGCTGGGAGGCGACGCGATGCGGGCAGCGGACCAACCCCTTGCCCTTGCCGATGGCGTTTTTGCCGTAGCGCTGCCTGAATACGCGACGCGGCCCGGTGCCGAAGCCACCGTTGGTGCCTTGCGCACCGACGGTGTCGAGCCCGAGGGCTATGTGCTTCCCGCCTATGCCGCCGTCGAAATCGCGACCAAGGCCGTGCAGGATGCGGCGGCCGATGAGCGGCCCGTCGCCCAGCACCTTGGCGGCGTTTCTTTCGACACGGTCGTCGGTCCGATAACCTTCAACGCCGGGCATGAACTGGCGGACAATCCCTATCAATTGCTTCAATGGCGTTCCGGTGCATTCGTGCAGCCGAATGGGCAGAAGCAATAGCGGCGAGACCGCGCCAAAACTACAGATGGAGAGAGACCAATGACCCAGCCAATCCGCATAGCGCCATCCGTCCTCGCGGCTGACTTCGCCAAGCTTGGCCAGGAAGTTCGCGACGTCACGGCTGCTGGCGCCGACTGGATTCACCTCGATGTCATGGACGGTCACTTCGTTCCGAACATTTCCTTCGGTCCTGATGTCATCAAGTCGCTGCGCTCCTATACCGACGCGGTCTTCGATTGCCACCTGATGATCGCACCCGTCGATCCCTACCTCGAAGCCTTTGCCAAGGCGGGCTGCGACCGGATCACCGTTCACGCGGAAGCAGGCCCACATCTGCACCGTTCGCTGCAGACTGTTCGCAGCCTCGGCAAGAAGGTTGGGGTTACCATCAATCCGGCAACGCCGCTCTCGGCTATTGAAAATGTACTCGACGACATCGACCTGATCCTGATCATGTCCGTCAATCCTGGCTTCGGCGGCCAGAAGTTCATTCCTGCCATGGCCGACAAGATTGCTGCGGCAAAGTCACTGATCGGCGACAGGCCGATCGATCTTGAAGTCGATGGTGGGGTGACGGTCGAGACCGCACCCGTGATTGGCAAGGCGGGCGCGAACGTACTTGTCGCCGGATCGGCGATCTTCAAGGGCGGCTCGGTCGATGCATACAAGTCCGCGATCAGCGCCCTGCGCGCCGCGGCGGAAGGTCATTCCAAATGACAATGGCACGCCGTTGATCGCAGAGCGGCTCAAAGCAGCATGGCCGCCCTACCCTGACCTGTTCGCAGGCGCGGTTTTGTGGGCTATCCAAATGCTGGTCTCGGCCATGGCCGCGCTCTATCTGCGCAACGGACTGACGACGAGCCATGCTAGCGATCTCGCCATCATGTATTTCCTCGGCGCCTTGCTAGCCTGGCCGTTCATGATCCCTTTGGGTCGCTTCTTTGCTCATCGACGACCGCTCGAGACGCGTTTCGCTGCGTTCTTCGTGGTGCTTGCCACCGGCACGATCCTGATGACGGCATTTCTGTTCGCCATGGACTACCGAATGTTCTACTCGCGCTGGCACGCGCCGGCAGGGACGGTCACGTGGGCGTTCCAGTTTGTTTTCACCGGTGCGGCCGCAGTCTATCAGTTCGCGGTCCTCGGCTTGCGGCTATTCCTGCCGCTCGGACTCCTATGCCTGCTTGTCACTAGTTTCGCCCTTGCGAAACGCATGCGTTGAGATTGCCGCCCGTCTTTGCTACAGGGGCGCCAGCATTCCTTTATAACGAAAGCAGGAAGCCATGATCCCGCGCTACTCCCGGCCAGAAATGGTCGCCATCTGGTCGCCCGAAACCAAGTTTCGTATCTGGTTCGAGATTGAAGCACACGCCTGCGATGCGCTTGCCGAAATCGGCGTCATACCTAAATCCGCCGCCAAGACGATCTGGGAAAAAGGCGGCCAGGCAAACTTCGACGTCAACCGTATCGACGAAATCGAAGCCGTCACCAAGCACGACGTCATCGCCTTCCTGACGCACCTGGCAGAGTTCGTCGGCGCCGACAGCCGCTTCATCCACCAGGGCATGACCTCGTCGGACGTCCTCGACACAACGCTTAACATTCAGTTGGTGCGCGCAGCCGATCTTCTGCTTGCCGATATGGATCGCGTTCTCGCCGCGCTGAAGAAGCGTGCATTCGAACACAAGGACACCGTCCGCATCGGTCGCAGCCACGGCATCCATGCCGAGCCGACGACCATGGGCCTGACCTTCGCGCGTTTCTACGCCGAGATGGAGCGCAACCGCGCCCGTCTCGTCAACGCTCGTGCGGAAGTCGCCACAGGCGCCATTTCGGGTGCGGTCGGAACCTTCGCCAATATCGACCCGTCGGTCGAGGAGCATGTCTGCGCCCAGCTCGGCCTCGTTCCCGAACCCGTGTCGACGCAGGTCATCCCGCGCGACCGGCACGCGATGTTCTTCGCGACCCTCGGCGTCATCGCCTCGTCGATCGAAAATGTCGCGATCGAAATCCGCCACATGCAGCGCACCGAGGTTCTGGAAGCCGAAGAGTTCTTCTCTCCGGGCCAGAAAGGCTCTTCCGCCATGCCGCACAAGCGCAACCCTGTCCTGACCGAAAACCTGACCGGCCTCGCCCGTCTCGTCCGTATGTCGGTCACGCCGGCGCTCGAGAACGTCGCTCTTTGGCATGAGCGCGATATCAGCCACTCCAGTGTCGAGCGCGCCATCGGCCCCGACACGACGATTACCCTGGATTTCGCGCTGAACCGCCTCGCGGGCGTCATCGAAAAACTGGTGATCTATCCCGAGAACATGCTTGCCAACATGAACAAGTTCCGTGGCCTCGTGATGAGCCAGCGCGTGCTTCTGGCCCTTACCCAGGCCGGTACCTCGCGCGAGGACGCCTACCGTCTGGTCCAGCGCAACGCCATGAAGGTGTGGGAACAGGGCAAGGACTTCCTGGAAGAGCTGCTGGGTGACGCGGAAGTGCGCGCAGCTCTCTCCGAAGAGGAAATTCGCGAGAAGTTCGACCTCGGCTATCACACCAAGCACGTCGACACGATCTTCAAGCGCGTGTTCGGCAACGCCTGATCATCCTCATCGGCTTTGAGGCGGCGCCCTTCGTGGCGCCGCTTTCCGTTTCTGCTTTCGTTCCTTTGCATCAGCAATTGCCTTGCGGGCCGTCGCGGCTGCCCTCGTTGTCTTTGCCGGGCTCGGCGCCCTGTCCTGCATTTCTTGACGCTGGCTTTCAGCTGCCTTCGCCACGATCCGGTCGAGGTGTTTCAGGTCCTCCTCATCCAGATTCTCGATCCCGATGAAGCGATTTTCTGCATGGCTGGTCAGGATAAGCTCATCCAGCTTGGCCTGGATGGCGCGCGTATCGCGCGTCTGCGCGTTCTGCAGGACAAAAACCATCAGAAACGTGATAATCGTGGTGCCGGTGTTGATCACCAGCTGCCAGGTCTCGGAATAGTCGAAGCATGGGCCTGTGCCGGCCCATAGGAGCACCAGAACAACAGCGAGAACAAACGTAACTGGCTTACCCGCCCAGACAGACGTTTTCGTCGCAAAGCGTGCAAAAATGTGCTGCGTCGCCACCATGGATGCCTCCCTCAAAGCCCTGCATGAGAAACTCGAAGGGAGGCGCTATGTTCCGGGCAACTGCTCGTCTGGTCAGACGACAGGCGGTGCGACCAGCTTCCGGTAGAGATGCCACGTTGCGTGGCCAAGGATCGGAATGACCAGTGCCAACCCGACGAAGACCGGGATTGTGCCGATCAGCAGCGATACGGCGACAATAAGACCCCAGCAGAAGACCGGGATAGGATTGGCGACCGTTGCGCGCAGCGAGGTTTCCATCGCGGCCACGAGACCGATGTCTCGATCAAGCAGGATGGGGAACGTCACAACCGTGGTCGACAGGACGATGATCGCAAAGCCCAGACCGATGAGGTTACCCCAGATGATCAGCTGCATGCCCTGCGGCGTGCCGAGCACCTGCGATGTGAAGGCCGAGACTGACCGCGGAAACACATCCCCGAAGACGTTGGCATAGAGCGTCTGCGCGGCCACCAGCCAGACCACGAAGAAGGCGAAGAGCATCAGGCCGCCGGTCACGATCGACGGAAACGCGGGAGACTTGGTAACCTCCAACGCATGCGTCCACGACGTATCCATACCGGTCTCCCGGCGGCGACTAATTTCGTAGAGACCAATTGCCGCAAGCGGACCGATCAGCGCGAAGCCCGATACGAGGGGAAAGATCATCGGCAGCAGGTTGGCGCTCGATGTTGCCAAGGCCAGGAATATGCCGGCGATGGGATACATGAGACACAGAAAGACATAATGCGACGGCTTTTCCCGAAAATCATCTAACCCGCGCCGAAACGCGTCAAAGACATCTGCAACAGTGATCTTGTTGACGACCGGGCGCGCATACACATCGCTCGCGCCGGACATGACATGAAATGCCGTCATGGCTTTCTCCTCCTCAGCCAAGCTGGCCGGCGGCGAAGGGCATCGGCGGAAGCCGACATCAGGACGCGACCGGCAACACCGGCAACATAACAAAATTCGCCGCCCTTGTCCCGCTTTCCCTTGACAATGCGGTCAAGCTTTCTCACATCGGCGGCACTATGAAAACTTCCGAAGCCGATATCCTCATCATACCGGGCTACACGAATTCCGGTCCCGACCACTGGCAAAGTCGCTGGGAGGCAAAGCTCAGCACCGCCCGCCGTGTCGAGCAGGCGGAATGGTCAAAGCCGGTCCGCGACGATTGGGCTGCCCGCATCGCAGAGGAAGTAAACGCCTCGACGCGCCCCGTGGTGCTGGTCGCCCATTCTCTCGGCGTGCCCTCCGTCATCCATGCAATCCCGCAATTTCAGAAGAAGATCGCGGGCGCATTTTTTGTTGCGCCGCCGGACGTCGCCAACCCCGGCATTCGCCCGAAACACCTGATGACCTTCGGTCCTTACCCACGCGATCCGCTTCCGTTTCCTGCGTTGACCGTCGCAAGCCGGAACGATCCATTCGGCACCTATGAACACGCCGACGACATTGCCGCAAGCTGGGGATCACTGCTGATCGATGCGGGCGAATCCGGCCACATCAACACTGAATCGGGCCATGGCCCCTGGCCCGAAGGCACGATGGTCTTCGCTCAGTTCATGAGCCGCCTGAAGCCGTAATCCGCCTGTACGCGGATCCATAAACATTCCCCATATTCTTTCACCGCCGCAAGCAAGGCGGCGGGCATACTTCGCTCGACTTAGAAATGGCCCAATAGCTAATCAGTTTTGCCAATAGCGCCTAGGATTGGCGCTGTTGTGGCTCTCTGTACTGCTGTGATATTTTTCGTTCCGCGGCATTTCACATACTTCGCAAAGTAATGGCCGAAATTTCGATTACGAAAGAGAACATTTACATGCCGAAGAAGCTTGCCCTGTTCGTATCTGCACCGGTGATCGAAACCGAAAACGGCGGCCTTATCCTGGACAAAAAATTCGTCAGCGGCATGGCTTTGCATGTGCAGCACTGGGAAGGACCGATCACCTGCTTCATCCGTCGCGGGGCGACCGAAATCCCATTCGGCGACAAGTTCGACCGGAGCAACTTGGATTTTCAGATCAAGATACTCGATACCCAGGAGCGGGCATCGGCAGAGCATTTTGCGGACTACGATCTAGCCTTGCTGTCGGGGGACTCCTACCTGGACCTTATGTCCCCTCAGGTCATTCGCGAAGCCAAAAGCACGGTCGCCTATAGTATAGAATATATCTACGAGACGAGATTGCAGATTATCTCGCTGGACAAAACGCGAAGTCTTGCGAAAAAAATCTATGCGATGGCCTGGACGACGGCGCAGGAACTCAAGCGGCGCCGTGCCTTCAGTGCCGCCCGTGGTCTGCAGGCGAATGGTTATCCGGCCTACGCGGCGTATAGCAAGGTGGGGTCGAGCAGGATGCTTTATCTCGATAATCGGATGAGACCGTCCATGTTTGCCACGCCAGGCGAAATGGATGCACGGCGCGAGCATCTGCTGAGCGGCCGCACGCTACGGCTTATCCACTCAGGTCGCCTCGAGCCCTTGAAGGGCGCCCAAGACCTAATTCCGATCGCAAAGTTGCTCGCCGAACGCGGCATCGACTTCACCCTTACGATCTATGGCACCGGAAGTCTGTACGGCGACATCGCCGCCGATATCAAAGCATACGGTCTCGAGCGACACGTGTTCCTGAACAGCCCGATCGACTTCGAAACCGAGCTTGTGCCGCTCACCCGCACATCCGCCGACGTATTTCTCAGTTGCCACCGACAATCCGATCCGTCCTGCACGTATCTCGAGACGCTCGGCTGCGGCGTGCCGATCATGGGCTACGATAACAAGATGTGGTCGCCGTTGCTGACAGAATCGAACGCCGGATGGAGCGTTCCCCTCGGTAATGCGACTGCGATGGCAGACAAGCTGACAGCGATCAACGCCGACCGGATGTCAATCGCCACCCGTACTGAAAACGCACTGAATTTTGCACGGACCTGGGATTTCGACACGCAATTCCGCATGCGGATGGAACATCTGGCTAACCTCACGCAGCACTAACCGGGTTTGCGGCGATCACCATGGAGTGTCGACACGCGCGCCGCCAGTCGATCGGGAGCAACGAGTAAAATGGGCCTTTCTCAACCCCTCATTTTGAGCATCTCTTATCGGAGGTAGCCATGAAAAAATCGATCGCCGTCGCAATCTTCCTTGCTCCAACTATCGCCCTTGGCGAAGACTTCGCGGCAATGACAAAGCGGATCGACGACGCCAGGCTTGACTATCAGTCCTGTCTTACGAAGAGCGCGACATACTACGGCCAAAAGCTCTGCAGGGACGTTTCCGAATTGGTCCCAGGTGCTTTCGGCAAATGCACGGATCAGCGTACGATACTTGAGAACCTCGTCCGCGATCGCGGAGATGCCCCCTCCGAGAGGACACGCTATCTCGGGTCCCTCCGGGAGAGGTACACAGACACCATGACGGCGATCATTCTCGATCAGCAGATCGCGGCGAACTGTCAGCCGAAATAGAATTGGCGAGCGACGAGCGCATGATCGCCCAGCTGGCGAAACTCTTGGCCACTCGCCGAAAAATCGCAAAGAATGAACGGAAACAAAGCGCTAACACGACCGGATACCGTGCCGTAACGTCGGCACCCCAACAGGTTGATAAGTTTATCATATTGGGATTCTCGTTATTAAGAGCAATTTAATCCAACGGAAGCAGACTAAGCACACGCGAGGGAGCGGGTGCAAAAATTGAAGCAGACAAATCCGGTACAACGCCTCCGGCCACGAGACGAAGTCGAAGATATCCTACTGCCTGAGGCTTTGCGTCAGGGCGCTGTCGATCTGTCCGAGCGCGAAAGCCGCTGGAATTATGCGCTTGTCGGCTCTGCCCTTGGGGTATGGGACCACAACCACCGTCTCGGCACCCGCTTCTATTCCGATACATGGAAAACCATGCGCGGCATGGCGCCTGAAGAGGATGCCGATGGCGACTACGAGGCGTGGATCTCGTTGATCCACCCTGACGATCGCGCCTTCGTCATCAAGGCCGTTGATGGACAGAACGCGGGCGATCCCGCCTATCAGATTTTCGAATACAGGGAACGGCATCGGGACGGGCGCTGGATATGGATCGAGTGCCGCGGCGCCGTCGTCGAATGGGACGCTGACGGAACCCCTACCCGCGTGGTTGGCACCGATACCGACATTACGGCGCGCAAGGAGGCGGAAGAACGCCTCGCCCATATGTCGCGCCGTCTCGACCTGGCTCTGGATATTTCCGACATTGGCGTGTTCGAAGCCGATATCGCCGGAGGCACTGTCGAGTGGGATGATCGCCTGCTGGCGATCTACGGCATCAGCATCACTGAACGCACCACGGTGAATGAAACATGGATGAGCCTGATCCACCCCGATGACAGCCAGCGTGTCAGCGACACGATTGCGGCGGCTGTCGAAACCAGCTCCGACTTCCACCACGAGTTTCGCATTATCCGGCACGACGGCGCGGAGCGGGTCATCCGCGCAAAAGGCGCGTTCTTCACCGATGGCGATGGCTGCCAGCGGCTGATCGGCGCCAACTGGGACGTTACCGAAGAGGTTCGCCTGAACGCGGAACTGCAGAGGGCAAAAGACCTCGCGGAAGCGCGCAACCAGGAACTGGAAGCCGCCAAGGAGAGCATCGAACATCTCGCTTTGCATGACTATCTGACCGGCCTGCCGAACCGCCGTTACCTCGATCGCATGCTCGAAGAGCGCGCGCAGGTTTGCCGTACCGGCGAACTGACGCTTGCCGTCCTCCACATCGATCTCGACCGCTTCAAGCAGATCAACGATACGCTTGGTCACCGCGCCGGCGACGCCATGTTGAAACACGCCGCGACCGTTCTCCGCCAGAGCGTTCGTGCCTCCGATTTCGTGGCGCGCATCGGCGGCGATGAGTTCGTCGTCCTCTGCACGATCAACGTCACGCCCAAGAAGATCTCCAACCTTGCCGAGCGCATCATTGCCGAACTCTGCCGGCCCATCCGCTACGAGAACCATGACTGCCGCTTCGGCGCCAGCATAGGCATAGCAACGGGCAGCGGCCCGTCGCTGGATGCCAAGCAGCTGCTCCTGAATGCCGATATTGCTCTTTACCGGGCAAAGAGCGCCGGCAGAAACCGGCATGAGTTTTTCTCGACCGATGCCCGCCGCCGCATCATCGCCAGCAAGCGCCTTGCCGACGACATCCTGATCGGACTGGAGCGCGGCGAGTTCGTGCCCGTTTATCAGCCACAGTTTCACGCACGAACACTCGACATCGCCGGCGTCGAAACGCTTGCACGCTGGCAGCACCGCGAACATGGGTTGCTGACGCCAGACCGCTTCCTTTCGACCGCCGAAGACATCAATGTCGTCGCGGCAATCGATGCCCTCATTCTTGAGCAGGCGCTCGCTGATCGGAAGCTGTGGGAAAAGGATGGCATCACCATCCCGAAAATCGCCGTCAACGTTTCCTCACGCCGGTTGGACGATCCCAATCTCGGCAAGAAGCTGCGTGCATTGAAAATTCAGCCGGGCACCGTCTCCTTCGAGCTGCTGGAGTCGATTTCCCTCGACGATTGCGACGATGCCGTCATCGCAAACCTCAGGCAATTGCGCCGGCTGGGCATCGATATCGAAATCGATGATTTCGGAACCGGCCATGCATCGATCGTCAGTCTCCTGAAGCTGAGCCCCAAGACGCTCAAGATCGATCGCGAGCTGATCCGGATGCTGCCGCAATCGTCGGATCAGCGCAAACTGGTGCGGTCGATCATCGAGATCGGCCGATCACTGAACATCCTTGTGACCGCTGAAGGCGTCGAGACGATGGATCACGTGCGCATCCTTGGCGATCTCGGCTGCGACATGCTGCAGGGCTATGCGCTGGCTCGCCCGATGCCAGGCGACCAGATCCCCTCCTTCATCCGTGCGGCTTCATGGCGCCATGCCGACGGCGGCACGCAAAGAGTTCACCGCAAGCAACGAGCGCCGATCGATGCACAGCTTTCCAACAAAAGCCTGTGAATAGATCGCTCTAAGCACCTTTCGTCGCGCAATCCCCGAAAACACTGTAGAATGCTTATGTAGGAGAACCCTCCGATTCTCTCGGCGGCATCCCGGATAGCCTCGAATCCGGGGAAGGAGTGACAGGCGCATTGTGAAACCCTCGCTTTTCCTTTATGGGGACGCCACGAGATCGATCCACTCGCGCTATCCCAAGAGCGCCAACGATAGAGAATAATCGAAATGAACCGTCGCCGCCGTATTTACGAGGGCAAGGCAAAGATTCTGTATGAGGGACCTGAACCGGGTACGCTGATCCAGTTCTTCAAGGACGATGCCACTGCCTTCAACAAGAAGAAGCATGAAGTCATTGACGGCAAGGGCGTGCTGAACAACCGCATTTGCGAGTTCATCTTCAACCATCTGAACAAGATCGGCATCCCGACGCACTTCATCCGCCGCCTCAACATGCGTGAGCAGTTGATCCGGGAAGTCGAGATGATCCCGCTCGAAATCGTCGTGCGCAACGTCGCCGCCGGTTCGCTTGCCAAGCGCCTGGGTATCGAAGAAGGCGTGGTCCTGCCGCGCTCGATCATCGAATTCTATTACAAGTCCGATGCCCTCGACGACCCGATGGTCTCCGAGGAGCACATCACGGCATTCGGCTGGGCAAATCCCGCCGAGCTCGATGACATCATGGCGCTTGCCATCCGCGTCAACGACTTCATGACCGGCCTGTTCCTCGGCGTCGGCATCCAGCTCGTGGATTTCAAGATCGAATGCGGCCGCCTCTACGAAGGCGACATGATGCGCATCATTCTCGCCGACGAGATTTCGCCGGACTCCTGCCGTTTGTGGGACATCGACACCCATGAAAAGATGGACAAGGATCGGTTTCGTCGCGACCTGGGCGGCCTCCTCGAGGCCTACTCGGAAGTCGCGCGGCGCCTCGGCATCATCAACGAGAACGAGCCTGTGCGCGGCACCGGCCCGGTCCTCGTGAAATAAGACATTCGGTCAAGCAAGACAGGGAAGACAAAGTGATCAAGGCTCGTGTAACCGTCACGCTGAAGAACGGCGTTCTCGATCCACAGGGCAAGGCCATCGAAGGCGCGCTTGGCGCGTTGGGCTTCGACGGCGTGGGCCATGTCCGCCAGGGCAAGGTCTTCGACGTAGAGCTTGAAGGCAGCGACAAGGCGAAGGCCGAAGGCGACCTGAAGGCGATGTGCGACAAGCTCCTCGCAAATACCGTCATCGAGAACTATACGATTTCGCTCGACTGAGTGATATATCGCGATACGTGATCGCTGATCCGAACTAGGAGTTGCCGCTGTAGTCCCGAACAAGGGAAGCGGCAGTCCTCCCCGCAAGGGGCGACGTGAACCGACGAGTGTGGATCTGCTGCCACGACCATATGCAGACGATGCAGAGCGACGTGCAGGATTGAGGTCGCGCTGCCGGACAGGCGCTTGATGGCCGTGGCTCGTCAATTGTCGTCCGCGTTTAGACAACCGGCAGAAGCTAAAGCAAGGTTTGGACTAGTCCCATGAAATCAGCCGTCGTTCAACTTCCGGGCCTCAATCGCGATCGCGACATGATCGCCGCCCTCACCAAGATCTCCGGTCAGGCGCCGGTGACAATCTGGCAGACGGAGACGGATATCCCGGACGTTGACCTGATCGTCATCCCAGGCGGCTTCTCTTATGGCGACTATCTGCGTTGCGGCGCCATTGCCGCCCGCATGCCGGTCATGCAGGCGATCATCGAGAAGGCGAACAAGGGCGTGAAGGTGCTGGGTGTCTGCAATGGCTTCCAGATCCTCGTCGAAGCCGGCCTGCTTCCCGGCGCGCTGATGCGCAACGCCTCGCTGAAATTCGTCTGCCGCGAAGTCAAGCTTGAAGTGGTCAACGCGGAAACCGATTTCACCCGTGCCTATGCCAAGGGTCAGATCATCCGTAGCCCGATTGCCCATCATGACGGCAACTACTTCGCCGACGCCGACACGATCGCCAAGATCGAGGGCAATGGCCAGGTGGTCTTCCGTTATGCCGAAGGAACCAACCCGAACGGCTCGCTCAACGACATCGCCGGTGTCATGAACGAGCAGGGTAACGTTCTCGGCATGATGCCGCATCCAGAAAACCTCATTGAGGCCGCTCATGGTGGTTCCGATGGCCGTGGATTGTTCGCTTCTGCGCTCGATGTAATCGCCGCTTAACCTTCAACGCTTAAGAGGCCATTCATCCGGTCCACTGGAGCAAGATCGATGCGCCCTCGCCTTACCGTCACCTATGTCCTGACCATCGCCACGACGGCCGCGCTGGTCGCGTCCTGCCAGTCAAAGCCCACACCAACCGGGCCCGATCGCAGCGCATTGTCGACAATGGAACGGGTAGCGCTCGGAGCGAACGCCTGCTGGTTCAAGTCAGCTGATCCGGCCTTTGCCGCCTACAAGCTGGCGCCGGAACTCAACTCCTTCTCGGGACGCCCGCGCATCCTTGTCGTGCACAAGGGAAGCCCCGAGAGCCGTCCGCTCCTCGTCGTCCAGGCAGAGGGCAATCCCTCCAAGCTTGACGCATTCGGTCCCATGATGGATTCGCCGACGGGACCGCGCATCGTCCACGACGTCACGCGTTGGGCGTCGGGCGGGAAAGCCTGCAGCTAGTCAATCCCAGAAGAACGATCTGCTCGCCTCGTCACACGCTTGCTTGCGTGTAATGCCGATATCCAGCAGTTCCGCGTCCGTGAGGTTTCTCAACACCCTGCGGCTCTCGCGCTTCTCGTGCCAGCGCCAGATTTGCTTCCAGATCCAGCCAAGATGAGTGACCACCCCAGTCAATGGCCGCGTGGCCACGCCCGGTGAGGGCAAATCAACGGATTCGGTGCATTCAGGCACGGCAGACATGCTATTCTCCAGTCGGTCATTGCATACATTCGCTCATAACCTTGACAGACAAAGGGTGACAATCTAGGAAATTGTCATCATGACAAATTGGCTCCCTGATCTTTCACGCGGTTCCGGCCCAGTTTACCTGCGGCTAGCGGACAGCATTGAAACTGCAATTGCCAGCGGCGCCCTACCCGCCGGCAGTAAATTGCCGCCACAACGAAACCTTGCATATGACATAGGGGTAACAATCGGCACAATCGGCCGTGCCTATGCCCTGGTCCATGAGCGCGGTCTCGTCGCGGGAGAGGTCGGACGCGGCACCTATGTGCTCGACCGGGCCGAAACGGCTGCAAGCAATCAGCCGGATCCGTTGACCTTATCGCTCGGCGGCACAAGAACAGTCGACGCGCCGCTCGGCAAGATACGTTTCGACACAACGGCGGCCCCCGATCTCGGCCAAGGAAAGATCATTGGCCAGATCCTCGGAGAGATCGGCCAAGAGCACCTCTCCGAAATATCGTCCTATTCGCGGGTCTTCCCCAAGAACTGGTATGATGCCGGGCGCAGCTGGCTTGCGCGCAACGGCTGGATGCCTGAGGCGGAAAATATCGTTCCAACGCTTGGAGCCCATGCCGCCGCAATTGCCGTCATATCAGCGGTGTCATCACCCGGTGACAAGATCGTCTTTGAAACCCTGACCTATACGCAGGTCAGCCGCAGCGCCCGGATTCTGGGCCGCCGGACGATCACCGTCGAGTCCGACGAGAACGGCGTCAATCCTGACGACTTTGAGCGCCTGTGCCTGCAGCAGCACCCGAAGCTAGCCTTCCTGATGCCGACAGCCCACAATCCGACGCTTGCCACGATGCCATTCGAACGCCGGCAGCGGGTAGCCGAAATCGCCCGGCGTCACGGCGTCTGGCTGATCGAGGACGACCTCTATGGTGGGATGACCGGCGATGAAAATCCCCTGCTCGCATCCCTGGCCCCGGATAGAACCTTCCTCATCAGCGGTCTCTCTAAGGCCGTCGCGGCTGGCATCCGCGGTGGCTGGGTCGCCTGCCCGCCGCACTTTGCGCAACGCATAAAGGTCACGCACAAGATGATCACCGGCGGCCTGCCTTTCATCCTCGCGGAAGCCTGCGCCCGGCTGGTGGAAAGCGGGCAAGCCCATGAGATCCGCCGGACCTGTATCGCTGAGCTCAGGGCGCGCGAGCAACTCGTCCGCGAAGAGCTTCACGGATTCGATTTCACCTCTCATCCGCATGTGCCATTCATATGGCTTAAGCTGCCCGACCCTTGGCTTTCGGGTACGTTCAAGAATGCCGCCTACCGTGAAGGTGTCCTCATCGACGACGAGGACGAGTTCAAGGCGGCACGCGCCGAAAAGGCCTATCACCGTGTCCGCGTCAGCTTCTCGTCTCCGAAGAAGCGCGATGAAATGGTTGCAGGATTGATGACATTGCGACGCCTGCTTGAAAGCGGCGGCGCCGGTTACGACGGCGAGGTCTGAAATTGTTGCAGATCGGCAGCAACCGGTAAAATATCGGATTATTAGCGATAACCGGCTTTACCGACTCTCCTTGAATGGTACCAATCACAAGCACGAAGTGATTTGCGCTATGATGAGGATGTCGCATGGCAGGGAATGGTCGCGGATTTCTGCTGGTTTCAGCAAGGGTCATTGTCGCCGCGATAGCTGCGAATGCCGCGCTGCTTTCGGTTTCAGCACGCGCTGACGAAAAGATCTTCGACGAACTGCGTTTTGGCGCATCGACATCGATCCAGGGAGGCGATGAGCGCGAGGACGGTATCTTTCCTGAGGTAACGGTGTTTTTCGATCCGTTCGGACATAGCGCTGCAACAGACTGGAAGCAGCAGCTTGCCCGCCCTCGTGTGAACCTCGGCACCTCGATCGGCACCCAGGGCGAAGCAACCCAGGTTTTCGCGGGCTTCGCCTGGACGGTCAATTTCAATGAGAAGATCTTCGCTGAAGCCGGCTTCGGTGGTGTCTGGCACAACGGCGAGCTCGATAGCAATGACGACGGCCCGGCACTCGGCTGTCGCTTGCTGTTCCACGAATATCTGGGCGCCGGCTACAACATCACGCAGCATTGGAATGTCGTGGCTCAGGTCGCCCATTCCTCGCATGCAAATCTATGCGACGGACCGAATAACGGGATGACCCGCGCCGGTCTCCAGGTCGGCTACAAGTTCTAGCGCGCCATTTTATCGGTCGTTGAGGCCCGCTGTCTGTTAACAGCGGGCATTTTCCTGTCGCGCGTTTCATTCACTTAGGCTAAAGACACCGCAATCGCGCAACGGCAGGGACTTCCGAGAGCTCATGACCATTTCCAATACCCGCCCGATCACTCCCGAACTGATCGCCGCCCACGGCCTGAAGCCGGACGAATATCAGCGGATACTGGATCTGATCGGCCGCGAGCCGACCTTCACCGAGTTGGGGATCTTCTCGGCGATGTGGAACGAGCACTGCTCCTACAAATCCTCGAAGAAGTGGCTTCGCACCCTGCCGACCAAGGGCCCACGCGTCATCCAGGGCCCCGGCGAAAATGCCGGCGTCGTCGATATCGACGATGGCGACTGCGTGGTCTTCAAGATGGAAAGCCACAATCACCCATCCTACATCGAGCCCTATCAGGGTGCGGCGACCGGCGTCGGCGGCATTCTCCGCGACGTCTTCACCATGGGCGCCCGCCCGATCGCGGCGATGAACGCGCTACGCTTCGGTGAACCAGATCATCCGAAAACCCGCCACCTCGTCTCCGGCGTCGTTTCCGGCGTCGGCGGCTATGGCAACTCCTTCGGCGTGCCGACGGTTGGCGGTGAAGTCGAGTTCGACGCGCGCTACAACGGCAACATCCTCGTCAACGCTTTTGCGGCAGGGCTTGCCAAGTCGAACGCCATCTTCCTCTCGGAAGCCAAGGGTGTCGGTCTTCCCGTCGTCTATCTCGGTGCCAAGACCGGCCGTGACGGCGTCGGCGGCGCAACGATGGCATCGGCAGAATTTGACGAATCGATCGAAGAAAAGCGCCCAACGGTTCAGGTCGGCGACCCCTTCACCGAAAAGTGCCTGCTCGAAGCCTGCCTTGAGCTGATGCAGACCGGCGCAGTCATTGCCATTCAGGACATGGGCGCCGCCGGCCTTACCTGCTCTGCCGTCGAAATGGGCGCGAAGGGCGACCTCGGTATCCTGCTCGATCTCGATACGGTTCCTGTTCGCGAAGACCACATGACGGCATATGAAATGATGCTGTCCGAAAGCCAGGAGCGCATGCTCATGGTTCTCGAGCCGGAAAAGGAAGCCGTCGCCAAGGCGATCTTCGTCAAGTGGGGCCTCGATTTCGCGATCGTCGGCAAGACGACCGACGACCTGCGCTTCCGCGTCGTGCATCAGGGCCAGGAAGTCGCCAACCTGCCGATCAAGGATCTGGGCGACCAGGCTCCCGAATATGATCGCCCGTGGCGCGAAGCCGACAAGCGCGCGGCCCTGCCCGCCAACCTCGTGGCGGAGCCCGCCGATTACGGTCAGGCGCTGCTTGATCTCGTCGGTTCGCCCAACCAGTCAAGCCGCCGCTGGGTTTACGAACAGTACGACACCCTGATCCAGGGCAACTCGTTGCAGCTGCCGGGCGGCGACGCCGGCGTGGTCCGCGTCGAAAACCATCCGACGAAGGCACTGGCGTTCTCGTCTGATGTCACACCGCGCTATGTCGAAGCCGATCCATTCGAAGGCGGCAAGCAGGCGGTCGCCGAATGCTGGCGCAACATCACGGCAACCGGTGCCGAGCCGCTGGCCGCGACCGACAACCTGAACTTCGGCAACCCCGAAAAGCCCGAAATCATGGGCCAGTTCGTCCTCGCAGTTAAAGGTATCGGCGAAGCCTGCCGTGCGCTCGACTTCCCGATCGTCTCAGGCAACGTGTCCCTCTACAACGAGACCAATGGCGTCGCCATCCTGCCGACACCGACGATTGCCGGCGTTGGCCTGCTGGGCGACTGGAAGAAGATGGCGCGCATCGGCAGTGCATCGGTCGGTGACAAGATCATCATGATCGGTTCGGACGGCAGCCATCTCGGCTCCTCGGTCTATCTGCGCGACATCGTCGGCAGCACCGATGGCCCGGCGCCGGAAGTCGATCTCTTCGCCGAGCGTCGTAACGGCGAATTCGTTCGCTCCGTTATTCGCAATGGTCAGGCGACCGCATGCCACGACATCTCGTCTGGCGGTCTCGCTATAGCGCTTGCGGAAATGGCCATGGCCTCAGGCAAGGGATTGAAGGTGAGCCTTGGCGAAAGCAAGGGCGCGCCGCATGCGCTGCTCTTCGGCGAAGATCAGGCCCGCTACGTGCTGACCGTACCTGCCGATGTCGCAGACTTCATCTGCGCCAACGCGGAAGGCGCTGGTGTGCCCTTCCGTCGCCTCGGCACGGTCGAAGGCGAAAATCTGATCGTTGATGATCTGCTCTCGCTGCCAATTCAGCAATTGCGCGACGCCCATGAATCATGGTTCCCTGATTACATGGAAGGTCGCGGCACACTGGCCGCCGCGGAATAATGCGCAAGGAGTATCGATCATGCCTATGAAACCCGGCGATATCGAAGACATGATCAAGGCCGGCATCCCCGGCGCGAAGGTGACCATTCGTGACCTCGCCGGCGACGGCGATCACTATGCAGCAGAGGTCGTCGCTGAAGCATTTCGCGGCAAGAGCCGCGTGCAGCAGCACCAGATGGTCTACGAAGCACTCAAGGGGAATATGGGCGGCATACTGCATGCCCTGGCGCTGCAGACATCAGCGCCGGATTGAGCCGCTACCTATTCCACACTCACGAAATGCAAATCGTTGACCCGGATCGGCCGTAGCCGATCCGGGTTTTCGATTATTGCGGGTTCGCTGGCGCGGGCGCAGCCGGGCTCGCAGGAGCGGGCGGAGCTGGCGCGGCGGGCGCTGCCGGGGCCGCTGCAGGTGGTTCCGCAGCCGGCGGAGCAGCAGGAGCCGCTGCCGGCGGTGCCGCGGGTGCCGTGTCAGCCGGCGCTGTCGCCGTTGGAGCAGGTGTGGCCGGCGCCGTGGCGGTGTGTGTTCCCGATCTCGGCCAATAAATTGCGGCCAAGATCACGATTATCGCAACCACTGCGACAGCAATCCACTTACCCCGTGATGATCCGCTAGATATGTCATTTGCCATATGGATTCCTCCCTAAACACCTTCAACGCTTAAGGGAGGCAGAAAGTTCCATCACCCGGCTTTGCGGCCTGGCGCAACGACAGGTATCTCCTTGTAGCCCGTCGCGGCAAAGACGGATGCGGGCAAAGGACCGGCCGTCATCAGCGTGAAATCGAACGGCGCCTTGATGTCGGGCCCAAGCACATACTGGCGGTGAACACGCAGGAAATCCTTGCGGATCTTCTCGTAGTGCTGGCGTGACAGCATCTGTTTCACCCGAATGAAGACCATCTTGGCGGCATTGGCGCCCCGGTGTCCGCAGGCAGCCACGACCGGCACCTTGTAGAAGTGGATTGCATCGGTGAGACAATGAACGTCAAACCAGAATATATCTGGACAGCGGGCGATCAGGCCGACGCGCTTGCGCAAGACACCGGCCGGTCGCAGCAACGCACATTGCAGGATCGCCGATCCTAGCGTCGCGAAGACCACGCGCTTGCGGGCGAACAGCTCGGGCTCTCGTTCGAGGAGCATGCCGATGACATGCGCGGCGACACTGCTCCCCATGCTGTGAGAGGAGATGACATATTCCTCCGCTGGTCTCATCAGCACCTCGCGCGCAGCGGCAGCGCACTCCTCCAGCCAGCGAGTGAACTCCGGTCGATCCATCCGCCCCAGCGCGACGGCCATCTCCCAGTCGGCAAAGAGGTGCAACGTGTAGAACCGCTCGGCGAAAGGAAGAAAAGCGAACACAAAGAATGCCGCAGCCAGCGCACCACTCCAGAGCAAATGCACCGCCGGAAGCTCGAAACCCAGCGGAGTGAAAGCGATCGTCGCACTGAGCGACATCCCGAGAACCATCAGCAGAAACGGAAAGATGAAAAACAGGCCGAACCGCCAGGCATGGCGAAAATACTGATACATGCCGCCATCGGCGATGATCCTCGCAGCACTTCTGAAGCCGGCGAAAAACTGCCCCGGAACGCTTCTGGACCGAAGGTGTCGCACCAGAGCGTCGTGCGGGAACATATGAATGCGACTTTGCGTCACCCAATGCTCGCCGGAGGTTATGACATCGAAGGCCGCGTCACGGTCCGTGATAGTGAGACCGCCGGTCTCCACCTTGTAGTTCCACACGGCAGCGCTCTGCTTGGCGGATCTCTCGTAACGCGCCCGATGAGCAGCACCATCAAGCGGTTCGAATCCCGGGAAGTGCAAAACCTCCCTCTTTGAAATGACGTCCATTATCTTCTTTCTGGGCCGCTCGTCGCAGCCGGCGTTTGCTGCGCTGCAATCGCGGCAAAATATGGCGGAATGCGGGGGATACCCCCTGCGCCTGAAAAATTAGTAGAGAGCAAGCGGTTAGCTGCCACGCAGCGCCGCGAAATCGGGTCCTTGGAATGCGCCGCATCCGCTCACCCGTAACGGATCGGCAACATTGGCGGACGCAGCGCACAAGCGCGTTCCCTTTTTTTGTCCACGCTGCTGGAATTCCGCACGCCACATGCTATCTAAGCTTAACGATTGAAACGGTGGGCCTTTAACCCGCCTGTTGAAAGGATTAGGTCCCATGAGCGGTATCAATGAATTCATCGACAACGAAATCAAGACCAACGACGTCGTCCTTTTCATGAAGGGCACGCCGCAGTTTCCGCAGTGCGGTTTCTCCGGTCAGGTCGTCCAGATCCTCGATTACATCGGTGTCGACTACAAGGGCATCAACGTGCTCGCAGATTCCGAAATCCGCCAGGGAATCAAGGATTATTCGAATTGGCCGACAATTCCCCAGCTCTACGTGAAGGGTGAGTTCATCGGCGGCTGTGACATCGTCCGGGAAATGTTTCAGGCCGGTGAATTGCAGCAGCACCTGCAGGAAAACGGCGTCACCGTTCGCGGCGCCGCCTGACCTGACCGGTCACCGGGCAGCCGCCCGGTTTCCAAATCTGTATTTCGAGTTCGAGGCGCTGTGCTGAACAGCGCCTTGACCTGTTTATGGGAATTTCATTGTGACAGAATCATCACAAGCCTTGCACGCGGGCCGGCTGCCCATGCGCAAAGGTGAGTTCATCGCGCTCGCCGCCTTCCTGATGGCGGTCAACTCCCTTGCCATCGACATCATGCTGCCTGCGCTCCAGCAGATCGGTGCAAGCCTGGGCGTCGAGAGCGAGAACCACCGCCAGTTCGTCGTCTCCGCCTACCTTCTGGGCTTCGGGCTTGCGCAGCTCTTCTACGGCCCTTTGTCTGACCGGTTCGGCCGCAGAGTGCCTCTGCTGATCGGCCTTGTGATCTATATCTGTTCCGCCCTCGGAATCGCGCTGGTCCCCTCCTTTGCCGGATTGCTTGCGCTCCGCTTCGTCCAGGGCATCGGCTCCGCCGCCACGCGCGTCATCACGATCTCGATCGTTCGCGATATCTATGGCGGCCGCCAGATGGCCGAAGTGATGTCCCTCATCATGATGGTGTTCATGATCGTACCCGTCATCGCGCCGGGCAGCGGCCAGATCATAATGTTCTTCGGCAGCTGGCATCTGATCTTCGTATTCATCGCTGTCATGGCAGCGCTGATCTCGATCTGGGCTTACCTGCGTCTGCCCGAAACGCTGCATCCGTCGAATATCCGACCGTTCACGGCCCGTTCGGTGATTGCCGGCTTCAAGCTGGTTCTGACGAACCGCATCGCGCTTTGCTACACGATCGCCAGCACCTTCATCTTCGGTTCGCTGTTCGGCTTCATCAACTCCGCGCAGCAGATCTATGTCGGCATCTATGACCTCGGCGTCTATTTCCCCTTCGCCTTCGCCGGCGTTGCGATCTTCATGTCGATGTCGTCGTTCCTGAATTCTCGCCTCGTGGGCAAGTTCGGGATGCGCCGGCTGTCGCACGGCGCGCTCGTCGGGTTCATCACCATCAACACCATCTGGCTGCTGGCGCTTCTGATCGGCCCGCATCCGATGCCGTTCCCCTTCTTCATCGGGTTCTTCGGCCTGGCGATGTTCCAGTTCGGCTGGATCGGATCGAACTTCAACTCGCTGGCGATGGAACCGCTCGGCCACGTCGCAGGCACCGCCTCCTCCGTCCTCGGCTTCATGAGCACCGTAGGCGGCGCCCTGATCGGTGCCGGTATCGGGCAGGCATTCAACGGCACGGCCCTGCCCATGGTGGCAGGCTATTTCACCGTGTCGATCATCGGCCTCGTCTTCGTGCTTATCGCCGAGAAGGGCCGTCTGTTTCATCCGCATAACCCGGCCGTTTGACCGCCGGTGCCTTTTCACATTTCAGGATAGCTATAATGACTCCGCCACATAAACCGCACACGGAAAACCAGGGATCCAGCCGCATAGGCATGGGATTCTTCGAGTTCGTGATCACGATCGCCATCATGACCGCCAGCGTCGCGATGGCCATCGACAGTATGCTCCCGTCCCTGCCCGCCATCGGGCACTCTCTGGGCGTCGTGAATTCGAACGACACCCAGCTTGTGATCGGCGTGTTTTTCCTCGGCTTCGGCATATCGCAGATCATCTTCGGCAGCCTGTCCGACACCTTCGGCCGCCGCAATATTCTGCTCGGCGGCATGGCTGTCTATGTCCTTGCCATGTTTGCAGCAGCGGCCACCGGCAGCTTCGAAATGCTGCTCGTCATGCGCTTCGTGCAGGGCCTCGGTGGTGCTGCAATCCGCATCACCACCATGGCCATCGTGCGTGACTGTTTCGGCGGTCGCGAAATGGCGCGAGTGATGTCCTATGTCATGATCGTCTTCATGATCGTGCCGATCGTCGCGCCGTCTGTCGGCCAGCTCATCATCACCTATGCCAACTGGCACTGGATCTTCATCCTGCTCGGCATTGTTGGTGCCATTCTCTTCGTCTGGGCCTTGCTGCGCCTCAAGGAATCCTTGCCGAAGGAAGAGCGCATTCCCTTGTCCGTCGGCTCCGTCGTCGATGGCTTCAAGACCGTCCTGACCAACAAGATCACCTGCGGCTACATGATTGGCCTCACCATGTTCACAGGCGTTATCAGCGCCTATGTCATCTCCGTGCAGCAGGTCTTCGGCGAGGTCTATGGCCTTGGCGATTGGTTGCCCATCGCATTCGCTGCCACCGCAGGCGGCATCGCGGTTGCCAACTTTGCCAATGGCTATTTCGTGCGCAAGTTCGGGATGCGTCGCATCTCGCACGTCGCGATGATCCTCTTCACGATCATCTCGGCCATCGGATTTGCCAAGGCGCTCGGCGGCACGCCAAGCTTCACCTTCGCCTACACGCTCTTTACGATCCTGCTGATGATGTTTGCCGTCATCGCGACCAATTTCACCGCGATCAGCCTTGAGCCCATGGGCAACCTCGCTGGAACGGCCACAGCGATCACCGGCTTCGTCTCGACCACGTTCGGCGCCATTCTTGGCGGTGCGGTGGGCCAGCTATTCAATGGCACCCTACAGCCACTCTTCGGAGGTTTCGCCCTGTTCGGCGCGATCACCATCGTGGCCACGCTATGGGCCGAGGGCGGCAAACTCTTCACCCATCCGGGGGATGACCCACAGCTGGATCCCGGCAACGCACACTTCTGAGATAACAGCCCGCCGTTTCGGCGGGCTAACTTTATCTGGCGACCAGTCAGTGGATAAACTGCCAATACGCGGCGCCAACGTCGCTAATCGGTGACTTGTTGTTTTTATCACTTTTATTTTATTATAATCTAAAATAGTAAAGAAGAGGGCTGTCATTCGGAGAAATGGCAATGCGGCGTTACAATTTGCGGCGTGAAGAGAACGACCAATGGCAGGTCGTGGATGGACAGACGATGCTCCCGGCGGAGCTGGACGGCATGCCGATCAAGGGCATGGTCTGGCAAGAGGCCTGCGACATGGTCGACCTGATGAATTCCCTCGATCTCATCAACCATGCCGCAAAGCGATACGAGAAACACGGAAACGCAACCAGGTGATTTCCGTAGGCACCCATGACGCTCCTGGCTTCATGGGATAAGGAAACGGGCCGAGGCAACCAATTTTCCCAAGGCGCGTTTCCTATGGAGGAGGAAACGATCATGCACTCAACCAACAATCGTCAAGTCAAGATCGCTGGCCCGCGCGACCACCACGATGTCGCGGCGCACTGCAAGAAGTTCGGGATCGGTCCGGCTGAGGAACGCAAGCTTTTGAAGCTGCTCGGCCACCACGCTCCCCCGCACGAAATCGCTGCCAACGCGCCACCGAAAATGCCGCGTTTCCGGTAAGCACCGACGCGCCATGCGGAGATTTCTCTCCGCATAAGGTGTGTCAGAAAAGCGCGAGCGGGTGGCCCGCTCCGTCTCTTCAGAGAGTGAACACCTCGCGGCGCAACAGTTCCCAGCTGTCCTTGTCGGGCGTAATCAGCAGTCCGCCGTCGATGTGATGCGGCAGATAGGCAGAGCCGTCGAAACGCGCTGCGTAGCCACCCGCCTCCTGGCAGATCAGTGTCCCTGCCAGGTGATCCCACGGCATGAGCTTGTTGTACATCAGGTAGTGCACGTGGCCGCCGGCCAGTGCGCGGTGCTCGTGCGCTGCGCAGCGATAGTTGGCGAGAAAGCGCACCTTGGCGAGATTGGCGAGAATTTCGGCACGCCGGTTCTTCGGAAGAAAGCCGGTTGAGGCCATCCCCACCATCTGATCGAGCGCCACCGGCTTGCCGACAGACAACCGCTCGGTCTCACCGCTCGGCCGCTTCAGCCAGGCACCACTGCCCTTCTCCGAAATCACCCAATCGTCGCCCATAGGGTCGTAGATGACACCGGCGATCGTCTCGCCATTCGCAACGACGCTGGCCATGACACCAAAGGCCGGAATGCCCGAAGCAAAATTGAAAGTCCCGTCGACGGGATCGACAACGATCGCGAGTTCAGCGCCTTCGAGCCGGCCAAGCAAAGCCGGATCGGCAGCGACAGATTCCTCGCCGATAAAGGTCGCATCCGGCCAGAGGCGCGCGACTTCCGCCTTGATCATCCGCTCGGCCTGTTCGTCGGCTTCGGTCACGAGATCCGTCGCCTCGCTCTTGGCGCGAACATCGTCCGTGCCCAGCCGCCGAAAGCGCGGCAATATCTCCTTTGCCGCCGCCTGCCGGAGAAGATCGGCGAGCGTCGTGACATCTATTCTGGAAGCCATGGGTGTTTCCTTTTGCGTGGGCGCGCCGGGTTACTCGGCGTGCGGCGCGGTGTCTGCGGCCATGAGGCCCGCGAAGTCGAAGAGCTTTGGATCAAGCAGGTGGGACGGGTTCACATGCGCAAGCGCCCGCAGCATCGTGTCCTTGCGTCCGGGCATGCGCCTCTCGATGTCGGCGAGCATGTCCTTCATGGCATTGCGCTGCAGGCCATCCTGTGACCCGCAGAGGTCGCACGGAATGATGGGAAACTGCATGGCAGCCGCAAACTTCGCCATATCGTCTTCGGCGCAATAAGCAAGCGGCCTAAGGACCATGAGGTTGCCCTCATCGTTCAGCAGCTTCGCAGGCATGGAGGCAAGGCGGCCGCCATGGAAGAAATTCATGAAGAACGTCTCGAGGATGTCTTCGCGGTGATGGCCGAGCACCAGGGCATCACATCCTTCTTCCCGCGCGATGCGGTAGAGGTTGCCGCGACGCAGGCGCGAACAGAGCGAGCAATAGGTGCCGCCCGCCGGCACCTTTTCCTTCACGATCGAATAGGTATCGCGGTATTCGATACGGTGCTTGACGCCGATCCGCGTGAGATATTCCGGCAGGATGTGCTTCGGAAAGTTCGGCTGTCCCTGGTCGAGGTTGCAGGCCACCAGCTCGACTGGGAGCAGACCGCGCCATTGCAGGTCGAGCAGCAACGCCAGCAGGCCATAGGAATCCTTGCCGCCGGAGACACCGATCAGCCACCGCTTCTGCCCCTTGAGCATGGCGAAGTCTTCGAACGCCTGCCGAACCTGGCGCAGCAGGCGCTTGCGCAGCTTGTTGAACGAGACGGAGCGCGGAGCATCGGCAAAGAGCGCGTGCGCGGTGCCGTCTTCGGCTTCCGCCGCTTCAAACTCGTCGACAATCTCGGCTGCGATGTTCATCTTCTCATCCATTCAAAGGCTGGATCTGCTCTAGCAGAAAGCTGGCAGGCAACACAGCATCAATCGCCGAAAACCGACCAGCCTGTGCGAGCGGCCAGCATCTCCAGCGCAACGGCACCGAGCTGCGAGTTTCCGACCTTGTTCAACCCCGGCGACCAGACAGCGATCGAGGCAATCCCGGGCGCGACCGCGAAGATGCCGCCGCCGACGCCGCTCTTTCCGGGCAGGCCGACGTGGTAGGCGAAGTCGCCCGAACCGTCATAGTGACCACAGGTGAGCATCAGTGCATTGATACGTCGCGCTCGCTTCGGCGACACGACGGAATGGCCAGTCACCGGGTTGCTGCCGCGCGCGGCGAGAAACAACCCTGCCCGTGCCAGCTGGACGCACGACATCGACAAGGCGCATTGGTGAAAATACACCCCGAGCACGTGATCAACAGGGTGGTCGAGATTGCGATAGGAGCGCATGAAATTCGCCAGAGCGAAGTTCCGGTAGCCGGTCTGCGTCTCCGAACGTGCTACCCGGTCATCGATCGTCACCGACTCGTCATCGGCAAGGTAGCGGACAAATCGCAGAAGTTCACCGATAGCCTCGCGCGGCGCATGGCCGGCGAGCACAACATCGGTAACGGCAATCGCACCGGCATTGATGAAGGGATTGCGCGGAATGCCCGCCTCGTGCTCGAGCTGGACGATCGAATTGAATGCCGAGCCGGATGGTTCCCGGCCGACCCGCTTCCACAGCCCCTCGCCGACTTTGCCGAGCGCCAGCGTCAGCATGAATACCTTGGAAACACTCTGGATCGAGAAGGGCACGGCCGCATCGCCGACGGAATAGACCTTGCCGTCAACGGTGACGACCGCCAGTCCGAACTGACCAGGATCGACCTTGGCGAGCTCCGGAATGTAGTCGGCAACCTTGCCCTCGCCGATCCGTGGCGTGAGCTCCTTGTAGATACTGTCGAGGACGGCTTGCAGATCCAACATCTTTCCCTCTCTCCAGATAACAAAAAAGCCGCCCCGAGAGGCGGCTTTTCCGTATGCGAAAACGCCTCGCGCTGATTAACGCGAATAGAATTCGACCACCAGGTGCGGTTCCATGACAACAGCGTACGGAACGTCGCTGAGAGCCGGTACACGAGCGAAGGTAGCAACCATCTTGTTATGGTCGACTTCGATGTACTCAGGAACATCACGTTCAGCCAGGGACACCGATTCGAGAACCGAAACGAGCTGCTTCGACTTCTGACGAACTTCGATGACGTCGCCAGCCTTGCAACGGTAAGAACCGATGTTGACGCGAACGCCGTTCACAGTCACGTGGCCGTGGTTGACGAACTGGCGAGCAGCGAAAACGGTCGGAACGAACTTGGCGCGGTAGACGATCGCGTCCAGGCGGGATTCCAGAAGACCGATGAGGTTTTCCGAAGTGTCGCCCTTGCGGCGGTCGGCTTCAGCGAAGATCGCGCGGAACTGCTTCTCGCGCAGGTCACCGTAGTAACCCTTGAGCTTCTGCTTGGCGCGCAGCTGCACACCGAAGTCCGAAAGCTTGCCCTTGCGACGCTGGCCGTGCTGGCCCGGGCCGTATTCGCGACGGTTCACCGGGGACTTAGGACGGCCCCAGATGTTTTCGCCCATACGGCGGTCAATTTTGTACTTGGACGATTCGCGCTTGCTCATCGTATTTCCTTTCAGAGTGTTACGGCGGCTTGTTACCAAACCGCTCGAAGGAAACACGCCCTCCTTTGGCCCCTTTTGGGAGGCCCGACAGGATTTTCCGGTTACGCGAACTGGAAAGATCCACGGGACATGTCAAATGAAACACGGGACATCGCTGCCCCGTGCTGGCGCGGTCTTTAGGGGTAAGTCGCTGGAATGTCAATGACGTTCCACGCCGACCATCCCAAAGCCGCTCGATTTTCGAGCCGCGTCCGGCTTACTTCATGCCGACCGTTTCGGTCTTCAGGCCCAGTGCATCGCTGATGGTGTAGAACAGATCGGTCTGATCCGTAAGACCGCTCACATTGGCCGCGCGCGGGCCATAGGCGGCAATGCGCAGCTGCGCGCCGGTGTGGCCCTGGTCGTTCTCGTCATCCGAGTTGCCGTAGCTGACGGCCATGACCGCGCCATCCTTGGTCATCAGCGCTTCCGTCAGGCCCGGTGCCTTCGTATCGGCATCGACGATCTGGCTGGCATGGGCGTGGTCTGCCGTAACGATCACCAGCGTATCGCCGGCTTCCTGCGCGAACTTCAGCGCTTCCTGCACGGCTTCGTCGAGATCGACCGTCTCGCCGATCTGGCCGCATGGGTTGGCGGCATGGTCCTGCTTGTCGATCGAAGCGCCTTCGACCTGCAGGAAGAAGCCCTTCTCATTGGTGCGCAACAGTTCGATCGCCTTGGCGGTCATCTGAGCCAGCGTCGGCGTAGCGGCTGTACGCTTCTCGTTCGGCTTGCAGACGACTGGCTCCTTCTCGACGTTGCCGTAGTGGCTCGCCTTCGGACCTTCCCAGCGAACAGGCATGTTGCCATCCGCGAAGAGACCGAGCACCGGCGCATCGTTGTTGGCCTGCTTCACAGCCTGCAGTTCGTCCAGATTGGAGACGAGCTTGTAGCCACGCTCTTCGGCCTGCTGGCGCAGGGTCTTGCTCTTCCATTCGCCCGCCTTCGCGGTTTCGCCGAAGCTCTTGGCGCCGCCACCGAGCGTTACGTCGGCACGCGCATTCAGCAGCTGCTCGGTGATCGAGCCCTTGCCGCCGTTTTCAAGCGCATTGCTGGCGCACTTCTCGGAAGTGGCTTCCGGGCCGTAGCACTTGCGCTGCGTCACGTGAGCGATCTGCACGGCTGGCGTTGCATCCTGCAATTCCGCCGTCGAGACGTTCCCGGTCCCGAGGCCGGCAGCCTTTGCCTTCTCCAGCAGCGTCTCGTGCGCTGCCTCATGAATATCGACGCCGATCGCGCCATTATAGCTCTTCACGCCTGTTGCCCAAGCCGTGCCTGAGGCAGCCGAGTCCGTGACGTAGGTCGGCTTGCCGGTCTTCTTGTCGAGCGAGTAATGCGTGTACTGGCCGGTGATCGGCAGGGCGTCGATACCCTTGAAATACTGGCCGGCGCCAACGGCATAGTTGCGCGCGATGGTGATCTCGGAATCGCCCATGCCGTCGCCGATGAGCAGGATCACATTCTTCGGACGACCATCGACGATCGCGCCGCGGAACGCTTCGGTAATGTCGCCGGAGAGGCGGCGTGCGCCTGCAGGTGCGCTCAACTCGCCGCTTGCGGCGCGCTCGAGAAGCTTGCCGGCAGCATCGTCAGCGCGGCTCGGCTGGATCGCGACGGTTGCAAGCAAGACGGCGGCAATGACCTGCGGCAAGTGATAACGAAGTTTGGTCTGCATGGCTAAATCTCCTTTGACAATACGCACCACCCCGGAGGGTGCGCGCGCCTTATCCCCCGCCGGCATGAAGCACATATGACAAAGTCAGCTTTTTTCGCGCGTAACGCGAGTGACCCGCATCGGGGAGGTGTCGTCCACACCCCTCACCTCAGATATAGCGGTCTGGAAGATACTATTCAGCGGCGGGACGCAGGTCGTCGCTATCAGGGGCATTCGCATCGCCCGGCGCGGTCTGGCAGTTCATGTCTGGGAACGCGACGATCCGCTTGCCGGAAAAATCCGTATGGACGACGACCGTGCCCTGCTCCTCGAAATAACCCAGCAGACGCCTCGCGCGACGCGCCGAGTGCGTGCCGTAGGCACGGGCAATCCGCGCGTCCGAAGGGCACGGCTCGCCGCAGACAGCAGCCTTTGCCAGCATCAGGAAGACGCCCTGCAGGTCATCGGTCACGCCTGAGGACAGGGAAAGCGCCGTCGCCCAGGCTTCGGTCTCCGCCGTGGCGGCATCGACACCCGACCGGGAGATCGCGACGCGACGCCGGAACTCCGCCATCGACATCGGCGGGCCGGGAACGCGGCGCATGCGCACGCGCACGAGAAACTCCTGATAAAGCACGGAATCCGTACGGAAAGCCGAACCCGGGTCATCAAGGATTTCGTTGAGAACAGCCGCAAGCCGCTCCTCGCGCTCTTCGGCGGAAAACTCCGGTTGGCTCACACGTGGCTCTGAAGGCTGGGACACCGCAGCGGGCGCGGACCGTGACAGCTCCGCCAGAATATCGGTGGTCGGTCGAGGCGCAGGCGCCGCGCGCCGCACGAGCGGGCGCTGGAACTCTTCCGGATCGGGCGTGAAAATCAGGTCTTCGACGTCGTGCGGCGCATCCGGCAACGGCATGAGCTTCGGGCTCGACGAGCGCGCCGACGTCTCGACCATGCCGATCTGGATCGGCAACGGGCGGCGTGAAAGAGCCGGTCCAAGGGCGACGAAATTGCCGCGCTTGAGATCGCGGAACATTTCGGCCTGGCGTCGGTCCATACCGAGAAGGTCGGCGGCGCGGGCCATGTCGATATCGAGGAAGGTACGCCCCATCAGGAAGTTGGAGGCTTCCGCCGCAACGTTCTTGGCGAGCTTGGCAAGCCGCTGCGTAGCGATGACGCCTGCCAGTCCGCGCTTACGCCCACGGCACATCAGGTTGGTCATCGCGCCAAGCGACATCTTGCGGGCGTCCTCGGACACATCGCCACCGACGGACGGCGCAAACATCTGCGCCTCGTCGACAACGACGAGTACAGGATACCAGTACTCACGATCGGCATCGAACATGCCGTTGAGGAAGGCCGCCGCCGCGCGCATCTGCTGCTCGATGTCGAGGCCTTCCAGCGTCAACACGCAGGAAACACGATGCTGGCGAATGCGGTTGGCAATGCCGGCAAGCTCGGCCTCGGTCCGCTCACCATCGATGACGACGTGCCCGAACTTGTCGCTCAGCGTGACGAAATCGCCCTCGGGGTCGATGATGATCTGTTGCACCCACTGAGCGGATTGCTCAAGCAGACGGCGCAGAAGGTGCGATTTTCCGGAGCCGGAGTTGCCCTGTACGAGCAGACGGGTCGCCAGAAGCTCCTCGATATCGAGCGTGGCCGGATTTCCGCCGGACGCCGTTCCCATATCGATACCAACCTGCAAGTCCAATTCCCCTTACGATAGCAACATCACTCTCTAACAGATTCGCCGAATGATGCTCCCGCTCTTCGACAAAACCCACAGCCAATCAGCAAGCGCTTACGCCGCTTTATCCGCAAGAATATCCGCCTGCCCTTTTTCCGCGCTCGGAGCAAGCATCCGGGTAAATGCGAGGCTCACAGCCAGCGGCACAAGAAGAACCGCCAAGCCAACCCTCAATCCCCAGAGCTCACCGGCAAAGCCGATCAGCGGCGGACCGATCAGGAAGCCGAGAAGCGCCATGAACGACAGAATAGCGACGCTGGCCGCCGCAGGCCGGTCCGTCAGGCTTGCCGCTGCGGTGACCGCCAGCGGGAAGCCCACCGACACCCCAAAGCCTATCGCCGCAAAACCTACGAGCGCCGTCAACGTGTTTGGAGCGAGCAGGACGATCAGCAAGCCAAGCAACGCTGCGCAACCGCAAACCCGGGCGATGGCAACCGCGCCGAACCGCGCTTTCATATGGTCGCCACCGAACCGCCCTGCGGCGACAAGGCAGGCAAAGATGGAATAGCCGAGACCCGTCACGGCTCCGCCGGCCAACAGAACCTCTTTCAGGTAGACCGCCGACCAGTCGGCGATCGCCCCTTCCGTCATCGTGATCCCGAAGGTGAAGGCGCAGATTCCGAGAAGCGCAACGCTCGGCAGCTTGAACGGCGCGCGAGCCCCCTCGGAGACTGCAGCCGGGGCCGTAGCATCCGCCGGCAGGCGAACGCTTGCGGCAAGCGCCACCGGCAGCACCAGCAATGCAACGACCGCGATGGACCATTGTGCCGGCAATTGGAGAGCCACCGCGCCAGCGCCAATCAGGCTGCCCGCCATGATGCCGAGGCTCCAGAAACCATGGCATCGGCTCATGATCACCAGGCCGGTGATCTTCTCGGCGCGATCGGCCTCCACATTGAGGCCGAGTTCAAGCGTCGAGAGCGCGACACCGACGACAGCCAGGGCCGCGAACAACGTCACGATGCTGTCCGCAAAGGCCGGAAGGGCAACGACGGCCAGAAACACCGCAAAGCCATAGATGACCGTGGCGCGCCCGCCGATCCGGGATACGAACCGGCCGGCGAAGGGCAGCGTCAGGAGGATGCCGACCGGCATGCCGAGCAAAGCGATGGCGAGATCGGCCGGTCCGAGACCAAGCCTCGTCTGAATATCGGGGATGCGTGGCAACCAGCTGCCGAACGCGATCGGCTGCAGGAAGAAGATCAACATCACAAGTCTTTGAAGCGGCATCACGCATCCCTTTGTTCGCCCACCAGTGACAACGGCAGGCGATTCCCCGTCGGCAAGCTTGCGTGATCAGTCCGTCGAAAGAAAGCGCAAATCGCCCCGTCAGCGGGTGCTCAGGCCGAACCCCTGCATCAGCCGCTTCGTTGGAAAATCCGGGTTTCCTGACGTGAAGACGGCATAGTCGAAATTGTCCGGATGAACGGCGTCGGCAACCTGCGGCACGAGGCTCCGCGCACGCCGGGCAATCGCCTCCGCCGGGTCGAGCCAGTCGACAGGCCAAGGCGCAAGACGCCGGAAGACATTTGCCATGAAGGGATAGTGCGTGCAGGCGAGCACGACGATATCGGTCTTCCGGCTATCCTGCTCCACGAAGCAGGCGTCGATCTCCGTAAGCACAGCTTCGTCCGAAACCGTTTCGCCGCGGATATAGGCCTCCGCCATGCGTGCCAGATTTTCCGACCCGACAAGACGCACGTGGCACTGCTGGGCAAAAGACTGGATCAGATCACGCGTATAGGCGCGCTTGACCGTTCCCGGCGTCGCCAGCACCGAAACCAGACCCGTACGCGTCCGTTCGGCCGCAGGCTTGATCGCAGGCACCGTGCCGACAAAGGTCATCTGTGGGAAGGCTGCCCTCAGGTCGGCGCCAACCAGCGTGAACGCCGTATTGCAGGCGATGATGCAGACCTCCGGATCATGCTCCTTGAGCAGCCGTGCGAAGAGTTCGATGACGCGCTCTTTCAGCGCCTGCTCTTCCCAGCCGCCATAGGGAAACCCGGCGTCGTCGGCAACATAGATGAAACCGCGCTCAGGCATCAGTACCCGCGCCTCGCGCAGCACCGTCAGCCCGCCGATCCCTGAATCGAAAACCAGAACGGGTTTCAGCTCATTCGTCGCTGTTGTCATCGCTCTGGCGTTCCTTGACATCTGCGGGCGCCCGGCTCCCGCGCGGATATTGCCGCGAGAAACGGTCGAGGGAGGAAATAACGCCGCGCATCACGCTGATTTCCTGCTCCGTGAAGGCGCGGCGGGAAAGGACTGCGCGGAGATTGTCGATCATTTTCGGCTTTTTCGCGGGCGGATGGAAATAATTGCGCGCTTCCAGGGCTTCTTCCAACTGATCGTAGAGCCCGTGCAACTGTTCCTTCGTGGATTGTGTCTGCGACATCGCCTGGAAGGGAACGCTGCCGAGATCCTCCATGCCCGATTTCATCCACTCATAGGACATCAGGAGCACTGCCTGGGCGATGTTGAGCGAGGCAAAGGCAGGATTGACCGGGAAGGTCACGATCTCGTCTGCCAGCGCCACCTCCTCGTTGGAGAGACCCCAGCGCTCGCGCCCAAAGAGAATACCGGTGCCCTCACCCGCTGCAAAACGCGCCCGCAGCGTTTGCGCAGCAACGACCGGCGAGCGCACGGGCTTGAAGCCGTCGCGCTCGCGCGCCGTCGTCGCGTAGACGAAGTTCAGGTCGGCGATCGCCTCCTCGAGTGTGTCGAAGACCTTCGTGCCCTCGATCACATGGTCGGCCTTCGAGGCGGCGGCCTGCGCCTTCTCGTTCGGCCACCCGTCGCGCGGGTTGACGAGCCTCAGTTCGGAGAGCCCGAAATTCGCCATGGCGCGCGCCACCATCCCGATGTTCTCGCCCATCTGCGGTTCGACCAGAATGATGACGGGACCTTCCGTCAGAAGTTGCCGCTCGCTATTCGTGCCTGCCATGAAGTCTCGATCCTTTTGCTATGCGCGGGAATAGCCAAGACCACCCCAAACGGCAAGACTTAAGCGTCGGGATAAAGTCGATCGAGCGTCACCCCGATCATTTCGGCCCCGAGCCGCGCACCCGCATTTGACAGCGGCAAATGCCGCCCACCGCTATGGTTCCTGCTGTCGACGAAGAAGCATTCGGACCCGCGCTTGGCGACAGTCGTTATCCGGGCCAGATCGGCGTCGATCAACGCCTGACCATCCGCCCCGGCAGCCGCCGCATCATGGTTCTTCGCCATGATCCTTGCCCAGTAGGTTGCCGCCAGGAAAATTGCCAGCGTTTGGCGGATATGTCCCGGCTTGGTGACAATGGACCACGTAGATCCCAGGGGCCGAGCGGCAGCCGTCAGATCACGGTAGGCTGCGTCGAGCTTCTGCGACCGGACGATCAGGGCGTTTGACGGTTCACCCGCCGAGGCTGCGGCGAGCATCTCCTGAAGCGCCGCATACCACTTGGCGAGTACCACATCCAGCGCGCCGCGGGTGCGCGCTGGAAAGACCAGGAATGCCACCAGGGTTCCGGCTGCAGCACCAAGAGCGGTTTCTTCGATGCGCAACAAGAGCAGATCGACCGTCAGGGAGCCGATCATCCCGTAGACCAGGCAGAGCGCGATCGAAACGAAAAATGTCATCGTCGCGTAGGAGGTCTGCAGGAAGTAGAACGCCAGGAAGATCGAGATGCCGGTGACCACGAGGGCAGCAGCCATCTGCTCGTTGAGCAATGTCGCAAGCCCCAACCCGATCGAGATTCCGAACAGCGTGCCCACCGACCGCTGCAACGCCTTCATCGCGGTGTCGCCGCGTGAATTGGTGTTGGTGAACACAAGAAAGGAGGCCAGCACTGCCCAGAACCAGCGTTCGCGCGAAAGCGCCAGCCCAAGCGTCATGGCAATCGCCGACGCCAAGGTAATCTGCAACGCCGAACGGATCAGGGGATTGCTCAGGGAAAAGTCGGGCTTCTCCGACGATGCGGCAGCCTCGGTCACCGCCGCGATCTCCGCAAAGCCGGTGGCATATCCGAGCTCGATCGTCCTGTTGAGGTCACTACGTGCCTCACCAAGGCGTGCAAGCGCTTGAATGGTTTCCGCTTGAGCACCGTCGGCAACCTTTGGCGCCTGTATCACGTCGCCTTCGATGATCGCATGAACCATTTCGAACGACGGCAGGCTCTGGGCGCTGAGCACGATCGCAGTCTCTGCCGCGAGATGGGCGTCGAAAAGACGGATCGCAAGTTCGCCCGCCGGTTCGGTCGCCGCTTCCAAGACGCCGCTCGGTGGTCGCGGAATGAAACTCTCCGCCATCATCACGACTTCCTTCAGTCGCTCCTCAAGCTGGTTCAGTTCCTGCCGGTCCGTTTCCAGAAACCGCCCATGTGCCGACAATGCAGCGATCTTGAACAGGATCTGATTGATCCGCCCTCGCACACTTTCGAGCGACCGCAGCAGGTCGCGTCGCCAATCGTCCGCCAGCACGACTGAACGCACCAGATGCCCAATCAGGGCTGAAACGACGGGACCGATCGCCACCAATGGAAGTTCGGCGAGCGGCGGCCGAAAATAGGCGCCCATGAAGTAGGAGGTGAAGGCGAACATCCCGACGGCATGTCCCCGCGCACCGAACACCCGCGCCGACGCGGCAAGAAAGATCACAAGCAGGAAGACACAGTCGGAAAGGTAACGGTAGGCCTCCAGGCTCGCGGCAATCCCCACCACGACAATGCTCGCAAGGCACCCCAGCAAGCGGGTGATCAGCTGTGGCGTGCCGCCCTTGTCGCGCACGGCGACGCCGCCTTCGATCGAGAGCACGATCCCCAGCCCGTACGACGCTGTGGGAAGCGGAACCAGCAGGTAATTGATGGCCAGCAACGCGCCAAAAGACATCGCAATCGTCAACGTGACGCGCGACGCGACGCGCAAGCGCGACAGTGCCGGATCGTTTGCAAGCAGCCAATCGCGGAAGTCAAAACCCGAAAGCAAGCGCCAAGGCCCCTAAAAGCAGAGGAATATGCGTCCCAACCTGACTGGATAACTTGACCGGTCAGGAAATCAAATCAAGTCGGGCCGTCACTCGCCCTTGGCGATCTGCACCATGGTATTCTTGAGCGAGTTATCCGGCTGACCCGGATCCCCTGCCGTGATTACGTCGTCGATCACTGGCTTGCCGGCCTCGTCGATCACCTCGAACCGCACCGTGGTGACGGCCTGCTTGTCCGACCCGTCGTCCATGCAGGTGGCCTTCTTGAAGGTAACGACCACTTCCGTCGTCCCGTTCGCCGCCGGCTTGGGCGCGTAAGCAAGATCCTGCAGCGGGCAGGCATCCTGGCCGTTGACGATCACGTCGTAGTCGAACGGCGAAATGCCGTCCTCGTCGGCGGCCGGATTCTGCACCGCGGCCTGGTACTTCGTCACGAAGTCCTTGCTGTAGAGCCGCGTCAAACGGCTGTCGTCGAAAATGTCGATCCAGTCGGCGTCGGTGCCCGACCAGTTCTTCATGGTGGCATCCATGATTTCCTTGACGGGCGCGGTGGCGTCGCCCGCAAAGGCAGGCGCGGACAGGCCGAGGAGAAAGGCGAGCGGGAGCGAGATCTTCTTCATGATGAAATGTCCGGGGCAATGGTTTCGCGCGGAGACTAGCCATTTTCACTGGCTTGGCAATGCCCGCAAAAACACACCGGTCCTGAGCGCTTGCGGCTTTGCACTCCGGGCTCACAGTGCTATAGCGCTCGGGATTTGATATCACCCACCCGGGACGCCCGTCCCTTCTAAGCTTTAACGAGGCAGATACATGAAGAAGATCAAGGTCGCCAATCCCGTCGCCGATCTCGACGGCGATGAAATGACTCGCATCATTTGGCAGCTCATCAAGGATAAGCTGATCCATCCGTATCTCGACCTCGACATCGACTATTTCGACCTTTCCGTCGAAAACCGCGACGCCACCAACGACCAGGTAACGATCGACGCCGCCAACGCCATCAAGAAGCACGGCGTTGGCATCAAGTGCGCGACGATCACGCCGGACGAAGATCGCGTCAAGGAATTCAACCTCAAGCAGATGTGGAAGAGCCCGAACGGCACGATCCGCAACATCCTCGGCGGCGTCATCTTCCGCGAGCCGATCATCTGCCAGAACGTTCCGCGCCTTGTTCCGGGCTGGACGAAGCCGATCGTTGTCGGCCGTCACGCTTTCGGCGACCAGTACCGCGCCACCGACTTCAAATTCCCGGGCAAGGGCAAGCTGACCATCAAGTTCGTCGGTGAAGACGGCCAGGTCATCGAAAAGGAAGTCTTCGACGCTCCCGGCGCCGGCGTGGCCATGGCCATGTACAACCTCGACGAGTCGATCCGCGAATTCGCCCGCGCCTCGATGATGTACGGCCTGATGCGCAAGTGGCCGGTCTACCTGTCGACCAAGAACACCATCCTCAAGGCCTATGACGGCCGCTTCAAGGACATCTTCCAGGAAGTCTATGAGGCTGAATTCCAGGATCAGTTCAAGGAAATCGGCATCACCTACGAGCACCGCCTGATCGACGACATGGTCGCATCCGCTCTGAAGTGGTCCGGCGGTTATGTCTGGGCCTGCAAGAACTACGACGGCGACGTCCAGTCCGACACCGTTGCCCAGGGCTTCGGCTCGCTCGGCCTGATGACTTCCGTTCTGCTCACGCCGGATGGCAAGACAGTCGAAGCCGAAGCCGCGCACGGCACGGTTACCCGTCACTACCGCCAGCACCAGAAGGGCCAGGAAACCTCCACGAACTCGATCGCTTCGATCTTCGCCTGGACCCGCGGCCTCGCACACCGCGCCAAGCTGGACGACAATGCGGAACTGGCCAAGTTCGCAGCGACGCTTGAGAAGGTCTGCGTCGACACCGTCGAAGCCGGCTTCATGACCAAGGATCTGGCTCTCCTGATCGGTCCCGATCAGCCGTGGCTCTCCACCACCGCCTTCCTCGACAAGATCGACGAGAACCTGCAGAAGGCGATGGCATAAGCCATCAGCGATATGCGAACGATACGGCGGGGTCTTCCCCGCCGTTTTCATTTCTACGACAACCAAGGGGGAACAATAAAATGACCGTTGAAATCCGTCCGCTGCGGCCGTCCGATCGAGCCGCCTGGGAGCCGCTCTGGGCCGGTTACCAGCGCTTCTATGAAGTCGCCATTCCGTCCGATACCACAGATCTGACATGGGGCCGCTTCCACGACCCGGTCGAGGAAATGTATGCGCTCGGCGCTTTTGACGACGGCAACCGTCTGGTCGGCATCGTCCACGCCATCTTCCACCGCTCCACCTGGCTGCCGAAGTGGACCTGCTACCTGCAGGATCTCTATGTCGACGATACGCAGCGCGGTCTCGGGACCGGCGCGGCGCTGATCGAGGCCGTTGCCGACCTCGCCAGGAAGAACGGCGCCGGCCGCCTCTACTGGATGACACACGAGACCAACGCGACCGCGCGACGCCTTTACGATCACATCGCCGAACGCTCCGGCTTCATCCAATATCGCAAGGCCTTGTAGACCGACATCTTTCCAGCCCGCCGACCCGTCTTATGTTTACCAGTGCCGGCACCGATCGCGTGCCGGAACAACGAGGAGGACAGCATGGCAGACGAATTGGTTTTCTACACGAACCCGATGTCGCGCGGGCGCATTGCCCGCTGGATGCTCGAGGAAACGGGCGTTCCCTACACGACGGAACTGCTCACCTTCGGCGGCAGCATCAAGGCACCGGAATATCTGGCCGTGAACCCCATGGGAAAGGTGCCGGCGATCCTGCACGGCAAGACCGTCGTCACCGAATGTGCCGCCATCTGCGCCTATCTCGCTGATACCTTTGCGGACACAGGGCTTGCCCCGCGGCCCGAAGAGCGCGGCAATTATTACCGCTGGATGTTCTTCGCCGCCGGCCCGCTGGAGGCTGCGGTGACCAACCATGCCCTCGGCTATCACATACCACCGGACAAGAGCCGCATGGCAGGGTACGGCAGCTATGCCGACGTCATGGACACGTTGGAAAAGGCTGTCAGCGCCTCGCCCTATATCGCCGGCAATCGCTTCACGGCCGCCGACGTTTATGTCGGCTCCCATGTCGCCTGGGGCCTGGGATTCGGTACGATCGAGAAGCGCCAGGCCTTTGCCGACTATGTCGGCCGCGTCACCGACCGCCCCGCCTACAAGCGTGCCCACGCCATCGACGAGGAAGCGATGCAGGCCATGCAGAAGAGCGCCTGAGCTCAGGCAAGCGGCATATAGATCTCCGTCAGGAGTTCGGTCGGCGGCACCTCGCGCGGATTGTTGAGATACTCCTCGAACATCACGCTATCGCGCAGTTGCCGGCCGGATTTTGGAAGCCATTCGGCATAGAGCCACTGGTAGGCCTTGTGCATGTCCGCATAGGGTCCCTTGTGCCGGAGCACCGCATATTCTCCGCCTTCCACCGACGTCTGCTGCAAAGGCGGCTCGGATACAGCGATATCATCGGCAGTCACACAGGCGATCGAGCGCAGCTCGTCCGCTGGCACGATATCGGGATCATCGAGATATACGCCGATCATGCGCATCTCGGGCTGTGCCAGCCCGCGCGCATAGAGCGTGCCGAACAGCGTCTCGAACGATCTGCCGATCTGCATATAGGAACCGGTATGAGCCACGCCGACGAGAGTGATCGGCGCAATCTTACGTAAGGTGATGTCGAACATGGCTTGTATCCTTCCGTTAGGTGAGGGTGCGAAAGCTGCGTGGCTTCCCTCCTTCCGGTAACGGGCCGGCGGCATGCCGTAGACCGACTTGAAGATCCGATTGAAGGATTGGAGGTTGGGATAGCCGGATCGCTTTGCAATCTCACTGACGCGAAGGTCCGTGCCGACGATATCGCCCGCCGCGCGATGCCGACGCAGCCGCTTGACGGTGGCCGCCAGCGTCTCGCCATAGATCGCGCGATAGATCCTGTGCCAATGATAGCTCGACATGCAGGCGATCTCGGCAAGCTTTTCCATGTCGAGCTCTTCATCGAGATGATCATGGATATAGGCAGAAACCCGCCGCAGGCGGTTTTCATAAAGTGCCCATGCCGTTTCGCCATTCATGTTGGAACCCCGTGCAAATCGATCGGCTACAGACAACCATACCTCGATTTGACAAATCCTGCGGACCTCGGCCAGGCCCGAAAAGAAAAAGGCGGGATTGGTCTAGCGGTCTGAAGTGATCTGCACGAGCCCATCTGGTTCTGGAACGCCAGACAAGGCCGCACTACGCCTTTGGGAGATGATCGACGGGCCTTGGATCGCTAGTGAGAGCGACCGTCACGGAGTATAGATAGACGGCAGATGCGGCTTAAGATGGAGGGAGTGAACGATGAAAGCGATCACGGTTTCTGGCCTCATTATACTAGCCTTCGCATCTGGTGCGTATGCCGCGACCTTGACGGGGGAGCAGCTGAAAAGCGAGTTGGTAGGCCACCCAATCCACTGGAAGTCAAAGACACAATCCGGCGTCACAACCTACAAGCCAGACGGAACCATTGAAGCGACTGTCGACGGCGACAAGGCCACCTACAAGGGCACTTGGAGCATCAAGGGCAACAAGATTTGCGAGAAGTTCGACAAGGAAAAATGCGCAACGATCAATTCGCTTGGAGCCAAGAAATACTCCAAGGGGGCCGGAACGTTTACGGTGGAATAGCGCCTGTTTCTATTTTTATCCCAGGCGGCATGTGAGCCGCCTGGATTCTCTATAATCCCCAGCCGGGGAACCATCGAAGCTAGCCCACTTGCAGCGCTACAGCGTTCCAGCTCCTGGCGACCAAGTCCTCGATGGGTCAAAGTCGCCGAGGCTTCGCGCCCCAAAATTCTAGCGCATCCACCTTTAATTCAGTGGCGGGAGACCAGCCCCCGCCCCTCCAAACGCGTCTTCGACAGCAGCTTAGCTCGCCAGAGCAAGTGCCACGGCTTCGATCGCGTCGTCGGCCTTCGAGCCATCGGGGCCGCCGGCCTGCGCCATGTCGGGACGCCCGCCGCCACCCTTGCCGCCAAGGGCAGCCGAGGCAACGCGCACGAGATCCACGGCGCTGAACCGGCCGGTCAGGTCAGGCGTGACGGCCACCACAGCACTCGCCTTGCCATCTTCGCCAACGCCGATCAAAGCCACGATGCCGGAGCCAAGGCTTGCCTTGCCATCATCGGCGAGGCCCTTGAGGTCCTTCGGATCGACACCCGAGATCGCCTTGCCAAGGAACTTCACACCGGCGACATCACGAACGGCGTCCGCCGAGCCGCCCTGCCCGCCACCCATCGCAAGCTTGCGCTTTGCGTCGGCCAGTTCCTTCTCGAGCTTACGGCGCTCGTCCATCAACGCCTCGACGCGCGACAGAACCTCGCCCGGCTGCACCTTGAGCGCGCCGGCAATTGCCTTCACGCGCTCGTCCTGCTCGGCAAGATAGGCACGCGCCGCTTCACCGGTCACCGCTTCGAGACGGCGAACGCCGGAGCTGACGGCACTGTCGCCGAGAATGCGCACGAGACCGATGTCGCCGGTGGCCGACACGTGCGTGCCGCCGCAGAGTTCGATCGAGTAAGGCTTGCCTGTTTTCGCCCCATGCAGCCCCTGGCCCATGGACACCACGCGAACCTCATCACCGTATTTCTCGCCGAACAGCGCCATCGCGCCCTCGGCGCGGGCGTCGTCGACGCTCATCAGGCGGGTCGTGACTGGCGAATTCTGCAGAATGATCTCGTTGGCCATGTCCTCGACCAGCTTCAGCTCTTCCGTCGTCATCGGCTTTGGATGCGAAACGTCGAAGCGCAGGCGATCCGGTGTAACCAGCGAGCCCTTCTGGGCAACGTGGGTGCCGAGCACCTCCCGCAGCGCCTCATGCAGCAGGTGGGTCGCCGAGTGGTTGGCGCGGATATGCGAACGCCGCGCGTGATCGACGGTCAGCGCAACGGCATCACCAGCCTTCAGCATGCCTTCGACGACAGTGCCCGTGTGAACGAACAAGCCTTCGCCGCGTTTCTGCGTATCGATGATCTCGATCTTCGCATTATCGGACGAAATGACGCCAGCGTCGCCCATCTGGCCGCCGGACTCTCCATAGAACGGCGTCTGGTTGACGACGATCTGCACCTTGTCGCCCTTGGCGGCTTCGCCAATGGCAACGCCGTCCTTGACGATCGCCTGCACCACGCCTTCGGCCGTCTCGGTGTCATAGCCGAGGAATTCGGTGGCCCCGTGCTTGTCGCGTAGCTCAAACCAGATAGTTTCCGTGGCCTTGTCGCCGGAGCCGGCCCAGTGCGAACGGGCTTCGGCCTTCTGGCGCTCCATGGCGTCGGTGAAGCCGGCGAGATCGACGTTGATTTCGCGGGCACGCAGCGCGTCCTGCGTCAGGTCGAGCGGGAAGCCGTATGTGTCATAGAGCTTGAACGCGGTCTCGCCGTCGAGCATGTCGCCCTTGCCGAGCGTCGTCGTGGCGTCGGAGAGCAGCGACAGGCCGCGCTTCAACGTCGTGCGGAACTTGGTTTCCTCAAGCTTCAGCGTTTCGGTGATGAGTGCTTCGGCGCGCACCAGCTCCGGATAGGCGCGGCCCATCTGCTGGATCAACGCCGGCAAAAGCTTCCACATCAGCGGCTCGCGGGCGCCGAGCAGTTCGGCATGGCGCATGGCGCGGCGCATGATACGGCGCAGCACGTAGCCACGGCCTTCGGCTGACGGCAGAACGCCGTCGGCGATCAGGAAGGCCGACGAGCGCAAGTGATCGGCGATGACGCGATGGCTTGCGCGCTGCTCACCCTCGGCCTTCACGCCAGTCGCTTCTTCCGAAGCGGCAATCAGAGCGCGGAACAGGTCGATATCATAGTTGTCGTGCTTGCCCTGCAGAACGGCCGCCACGCGCTCGAGGCCCATGCCGGTGTCGATCGACGGGCGCGGCAGGTCGACGCGCTCTTCCTTCGTCAGCTGCTCGTACTGCATGAAGACGAGGTTCCAGATCTCGATGAAGCGGTCGCCGTCCTCTTCCGGCGAGCCGGGAGGACCGCCCCAGATGTGATCGCCATGGTCGTAGAAGATTTCCGAGCACGGACCGCAAGGGCCGGTATCGCCCATCGCCCAGAAGTTATCGCTGGTCGGAATGCGGATGATCTTGTTGTCGGAAAGACCGGCAATCTTCTTCCAGAGATTAAAGGCCTCATCGTCGGTGTGGTAGACGGTGACGAGCAGGCGCTTGGCGTCGAGCCCGAACTCCTTGGTGATCAGGGTCCAGGCATGTTCGATCGCCTGTTCCTTGAAGTAATCGCCGAAGGAGAAGTTTCCGAGCATTTCGAAGAAAGTGTGGTGGCGCGCGGTATAGCCGACATTGTCGAGGTCGTTATGCTTGCCACCGGCACGCACGCACTTCTGCGCTGTCGATGCAGTCTTGTAAGGGCGCTGCTCAAGACCAGTGAAAACGTTCTTGAACTGCACCATGCCGGCGTTGGTGAACATCAGCGTCGGGTCGTTGCGCGGCACCAACGGGCTCGATGGAACGATTTCGTGGCCGTTCTTCTTGAAGTAGTCGAGGAAGGTCGACCGGATATCATTCACGCCGCTCATGCTATGCCCTTCAATGCTGCCTGGAGACAGGTCAAATCTTAAATTCAGTGGCTTTTATCGCTCGCGTTAACCACTGTCCAGCAGACAAACAAAACCGGCCGCATTCTGATCAAGGAATGCGGCCGGTTTTAAACGATTAAGCTGACAAAGACTTACGAGTCGTCATCGCCTTCATTGGCATCGGGACCGCCATTCTGCAGCTGGTCGGCGATCAGGCCCGCATTCTGACGGATCGACGTCTCGATCTCACGCATCACCTCGGGATTGTCGCGCAGGAAGATCTTGGCGTTCTCGCGGCCCTGACCGAGGCGCTGGCTGCTGTAAGAGAACCACGCACCGGACTTCTCGACGATGCCGGCCTTGACGCCGAGATCGACCAACTCACCGGTCTTGGAGACGCCCTCGCCATACATGATGTCGAATTCGACCTGCTTGAAGGGAGGCGCCATCTTGTTCTTGACGACCTTGACGCGCGTCTGGTTGCCGATCACCTCTTCGCGCTCCTTGACCTGGCCGATACGGCGAATGTCGAGGCGCACGGAAGCGTAGAACTTCAGCGCGTTGCCGCCGGTCGTCGTTTCCGGCGAACCGAACATGACGCCGATCTTCATGCGGATCTGGTTGATGAAGATCACCATGGTCTTCGACTTCGAGATCGACGCGGTCAGCTTGCGCAGCGCCTGGCTCATCAGTCGAGCCTGGAGGCCCGGCAGGCTGTCGCCCATTTCGCCTTCGATTTCGGCGCGCGGCGTCAGAGCCGCAACCGAATCCACTACCAGCACGTCGACCGCGCCGGAGCGCACCAGCGTATCGGTGATCTCGAGTGCCTGCTCGCCAGTATCCGGCTGGGAAATCAGCAGATTGTGCAGATCGACCCCAAGCTTGCGAGCGTAGACCGGATCGAGCGCGTGCTCGGCGTCGACGAAGGCGCAGATGCCGCCCTTCTTCTGCGCTTCCGCAATGGTCTGCAGCGCCAGCGTCGTCTTACCCGAGCTTTCCGGCCCGTAAATTTCGATAATGCGGCCCTTCGGCAGACCGCCAATGCCGAGCGCGATATCGAGGCCGAGAGAGCCGGTCGATACCGTCTCGATCTCGACCACGCTCTCGTTCGAGCCCAGCTTCATGATTGAGCCCTTGCCGAACGACCGCTCGATCTGTGAGAGTGCCGCTTCAAGTGCCTTGCTTTTGTCCACCGATTTGTCCTCTACGAGCCGCAATGAATTCTGTGACATTCGATCCACCTTTAGGTTATTGAAGCCGCTCAAGCAATGTCGCCGCCGATGTCGATTATGTACCCCATTTGTTCTCATTGTGCAAGCGCAGCTCAAATATTTGAAAGAAAAAGGTAAAACGCCCTGTGTTCTATGTTTGTTTTATCGATGGAAAGCAAAGGCTTATCGATGCGGTAACGATCGCCGACCCTCTGATGCCGGCCGGACGATTCGTCTCTTTAGCTCATGCTGGACAGAAAAATGCGGAATAAGATTCTCATCCTCGGTGGCGCCCATATCGACCGGCGCGGACGCATTTCCGGCAACACGGCGCCAGGCGCAAGCAATCCCGGTTCGTGGTTCGAGGAGCCTGGCGGCGGCGGCTTCAACGCGGCCCGCAATCTCGCCCGGCTGGGGTTCGATGTTACGATGATTTCCCCGCGTGGCGGCGATCCGACGGGCGAGATGGTCGGCGAAGCCGCCGATTTCGCCGGCATCAACGACCGCCCCTTCGTCTTCCTGGATCGCAAGACGCCGAGCTATACCGCCATCATGGAGCGCGACGGCAATCTTGTCATCGCGCTTGCCGACATGGATCTCTATCGCATGTTCGTGCCGCGGCGGCTTTCTATTCGCGCCGTGCGCGACGCGTTTGCCGCAAGCGACTTCATCCTCTTTGACGCCAACCTTCCGGAAGAAACGCTGTCGGCCATCGTCTCGCGCGCCAACGCGCTCGGAAAGCCGGTCGCGGCAATCGCCATTTCCCCCGCAAAGGCGGTCAAGCTGAAGCCTTGCATGACCGGCATCGACTACCTCTTCCTCAACGAAGCAGAAGCGACGGCACTGACCGGCGAACGCCCGAACGACCCGTCCCACTGGCCGTCACTGCTTGGCGACATAGGTCTCAAGGGTGGCGTCGTCACGCGCGGCCAACGCGACCTGATCGCATTCGCAGGCGGGCGCGTCGTCGCGCTGCAGCCAGCAAACGTGGAGGATGTGGCCGACGTGACAGGTGCAGGAGATTCGCTGGCAGCCGGCGTCATATCCGCCCTGATGCGCGGCCTGCCGCTGGCCGACGCCGTGAGAGAAGGTGCCGCGGCAGCCGCCATGACCGTAAGATCACCGCATGCAGTGAACGAAAACCTATCCCCCGAAAGGCTGCAGGAAACACTTGCCCTTGTTCCGCAGGCAAGAATTCTGCATTGAAGCCCCTACCGATGAAATGGAAAAGACGATGACGAAACCGATCTCCCCCCTGCTGCCAATCTCCTATTCCAAGGAAGTCGCAAGCGCCAAGCAGCGTGGCGCACCGATCGTGGCACTCGAATCCACGATCATCACGCACGGAATGCCTTATCCGGGCAATATCGAGATGGCGCGTAGCGTCGAAGCGATCATCCGCGAACAGGGCGCCGTCCCGGCGACGATCGCGGTCATCCACGGCACCCTTCATATCGGCCTTGAAGCCGAAGAGCTCGAACAGCTCGCACAGGCAAAGGATGTGCTCAAGGTTTCCCGCGCCGACCTCGCCTTCGCCATCGCCGAGCGCCGTCATGGCGCAACAACGGTTGCAGCGACCATGATCGCGGCCGCGCGTGCCGGCATCAAGGTCTTCGCGACCGGCGGCATCGGCGGCGTGCACCGTGGTGCAGAGGAAAGCTTCGACATTTCCGCGGACCTCGAGGAACTGGGCCGCACCGGCGTTATCGTCGTCTGCGCCGGTGCAAAGGCGATCCTGGATATCCCGAAGACCCTCGAAGTGCTGGAGACGGCCGGCGTTCCTGTCGTCACCTACGAAAGCAACGAGTTCCCGGCCTTCTGGTCGCGCTCCTCCGGCCTACCGAGCCCCCTTACCCTCAACAGCCCGGCCGCCATCGCCAACTTCCAGACGGTTCGCGAACAGCTCGGCATCGACGGCGGCATGCTGATCGCCAACCCGGTCCCGGAAGCGGACGAGATCCCGCGCGAGGAAATGGAAATCTATATCCAGCGCGCGCTCGACAGTGCTAAACGTGACGAAGTCAGCGGCAAATCAGTCACGCCATACCTTCTCAGCACGATCTTCGATCTCACCGATGGTCAGAGCCTGAAGACCAATATCGCGCTGGTCGAGAACAACGCGCGCCTCGCGGCCGAAATCGCAGTCGCCCTCGGCGGCTGATATGAGTTTCGGGAGGCGTTTCGGCGCCTCCCGCCCTCGGGTGAAGCGCGAACTGTCACCCAAGCTTTTCTCCCCTCGCATGGCGGGTAAGAGCCACCCACTGCAGGGAGTAGACTCTGGCTAGGAGCGCGACCAAGCAAGCTGTCAGCAAGATCGCCCTCCCCACGGAGGGAGCGTCCATATTTGCGTGGAAGAAGACGGTCACGCGGACGACATAGAACGCCAGCCACACACAAACCCATGCCAAGTATAACCGTGAAAACCACGACCAGAATTGCCCACTGAACAATTGCAATTCGAAGGCGTATAGCAGAACGCCTATCGTGGCAAAGAGACCGAGACACGCATCACCGACCATCCGGAATTGTGATCGCGGCACTCCACCGAAATCAGCGAAAACCGTCCAGATATACCAAGCAGCCATAAGAACGGCAAAGAGTTTCCAGCGCATAATCACCCCCAGGTTGCGATTTTCATAACAGACAATCGCTGACGCCAGGTTCCGGAAATGGCTAAAACTCTAGAGATCCATCAGCTGTCGAGCGTCTCCTTGACGACGACAGCAAGCTGCTTCAGCGAGAACGGCTTCGGCAGGAAGCCGAACTTCGAATCCGGCGGCAGGTTGCGAGCGAAGGCGTCCTCGGCATAGCCTGAGACGAAGATGAACTTCAGATCCGGGTATTTCTTGCGCAGTTCGCGCAACAGCGACGGGCCGTCCATCTCAGGCATCACCACGTCCGACACCACGATGTCGACCTTGCCGTCCAGTTCCTCCATGATGTCGAGCGCCTCGACACCGGAGCCGGCCTCGTGAACGGTATAGCCGCGGGTCTCCAGCATGCGCTTGCCGCCGCGACGAACCGCTTCCTCATCCTCGACCAGCAGAATGACGGCCGATCCCGTGAGATCCTCCGGTTGTTCCGCTGCAGCAGGCGCCTGCAGGGCCGGTGCGGTCGCATCGGGCGTGACGGCATCGGCCTCTGCGGCAATGGCTGGCTCGACGATATGGCGCGGCAGGAAGACACGGAATGTCGTTCCCTTGCCGACCTCGGACTCCGGCTGGATATAGCCACCCGACTGCTTGACGATGCCGTAGACCATCGCAAGACCGAGACCTGTTCCCTTGCCCACTTCCTTGGTTGTGAAGAAGGGTTCGAAGATCTTGTCCATGATTTCGGGCGCGATACCGGTTCCGTTATCGCTCACCTCGATGAGGACCATGTCGTCATGCGGCATGTAGGAATAGTTGAACGCCGCGACTTCGGCAGCGGTAACGTTTCTCGTGCGCAGCGTGAGATTGCCGCCTTGCGGCATGGCATCGCGGGCGTTGACGCAAAGGTTGATCAGCACCTGCTCGAATTGCGATAGGTCGGTCTTTACCGGCCAGAGGTCTCGACCGTATTCGACATTGAGCTTGACGTTCGTGCCCGAGAGAAGCCGGTCCACCAGCATACGGAGATCACCGACGACATCGGTGAGGTTCAGCACCGTCGGCCGCATGGTCTGCTTGCGAGAGAAGGCAAGCAGCTGGCGAACAAGTACGGCTGCGCGATTGGCGTTGCGCTTGATCTCCATGAGATCCGCAAATCCAGGGTCGGCCGGTCGTGCCTGCAGGAGCAGATGATCGGAGGACAGCAGGATCGCGGTCAGGACGTTGTTGAAGTCGTGCGCGATGCCGCCTGCAAGCGTTCCCACCGCGTTCATCTTCTGCGTCTGCGCCATCTGCGCCTCGAGCGCTTTCTGTTCCGTCACCTCGACGGCATAGACGATGGCGGCTTCTTCCGGCGCTTCGTCGCTCTGGTCGATGACCGCGTTGACGTAGAAGCGGAAATGCCGGCCGTCGTCGGTCGGCGTTTTGGAGTCGATCGGCGCAATGTCGCCCTGGCGGTCTTTGGCCGCAGCCAGAGCCTGCTGCAGCCGCGCCTTGTCGACGTCCTGCACGATCGTTTCGAACAGCGCGCCATTTTCCACATCATCGCGCGAGACAATGCCGGAGAACAGCTTCAGGAACGGCGCGTTGGTTCGAAGAATCCGCCCATTGCCATCGACGGAAGCGATCGCCATCGGCGTATTGTTGAAGAAACGCGTAAAGCGCATGACAGCCGAGGAGGCGGATTGCTCATTCTCGCCGCTTTCGCGCCGCGTCAGGACGATCGTCCGGCTCTCGCCCGGCGCCCCGTCTCGCATCGACGTCACGCTATGGATGATCTGTACCGGAAGGCTCTGACCATTTGATTTCTTGAAATCGAGATCGAGCGTAACGGTCTTCTTGAGGCCCGGATCGGCCTGCACCGACTGGATAAGCGCCAAGCCCTCGCCGGCGACGAGGTCGCCGATCGTCACGGATCCTGGAATGAACTTCGTGAGATCGAGGCCGAGCCACTCCGCCAGCGTCGCGTTGAGATAGAATATCTCGCCCTTCCGCCCCGCGGAAAAGAAGCCTGCCGGCGCATGGTCGAGATAATCGATCGCGTTCTGCAGCTCCTTGAAGAAGCGCTCCTGGTCATCGCGCTCGGAGGTGATATCGCTGATCTGCCAGATCTGCAGCGGCTTTCCGCCACCCTCCTCGTCCTTCAGCGTCCTGGCCTTGAGACGATACCAATGCGCACCCGAGCCGTTTGCAGACGGTCCAAGCGCACGCAGCAGCCGGAACTCCTCGCGGCCCTCTTTCCCCTCCCGAAGCCCGTTCGAAAGCCGGTAGAGCGCTTCGTTCGATTCGCGGTGACGCGACAGCAAAGCTTCCAGCGTCTGGACCTCGGTCGGCTTGCGGGCACCCGTCAGTTCGCCATAGGCGGCATTGGCGTAGACGATCCGGCCCTTATCGTCCGTGATCAACGATCCGTCAGGATGGCTATTCAGAAACGCGCGAGCGAGACTGTCCGATTGGCGCTGCGGCATTACCTCGATGAAGCCGATGATCGACGACACCAGGAAGAAGATCCCGACCATGGCAAGCACGCCAAGGACGCCGAGAACCATCTCGTTATTGAGTGAATTCTTGAACACCACGAAGGCGGCGGCGGCGCCGATCAGGACTAGGGCCAGCAAGACAATACGCAACGCGGTTCCCGCGCGCCCTCCACGGTCCACGAGCGGTTCGCTAAACTTTTCGGCCTGACGCGGTTTCGTCATGTACTTCCTCGCATTGCCCGCCGGTCTTCAACTCGTAACAGAGAGCGAAGCAGGAATCAGACACTTCTCTTCTTCTTAGCAATTTGCTGCCCCGCCAAAAACACCGGGAACTGTGAAGACTGATTGAATTCACAAGGAACAGCGCCAGTTTTTCGCTTAGAATGGACGGACTTGCCAACTTGTCCGCTTCCACTCGCTCCTCCCCCGGCTGGACAAGACGCCCACCTCTTGTCTACGAAGCATAAAGATCGTCATGTGGTGAAAACCGCGAAGGAGTAAAAGAAATGTTCGATGACCTCATGGGAGCCTACGGCAGCCGTTTCCTCCTTGCGGCCGGCGGTGTCGCCATCGCTCTTTTGCTTCTCGTCGCCATCCTGTTGATCATGCGCAATCGCGCGCCGTCGCCGTTTGTCCGGGGTGGCCGTAACCGCCAGCCTCGGCTGCAGGTGCTGGATGCCGCCGCCGTGGATGCGCGCCGACGCCTCGTTCTGGTGCGTCGCGACGACGTCGAGCATCTGGTGATGATCGGTGGACCGACCGATATCGTTATTGAAAGCCGTATCCTGCCGGCAGGCGCCGCCGTGCAGGAACCCGTTCCTGCTGCTCCGGCAGCACAGCAAGCACCGATTCCGGTAGCGCCGTCACCCGAGCGCCCCAAGGAGCCGCCGGTGATGATTGCCGAAGCGGCGCGGCCTGCCATGCCGGCAAACGTGGCGACGATCCAGAGAGCACCCGTGCCCGTGCCTGAGCCGGTGCAGATCGCTCAAGCCGAGGCACCGGTCGTATTTCCGGCACCGCAGCCGCGCATCCCGATCGATACCGAGACCGAGCGAGCGCTTCGCCCGTCGCCAGTGGTCGAACCTCGCCCGCAGCCGCAGAACTTTGCTCCGCCGAGCCCGGCGCCGATCGAAGCATCCGCGGCAGCCGATATCCTGGACGCCGCGCGCCAGCGTGTCCTTCCACAGCAACGGATCGAGCCGCAGATAGCCACGCCGGTTCCGACGCAGCCTGCCCAAGTGGCGGATCTCGGAAACGCTGCACCTGCAAGCCAGCCGAGCGACTTCCAGCGTATCCTCGAAGACGAGATGACGAGCACCCTCGCTGCAGAGCGAATCGTTCGCGCGCCGACCCCGCCTGTCCGTCCGGCGCCGGCAGCACCTGCCACCAACATGCCACGGCGCGATCCCGAAATGGCACCGATTACCGGCGCCGATGCGGCTTTGCAGAACGAGGTCGCCAGAATCTTTGGCGAAATGAGCGTCAACCGCGACAAGTAAGCGCGCTTCACAGCGGGACGTCACAACGAAAAAAGGCACTGCGATCGCCGCAGTGCCTTTAATTTTTTACCACCTACCTGGACTTATTCGTCTCGATAGACCTTCTCGCGACGCTCGTGGCGCTCTTGCGCCTCGATCGACAGCGTTGCGATCGGTCTTGCATCAAGACGCTTGAGGCCAATCGGCTCTCCCGTCTCTTCGCAGTATCCGTAAGTGCCGTCTTCTATACGCTGCAGGGCTGCATCAATCTTCGAGATCAGTTTTCTCTGTCGATCGCGAGCACGCAGCTCGATTGCCCGGTCCGTTTCCGAGGACGCTCGGTCCGCGAGATCGGGATGGTTTGCGCTTTCCTCGGCCAAATGATCGAGGGTTTCACGCGCCTCTCTGAGAATATCATTCTTCCAGGCAACCAATTTGGACCTGAAATAGGCCCTCTGGTTGCCATTCATGAACTCTTCCTCTTCCGAGGGGACGTAGTTGCTAAGATCGATCTTCTCACTCAACGCGATTCTCCTGAAGAACATCTCATCTGGCGGCTGTATATCCCGACCGCCCCCGCAGATTCAAGCCCCATACGCTAGGTAAACAGATTTTTAAATCTGTCACAATTTTAGGCTAAGAGGCTATTTTTCCATCATTATTCGACTTAAATCATATTGTATGTCAATTCTACGGATACGATCGTCGGCTGCTTTGGCCCTAACCTTGAGCGGTAAGGTTGACGCAGAGCCTGCCCAACAGTTACTGAAAAAAGCTCATCGATCGGGGATTCTCCTATGGCCGCAATCCTGCCTCCGCCTATCCGGATATTTCTCCTGCGACATGCGGAAGCCGCATGGGCCACATCCGGACAGAACGATTTCGACCGGCCGCTCAATGACAAGGGCTATGCCGATGCCGAGCTGGTTGCCGACAAGGCCGCCGACAAGGGCTACCGGCCGGATCTCATTCTGAGTTCGACCGCCATCCGCTGCCGCGAAACCACCGATGCAATGCACCGGGCAATGGGGGCAACCGTCGAAGTTCGGTTTGTCGATGCGCTCTACAATGCCACTCCCGACACCTACCTCGAAATCCTCGACGCGCAGGAAGAGGCGAGCTCCGTCATGCTTGTCGGGCATAACCCGACGATGGAGCAGACCTTGGAAGCGCTGATCGGCCATGACGCGCTCCTGCGTGACCTGCCGACAGGCTTTCCGACAGCGGGCCTCGCCGTTCTCGATTATGTCAACGACGGCTGGAGCCTTGTCGATTTCGTAATCGACTGACTCACCTTGCCGGCGTCTTTGCGTTTTACGCCCGGCTTCCTATATGGCGTTGCAGATCCAATCGGAATTCCGCCTTGCCGCCCAGTCTGACATCCTTCACCGACGACGCACGCATTGCTCTCGATACTCTGTCTGATCGAGCATCCGGCCTCATCAATCCCACCGTGCGCCTGGGGGTGACCGGCCTGTCGCGCGCCGGTAAAACGGTCTTCATTTCATCGCTTGTCCACAATCTGCTGCACGGTGGCCGGCTGCCGCTGTTCGAGGCGATGCAATCGGGGCGCATTTCAGGTGCGAGGCTCGAGCAGCAGCCCGACGACGCCGTTCCCCGCTTCCAGTACGAGGACCACATTCGCGCTCTGGTGAAGGACCGCATCTGGCCCGATTCCACGCGCGCCATATCGGAACTGCGGATCACGCTCGACTACCAGAGCGCCAGCGGCTGGAACCGCTTCTTCTCGCCGGGGCGACTATCGATCGACATCGTCGACTACCCAGGTGAATGGCTGCTCGACCTGCCTCTATTGACGAAGGATTATCGCACCTTCAGCGAAGAGACGATCGCCCTTGCCCGAACCGGTATCCGCGCGGAACTATCCGGCAACTGGCTGGCACAGACGAGCACCACGGATATCAACGCCCCCGCCGACGAAATGCAGGCCCGCAACCTCGCGACCGCCTTTGCGGATTACCTCAAGGCCTGCAAGGCCGACGAACGCTCCTTGTCGACCCTTCCGCCCGGACGCTTCCTGCTTCCCGGAGATCTGGATGGCTCGCCTGCGCTGACCTTCGCACCGTTGCAACTGCCCCTGGACGGAAAGCCGGAAAAAGGCTCGCTGTGGGCCATGATGGAGCGCCGCTACGAGGCCTATAAGTCCGTCGTCGTGAAACCCTTCTTCCGGGAACACTTCGCACGCCTCGACCGCCAGATCGTGCTCGTCGACGCACTTCAGGCGATCAACCGCGGCCCGGAGGCAGTTCAGGATCTCGAACGGGCTCTCACCGATGTGCTCGCCTGTTTTCGACCAGGAAAGAATTCGATCCTTTCCTCGCTGCTTGGCCGGCGCATAGACCGCGTCCTCGTGGCCGCCACCAAGGCCGACCATCTGCATCACGAGAGCCACCACCGGCTCGACGCCCTCACCCGCCGCCTTGTCGACCGCGCCATTCAGCGCATCGGAATGGCGGGAGCCGGGATCGACGTGATGGCGCTCGCCTCCGTGCGCGCGACGCGTGAGGCCACCGTCAAGCGTGATGGGCACGAACTCCCCGTCATCGTCGGCACCCCCATGGAAGGCGAAACCATCGCCGGCGAGCGCTTCGACGGCCTCAAGAAGACAGCGATATTTCCCGGTGATCTGCCAGAAGATCCCCAAAGCCTCTTCGAAAGCATTGAATCGGGCAGTGGCAATGTCCAATTGCCGGATGTGAACGTCGTCCGTTTTCGTCCACCGCAACTGGAAGAGACAGGCGGCGGCATCAAGCTTTCGGTGCCGCATATCCGGCTCGATCGCGCCATGCAGTTCCTGTTCGGAGACCGCCTCGTATGATCAAGCCGCCATCGGAGAAGCTGCCACATGCAGGCCGTGTCCCCGCGGCATTTGCCTACGAAGAGGAAAAGGAACCGCAACGCACAGAGACCATGTCGGCGCCGCGGAAACCGGGAAGCTTCAGCGATCATGTCGTGCTGACTGCCGACGAAGACGACCCCTTCATCAATCCCGACAAGGATCTTCCCACCGTTCCCATTGCGCTGCCCCGCAAGCGCCGCACCTCGTTCGGCAAGATTGCGCTCGCTGCCTTCGGCGTCTTGTTCTCGCTGGCGTTCGGGCTCTGGACCGACAGTCTCATCCGCAACCTCTTCACCCGTGCGGACTGGCTCGGCTATACGGCCCTCGCAGCCCTCGCGATCGGCATCCTGGCGGTCATAGCCATCGTCGTGCGGGAAACCGCCGGCATGATGCGGCTTGCCGCCGTCCAGACCATCAAGGCAGAAGCGGAAGCTGCGATTGTCGAGACCAAGCCCGCCAAGGCCCGCGCCCTGGTGAAAAGCCTCGAGGGCCTGCTCGCCGGCAAGCCGGAGACGGCCAAAGGGCGCGCGACGCTGAAGGCTGCCGAAGGTGACATCATCGACGCGCCGCATCTCCTGGCGCTGGCCGAGCGCGAATTGCTGGCGCCGCTCGACCGGCAGGCGCGCGGTTTGATCGTCAACGCATCGAAGCGCGTGTCGATCGTCACGGCCGTGAGCCCTCGTGCCATCGTCGATCTGCTCTACGTCCTTTACGAAGCCGCCCGCCTCATCCGGGCCATGGCGGAATTGTACGGTGGTCGGCCGGGCACCCTCGGTATGATTCGCCTCATGCGCGACGTCCTTGCCCACCTCGCCGTCACCGGATCGATCGCCGTCGGCGACAGTCTCGTCCAGCAGGTCCTGGGCCACGGCCTGGCGTCCAAACTCTCCGCCCGGCTCGGTGAAGGCGTCATCAACGGACTGATGACCGCCCGCATCGGAATCGCTGCAATGGATCTCTGCCGCCCCATGGCATTTCGCGCCCTCAAGCGTCCGGGAATCGGCGATTTCATCGGCGACCTCACGCCATCCATGTCGCAACGCGGCGACAACCCCAAATCTTAATGCAGCACGGTCGTTTTCGGCCACTCGCCAACAGGCTCGGGATAAACGAGCCTGATCAATGGCTTGCGCGAGAACCCATGCTGCGCGCCGCAGCGTTTGAGGCTCTCGCCTAGGCGCAATTCGGCGCCTCCGAAACCAAGCATTAACCATTTTCGGCAAAACTCAAAACAATTCAGCGATACCGTTCGCCAGGGAAAAACCATGTACTCGCGCAAGCTTCTTCTTCTATGCGGCCTCGCCGCAGTTGCCCTTTCACCGGTCGTGGACGCGGCTCCGGCAGCGACGGCGGCTACTCGCGACAAGGCATTTTTCGAAAGCGTCGGCGGTTCCTGGAAGGGACCAGGCGAGATCGTGGCCGGCAAGTACAAGGGCACGAAATTCACCTGCAGCCTCGTGGGCGAGCCTGCCCCCGGCGGCGATACAGGCATGAAGCTCGATGGCAGCTGCCGGGTCGGCGTCTTCAAGCAGCCGATGAGCGCAGTAATTTCCCAGTCGGGCAATACCTACAAGGGCAAGTTCCTTGACGGTGCCGCCGGCAAGGGTCTCGATGTCATCTCCGGCACGGTCACTCCGGATACGGTCGTCATGGGTCTCAACCGTGCCAAGCTCAACGGCGCCATGATCGCCCGCATCCGCGACGACAAGACGATGAACGTTACGGTTTCTGTCAAGGTCGAAAGCCAGATGATCCCCGTCATCGGCATGACGCTGACCCGCCAGGTCGATGAAATGACAGTCGGCTCGGTTCAGTAACTGGCTTGACCGTCATGCGCGTGGGGCTGCGTTCTCAGGAACGCCGCCACCAATTTGGCGACTGATCAGCAACCTCAATTCCCGCTATATCGGCCCTGGCAAGCCATTCGCGCACTGACTTGCCATCTACGATCATGTCCGCCGCGAAGTCAGCCAGCGGCATCAGCACGAAGCCGCGATCAGTCATCCGCGGATGTGGCAATGCCAAGTGTGGCGCATCCTGGCTGATGTCGGCATATGTCAGTATGTCGATATCGAGCGTACGCGGCCCCCAACGCTCGATCCGCTCCCTCTTCATCCCCCGCTCGATCTCCAGACAGACATCCAGAAGCGCTTCGGGAGCAAGTGTGGTCTCCACGCAAGCGCACGAATTGAAGAAGAAGGATTGGTCCGTCTTCCCCCAGGGCGGCGTGCGATAGAGGCGTGAAACGGCCGAGACGCGACAGTCCTCGCGCTCGTCGAGCGCTCGCAGCGCCAAAGCCATGGATTTCACCGGATCGCCGAGATTACCGCCAAGTCCGAGTGTCGCTGTCTTGAAAGCTGTGTCAGGCAAAATGTTCGACACTCACCTGAACGAAATCGAGAACGCCGGGCACAGGCGCGTTCGGCTTGCGAACCGTGATCTTGGCGCGCTTGATCTGCGGGAATTTCTCGCAAAGGCCCTTGGCAATATCCAGCGCCAACGCTTCGATCAGATAACGTCGCCGGCCGGTGACAATCTCCTCGATGACGGTGAATGCGATGCCGTAGTTCACCGTGTCGGCGATTGAATCAGTTTCCAGCGCGTCGCTCGCAATGACATCGAGTTCAGCATCGACAAAGAACCGCTGACCGAGGAATTCCTCTTCGTCATGGACACCATGGCGCGCGAAGAATGCGCAGTTCTGCAAAGTGATAGTGTATCCGGTACTCATGCCGTGCCCTTCCGATCAAACGCGTCGCGTGCTTCTAGCATAGCATCCGCGACGGCCAGCGCGTCCCTATTGATTGCGACATCGTGCACGCGAAAGATCGCCGCTCCCTGCAAGCGCAGCAGAACGCTGGTGGCCGCCGTGCCGGCGTCGCGCTGCGGCGCCTCTCGGCCCGTCAACGCCCCGATGAACCGCTTGCGCGAGGTTCCGGCCAGCAAAGGCAGCCCCAACCGCTCGAGTTCGGTGAAACGAGCCATGAGCTCGACATTCTCTGTCGTATCCTTGGCAAAACCGAAACCGGGATCCAGAACGATCCGATCGCGCTCCACGCCGGCAAAGGCAGCAATCTCGAGCGACCGTTCAAGGAACAGAAACTGGTCCGCGATTACGTCATCCACCTTGTCGCGGTCACGGCCAGTATGCATGACGCAAAGTCCGGCGCGGGTGGCCGCAGCAATGTCGGCAATCTCCGGCTCTTTCTGCAGGCCAAAGACGTCGTTGATGATATGGGCGCCGGCGCTCAAGGCGACCCTCGCCGTCTCGGCGCGATAGGTATCGATGGAAATCAGAACCTGGCTCTTGTCTCGCAGGGCCTCGATAACGGGCAGCACCCGCGCTTGCTCTTCTTCGGGACTGACCGCGTCAGCGCCGGGCTTCGTGGATTCGCCGCCGATATCGATGATCGACGCCCCGTCGTCCACAGCCCTCAGCGCATGCGCGACTGCGGCGTCGACGCTGCCGTAGCTGCCGCCATCGGAAAACGAGTCCGGCGTTACGTTGACGATCGCCATAATTATGGCGCGCGGACCAAGTTCGATCTCGCGGCCATGCCCGACGCGCCACCAACTGCTTCCACGCTGTGCCAACGGCGTTCATCCTATCAAACGAAAAACAGCGACACGATATTGCGCTGATCGTGGCTATGCCCCAAGCTCCCGCAAACTTCAACATGAGTATTCGCAGAATGCCTTCCCCGACGCGCCACATGTTCCTTCTCGCGGCCCTTTGCTTGACGGCTTCGATCTGCAGTCCGGCCGTTGCCGCGGTCGTGGCGACGAAGAGCTATTCCTATTTCGACATCAAGGGAAAGACAGCCGACGAACTGGATCAGCAGTTGAGCACGCGCGGCCCGACCGCAAGCGGGTCCTCGGCCCGTCATCCGGGCGCCACGAAGATCCGGTTCGGAGGAGAAGCGACCTATATCCAGGATGGCGGTCGCTGCCGCGTTTCCCACGCCAAGGTGACCGTCCATACGCAGATCATTCTGCCCCGCTGGAGCAACCGCAACGGTGCCAGCAAACAGTTGTCGATGATCTGGGACACGCTGTCGAGCGACATCAAGCGCCACGAAGAGCGTCACGCTGAAATCGCCAGGGAGCAGGCGAAAAAGATGGAAAAGCGCATCCTGGCGCTACCGCCTCAGCGCACTTGCGAGGCCATGCAGGAACTGGTGACCGTCACATCGACTCGGGGAATCGAGGAACATGATCGCCTTCAGGCCCGATTCGATCAGGTCGAGGCCGTGAATTTCCAGAATCGCATCCTGCGATTACTCAACAATCGGATCAAATCTTCGGGCGGCGTACATTAGCTGATTCGTCACACAAAAACGACCGCGAGAGCTTAGCCGAACAACGAAAATTGTGCAAAAGCCTCGTCGCCCCAGTGATTTACCGGTTATTTATCACCCTAGTAAAATCAACAACAACGCGCTAATATTCAAACATTCGAAAGTTCAGGTCGGTTAGCCGGAACTTTCGTTCCTGGGTTCTCCTGGCGCGTTGCGAAGCCGCGGATGATCCTCCCTCGTCCGTAGGTAATGCGCCTACCTCGCCTCGCTCGTCTTCGACCAGCGAGGCATTTTTTTGCGAGGGAGACGGATCAGGCCTGCCGTTCAGGCACGTGCACGACCAGACCGTCGAGCGCGGCCTTCATGCGGATCTGACAGGACAGGCGCGACGTCGGACGGACGTCGAAGGCGAAGTCCAGCATGTCTTCTTCCATCGCCTCGGGCGCGCCGACACGTTCGGTCCATTCGTCATCGACGTAGACATGACAGGTAGCGCAAGCGCAGGCGCCGCCGCATTCCGCTTCGATGCCGGGCACCGAGTTGCGGACGGCATTTTCCATGACGGTCGAACCCTGATCGACATCAAGATCGAAGCGTGTGCCGTCGAAGGCGACAATAGTCAGTTTGGGCATGGCAAGTTCCGGTAAATCATCAAAGGGAGGTTTGAATTTACTTCCAACAAATCGGCGAGGCAGTCAACAACGACCGCCGACACGTCTTTCATTCCAGATTGGGAAGCGACACGCTTGCCAGATTGCGCCACTGGGACAGCCATAAAAAGACCCGCTGTTCCGGAATGGAACAACGGGTGTTGGCAATCACGCCGGCGATCGCAGTCTCAGCGGCAAAGCTTCAGAATGAAGTTCTCGGCCTCAATGACCGCCACGCCAACCGACGCGATGCTGACCGCGTCACCGCTGTGTTCTTCGAGCGCTTCCGCCGCCGCGCGCACCCGGAAGGCACCGATCGAGCCGGCAGCCCCCTTCAGCCGATGCGCGGCCGCGGCGATCGTCTTCGCATCGCCGGACGATATTTCATGCAGGCAAGCGCGCGCCTGTCGCGCGAACATCTGCAAGACTTCCAACTCAAGCGCCTTGTCGCCCATCGTCTGGTTGGCCAGATGGACGAGGTCGACCGGGCGCTCCTGCGAAGGGCGTGAGCCCTTGCAGTTGTCCGGCGCTGCGAACGCAATACTCACTGCTGCCATGTGCTACTCTCCAGTCCTGTGTCCCGCCTACAAGCATGGTGCGGGTTGCGGCGTGGCAATCGCGTTAAATTCGGGCGCATTCAGGGCGGATTTCTCCCGTTATGGTTAACACCCGTTAAACCCGCCTAAACCGTTGGATTTTTTGGTCCGCATCCGTGCGAAATGCGTTAACGAAGCATTAATATCGGGGGATTTGCAGCACCGCGTTAATTGTCTAGCGGGCACGGATGTGTCACTACGATACTATTGGGCGAGCTTTGCGGCACCTGCCTTTGCTCGCCAAGTGGATAATGGTAATGTTTTGATACCGTCTGTATGAAAAAGCAGCTATCCACTCTGAAATGATATGCTTATCCGCTCTGGTAACCGGTGCGGACGAGTTCAGAGGCAAGGGTTTGGTTCGGGTGAGGCGGAAGCCCGAGCGAGTGTGAACCGGCTGAGATGTAACGAGGCGTAACGGAATGGCGAATAACAAGTACAACGAATCGATTGAGGACAAGGCGTTCAAGGCATTGGACGAGGCGCTTCAGATCGACTTCGAGGACGATAATACGCCGTCTCTTAAAGACAAGAAGCCCGACGCCCCGGAGGCCAAAGTGTCTGAAACACCTAGCGCGCGCAGCCAGACCAAGGATGAAGCAAAGCGTCGTCGAAGCGGCACAGCCGCTCCCCGCCCCGAGCAGGGATCTCGCGCGCCGTCCTTTGCCGCCAATGATGCGAGCCGCGCAAGCCCGGCCTCGCTCCTGAAGTCCCTGGACAACGGTTCCAGCCGATCCGCTATCCGGAACGCGACCATCATCTCGCTTCTCTGGATTGTCGCCGGATTGGGCCTGGCCGCCCTGCTCTATTCGCCGCAGATCTGGCAGATCCGCTCGATCTCGGACCTGATCGCCCTTCCCGGCGTTATCGCCGGCCTCGTCGGCATCATCGTTCCGGTTCTGCTGTTCTACGCATTCGCCATCATGATGGCCCGCGCCCAGGACATGCGCAACGCCGCCCGTTCGATGGCCGAGGTTGCCCTGCGCCTGTCCGAACCGGAAACGATCGCCTCCGAACGCATCATGACCGTTGGTCAGGCCGTGCGCCGCGAAGTGTCGGCCATGAACGAAGGCATCGAGCGCACCATCGCGCGCGCCTCCGAACTCGAAACGCTTGTGCATTCAGAAGTGAATGCCCTTGAGCGCAGCTATGCGGATAACGAGCTGCGTGTGCGCGGCCTCGTCCATGAACTGGGCTCGGAACGCGAAGCGATCGTCAATCACGCCGAGCGCATCCGCACGTCGATCGTCGGCGTTCACGATCAACTGCGTGAAGACCTCTCGCTCGCGACCGAAGAGATCGCTGTCCGCCTCGCCACCTCGGGCGAAGCTTTCGCATCCATGATCGACACGCGTGCAGCGACGATCACCGAGAAGTCCGAATCCGCAATCCAATCCCTCGGCACGCTGCTGGCGGCAAAGACGGACTCCCTGCTCCAGACGCTGACCTCCTCCGGCTTTGCGCTCGCCAATGAGTTCGATACCCGCTTGGAAGCGCTGACGCACGGCCTCAGCGAGCATGGCGACACGATCCTCAGCCAGTTTGAAACGCGTGCGTCCACCATGGACAGCAACGCTGAGAAGCTCAACGCGGCTCTCAACGACCGCGCGCGCCAGCTGAACGAAATCCTGATCGCCCGCACCCGAGACATCAATGAGAGCCTCACGGGCGGTGAGCGCACCATCAGCAGCACGCTCGACGATGTGCTCTCCAAGCTCAACACCGCACTCGACGAGCGCGGCACCAGCTTCCGTCACAGCTTGCAGTCCAGCGTTGACGACACGATCATGGATCTGGATCTGCGTTCCGGATTCTTCGACGAACGGCTGCAGGCAACCGTCGCGCAGCTCTCGACGTCCTTCGACGACCGCGTCGCCGAATTCGCGAATGCCTTCGACAAGCGCGCTGGCACGCTCGACACCAAGCTCATGGAAAGCCTCAACCGGATCAACGATACGCTGACCGGTGGCGCGGAATCGCTGAACGGCATCCTGAGCTCGAGCGTCGAGCGGATCGGTTCTTCGCTGACCGATCAGTCCTTCGCGATCACCACCGCGCTCGCCACGGGCCAGGAAGTGCTGGAAAGCTCGCTCTCGAGCAAGGTCGACGAGTTCACGAGCGCAATCCATGCCCGCTCCACCGAAATGACCTCGGCGCTGGGCCACGCCACCTCGGAAATCTCGCTCGCACTCGCCGCCGGCACCTCGGACCTGCACAACAATCTGTCTGCGCGTTCGGCCGAATTCCGCGACACGCTGCTGTCGACAACAACGGATCTGAGCTCGGCGGTCGCTGCCGGTACGGAGCAGATCACGTCCGCGTTTGGCCGTGCCGACGACCTGAACACGATGATCGCCCAGCGCGCGTCCGATATCACGCAGGCGCTCGATTCCGCTCATGAACGGATCGACGGCGTCCTATCCGAGCGCAGCGGCAAGCTGGTGAGCGCTCTCACCGACAGCCAGTCTCATTTCGAAAACACGCTGGCCAGCCGCTCCGAGGCGATTATCACTGCCGTCACGGGAAGCCAGGAACGCCTCGCCGATACGCTGGACGACAAGGCGATGGCACTCGCCATCTCGCTCAACGAAAGCCAGAGCCGTTTCGAAGACACGCTCGGAACCCGCGTCGATGCGATCACCAGCTCGATCGCATCCGGCCACAGCAAGCTTGCCGACGCGCTCGACGAAAAGGCCATGGCGCTGGCGATCTCGCTCAACGAGGGCCAGTCCCGCATCGACGAGACGCTGGGGAAGCACGCCAAGGCAATCGAACACTCCTTCGTCGGCGGCCACGAGAAGCTCGCCGAGACGCTCGACGACCGGGCGATGGCGCTGGCCATCTCGCTCAACGAGAGCCAGACCCAGTTGGCCGAGACCCTCGGCCACCACGCGGACAGCATCGTAAACTCCATCGCCAGCGGCCAGGAAAAGCTTTCCGACGCCCTGGACGAGAAGGCGATGGCATTTGCAATTTCGCTCAATGAAGGCCATGCCCGCCTCGAAGACACGCTCGGCCATCAGGCTGAAAACATCGCGAACTCCTTGACCAGCGGTCATGACCGCATCACCGAGGCGCTGGATGACCGCGTGATGGCGATGGCCGTGTCGCTCAACGAAGGACACGAGCGCATCGAGGACACGCTTGGCCGCAGGGTCGACGCGATCACCAACTCGATCGCCAATGTCCATGAGCGCCTGGCCGACACGCTTGACGAAAAGACGATGGCGCTGGCCATTTCCTTCGGCGACAGCCAGAGCCGTTTCGACGACGCGCTCGAGGCCCGTACCAACGCGCTTCTCGACTCCGTCGCCGGCGCGGAGGCACGCGTTGCAGGTGCGTTTGCCGACAAGACGGACGCAATTCGCAGCGCCTACACCGACAATCACGACCGTCTCGAACGGACCCTGGCCGATCATGCCAATAGCCTCGCTGGAACACTCTCCAGCGCCGGCGATCGCATTGAATCGGTCACCGGTGGCGCGGCGTCGCGCCTCGAAGCGAGCCTGAGCGCCGGTCACCAGCGTCTCGAAGCGTTGCATGGCGAAGCCGCCAACCGCATCGAAGGTGGTCTTGCGGCAGCAGCCGACCGTTTCGAAGCCCTGACGGGCAATGCCACGTCGAGGATCGAGGGAGGCCTCGATTCGGCTCACGACCGCATTCGCGCAACGCTCGACGACCGCACGCAGGCGATCAACCTCACGCTCGGCGATGCGCATGCACGCATCAACGATACGCTGGCAGACCAGGCAACGACGATCGGGACCTCGATCGCCGCAAGCGTCGGCATGCTGGAAATGACGCTGGAAGACCAGGAAGCGTCACTGCGCAATGCGATCGACAACAGCGCCAAGACGCTGGAAGAGCGCCTGCGCAATAGCGCCGGTGACATCGCCGTGCGCTTCCAGGATGCGGCGGGCGAGATTTCGCGCTCCGCCGAGTCCTTCTCGTCGCATCTCGATCAGTCGATCGAAGGCATGACCGGACGCTTCGCCGACACCGGTTCGCGTGTCGAGGCAGGCCTCTCCGCGCTCGAAGACCGCATTCGCGATGGCGTTGGCGGTGTCGCCCGCCAGGTGGATGCTGCTGGCGAACGCCTGTCCACCACGCTCACCGACGGCATCAGCCGCCTCGGCGCGCTGGGTGACGAGACGACCGGTCGCATCGCCTCGGCACTCGACGGCAGCGCTTCAAAGATGGCGGAGACCATCGACGCTCGTACCGCGAACCTCACCTCCGGCATCGACGCGCGCACCGCCAATCTTGGCGAGGCCATGGATCGCGGTACAGCGCATCTCGAAGAGCGCCTGACCACAATGGACCGCGCCCTCACCGTCGGTCTCGACGCCGTCAACCGGACGATCGAAGGCAAGGCCGCCGGTCTTGCCTCCTCCCTGCGCAGCGCCGTCGTCGAAGCGACCCAGGGCATGGACGCAGAGGCAACCCGTGCAGCCGAGAGCCTCGGCCTCACCGGCCGGCAGTTCGCCGATAGCCTGGACGCACGCAGCGGCGAACTGACACGGTCCATCGACGAGCGTGCCGAGCAGATCGTCAGCCGTGTTGCCGAAGCACAGAACCGGCTTGCCGGTCAGGCTGCAGCTGTTGCACAGACTTTCTCCGAGGCTGGCAATTCGATCATCAGCAAGGTCGCTGAAGCCGAAACCCTGGTCAGCGGCCAAGTAGGCGCCATCTCGCGCGCCCTCAGCGACGCGCAGGCCACCTTCGAAAGCCATGGCACCGACCTCCGCTCGACCATTTCCAGCGCCAGCCAGGAAATCGCCACCACCATGGCCGACGTCGATCGCGCCCTGGAGGCACGCGGCAACGCTATCCGTACCGGCCTCGAAGACCGGACACGTGAGATCGACGCGACCCTCGGCAATGTCGACAAGGCGCTCGAGGCTCGTGGCAACTCCATCCGCACAGCACTGGACGAACGGACCCGCGAACTCAATTCGATGCTTGCCGGTCGCTCGTCGGAACTGTCGCGTCTCCTCGACGAGACTGCACGCCCGATGATCGACCGCTATGCGGAGACCGGCAAGGCAGCGGCCGAGCAGATCACGACGGCAGCACAGCAGAGCGCCGAGCGCCTGCGGAGCGAGAATTCGGCGCTGATCGACGCAATCGCGGCACGCACCGAAAGCGCATCCTCCGCAGTCAACGCGATGGAAAACAGCCTGCTCGCCAACGTTAACAGGCTGATCGAACGCCTGTCCGACAACAGCGCCTCCATGGGTGCGATGATGGGCCGCGCGGCCGAGGACCTGACGGCCGTAGACAGCCGCCTCGGTGACACCACCTCGCGCTTCACCGAATCCGCCTCGAAGGCGGCGGAAATGGTCTCGGCGTCGACGCGCCTCCTCGAGGGCAAGGTCGATAGGCTCTCCGATATCTCTGGCCAAACCCTGTCGCAGGTCGGCAGCATCATCAGCCGCTTCGACGAACATTCGAAGGTGCTTGGCCAGGCCTCCGGCCTGCTCGCAGCCGCCCAATCCAACCTCGTCTCGACGCTGGAAGACCGCGAATCCGCGCTCCAGAACCTGTCGGTCGGCCTCGTGCAGCGCTCGGAAGAGATCGAACAGACCATGCGTGCTCTCGGCAGCATGGTGGAATCTGCATTCGACCGCGCCGAGCAGCGCTCCAACCAGGTCAGCGGCAACCTCAGGCAGAGTGTTCAGTCCTCCTTCGCCGATATCGGAAATGTGCTGTCGGACGCAGAAAAGCGCGCCGAACAGGCGGCGGAAGCGATCCGCACCTCTGTCGTCAAGGCGAGCGAAGATGCCAATTCGACGATCGATGGCGCCTTCGGCAACGCCGAGCGTCGGTCCGGTGAGCTCTCCAACCGCCTACGCGGCGGCCTGACGGCATCCCTGTCGGAAGTCGAGCGCGTCTTCGGTGAAGCCGGCCGCGTATCGGACGGCGCAGCACAGCAGATGCGCGAATCCCTCCGTGAAGCGGTCGAGGAGGCGGTATCGCGCTTCTCCGGCGCAACCGAAGAGATCCGTCGCTCCGCCGGCGATATCCGCAACGAGCTCAACATGACGCGCAGCGAGCTGAAGCGCGGCGCCTTCGATCTTCCCGAGGAAGCCAAGGAGAGTGCGGCAGCCATGCGCCGCGCCGTTTCCGAGCAGATCAAGGCCCTGCAGGACATCTCGCACATTGTCGGACGCTCGACGCAGCAGCTCGAGATTTCGGAACCGAATGCACGGGCACTGGCTCAGGTGCAACCTGCTCCGCGTCCTGCAGCACCGGCACCGGCAATCGCCCAGCAGCCACCGCAGCCCGTTCAGCAGGCACCGCAGCCTCCAGCACCCGCCGCTGTCGCAGCGCCCGCCCCGGTGGCTCCCTCGCCGATCGAAAGCTTCGGTCTGCGTGGCACGCTGACGCCTGCGACGCCGGCAACCACCCAGCAGCGGGCGCCCGTCGCCGCACCGCCGGCCAGCGCGCCGACGTCAAGCGGCTGGATCAGCGATCTCCTGCGCGGTGCATCGCGCGAAGAGGCGGCCGAGGAAGCCCAGCAGCGTCAGCCCGCACCGCGTGCGGAAGCGCCGCAGCCGGCGCCACGCACGGCCGAGAACCGCAATCCGCGCCAGGTGGTCGAGTCGCTGAACTCGCTCTCCGTCGATATCGCCCGCGCCATAGATCATGACGCCTCGGTCGATCTGTGGCGCCGTTACCAGCGCGGCGAGCGCGACGTGTTCACGCGTCGTCTCTACACGCTGAAGGGCCAGCAGACGTTTGACGAAATCAAGCGCAAGTTCGACCACGAGCCGGAGTTCCGCACGGCCGTCAACCGCTACATCGCCGATTTCGAGAGACTGCTGGCCGACGTTGCCAAGACCGATCGCGATAAGACGATCACGCAGTCCTACCTCACCTCGGATACCGGCAAGGTCTACACAATGCTTGCCCACGCTGCTGGTCGCCTGAGCTAAGCTCAGCCCGGCTTGATCCGAACGAACAATCAAAAAGGCCGCATCCTCGATGCGGCCTTTTTGATTCTACGAGACAGCCACGCTCGTTAGAACTGATGACCTCCGGCCGCACGAGCCGAGACTTTACAATCAACCGCCATGATACGATGCTCGCACTTTTGCTCCACAAGACCTGGCGAGTTAGAGCATGCAGCGAATGAATACAGGCGCCTGCCTTTGCGGCGCCGTCAGATTTCAGATCTCAGGCGAGTTCGAGAGCTTCTTCCTTTGCCACTGCTCACGCTGCCGCAAGGACACCGGGTCGTCGCATGCGGCAAATCTGTTCTCGACGAACGCCGAATTGACCTGGCTGTCAGGCCGCGATCAGATCAAGACCTATCGGCTGCCGCAAACCCGCCATGAGCGAAGCTTCTGTATCGAATGCGGCTCTGCGCTGCCGAGCGTTCAGATGGATGGCGCCGTGGTCGTCGTGCCGGCGGGGAGCCTGGATAGTGCGGTTACCGTCAAACCGACCGCACACATCTGCTACTCCAGCCGCGCCGATTGGGACAACGCCCTGGACCAGGTTCCGAAAGTCGATGGGCTGCCAACTTAGGATCTCGCGCGCAGCCCCTCACTGTGAGCTGACGTATCGCTGCATGACCAGCTGAGAAGGAGCTCCCACTCTCGTGACGACTGGTCACTGCCCATAGAAAAGCCCGGGACGATACCAGCGATCGTCCCGGGCTCTATTTGTTCAGCATCAAGCGGTCAGAACTCGAACCGCCTACGCCTTAAGCTTCCGCGTCAGGCGTTTCCTCGCCAGCTGCAACGACGTTGTCGTCACCATTTCCCTCGGCGTCCTCGGACTCTTCCTCCGGTTCGCTGATGCGCTCGACGGACACCACCTTCTCGTCCTTCGCGGTTGAGAAGATCGTGACACCCTTGGTCGCACGGCTGGCGATGCGGATGCCGCCGACCGGCACGCGGATCAACTGACCGCCATCGGAAACGAGCATGATCTGGTCGCCTTCGTCGACCGGGAAGGCCGCGACGAGTTCGCCGATCTCCGCCGTCTTCGACGTGTCCGTGGCACGGATACCCTTGCCGCCGCGTCCCGAAATACGGAAGTCGTAGGACGAGGAGCGCTTGCCGAAGCCCTTTTCGGAAACGGTCAGGACGAACTGCTCCCGCGCCTTCAGCTCTTCGTAGCGTTCGTCGCCCAGCTGTCCCTCTTCGGTGACTTCTTCGCCGACCAGCGAGATTTCTTCGGCGTCGCCCGTCGTCAGGCGGCGTTCGTTCGCAGCCCGCTTGAGGTAGGCCGCACGCTCCCATGGCTCAGCATCGACGTGGCTGACGATCGTCATCGAAATGATACGGTCGCCTTCGCCAAGGTTGATGCCGCGGACGCCGATCGAATTCCGGCCCGCAAAGACGCGGACGTCGTCGACCGAGAAGCGGATGCACTGGCCGAGCGCGGTCGTCAGAAGCACGTCGTCATGCTCGGTGCAGGTTTCGACGGAAAGGATCTCGTCGCCCTCTTCCTCGAGCTTCATCGCGATCTTGCCGTTACGGTTGACCTGGACGAAGTCCGACAGCTTGTTGCGGCGCACCGTGCCACGCGTCGTCGAGAACATGACGTCCAGGCTATCCCAGCTGTCTTCATCCTCTGGCAACGGCAGAACGGTGGTGATGCGCTCGCCTGGTTCAAGCGGCAGCATGTTGATCAGCGCCTTGCCACGCGACGTCGGTGTTCCGATCGGCAGGCGATAGACCTTCTCCTTGTAGACGATACCGCGTGACGAGAAGAACAGAACCGGCGTATGCGTGTTCAGAACGAATAGCTGGCTAACAAAATCCTCATCGCGTGTCGCCATGCCGGAGCGGCCCTTGCCGCCGCGGCGCTGCGCGCGATAGGTGCTCAGCGGTACGCGCTTGATGTAGCCGAGATGCGAGACAGTGACGACCATGTCCTCGCGGGCGATGAGATCCTCATCGTCCATCTCGAGACCGCCATCCATGATCTCGGTGCGGCGCGGCGTGCCGAACTCGTCGCGAACGGCAGCGAGCTCGTCCTTGACGATCGTCTGGATGCGGACGCGCGACGACAGGATCTCGAGGTAATCCTTGATTTCCTCGCCGATCTTGTTGAGCTCGTCGCCGATTTCGTCGCGGCCAAGAGCTGTCAGGCGAGCGAGACGCAGTTCGAGGATGGCGCGCGCCTGCTCTTCCGAGAGGTTGTACGTCATGTCCTCGTTGATGCGGTGGCGCGGATCGTCGATCAGGCGGATCAGGCTTTCGACGTCATGCGCCGGCCAGCGGCGCGTCATCAGCTCTTCGCGGGCCGACTGCGGATCCGGAGCCTGCCGGATAACCCGGATGACTTCGTCGATATTGGCAACAGCAATGGCCAGACCGACCAAGACGTGAGCGCGTTCGCGAGCCTTGCGGAGAAGGAATTTCGTTCTCCGGCTAACAACTTCCTCGCGGAACGAAACGAATGCGCGCAGCATGTCGAGCAGCGTCAGCTGCTCCGGCTTGCCGCCGTTCAGCGCCACCATGTTGCAGCCGAAGGAGGTCTGCAGCGGCGTGTAACGGTAAAGCTGGTTCAGGATCACGTCGGCGTTGGCGTCGCGCTTCAGCTCGACGACGACGCGGTAGCCCTGGCGGTCGGATTCGTCGCGAAGGTCGGAGATGCCCTCGATACGCTTGTCGCGCACCAGTTCGGCCATCTTCTCGATCATCGTCGACTTGTTCACCTGATACGGGATCTCGGTGATGATGATCTGCTCGCGATCGCCGCGCATCGGCTCGATGGTCGCGACGCCACGCATGATGACGGAGCCGCGGCCGGTTTCATAGGCCGAGCGAATGCCCGAACGACCGAGGATCTTGGCGCCCGTCGGGAAGTCGGGGCCCGGGATGATTTCCATGATCTCCGGCAGTTCAATTGCCGGATTGTCGATCAGCGCCACGCAACCGTTGATGACTTCGACGAGATTGTGCGGCGGAATGTTCGTCGCCATACCGACGGCGATACCGCCTGCCCCGTTGACCAGGAGGTTCGGGAATTTCGCGGGAACGACCACGGGCTCGGATAGCGTGCCGTCGTAGTTGTCGCGGAAATCGACCGTTTCCTTGTCGAGATCGTCGAGCAGCGAATGCGCGGCCTTTTCCAGGCGGCATTCGGTGTAGCGTTCAGCCGCCGGCGGATCGCCGTCAACGGAGCCGAAGTTGCCCTGGCCGTCGATCAGCGGCAGGCGAAGAGACCAGTCCTGCGCCATACGGGCAAGAGCGTCGTAAATCGCCGAGTTGCCGTGCGGATGGTATTTACCCATCACGTCCCCGGTAACGCGGGCGCATTTGACGTATTTCTTGTTCCAGTCGATGCCGAGTTCCGACATGCCGTAGAGGATGCGCCGATGCACAGGCTTGAGGCCGTCGCGCACATCGGGCAAAGCGCGGCTGACGATAACGCTCATCGCGTAATCGAGATACGACCGCTGCATTTCCTCCATAATGGAGATGGGCTCGATGCCTGGCGGGAGCTTCCCGCCGCCGGGGGGTGTTTGCTCAGTCAAAACGGATCACGATCTCTTCTAGAATCACTTGAAGATTTATAGCGGAAAGGCTGTTAGTACGCCAATTTTGCCAAGGGTTTTGAACAGTCTTTTGCGGTCTTATGAGGGCAAAACAAGGGTTTTGCGGCCGTCCTCACGTCATGCGAGCGGAGCTGTTTGCCAAATCCATTTCTCCGCATCACAATCGCTCGGAACCGTGGCGTTATATGGGCTCAGGGAGACACGATGGCAAGCGCGGACCAATTGATCAACGCCTTCACCACACTGCTGGTGACCATCGATCCGCCGGGGCTTGCGCCGATCTTTCTGGGCCTGACGACAGGCATGAGCCGGAGCCAGCGCAAACAGGTCGCGATCCGCGGTTCGGTCATCGCCTTCATCATCCTGGCGGTCTTTGCCCTGTTCGGCTCCAGCGTGCTTGGTGTGCTCGGCATTTCGATCGGCGCGTTCCGCATCGCCGGCGGGCTGCTGCTTTTCTGGATTGCCTTCGAGATGGTCTTCGAGAAGCGTCAGGACCGAAAGGAAAAGACCAGCACGGCAGCCATCACCATCGACCACATCCACAACATCTCGGTGTTTCCGCTGGCCATACCGCTGATTTCAGGCCCTGGCGCCATCTCCGCGACCATCCTGATAGCAGGCTCTATGCAGACGTCCTTCGAGCGGGCGCAGCTGATCATGGTCATTGCCGCCAGCCTGATGCTCCTGTTCCTGGCGCTTCTCATCGCAGACAGGCTCGACCGCTTCCTCGGCGTTACCGGCCGGGCGATCCTGACCCGCCTGCTCGGCGTCATCCTGGCCGCTCTGGCGACGCAGTTTGTCGTCGACGGCGTCAAGTCGGTGATGAACCTCGCCCCGCCGGTCTGACCTCAAAACGAAAACGGCGCACCCAAGGCGCGCCGTCTCAAAGCTTGATGCGAACGTCCGATCAGAACGGGATATCGTCGTCGAGATCGCGCGAGAAGTTGCCGCCGCCGGAGGACGCGCCACCACGGCCCGACGATTGCGACGGCGCGCCGTAGTCGTCACCGTAGCCACCACCACTGCCACCACCGTAGTCATTGCTGTTGTTGCTGCGACCACCGCCGCCGAAGCCGGAGCTTGCACCGCCGCCTTCGCCGCGCCCGTCGAGCATGGTCAGCGTCGAGCCGAAGCCCTGCAGCACCACTTCCGTGGAATAGCGGTCCTGACCCTGCTGGTCCTGCCACTTGCGGGTCTGCAGCGCGCCTTCGATATAGAGCTTGGCGCCCTTCTTCACATACTGCTCGACGACCTTGCAGAGACCTTCGTTGAAGACGACGACATTGTGCCATTCCGTCTTCTCGCGGCGTTCGCCGGAGTTGCGGTCGCGCCACGTATCGGACGTCGCGATACGAAGGTTGGCGATCGGCCGGCCATCCTGCGTGCGCCGGATTTCGGGGTCAGCGCCCACGTTTCCGATCAGAATTACCTTGTTTACGCTGCCAGCCATACTTTTCACCCTACCTGCCGCCCTGCCCGGCGGCGCTTGAAATAATCGATGTACCTTAAACTATAGCGCGCCGCCTATGGGCGTCCATTGCCGGTTCATCCACAAGGAATTTTGTTCTTTATTTGTTCTATTTAATCCCTATGATCCTGTCAACCGAATCGAAAACCTTGCACCAGATGGACATTCAGCCTCGACTCGCCAGTCGGCATCACTAAATAAGGGGCTTGTTCCAGCACAGAAGCAGAAGACGATGAGCGAACTGAAGACGATTTCAATCCGTGGCGCGCGCGAGCACAATCTGAAGGGCATCGACCTCGATCTGCCGCGCAACAAGCTTATCGTCATGACGGGGCTGTCGGGATCGGGCAAATCCTCGCTCGCCTTCGACACCATCTATGCCGAGGGCCAGCGCCGCTACGTCGAGAGCCTGTCGGCCTATGCCCGCCAGTTCCTCGAAATGATGCAGAAGCCAGATGTCGACCAGATCGACGGCCTCTCGCCGGCGATCTCGATCGAGCAGAAGACGACCTCGCGCAACCCGCGCTCGACGGTCGGTACCGTCACCGAAATCTACGACTATATGCGCCTGCTCTTCGCCCGCGTCGGCGTCCCCTATTCGCCGGCCACCGGCCTGCCGATCGAGAGCCAGACCGTCAGCCAGATGGTCGATCGCATCCTCGCCTTCGAGGAAGGCACGCGCCTCTTCATCCTCGCGCCGCTCGTGCGCGGCCGCAAGGGCGAGTACAAGAAGGAACTCGCGGAGCTCATGAAGAAGGGCTTCCAGCGCGTCAAGATCGATGGCCAGTTCTACGAGATCGCCGATGCGCCCGCGCTCGACAAGAAGTACAAGCACGACATTGATATCGTCGTCGACCGCGTCGTCGTGCGCGCCGATGTCTCGGCGCGCCTCGCCGACAGCCTGGAGACCTCGCTGAAGCTCGCCGACGGCCTCGCGATCGCCGAATTCGCCGACAAGCCGCTGCCACCGGAGGAAACCGCCGCCGGCGGCTCGGCCAACAAGTCGCTCAACGAAACGCATGAGCGCGTGCTGTTTTCCGAAAAATTCGCCTGCCCCGTCTCCGGCTTCACGATTTCGGAAATCGAGCCGCGACTGTTCTCGTTCAACAATCCGGCCGGTGCCTGCCCGACCTGCGACGGCCTCGGCGCCCAGCAGAAGATCGACGCCAACCTGATCGTGCCGGAACCCGAACGGACATTGCGCGACGGCGCGATTGCCCCGTGGGCCAAATCGTCGTCTCCCTATTACAACCAGACGCTCGAAGCACTCGGCAAGCATTTCGGCTTCAAGCTCGGCGCTCGCTGGAACGACCTCTCGGCAACAGCGCAGGACGTCATCCTCAACGGGACGGACGAGAAGATCGAGTTCCATTATGCCGACGGTGCGCGCTCCTACACCACGCACAAGAACTTCGAAGGCATCATCACCAACCTTGAGCGCCGCTGGAAGGAAACCGACAGCGCCTGGGCGCGCGAGGAAATCGAGCGCTACATGTCGGCGGCACCCTGCCCGTCCTGCAACGGCTTCCGTCTGAAGCCTGAAGCGCTAGCCGTGAAGGTCAACAAGCTGCATATCGGCCAAGTCACCGACATGTCGATCCGCGTCGCCCGCGACTGGTTCGAAACACTGCCTGGCAGTTTCAACGCCAAGCAAAACGAGATCGCCGTCCGGATCCTCAAGGAAATCAGGGACCGCCTGCGCTTCCTCAACGATGTCGGCCTCGAATATCTGAGCCTATCGCGTAATTCCGGCACGCTGTCGGGCGGCGAGAGCCAGCGTATCCGCCTCGCCTCGCAGATCGGGTCAGGCCTGACCGGCGTTCTCTACGTGCTCGACGAGCCGTCAATCGGCCTGCACCAGCGAGACAATGCCCGCCTGCTGGAGACGCTGAAGCACCTGCGCGACATCGGCAACACGGTTATCGTCGTCGAGCATGACGAAGACGCTATCCTGACGGCCGACGACGTCGTCGACATCGGGCCGGCGGCCGGCATTCATGGCGGTGAGGTCATCGCCCATGGCACGCCGCAGGATATCATGGCCAACCCAAAGTCACTGACCGGTAAATACCTGTCGGGCGAGCTTGGCGTGCCCGTTCCCGACGAACGCCGTAAGGTAAAGAAGGGTAAGGAAATCAAGGTCGTCGGTGCCCGCGGCAACAACCTGAAGAACGTCACGGCATCGATTCCGCTCGGCGTCTTCACCGCGGTCACGGGTGTGTCCGGTGGCGGCAAGTCCACCTTCCTGATCGAGACGCTCTACAAGTCCGCGGCCCGTCGTGTCATGGGCGCGCGCGAAATCCCTGCTGATCACGACCGCATCGACGGCTTCGAGCACATCGACAAGGTCATCGACATCGATCAGTCGCCGATCGGCCGCACGCCGCGCTCCAACCCGGCAACCTATACCGGCGCCTTCACGCCGATCCGCGACTGGTTCGCCGGCTTGCCGGAAGCCAAGGCGCGTGGCTACCAGCCAGGCCGCTTCTCCTTCAACGTCAAGGGCGGCCGCTGCGAGGCGTGCCAAGGCGACGGCGTCATCAAGATCGAGATGCACTTCCTGCCCGACGTCTACGTCACTTGCGACGTCTGCCACGGCAAGCGCTACAACCGCGAAACGCTCGACGTCACCTTCAAGCAGAAATCGATCGCGGACGTGCTCGACATGACCGTCGAGGAAGGCGTCGACTTCTTCGCAGCCGTCCCTGCCGTGCGCGACAAGCTGCAGGCGCTGAAGGACGTGGGCCTCGGCTATATCAAGGTCGGCCAGCAGGCGAACACGCTGTCGGGCGGCGAGGCCCAGCGCGTCAAGCTAGCCAAGGAGCTGTCGAAGCGTTCGACCGGGCGCACGCTTTACATCCTCGATGAGCCGACGACAGGCTTGCACTTCCACGACGTCGCCAAGCTGCTCGAGATGCTGCATGAACTCGTCAATCAGGGCAATTCCGTCGTGGTCATCGAGCACAACCTCGAGGTCATCAAGACGGCCGACTGGGTCCTCGATTTCGGACCAGAAGGTGGCGATGGCGGTGGCGAGATTGTTGCATCGGGAACACCCGAGGCAATCGTCAAGGAGAAGCGCTCCTATACCGGTCAGTTCCTCAAGGAGTTGCTGGAACGGCGGCCGGTGAAGAAGGTCCAGGCGGCGGAGTGAGCGATATCCTCTCCACGGTGCGCGCGCTGATCGCTGACGACAAGTTCAGGATATCTGCGCACGCACTGAAGGAGCTGTTGAACGACGATCTGCTGATCGAACCGTTGGTCACAGGAATATCTTCCGCTGTCCCCGTGGAAGAGTATCCGCAGTATCATAAGGGACCATGCGTTTTGGTCCTCCAGACAGACGAGCGGGGAGGACCCATTCATCTGCTTTGGGGCATCCCCTGCCGGTGCGACTTAGCCGGCCGTCTTGATTACCGCCTACATTCCCGATCCTGATCGCTGGAATGACGATTTCACCAGGAGGAAGCCGCAATGACGAGACAGGCGTCGCAGCTCATTCGTGAAGGGGAATTTGCCGCTGAGGTCGTTGTGGAGCTTCACGACGACGGTGGTGAATGGTCTCCGACGGTAAGCCCGGAGGATATCCGCAAGCTGGATCGCGTACGCCGCGCTCTTCGTGATCGCGATTTCGAACGTGCAGAGAAGGATGCCCGCGTTTTTCGGCTGGTGCCGCACGAGGCTGACTATTCGAAAAGCGGTTTTGGCGAAAACGAACAGGATGGATTCAACTCATGACAAAATCCGGCACTATTCGCGTCGGCATCGGCGGCTGGACGTTCGAGCCGTGGCGCAACCACTTCTTTCCCTCAGACCTCAAGCAGAAGGACGAGCTGCACTATGCCAGCCGTCAGCTGAAAGTCATCGAGGTCAACGGAACTTATTACAGCTCCCAGAAGCCGGAAACCTTTGCCAAGTGGGCGGCCGATGTGCCCGAGGGCTTCATATTTTCACTGAAGGCCAGCCGCTTCAGCACCAATCGCAAGATCCTCGCGGAAGCCGGTGAATCGGTCGAGCGCTTTCTCGGCCAGGGCATTGTCGAACTCGGTCCTCATCTCGGGCCTATCCTCTGGCAGTTTGCGCCGACCAAGAAGTTCGAGCCGGACGATTTCGAGAGCTTCCTCAAGCTCCTGCCAAGCAAGCAGGACGGCCTGCCGCTGAAGCACGTCGTCGAGGTCCGCCACGATTCCTTCAAGGTGCCGGAGTTCGTCGCGCTGCTCGCGAAATACGGCGTTGCGCCGGTCTGCGCAGAGCATTTCGACTATCCGATGGTCGCCGACGTCACGGCCGATTTCGTCTATGCGCGGCTGCAGAAAGGCTCGGACGAAATCAAGACCTGCTACCCGCCGAGTGATTTGAAAGCCTGGGCAAAACGGCTGGAGACATGGGCTGCCGGCAAGGTGCCGGATGACCTGCCGTTGATCGACGCTAACCGCACGGTGAAGCAGGAACCGCGCGACGTCTTCGCCTTCATGATTCACGAGGGCAAGGTCAATGCACCATTTGGTGCGATCGCGCTGCAGGAAGCAGTCTCCGGCTAGCGCCCCTCAAAGCGGCAGGACATGCGAAACGAGGTCCTCGGCCGTCAGGCCCTTGCCTGCTCGGGTCCCAGCCTCTCCGTGCAGGTAAACGCCGGCTGCTGCCGCCTCGAATGCAGGCATCCCCTGCGCCATCAATGCGCCGATAATGCCGGCGAGCACATCGCCTGATCCGGCAGTGGCGAGCCAGGCCGGTGCGTTGGCGTTGATCAACGCACGGCCATCGGGGGCGGCGATCACTGTATCGGCTCCCTTGAAAACGATAGCGGCATTGGCGCGGGCGGCCGCTTTCTGGGCCTTGTCGACCTTGCCGAGCGTCGCATCCTCGGCGATATCAGGAAAGAGCCGGCCGAATTCGCCGCCATGCGGGGTCATGATCAATCGGGTCTCTCCATCCGCAAACAGGCCGAACAGCTCTGCGGGGTCTTCCCGAAACGACGAGATGCCGTCGGCATCGAGAACCAGGCGACGCTCGCGAAGCGCGGCCACAAAGGCGCGCGCTTTGGCACCGGCGCCGAAGCCGGGCCCGAGAACGAATGTCTGCAGCCGTTCGTCTTGCAGCCATGTGAGGAGATCTGCCTCGCTGTCGATGGCATGCAGCATGACCGCTGTCAGATGCGTCGCATTTTCCGCCATCGCCTCGCTCGGCGCTGCGATCGTCGCAAGCCCGGCGCCGGCCCGCAGCCCCGCCATCGCTGACATTCGCGCAGCGCCTGTCTTGCCGGCACCGCCCGAAAACACGGCCAAATGACCGCGCGTGTACTTGTGGGTCTCCTGCCCCGCTGAATGCAGCGTTGGCATCCAGCGTTCGGGCAGGTTCTCGGCAACCTGTCCCTTCGCCTCAGCCCGCACGATGCGTGCCGGTATGGCGATATCCAGCACCTCCAGCGATCCGCACAACTCCCGGCCCGGCAGCAGAAGATGACCGGGTTTCCGGGTCATGAACGTAATCGTCCGCTCGGCAACAAATGCTGCACCGAGAACCGCGCCGGTTCGTCCGTCGAGGCCAGACGGCAGGTCCACGGCGAGCACAGGCACGCGTGCTGACGCGACACGCCCAATCACGGCAGCAACGGCCTCGGGTACGTCGCGGCTCAACCCGGCGCCAAAGAGCGCATCGATCACCACGTCTCCCGTCGCCGGCTGGTAGCCCTCGAGCGGCGACGTCTGTTCACCCCAGCCATCGCGCGCCCGCGCTGCGTCGCCTTTCAGCCGCGCCGGGTCGCCCAGATGAAACACATTGACGTCTACGCCGCTATCCGCAAGGCACCGCGCCGCCACATAGCCATCGCCGCCATTGTTGCCTGGGCCACAGAGGACGACCGCGCGGACAGCCCCTGAGTGGAACCGGAGAAAGGCGGCGCCCACGCCGGCCCCCGCACGCAGCATCAAGCCAAAGTTGTCGATGCCGGATGCGGCGGCAGCCGCATCGACAGCAGCCATTTCGGAGGGTGATAAAAGGAGGTGCGCGAGACTCTGGTTCATGGAGGCATTCAATCAGAAACCGCCTAAATAACAACCGTTTGCCGAAGAATGATGATGATCACTATTTAATCATTTGCCTATTTTTTAGAATTATCATGAATGCATCTACGCCTTATAAGCGACCGCAAATATTATGAATTTGCACGGTTTTTTCTTCAATCGGCATTATTTTTCGCGCATTTCGGCGAAGAATGCACCGATCTTGCTTGAATTCCGGCCATTTTCAGCCCGCGGCGACCAATTTTCCGAAAATTCCGCTTTCCAACTGGCACGATAACTGCATCATGTCAGCGGGTGGGTATCGACCTGCTATAACAGGAGAAGCGGAGAGTCATTTTCTCATGAAAAAGATCGAAGCGATCATTAAGCCCTTCAAGCTGGACGAAGTGAAGGAAGCCCTTCAGGAAGTTGGCCTGCAGGGTATTACAGTCACGGAAGCGAAGGGCTTCGGTCGTCAGAAAGGCCATACGGAACTCTACCGTGGCGCGGAATACGTCGTCGACTTCCTGCCGAAGGTGAAGGTCGAAGTCGTCCTCGCCGACGAGAACGCGGAAGCCGTAATCGACGCGATCCGCAAGGCCGCGCAGACCGGACGTATTGGCGACGGCAAGATTTTTGTATCCAATATCGAAGAGGTCATCCGTATCCGCACCGGCGAAACCGGTGTCGATGCCATCTGACCTTTGTCGCCCTCCGGCGAAACAACGTATCGTCATCTCAAATAAAGGAACTATTTAATGGCGACCGCAAGCGAAATCCTCAAGCAAATCAAGGATAACGACGTCAAGTTCGTTGACCTGCGCTTTACTGACCCGAAGGGCAAGCTGCAGCACGTAACGATGGATGTGGTTTGCGTCGACGAAGACATGTTCGCCGATGGCGTCATGTTCGACGGCTCCTCGATCGGCGGCTGGAAGGCTATCAACGAATCCGACATGGTGTTGATGCCGGACCCCGAAACGGTTCACATGGATCCGTTCTTCGCGCAGTCCACCATGGTCATCCTCTGCGATATCCTGGACCCGGTTTCGGGCGAAGCCTATAACCGCGACCCGCGCGGCACCGCCAAGAAGGCCGAAGCCTACCTCAAGGCGTCGGGCATCGGCGACACCGTATTCGTCGGTCCTGAAGCAGAGTTCTTCATTTTCGATGACGTTCGCTACAAGGCAGACCCCTACAACACCGGCTTCAAGCTCGACTCCACCGAACTGCCGTCCAACGACGACACCGAATACGAGACCGGCAACCTGGGCCACCGTCCGCGCGTCAAGGGCGGCTACTTCCCGGTTCCGCCGATCGACAGCTGCCAGGACATGCGCTCCGAAATGCTGACCGTCCTGTCGGAGATGGGCGTCGTCGTCGAGAAGCACCACCATGAAGTGGCGGCTGCCCAGCACGAGCTCGGCATCAAGTTCGACACGCTCGTTCGCAACGCCGACAAGATGCAGATCTACAAGTACGTCGTGCACCAGGTCGCCAATGCCTACGGCAAGACGGCAACCTTCATGCCGAAGCCGATCTTCGGCGACAACGGCTCTGGCATGCACGTCCACCTTTCGATCTGGAAGGGCGGCAAGCCGAGCTTCGCCGGTGACGAATACGCAGGCCTGTCCGAGAGCTGCCTCTATTTCATCGGCGGCGTCATCAAGCACGCCAAGGCGCTGAATGCCTTCACCAACCCGTCGACGAACTCCTACAAGCGTCTCGTCCCGGGCTATGAGGCACCGGTCCTGCTCGCCTACTCGGCCCGCAACCGTTCGGCCTCGTGCCGCATTCCGTTCGGCAACAACCCGAAGGCAAAGCGCGTCGAAGTCCGCTTCCCGGATCCGATGGCGAACCCCTACCTCGCCTTCGCAGCGATGCTGATGGCCGGCCTCGACGGCATCAAGAACAAGATCCATCCCGGCAAGGCCATGGACAAGGATCTCTACGACCTGCCGCCGAAGGAACTGAAGAAGATCCCGACGGTTTGCGGCTCGCTGCGCGAAGCTCTGGAGAGCCTCGACAAGGATCGCAAGTTCCTGACCGCCGGCGGCGTGTTCGACGACGACCAGATCGACAGCTTCATCGAGCTGAAGATGATCGAGGTCATGCGCTACGACATGACCCCGCATCCCGTCGAATACGACATGTACTATTCTGCCTGATGATAGAAGAAGCCCCGGTCTTCCGGGGCTTCTTGCCTGCCCGACGTCACGGACGATCTATGCGGATGTGACACTCATGTGACGAGATCTCGCACAAATCTTGATTTGAGTGAGACCAATCACCAAATCAGGTGATGAAAGGAAGTCGTACCATGAAAGAAAAAACAGCTAAGTTCAGTATCGGTGAAGTGGTTCGGCACAAGGTATTTCCGTTTCGCGGCGTCATCTTCGATGTCGATCCGGAATTTGCGAACACGGAAGAATGGTGGAACTCAATCCCCGCCGAAGTGCGCCCTAGCAAGGACCAACCCTTCTACCATCTGCTCGCCGAAAATGACGAGAACGAATACGTTGCCTACGTGTCAGAGCAGAACCTCGTGAATGACGAGAGCGGCGTCCCGCTCCGCAACGAACAGGTCTATCAGATCTTCGATATGGCGCCGACCGGGCAGTTCAAACCCAAGATGAGCTTCGCCCACTAACTCCAAGCATACTCAATTCAAACCCCGCTTCCCGGCGGGGTTTTTTCTTTGCCCTTCCGGCAACAAAAAACCCGGCCTGGAGCCGGGTTCTTCGTGAATTCCAAGAGGATCAGATTACTGAGCCTTGGCAGCCTTCTGAGCGTCTTCAAGCTTCTTGCGCGCTTCGTCAGCCTTCTTCTGCATGCTGTCCTGCAGGCTCTTCTGGCTTTCGGCCAGCTTCGACTGAGATACAGCCTCGCCGTCGTATGCACCGGTGAAGCCTTCAAGCGAAATCTTGATCGGGTTCGGCGCGCGGCGGAAGTTGATCGAGGTCAGCACGAGATCCGTGCCCTTCTTCAGGCTTGCGATCATCGCGTCGGTCAGCGGGATCTGGGCGACGCAACGGTCAGGCATGCACATCAGGTAGTCGATCTTCTGGGCCTTGCCACCGTCGATCTGCATCGCGATGCCTGGCGGGATCAGACGTGCCGGAGGAACCGAAACCTGAAGGCTCTTGTTGTTGATCTTGCCGGTGACGCTGATGAGGCCAACGCCCGTGACCAGCTGACCGCCGCCGGCGAGAACGACGTTCTGTACAACGCAGACGTCATTGTCTTCCTGCTTGCTGCAGGTCTTGTACCAGCCAAGGCGGGGGGCGCCTGCAGCCTGGGCCGGAGCGTCAGCCGACGCATCTTGCGCGAAAGAAGACACCGGAGCCGCTACGGCGCCGAGCATCACGGCCAGAACGGACAGAGCTGCCCGCGTTTTCTTTTCAGACTTGAACATAACGAATTCCGTCTCCTGGTATCCCATTGGGACAGCGGATATGCCGTCCTCACCAACAGGGTTGTTCGCACCCCACCTCTTAAAAAAATGAGGCAAATGCATGACCCCCCGGCTTCGGGTTCTCCTGTTACATTGCGTCGCTAAAGATATCCAGTATTTCTTTGGCGTTTTGACCATCGCCGGAAAGAATCTGTTGCCGATGGTGAACTGCTTGAGCTGCATGATACTGTCGGACCCGAATCGTACCGTCTTCCGGAAAGGATTTCAGGGATGCTCCGGATCGTTCTTCCCATCGTCTTCACTCTGATTTGCGAGGCAGCCGTTGCCGAACCAGTGCATGGAATCGCTATGCACGGCGCCCCGGCGCTGCCCGCCGATTTCAAGCACCTGCCCTACGTCAATCCCGATGTGAGAAAGGGCGGCAAGATCGCCTATGGCGTGGTCGGCACGTTCGACAACCTCAATCCGTTCATCCTCAAGAGCATGCGTACGACGGCGCGCGGAATGTGGGATCCGGAATACGGCAACCTCGTCTACGAGACGCTAATGTTGCGCTCACGTGACGAACCGTTCACGCTGTATGGACTGCTGGCTGAATCCGTCGAATGGAACGACGACCGGACCTATATCCAGTTCAATCTCAATCCGGCCGCCAAGTGGTCGGATGGGCAGCCCGTCACGCCTGACGACGTCATCTTCTCGTTCAACCTGCTGAAGGAAAAAGGCCGTGTGCCGTTCAGCACCCGATTGAATGCCGTGGAGAAGATGGAGAAGGTTGGCGACCACAGCGTTCGCTTCACATTCAACGACAAGGCGGATCGGGAATTCCCGCTCATCCTGGCCGGTTCGACGCCCATCCTGCCGCAGCATGCAATCAAGCCGGACAGCTTCGACCGCTCCTCGCTTGCGCCGCCGATCGGCTCCGGCCCGTACAAGGTCAAATCGCTGAAACCCGGCGAGAGCATCACCTTCGAGCGCGATCCCAACTACTGGGGCAAGGATATTCCGGCAAAGGTCGGCATGGACAATTACGACCAGATCACCGTTCAATACTTCCTGCAGGACACGACGCTCTTCGAATCCTTCAAGAAGGGCGATGTCGATCTCTACCCGGATGGCAGCCCCGGCCATTGGGCGAGCGCCTACAATTTCCCGGCGGCGACCTCGGGCAACGTCGTCAAGGATGTCTTTGAACCGAAACTGCCGAGCGGCATGTTCGGCTTCGTCTTCAACACGCGCCGGTCGGTATTCGCCAATGAGAAGCTGCGCGAGGGCCTGTCGCTGATCTTCGATTTCGAATGGGCAAACAAGAACCTGTTCTCGGGCGCCTATATCAGGACGCAAAGCTACTGGCAGAATTCGGAGCTTTCGAGTTTCGGTGTTCCAGCCGACGAGCGCGAACTGAAGCTGCTCGGTCCGATCAAGGATCGCATCAATCCGGCAATTCTTGACGGCACCTACAAGCTGCCTGTGACCGACGGCTCAGGCCGCGACCGCAACGTTCTGAAGCAGGCGGCCGCCCTGCTCAAGGAGGCAGGCTATACGATCAAGAACGGCAAGATGAGCGATGCCAGCGGCAGACCCCTGATCTTCGAGATCATGACCCAGAATACCGACCAGGAGAAGCTTGCGGTTTCCTACCAGCGCTCGCTGCAGCTGCTCGGGATCGGCGCGTCGATCCGCACGGTCGACGATTCGCAGTATCAGAGCCGCACCAGCAGCTTCGACTACGATGTCATCGTGAAGTCCTATACTTCTTCGCTGTCGCCAGGCATCGAGCAGCTGGGCCGCTGGTCGTCCGCCTCGAAGGATCGGGAAGGCACCGACAATTTCGCCGGCGTCGCCGATCCAGATGTCGACACACTTATCCAGCACATCCTCACCGCCCGTTCGGCCGAAGACTTCACTGCCGCCGTGCGCTCGCATGACCGCATGCTGCTGTCGGGCCATTACGTGCTGCCGCTCTACCACGTCGACAAGCAATGGGTGGCGCGCAGCAAGCGTATCGGCCACCCGGACACCGTGCCGCTCTACGGCTACCAGCTGCCCGCCTGGTGGGACCAGAGCGCGCAATAGGAGGTGGTTCTCTTTTCCTGCCTGGTTGAAGTCTCCGCCCTCAACGACTAGATGGCTGGAAACGCAAGCCACTGAATCAAGGCTGAATCCAGGAAAGGAAAGCCCATGGAACGCATAACGATCGATGTCGTCTCGGATGTCGTCTGCCCGTGGTGCTATCTTGGCAAGGCACGGCTCGAACTGGCGATCGCCGAGGTTCAGGACGAGGTCGGCGTCGACATCAACTGGCGTCCCTATCGGCTCAACCCCGACTATCCGCCGGAAGGCGTCGATCAAAAGCAGGCGTTGGAAGCAAAGCTCGGTGGCGCCGAGCGTGTGGCCCAGGGTCACAAGATGCTGACGGATCTCGGCCGTGAGGTCGGAATCCATTTCAATTTCGACGCCATCAAGATTGGCCCGAACACGCTCGATGCCCACCGGCTCATTCACTGGGCAATGATCGAGGATCGCGACAAGGCCGACAAGGTGGTCAATGCGCTGTTCAAGGCGAATTTCGAGGAAGGCCTGAATGTCGGTGATCACGCCGTGCTGCTCGATATCGCGGAGAAAGCTGGCCTCGACCGCGCGGTGACCGCCTCCCTGCTCACCTCCGATGCCGACAAGGTTCTCGTCGTCGAGGAAATCGAATCGGCGCAGAAGATGGGCGTCAACGGTGTGCCCTTCTTCATCTTCGACCAGCAATACGCCGTCAGCGGCGCCCAGACGCCAGACGTGATCGCAGGCGCGCTGCGCGACATCGCCAAGGCCAAGGCCGAAGCCCGCGCCGGGATGAACTGATCGAGTTATTCCCCAAATGGTTGCATTCAAATCCGGACGGCGAGCTCATGCTTGCCGTCCGGATTTGTTTTAGCCCTTCGCCATTTCCGCAAGCTGCGTCATGATCACGGCTGCACCCTGCAGCCGCTTTTCTGGCGTCGGCAGATCGCGCGTCAGGAACACGCTGTGGTCGGGACGGATCTTCGCCATCGAGCCCTGCTTGGCGATGTAGCCGACCAGATTTGCCGGGTTCGGGAATTCCTTGTTGCGGAACTGGATGACGACACCCTTCGGTCCGGCATCCACCTTCTCGACATTGGCAGCACGGCACAGCGATTTCACGTAGACGATCTTCAGCAGATGCTGCACCTCGATCGGCATCGGTCCGAACCGGTCGATCATCTCCGCACCGAAGGCGTCGATCTCCTTGAGTTCGGTGATCTCACCGAGACGGCGATAGAGCGCCATGCGCAGATGCAGATCGGGCACGTAACCGTCGGGGATCATGACCGAGGTGCCGACCGAGATCTGCGGCGACCAACCGGTATCCTGGATTTCGTCGACGCCCTTCACCTCGGCAACCGCCTCTTCCAGCATCTGCTGGTACAGTTCGAAGCCGACTTCCTTGATGTGACCGGACTGCTCCTCGCCAAGCAAATTGCCGGCACCACGAATATCGAGGTCGTGGCTGGCAAGCTGGAAGCCGGCGCCGAGCGTATCGAGCGACTGCAGCACCTTGAGACGCCGCTCGGCCGTTGCCGTCAGCACCTTGTTGACCGGCAGCGTGAACAACGCAAAGGCGCGCACCTTCGACCGGCCGACGCGGCCGCGCAGCTGATAGAGTTGTGCGAGACCGAACATGTCTGCGCGATGCACGATCAAGGTATTGGCCGTCGGCACGTCGAGGCCGGATTCGACGATTGTCGTCGACAGCAGCACGTCGTAGCGGCCCTCGTAGAAGGCGTTCATGATGTCTTCGAGTTCGCCCGCGGGCATCTGCCCATGCGCGACCGCGACCTTCAGCTCCGGCACATCGGAGCGCAGGAACGCATGCACGTCCTCGAGATCGGCCAGCCGTGGGCAGACGTAGAAGCTCTGCCCGCCGCGATAATGCTCGCGCATCAGCGTCTCGCGGATGACAAGCGAATCGAAAGGCGAAATGAAGGTTCGAACCGCCATACGGTCGACCGGCGGCGTGGTGATCAGCGAAAGCTCGCGAACCCCCGTCATCGCCAGCTGCAGCGTGCGCGGGATCGGCGTTGCTGAAAGCGTCAGAACGTGTACGTCGCTCTTCAGCTCCTTCAGCCGTTCCTTGTGCTTGACGCCGAAATGCTGCTCTTCGTCGATGATCAGAAGTCCGAGATTGGCGAACTTGATGCCGGCTCCAAGCAGCGCATGGGTTCCGACGACGATATCGGTTTTGCCGTCGGCCACTTCCTTCTTCGTCAGCGCCAGCTCCTTGGCGCCCACGAGACGCGACGCCTGCGCCAGGCGAACCGGCAGGCCACGGAAGCGCTCGGAAAAGGTCTTGAAGTGCTGGCGGGCGAGCAGCGTCGTCGGTACGACGACAGCGACCTGAATGCCGTTCATGGCAGCCACGAAAGCAGCACGAAGCGCAACCTCGGTCTTGCCGAAGCCGACGTCGCCGCAGACCAGTCGATCCATCGGACGTCCGGCCCCAAGATCGCCACGCACAGCCTCGATCGCGTTATCCTGGTCTTCCGTCTCGTCATAGGGGAAGCGTGCCGCGAACTCGTCATAGAGCCCTTCCGGCGTGGTCAGGACAGGCGCGTGTCGCGTCAGCCGCTCGGCGGCAATACGGATCAAGCCGTCCGCCATGTCGAGCAGGCGCTTCTTGAGCTTGGCCTTGCGCATCTGCCATGCGCCACCGCCGAGCTTGTCGAGCTGCGCTTCCGTGCCCTCGCCGCCATAACGCGACAACAGGTCGATGTTCTCGACCGGCAGGAAGAGCTTTGCATCGTCGGCATATTGCAGCTCGAGGCAGGCATGCTGCGCACCCGCAGCCTCGATGGTTCTGAGGCCCACGAAGCGCCCGATGCCGTGCTGGGCATGAACAACGACCGACCCCTCGTCGAGGCCCGCGACTTCGGAGATGAAATCCGCGGCTCGCTTGCGGCGCTTGGAGCGGCGCACCATGCGGTCGCCGAGAATGTCCTGTTCGCCGATGACGATGAGATTGCCGGCTTCAAAGCCGGACTCGAGGCTGAACACGGCGGCCGCCGCCTCACCCTTGGCGAGCGCATCGATCTCCTTGAAGGCCGCAATCGGCTTCACGCGCTCAAGCCCGTGTTCGTTGAGAACCTGCAGCAGCCGTTCCAGCGACCCTTCCGTCCAGGCGGTGATCAGTACCTTGGCGCCACCCGCACGTCTGTCAGCGATATGCTTGACGACGGCGTCAAAGACGTTCACGCGCTCGGCATTGCCGCCACCTTCGGCGTTCGAACGGGCCCAGCGCTCACCCTGGCGCGCATCGAGATTGACGACGCGGCGCGCCTCCCCCTCATGCTCGTTGAAGGGCGAGATGCGCATCGCATTGAAGGCATCCAGCGTGCTCGCGAAGGTCTTGCCGTCAAGATAGAGCTGACCGGGCACCACGGGCTTGTAGGGCGTACCCTGACCCATCTGGCCTTTTGTGGTCTGCCCGGAGTTGAGGCGCGCGTCGTAATAGTCGAAGACGAGCTTCGAGCGCTCCTCGGCCGCCTCGCGCACCGTGTGGTCGGTGACCAGACGAAAGCCCTTGAGATAATCGAAGACCGTCTCCAGCCGTTCGTAGAACAGCGGTAGCCAATGCTCCATGCCGGGATAGCGGCGCCCCTCGGAGATGGCGAGATAGAGCGCATCGTCGCGCGTCGCGGCACCGAAGGCCGAAAGGTAATTCTTGCGGAAGCGGCTAATGGTATCCGGCGTCAGCGTCACTTCGCTCATCGGGTTGAGATCGAGCGAGCGGACCTGCCCCGTCGTGCGCTGGCTGGCGGGATCGAAGCTGCGAACGCTCTCCAGCGTATCGCCAAAGAAATCCAGCCGCACCGGCTCTTCCGAGCCCGGCACGAAGACATCGAGGATGCCGCCGCGCACCGCGTACTCGCCGACTTCGCGAACCGTCGCCACCCGGTCGAAGCCGTTTCGCTCCAGCCGTCCGGCAATATCGTCCATCCGCACCTGATTGCCGGGCCTTGCAGAAAACGCGAGGCTCTCGATCACGTCCTGTGGCGCCACCTTCTGCAGCATCGCGTTGACCGTGACGAGCACGATCGCCGCATGCGGCTTCTTCTGGTGGGCGATGAGCCCGCTCAGCGCCGCAAGGCGACGGGCCGACGTGTCGGCGCTCGGCGAAACACGGTCATAGGGCAGACAGTCCCATGCGGGCAGCGTCAGCACCGGAATGTCGGGCGCCACAAAGCCAAGCATCTGCTCCAGGTCCGCCATTCTCTGGCCATCTGAGAGCACGTAGGCAACGGGTTCGCCGGCGCGCGCAAGATCCGCGAGCAACAGCGGTTCGAGCCCTGCGGGCACGTTGCCGATGGTCAGCGGCTCGGCAAGCGCTGCGAGCTTCTTGGCGTCTAAACCTGGGATCATTCCGCGTTCCTGGCGTCGGCAGGATATTCAAAGTCCGGCTTGTAGGCAGCGAGCCGTTCGAACATCGGTGTCTGGAAACGCTCGGGCACCGGCCAGGTTCCCATGATCCACCGCACGAGGTCGTTGTCCTCTTCGGCCATGATCGTCTCGAACTCGTCGAGTTCAGCTTCCGATAGCCCGGCAATTTCCTTCTCGGCAAACTGACCGAACACCAGATCCATCTCGCGAATGCCGCGATGCCAGCAACGGAACAGAATCCGGCGGCGGCGGGGATCGAGATCGACGCTCGAGAGTGTCACACCTGTCATGGCATACCTTCCTGTTGATGCGCCTCTATAGACCCTCGAAAGCGGCTTGTCAGCCTTGCCAAGTCCGCATTGTTCGTCGCATTTTGCCGCCATGCGTCCTGCCATTCTCGATCCCCTGTTTTCGTCGGTTTCCGGCCTGCCCGGCGTCGGCCCGAAGATCGCCGAACTGCTCGCCAAGCTATTCGGCCGCGATACGCCGGAGGATTGCCGGGTCGTGGATCTCTTGTTCCATGCCCCGCACTCGCTGATCGACCGCCGCAACCAGCCAGGCATCGCCCGCTCGCCGCAGGGAGCCATCGTCACGATCACCGGCCGCGTCGATCGACACCAGCCGCCGCCGAACCGGAAGAGCAACGTTCCCTACCGCGTCTTCCTGCACGACGAGACCGGAGAACTCACCCTTGTCTTCTTCCGCGGCCAGTCGACATGGCTGGAAAAGCAGCTCCCCATCGACGAGGAAGTAACCGTCAGCGGCAAGATCGACTGGTTCAACGGCCGCGCCTCGATGGTCCACCCCGACTACATCGTGAAAACGAGCGAAGCCGGAAACCTGCCGCTCGTTGAACCGATCTATCCCCTGACCGCGGGGCTTTCCCCGAAAACACTTCGAAAGATCATCGAGGCCGCGCTGCCGCGGGTCCCCGATCTGCCGGAATGGATCGATCTGGCGCTCGCCCAGAAGCAAGGTCTGCCGTCGATATCCGACGCCTTCCATATGCTGCACGAGCCTCGCGATCCCTCCGATATCGATCCGCAGGCGCCCGCTCGCCGCCGTCTTGCCTATGACGAGTTTCTGGCGGGACAGCTATCCCTCGCACTGGTACGCCAGCGTCTGCGCAAAGTTGCCGGCAAACCCGTCCACGCGACAGGCGCCGTCAGCCGCCAGATATTGCAGGCTCTGCCGTTTTCCCCGACCGGCAGCCAGAACGAGGCGATCGCGGACATCCTGAAGGACATGGCGGGCGACGATCGCATGTTGCGGCTGCTGCAGGGCGATGTCGGCTCTGGCAAGACGCTGGTGGCCTTGATGTCCATGGCTGCGGTGATCGAAAGCGGCGGACAGGCCGTCTTGATGGCGCCGACGGAAATCCTGGCACGCCAGCACCACGCGACGATCTCCAAGTTCGCCGCGGCCGCCAACCTTGGCATCGAAGTCCTGACCGGCCGCACCAAGGGCCGCGAGCGCGACGAGATCCTCGAACGGATCGCTTCGGGCGAGGCGCAGATCATCATCGGCACCCATGCACTTTTCCAGGATAGCGTCAGCTACAACAACCTCATGCTGGCCGTGGTGGATGAACAACACCGCTTCGGCGTCCACCAGCGGCTGCGCCTGACCGCCAAAGGCATCACGCCCCACATGCTGGTCATGACGGCAACGCCCATTCCGAGAACGCTTGTCCTCGCCGCCTTTGGCGACATGGATGTTTCTAAGCTCACGGAAAAGCCGGCGGGCCGCAAGCCGATCCAGACGATCACCGTACCGACGGAACGCGTCGGCGAAATCGTCGGCCGCCTGAAGAGTGCGCTGGCGGAAGGCAAGAAGGCCTATTGGATCTGCCCTCTCGTCGAGGAGTCCGAAGAGAGTGACCTTATGTCGGTCGAGGAACGGCACGCCACCCTCGCCTCCGCTCTCGGCCTGGGCATCGGCCTCATCCACGGTCGCATGAGCGGACCGGAGAAGGACGCCGTCATGATGGCCTTCAAGAACGGCGACATTCGCCTGCTCGTCGCGACCACCGTCGTCGAGGTCGGAGTCGATGTCCCGGATGCCACCATCATGGTTATCGAACATGCCGAGCGCTTCGGGCTGGCACAGCTGCATCAGTTGCGCGGTCGCGTCGGACGCGGCGATGAGGCATCGACCTGCATCCTGCTCTACAAGGGGCCGCTTAGCGAAACCGGCCATGCCCGGCTCTCGATCATGCGAGAAACGGAAGACGGCTTCCGGATCGCCGAGGAAGACCTGAAGCTGCGTGGTGAAGGCGAGCTGCTGGGCACACGGCAATCCGGAACACCCGGTTTTCGGATTGCCAGCCTCGAGGCCCATGCGGACCTGCTGGAAATTGCGAGAAAGGATGGCGCCTATCTGATCGAACGCGACCCCGAATTGACGAGCGAGCGCGGAAAAGCCGTACGGACCCTGCTCTACCTCTTCCGACGCGACGAGGCGATCCGCTTCCTGCACGCCGGCTAACAGGCGGGCGCTTCGAAGCGCCCGCCTCCATGCGGCTTACCTCTTGGCAATCCCCGGCAGCGTCACGCGGAATACCTGGAACGTCGTATCGACGTTCGCGTCGTTCTCAGCCTTGTAGGCCGAGCCCACCTGGAAGCCGTCCTGGGTCAGGAAGTCGTTGTCGTTGGCAACGAATACGAAGTAGTCGTCAGGCTTGCTCGGATCCAGCGCACTGGCCAGTGACATCGCTTCCCACTTTTCGGACAGGTTGTTGCGGTCGTTCGGCGCGCCGTTGTGCAGGCCAAAGCGTGCAAGCTCCTTGCTGTCGTTGAGGTCGATCAGAGACGTCAGCGTCGCCGGCATCACGCTGGGGTCCAACACCCCCTTCGGCGCGACTGGTTTGTCGCCATCGAATTCGCTTCCGGCGATATCGGTTGCGGCAGACAAATCGACGACATTGATCGCCCTGTAAAGCGAGGTATCGCCCTTGAGGCCGAAGCCGTTGTTGCTGTCGCGAGCAAGCATCAGGAACGCCTTGTCGGAAAGCGCGACGATTTCGCTCTGCGCCGCAACCAGCGTCTTGCCCTTCGCATCCTTGAAGACTGGCAGCGGCACGACGTATTCGTGAACGAGCTTCAGATGTGCCGGATCGGCTGCATCATAGACCATCGCACGAGTGTTCTGCCGCGTCGCGCCGGAATCGCCGCCATCCTGGCGGGTTGCCGACTGCAGCACCGCGATCAGGTACTTGCCATCGGGCGTTATTGCCATGCCTTCAAGGCCTTGGTTGTTCTGGCGCCCCGTCTCCGGATCCTTCGGGTCCGGGGTCGAAGCGCCGGGGCCCGGATTGTTGGAGGCAAAGTTCAGCGCGCCCTTGCGCATCGGCAGCAGTGCCTTCGGCGGTTGCGTCGCCGCGATCAGCTTGCCGTCCGCCGAGAAGTGGTAGATGTAAGGGCCATATTCGTCGCTGATGAACATCGAGCCATCAGGCAGCCGCAAAATGGCCTCGTTGTCGAGCGCGACCTTGCCGTTGCTGGCCTGCGGCAGCGGCGGAAACTCGCCGGTTGCAGCACGAACGCCGCTTTCCGGATCGAGCCCTGTCATGTCGCCACCCTTGTCGTCGACAAGCAGCATCGAGTCGACCAGCTTCGCCTCTACTCCGGTCTGCTCCCTGCCGGCAGCCGGTACCGAGCCCGGTGCCGTCGGCGTCACCAGGATGTCAACGGTATTGATGCGCGGACGGTAATCCGTGGTGCCGGCGGCGTTGTAGCCACGGTCGGGAAGCAGCCACAGCGATCCCTTGTAGCCATCACCATCTTTGGTCCACGAGGCCGGATCGATGGCCATGCCGGAGCCGGAACCGAAGGTCTCCCCGAACTTGTCGCGCTGATTGGCCGGGATACGGCCGACAGCGACCAGTCCCCGATTGACGAAAGAGACGCCACCGACCGTCACGGTGTTGTCGGCAAACGCGGCGAAAGGCGTAAAGGCAACCGATGCAAGAAGCGCCGTGACGACAAAACGTGCCTTGGCGAAGGATGAAACGCTCATAGTAATGTCCTTTGGAAAAATACCGTGACGTCAGCCGGTACACAGACCCCCGTACACACCACGCACAGAACTCAGATCTGTGACGGCGGGTCCGGCTGCGGCCTCTCCAGCCTTCCACGCTCCATGTAGGACGGGACTATGATAGTGAAATGACAGTTAAGCGCGGGGCGGCACAAGCCACGCTCTGGGCGCAGGCGCAGCGGGCGCCGGGAAAGCTGCGCGACCTAGGGCCGCGCAGCTTTGAAGGTCAGATCTGGGCGCCGCGAGCCTTCGACGTCGCGCTGAAGGCTTTCTCGACATAGGCGTCGCGGCCGTAGACGTCGTCGAAATACTGCACCACGCCGTTCTTGTCAGGCCATGCCGTGAAATAGGCGATGTAGATCGGGAACTTCTGCGGCACCTGCACCGCATGGTTCTTGCCGGTCGCGATCTCCTGGCCGATCTTCTCGACCGAGGTGTTCAAGACGGCAGCGGCCATTGCGCGCGGGTCGGCAAGGCGTACGCAGCCGTGGCTGAGAGCGCGCATGTCACGCTTGAAGAAGCTCTTCGATGGCGTGTCGTGCATGTAGATCGCGTGCGCATTCGGGAACAGGATCTTCAGTTCGCCCAGCGCGTTGTCACCGCTCGGTGGCTGGCGCACGGAGATATTCGACGTCGAACCGTACCAGTCTACGCTCGAAGAAGGCACGGCCCTGCCGCCGACGGCAACTTCATACCCCATGCGATCCAGATAGTTCGGATCGGAACGCAGCTTCGGCAGCATCTCGTTGATGATGATCGATTGCGGCACGCCCCAGAACGGATTGAACTCGACCGTCTGGATCTGATCCTGGAAGAAGAACGTCTGGTGCGACGGCTGACCGACAACCACCCGCATCGACAGCTGTTCCTTGTTGTCGTTGTGGTAGTAGACCATGTAGGCCGGCTGATTGATGAAGACATAGCGCGAGCCAAGATCGGCCGGCAGCCAGCGTGCCTGCTCCATGGCCACGACCAGCTTTTCAATCTTCGCGCCGTTGCTATCGCCGCCGGTCATCACGCGAACGGTAGCCTGGCCGATGACGCCGTCAGGCTTCAGGCCACGCTCCTTCTGGAAACTCTCGACGAGCGAGACGATTTCCGGCGAGTAGTCGGTACCATCGGTATAGGCAGCCAGCGTCGCGGCGTTTTCCGCCTTCAGCGCAGCCGAACCATGCTTGCTGATTGCCTTGACGATATTCGGGATTTCCGGCGAGTTGTCACCGGGACGCAGCAGACCCGTCAGGGTGATGTTGATCGGCGCCTCGGCGCTCCCCTCGCCCTTCAGCTTGGCGAGCTCGGCCTTGAGGGCCGCAAATTGCGGGCCATCGGGCGTGCGGCTGGTGATGTAGGCAGCAACATCCGGGCTCATGCGTGCCAATTTGAGAACGGGCGTCAGGTTGACCGTCTTGCGAACGAAGTCGTGATAGCCAGACAGCTTGTTCGGGTCGACACGACCGCGAACCGTGTCCTGCACATAGGCAAGAACCTTGGCGGATAGCGCGAGCTCGAATTGCGTCAGCGCACGGTCGCGAGCTGATGGGTCCGGGTTGGACGGATCGACGTTGGGAACCTCGAGCGCGTAATCGGCGGGATCGAGCCCGACGGAACCAGCATCGGCAAGCGCCGCCATGGCAGCCTTGGCGCGATCGTTGATGTCGGCACCGCTCAGCCACAGCAGCGGATTTTTCGCATCGCCGTAATAGGCTTCAAGCGCCTTGGCGACCTCTACCGGCGCCCGCACCTTGGCCTCGATCAGGAAGCGACGCTGCACGGTGGGAGCCGCATCAGCAGACACGTTGACGGCGGCAACAGCGCCGGTCACGACGGGATCGGTGAACTTGCTGGTATCAACAAACCGCATCGGATCGGGCTTGTAGGTATAATAGGTCGGCGAAGATACTTTCGGCAGCGGCGCGCTGGGATCGGCGTAGGTCGCCGGCGGCGCGACAGGCGCCGGGCGGATCAGGGTGCTCTGCGTGCGTGCACGATCACCACGGATCATGTCCATCAACGTATAGGCATGCGCGGGAGCGGCCCCCATGGCGGCGATGCCGCAAGAAAGTGCCAATGCGGATACCGCACCTTTCGAAAGGAGTGTCATGCTTTTTTCCAGTCCCAGTGTCATGCTGTCTTCGATCGCGGGCAGAGCCCAGTTTAGAACTCGATACGGCGCCGAAGGGTCAAATGGCAGAAAGCACACGCCACCGCTAGCCTCGGAAAACTCAACTTTCAGTAACGCGGCAAACCCCGGCGCCGCTCGCAGTTCACACAAAATTATGAAATTATTGGTTAATTTTTTACTTTATTTTTGCGTTCCGACACAGTGGCCAAAAAGCCGCTCATAGATAAAAACTCACCCGTGTCCAAAAAAGCACTTATGGAGCGGCCGATAACATGAATATAGCTATCATGTTTTCATCAGCCGGTTTTCTCGAAACCATATCAGACATATAAGACGACATCTTTGCTCGGCAATCGCAAAAGAAAGGCTTGGCCATGACCTCCACTCGCACCGAAACCGATACATTTGGCCCGATCGAAGTACCGAGCGACAAATATTGGGGCGCGCAGGCCCAGCGCTCTCTCGGCAACTTCAAGATCGGTTGGGAAAAGCAGCCTCTTTCGATCGTACGCGCACTCGGCATCGTCAAGCAGGCGGCGGCCCGCGCCAACATGACGCTCGGCCAGCTTGATCCGGCGCTCGGCAAGGCGATCGTCGATGCAGCACAGGAAGTCATCGGCGGGAAGCTCGACGCGCATTTCCCGCTCGTCGTCTGGCAAACGGGATCCGGCACACAATCGAACATGAACGCGAACGAGGTGATCTCGAACCGCGCGATCGAGATGCTGGGCGGCGTGATGGGGTCGAAGAAGCCGGTTCATCCCAACGACCACGTCAACATGAGTCAGTCGTCCAACGACACGTTCCCGACCGCCATGCACATCGCTTGCGCCGAAGAGATTGTCCGTCACCTGCTCCCGTCCCTTCGCCACCTGCATGCCGCCCTCGACATGAAGGTCACAGAGTTCAGCCACATCATCAAGATCGGCCGGACGCACACGCAGGACGCAACCCCGCTGACGCTGGGACAGGAATTTTCGGGCTATGCCGCCCAGGTCGGCTCCGCCATCAAGCGCATCGAACTGACCCTGCCCGGCCTTTGCGAACTCGCGCAGGGCGGCACTGCGGTCGGTACCGGTCTCAATGCTCCGATCGGCTTTGCGGAAAATGTCGCCGAAGAAATCGCCGGGATCACCGGCCTGCCATTCGTCACCGCGCCCAACAAGTTCGAGGCGCTGGCCGCCCATGACTCCATGGTCTTCAGCCATGGCGCCATCAACGCCGCGGCAGCCGCGCTCTTCAAGATCGCCAACGATATCCGCCTGCTCGGATCGGGTCCGCGCGCAGGGCTTGGCGAACTGGCGCTCCCCGAAAACGAACCGGGCTCCTCGATCATGCCCGGCAAGGTCAATCCGACCCAGTGCGAAGCCCTGACGCAGGTCTGCGCCCATATCTTCGGCAACAACGCCGCATTGACCTTCGCAGACAGCCAGGGGCACTTCGAGCTCAACGTCTACAATCCGATGATGGCCTACAATTTCCTGCAGTCCGTGCAGCTGCTCGGCGACGCCGCCGTGTCCTTCACGGACAATTGCGTGGTCGGCATCGAGGCCCGTGAGGACAACATCAAGGTAGGCCTCGAACGGTCGCTGATGCTGGTGACGGCGCTCGCCCCCAAGATCGGCTACGACAACGCGGCCAAGATCGCCAAGACGGCACACAAGAACGGCACGACGCTGAAGGAAGAGGCGTTGGCAAGCGGGCTTGTAACCGTCGAGGAGTACGACACCATCGTTCGCCCCGAGACGATGATCGGCCCCAAGTAAGCCTCGCCCCGCCTTTCTGCCACCCGATCTTATTGGGCACCGCCGCAACCGCGGCGGTGTTTTTGCATGCATTGTTGACTGAAACATGCAGGTTTTAGAATTATTGCAATTGCGAAGGTGCGGGAATAGACCGACTGCGATTTACGTTCGGTCCCCAAGAAAGGTCCTTCGATGGCTGATGATCTGTTCCCTCTCGGCAAAGACTCCACCCAATACCGCAAGATCAGCAGCGACTATGTCTCTGTCGATACATTCAAGGGGCAGGACGTCCTGACTGTCGAGCCCGAGGGCATCCGCCTGCTGGCCGAGACTGCATTCGCCGACATCAACCATCTGCTGCGTCCGGGACACCTCAAGCAGCTCGCCTCGATCCTCGACGACCCTGAAGCGACCGACAACGACCGTTTCGTCGCCTACGACCTGCTCAAGAACGCCAACATCGCCGCCGGCGGTATCCTGCCGATGTGTCAGGATACCGGCACTGCAATCATCATGGGCAAGAAGGGCCGCCGCGTCTGGACCGAGGGCGAGGATTACTCGGCTCTCGCCAAGGGCGTCATGGATGCCTACGAGAAGAAGAACCTGCGCTATTCGCAGCTTGCTCCGATCAAAATGTTCGAGGAAAAGAACACCAAGAACAACCTGCCCGCCCAGATCGACATCTACGAGGAAGGCACCGACAGCTACAACTTCCTCTTCGTCGCCAAGGGCGGCGGCTCCGCCAACAAGACCTTCCTCTACCAGGGCACTCCGTCGCTGCTGACGCACGACCGGATGATCGACTTCCTCAAGGAAAAGATCCTGACCCTCGGCACGGCAGCCTGTCCCCCCTACCATCTGGCGATCGTCATCGGCGGCACCTCGGCCGAGATGAACCTGAAGACCGTCAAGCTTGCCTCGACGCGCTATCTCGACGACCTGCCGACCGAGGGCTCGGAAAGCGGCCACGCCTTCCGCGATGTCGAGATGGAAAAGGAAATCCACAAGCTGACGCAGCAGATGGGTGTCGGCGCACAGTTCGGCGGCAAGTATTTCTGTCATGACGTCCGCGTCATCCGCCTGCCCCGCCACGGCGCATCACTGCCGATCGGTCTTGGCGTTTCCTGTTCCGCTGATCGTCAGGCCAAGGGCAAGATCACCCGCGAGGGTATCTTCGTGGAGCAGCTCGAGACCGATCCGTCGAAGTACATGCCTGAGATCGACGAGACGAAGCTGTCGGAATCGATGGTCCGCATCGATCTCAACCAGCCGATGGCGGATATACTTGCAGAACTCACCAAGCATCCGGTCAAGACCCGCCTGTCGCTGACCGGCACCATCATCGTCGCGCGCGACCTCGCCCACGCCAAGATCCGCGAGCGGCTGGAAAAGGGCGAAGGCATGCCCGACTACATGAAGAACCACCCGGTCTATTATGCCGGCCCGGCAAAGACGCCGGCAGGCTACGCCTCCGGTTCCTTCGGTCCGACCACGGCCGGCCGCATGGATAGCTATGTCGACCAGTTCCAGTCCTTCGGCGGCTCGATGGTCATGCTCGCCAAGGGCAACCGCTCGCGCGCCGTGCGCGAGGCCTGCAAGACGCACGGCGGCTTCTACCTCGGTTCCATCGGCGGTCCGGCCGCGCGCCTCGCGCAGGATTGCATCAAGAAGGTCGAAGTCCTGGAATACCCGGAACTCGGCATGGAAGCTGTCTGGAAGATCGAGGTCGAAGACTTCCCGGCTTTCATCGTCACCGACGACAAGGGCAACGACTTCTTCCAGGAATTCAACCTCGGCTGATCGGGGTCTAGTGGATTGATGCGGTCGCCGCCCGGTCGACCGTCTGAACATGGCTCATCGCACCGAGATCGGTTGCGGTGAGCACATCCTCCGCCTTCACGCTGGCGAGGATGTCGGTGCGAAACGCACCTTCGAAGAAGCCGTTGTGCTGGATGAGAAATGCCGATCCGGCGATCATTGCGGCAACCAGCACGACTGGTGAAGAATGGCGAGACGTTTCCATGATCTCATGCTTTCCGTTGAAACCCCGTTGGGTTCGTTGGAAAGGAATGTGCTCTCTTGCCGCCTTTCGCAGAAGATCCAGAGATGAACACCGATCGTCAACAAGGCGAAGACAATCGCCCAGCCAAACGACAAGTTGGATTCTTTTCGAAAACAACTCGCCTTCAAGGCGTATGGCGATACGTACCCCTGAAAGAATCTCAAATAAAAATCATGATGATAGCGAGTAAATGCACCAACCATTGTAAAAATCACATGTAATCATTGGTATATCCGGCCTTAATCATTTCCCAAGATTTACAAGCTAAACAATTAAAGACTGCTTTTGAGAGTTGATGAGGAGTAGCGGGATGACCATGGTCGCAGCACCGAAGGCGCATGTCCCAGACGTGGCAGGGCAGATCACGTTTGCCATGCGCTCCATGGGCGTGGCTCCCATCCCGCGAAACTACGAACTCTTCTACGAAGCCTATATCGGCTCGAACCCGGCACTGACCCGCGACCTCGCCGCGCTCGGCAGCCAGGCGACCCAGGAAGAACTCGACCAGCTCGGCGCCCAGCACTTCACCCACAGTCCCGCTCGTGTTTTCGACGACGCCCATACGCGCCTGGCGGCCGAACTCGAAACGCTCCTGCGTGTACTGCGCCAGGAACAGACCTCGCTTGAAAGCTACAACAAGTTGCTCGGCGAGACTTACAAGCGCATCAGCTCAAAGAGCCATACCAGCGTCGACCTGATCGAAAACGCGATCACGCTGTTGACCGAAGCAACCGGCGATACGATGGCGCATGGTGAACGCACCGTCGAGAATGTCGTGCAGCGTTCGCAAGAAATGGACCAAGTTCGCAAGGAACTGGACGAATACAAGCGCATTGCGAATACGGATTCGCTGACGCGCTTGTCGAACCGCCGCGCCTTTGACGATCGCCTCGCCGCCGTCTTCAACAATCCCGCAATGCGGCCGGTTACAGCGCTGGTTCTGGCGGACATCGACAACTTCAAGAAGATCAACGACACCTATGGTCACCCGGTCGGTGACAAGATCCTGGCGACCGTCGCATCCGTCATCCGCGCCAACGTCAGGCGCGATGTCTTCGTCGCGCGCACCGGCGGTGAGGAATTTGCCCTCATCATCGAAGGCAACACAGCCGAGGAGGTAATGCTGACGGCAGAGCGCATCCGCAGGACACTTGAAGCAACTCCGTTCACCAACTCGCGGACACGCGTGAACTACGGACCGGTCACGGTTTCCGTCGGCGCATGCATGGCATCCGTTGCGGAGGATGCCGGTGAACTCTACCACAAGGCCGACGTTGCACTTTACGGTGCCAAGAATTCCGGTCGCAACTGCAGCGTCCTCTTCGAGGATGGAATGCAGAAGGAATTCACCAAGAGCTGGCTGATCTACAAGGGATAGCAGCTCCCAGAGCGTCGTTGACCGGCGGACACGCCTACCACATGGTCTTTGCTGCGCGCGCGGCCCATTCCCGATCGTAGGTCTCGTGATCGAAGTCGCCCTCGGCGGCTTTCAGCATGAGCCCGGGTGTTGGCAGACTCTTCGGGTCGACGAAATTTTCGGCATTCCACAGCTCGGACCGGATGAGCGCCCGCGCGCACTGGAAATAGACCTCGTCGATCGTAATGACGATGACCGTGCGCGGATGCTTTCCATCCATCTCGAAGCTTGCGAGCAGTGCCTCGTCGTTCGGCACGACACCGCGCCCGTTGACGCGCATCGTCGTGTTCGAGCCCGGCACCAGGAACATCAACGCCAGCCGAGGGTCACGCACGATGTTCGACAGTGAATCGACGCGATTGTTCCCGCGCCAATCCGGAAGATGCAACGTCTTGTCATCGATGATCCGAACGACGCCTCCGATGTCGCCGCGCGGTGAACAGTCGAGACCTTCCGGTCCGACTGTTGCCAGCGCCACGAACGGCGAGGCTTCGATCATCTGCCTGTAGAGCGGTGTCAGCTGCTTCGTGACTTTCGCCACCGATGCCTGGGTCAAGCCGCCGGCATAGATCGCACTCAGTTCTTCGACTGTCCTGATGATTTTCATGGCCGTTCCGCGCTATGCAACAGGTCGGCAATTAGCCGCCTAACATGACGCTACGATGACGCCCGCCGTGTGGGAAGTGGAATAATCTCGGCTTCCGCCTCAAAGTCGCTTTCACGAAGGAAATCGAGGATGGTATCGATCACGGGCGCGGCGTTCACGATGCGGCGATGCCCAAGCCCGTTCGCCCAATGCAAGCGAACGGTCTGCCCGAAGGCAGCGTAGCGGCGCGCGTGGCTTGCGCTCACTTCCTTGTCGTCTTCCGCGTGAACCACGAGCACCGGACGCCGGATCTCGCCGACGGCCTTGCCGGCGTCGAAATCCTCCAGTCGCCGTCCGGTGACATCATGAACCTTGCGCTCCAGCACCGACTGGCTGGCACGGCCCAATCCGATCATTTTGCCGAACCCTTTGAAGAGCCACTGCATTTCGCTCGGGGATCCGATAAGCACAAGCCGATCGGGCAGAACGGCCGGGACATCGGGCAACAAGCCGGCAGCACCGACCATCGAGGCTGCTCCGCCGAATGAATGACCAACCACCGCATCGAACGATCCGAAGCGAATTTCGGCTGCCCGGATCGCGTTCACCGCCTGCCCCATGTGGAGAGACCGCCCGGTAGCCCGCCCGTGACCGGGTAGATCGACAGCGATGACTTCCGCGCCGGTCGCCGCAAGCGCGGTCACAAGACCCGCCATATAATCGATGCTCGATCCCCAGCCATGCACCATGAGATAGCGCTTGCGCATGCCGACAGCACCGCCGTTAAAGCGATAGGCGTAGGCATGCGCGCCGTCCGGCAGACGCAGGTCAAACCGCTCCGTCCCGGCGAGCGCCTTTTGGCCGTCGGCGTGGGCCGCTCGGGCCTTCTCGCCCTTCGGCCGTTTCGATGGCGTGCGGCAGAAGAGCCGGAAAGCTGCATTGCCCGCCAGCGGCGGCGACACGGATTGCAACAGGGAGAATCCGAGGCGGGTGACCTTCAATGCAAAGTTTGCCATAGTGGGAATCCAATAATGTTCAACACTGAACAATAAAGTACAACGATGAACAAAAATCAACTCCTTCCCTGGGATCATCCGCGTTTTCGCAGCTGGATTGCCGTTGGCAGGGCCTGCCAGCTGATGCAGCAGTCGCTGGGTCGCGCGCTGGCCGATCTCGATATCAAGACGCCGCATCTCGATATCCTGATCAACCTCTACCGTTTCGAAGGTATCTCCCAGCAGGAACTTGCCCGCAAATTGCTGGTCGGGCGCTCCAACATGAGCATGCTGCTGCCTCAGATGGAAAAACGTGGCCTGATAGAGCGCCGGAACGACGACAGCGATAAGCGCGTGCTGCGGCTTTTCCTGACGCCCGACGGTCGCAGCGTGACCGAACGCGCCATGGTCATCCAGACGGACCTGATCGAGCGCGTGCTCTCACCGGAGCCCGTCGACCAATGCATGGCAATGGCCGCGTCGATGGAACGGATCATCGGCGTCCTGCAAAAGGAGCTGCGAGACGACGACTGACCTAGTGCAGCGTGTGCGCCACAGCCTGGCCGGATAGCGACCGATATTCCCAGGCGGCCACGATAAGCAGCACCGCAGTCGACAGCATCCCCATCACGTAGATCTCGGTGAATGGAGCAACGAAGGCGAGCAGGATCAGCAGCACGAGACCGCCGATATGCGAGAGCGGCGGCCTGCCGCTGGTTGCTCCCTTGAACCACAGATTGCCCGCCAGGAACAATCCGACGCCGCCGAGCACGGACGCGACGATGCCCAGATCGCCCACCTCGTGCGGATGGGAGAACATGAACTCCACGGACACGGCATGGACGATGATGCCTGCCAAGATCGGAATATGCGCATAAGTGAAAGCCTGGCGAGCAATGCTGCCGGGCGTCTCGTCATGCTCGATACGATGCGCAGCCCGTTCATGACCGAACCGGAAGTAGAGCCACCACATGCCGACCGTCGCGACAAATCCCGTTAGAAAAACAACGGCCGTCAGGGGCGAGAAAGGCAGCTCTGAGAAAGTGCGCCCGGCAACCAGGATCGCCTCGCCGAGGCAGATAATGACGAACAGCGCGCTACGCTCGGCTATGTGGGCGCCCGAGACATCCCAATCCGCGGTCGTCGACTTGCCGAGCCCCGGAACGAAGAATCCGGAGGCCGGACCTGCATACTCGATGGCCAGAGCAATCAGCCAGGCGACCAGACGGGCCTCATGCTCCAATAGGCCGCCAGCAATCCAGAAGACACCTGCCACCCCAAGCCAGACACTGATGCGGATGAAGTTGCGATAGTTGGAGGCGCTGACGCCCTTCATCGCAAAAACGGCAAACAGGGAGCGCCCGACCTGCATCAGCACATAGGCCCCGGCAAACAGCAACCCCTTGTCGCCGAAAGCCTCGGGGATCGACGCCGAGAGCACGAGCCCGAGCAGCATGAGCACCACGAGCATGCCACGAACCGGCATCTTCTCGGGATCGAGCCAGTTGGTCACCCAGGCTGTGAAAATCCACACCCACCAGACAGCAAACGTCATCAGCCCGGCCTCGAGCGCACCAAGCGGCGTGTAGTGAGCCGCGAGGGCATGCGACAGCTGCGAGATCGAGAAAACGAAAACCAGATCGAAGAACAGCTCGAGGAAGCTCACTCTGCTGCCGCCGGGACTACCCTTCACGCGCAGCCAGTTTCGTTGCCTAGTCGCAGCCATTCGTTCCCCTCTTCTTGCCGTTTTCTCTCAGCGCGGTTTCTCGGACGTATCCCGGTTCATGCCCTTCTCACGCAACTCTCCTTCGTAGGCGGCGAACAGTTCATCGCCGCGCTCACCGAGTTCGCGCAGATAGGTCCAGGTATAGATGCCGGTATCGTGCATGTCGTCGAAGCCGATGCGCACGGCGTAATTGCCGGTCGGCATCATTGAAATGATCGCGACATTGCGCTTGCCGGGCACGGTCACCTTCTGTCCCGGTCCGTGTCCCTGCACTTCCGCCGATGGCGAAAGCACCCGCAGCATCTCCGCCGAGAGCTCGAAACTGCGCTCGTCGTTGAACGTGACGACCAGACGCTGCCGGTCCTTCGATACCCTGAGTTCAGTTGGCCAGATGTCGCCCATGGTCGCAATCCTCTTCATGTCGAGGAGTAGGCAATGAGGCTTTCGGAGGCAAGCTCAATTTACGTTGTCTGGGCGGCGTTTCCCTTGACGCGGCAATGGCATATACGCACATATAGAAGAATGCGGAGGCAGTGGTGAACAGCAAGGTCGGAACGATAGGCAATGCCACGCCGCTGGTATCGGATGCGCGACCGATGGTCGATCCGTTCCAGCGGGCGGTCACCTATTTGCGCGTCTCCGTGACCGATCGCTGCGATTTCCGCTGCACCTATTGCATGGCGGAAAACATGAACTTTCTGCCGAAGAAGGACCTGCTCACGCTCGAAGAGCTGAACCGGCTCTGTTCTGCCTTCATCGCGAAGGGTGTCCGCAAGCTGCGGCTGACCGGTGGCGAACCGCTGGTGCGCAAGAACATCATGTATCTGGTGCGCGAACTCGGCAAGCAGATCGGCTCCGGCCTCGATGAGCTGACGCTGACCACCAACGGCTCGCAGCTGTCGCGCTTTGCTGATGAACTCTTCGATTGCGGCGTTCGTCGCATCAACGTTTCCCTCGATACGCTCGACCCGGAAAAGTTTCGCCAGATCACCCGCTGGGGTGACTTCCACAAGGTAATGGAGGGCATCGACGCCGCGCAGAGGGCCGGGCTGAAGGTCAAGCTGAACGCAGTCGCCCTCAAGGATTTCAACGACGTCGAAATGCCGGAGATGATCCGCTTCGCGCACGGACGAGGCATGGACCTCACGGTCATCGAGACCATGCCGATGGGCGAGATCGAAGAGGATCGTACGGATCGCTACCTGCCGCTCTCCAAGCTGCGCGCCGATCTCGAACAGGAGTTCAGCTTCAGCGATATCGGTTACCGCACGGGCGGCCCCGCACGCTACGTCGAGGTCAAGGAGACCGGCGGCCGCCTCGGCTTCATTACCCCGATGACGCACAATTTCTGCGAAAGCTGCAACCGCGTCCGTCTGACATGCACCGGCACTCTCTACATGTGCCTCGGCCAGAACGACGCCGCTGACCTCCGCTCCACCTTGCGCGCCACGCAGGACGACGGGCTGCTCTATGCCGCGATCGATGAGGCCATCACGCGAAAGCCCAAGGGGCATGATTTTATTATCGACCGGACCCACAACCGCCCGGCCGTGGCTCGCCATATGAGCGTCACCGGCGGGTGACAGTGCCATAGGCAACTCCACATAAGCGCTGATGACCGGCTTGTGAGCGATCCCACCACCATCCAGTCGACGAAACCGCCCATGCTGCAAGCGCACATAATGGTTGCATTGCACAATCGAATTTTGCCCGCTGTGTCTTCCTGCTGATTCCCTTGCTTCCGGTTCGCCTTTAAAAGGGGCGCACAAGAATCGGAATGTCTTTATGCCGCGGTCTCGCAATACCCAGGGCGCCATCTATATGACTTCGGCCATGGCCGGTTTCTCCTCGAGCGACGCCCTTTCCAAATCGGTCATTACACAGATGAACGCCGGGCAGATCATGTGCCTGCGCGGACTGATCACGAGTGTCGTCATCTACCTGATCGCGCGGCAGATGAAGGCACTGCGCTCATGGCGCGTCATCCTGAAGCCGATGGTGCTGCTACGCGTTGTTTGCGAAATTCTCGCAGCGGTGACTTACATTACCGCCCTTGGCATGATGCCGATCGCCAACGCATCCGCCATCCTGCAATCGCTGCCGCTCGTGGTCACCTTCGGAGCGGCCCTCTTCTTCGGCGAGCCTGTCGGCTGGCGGCGCTGGTCGGCCATCCTCATCGGTCTTCTGGGCGTGCTGATCATCATCCGACCGGGGGCCGAAGGCTTCACGATCGCCGCCCTGCTGTGCGTGGCAAGCGTACTGGTCACGGCCGGCCGCGACCTAGCGACGCGTGGCATCGATCCGGAAATACCCGCGCTGATGATCACGGTAGTGACAGCCGTTTCGGTCGCGATATGCGGCGCCCTGCTCACACCTTTTCTTGGGGGCTGGAGACCGGTCAATGCGACGTCATTCTCCCATATCGTGCTGGCGGCGATCCTCGTCCTCATCGGCTACCAGTCCGTCATTCTGGCGATGAGAACGGGAGAGATCTCCTTCGTGGCGCCCCTTCGCTATACCGGCCTCATCTTCTCGGCCCTGCTGGGCTTCGTATTCTTCGCCGAAATCCCCGATCTCTGGACTTTGATCGGCGCAGCAGTCGTTATCGCCTCGGGCCTCTATACATTCTATCGTGAGGGCAAGCGCCACGTGGCACCGTTGGCCCAGGAATCCGAACCGAGAACACCCGTCTGAGGCAGTCATGAATAAATTCGCGATGAACAGGTCCAACATTCCCGGGGTCGTCCTGGCGGGCGGTCGCTCATCGCGCATGGGCCGGGACAAGGCATCCGTCGCGCTTGGCGATCGAACGCTGCTGGACCGAGTGATCGAACAGCTTGCGCCGCAGGTGAGCACCGTGGCCGTCAATGCCGACGTGACGCCGAAAAATTGCAGCCGCCTCTTCGTGCCCGATATCGTGCCCGGCAAGGCGGGCCCTATGGCCGGCATCCACGCCGCCATGGTTTACGGCGCCACTCTGGCTGCTGTCACCCACGTCGTCACCGTCTCCGTCGACAGCCCCTTCTTTCCTGGCGATCTCGTCGACTGGCTGGCAGCGGCGATCGACGCGCCCGAAAAGATCGCCATTGCAACCTCGGAAAGCCGCAGCCATCCGGTGTTCGGCCTCTGGCCCGTCTCGCTTGCCGGCGATCTCGAGTCCTGGATCGCCACCGATGAGAAACGTCGCGTCCGCGACTTCCTCTTACGGCATGACGTTACGGAAGTTTCCTTTCCGCTGCGTCCGACACGGGCGAGCCTTCTCGATCCGTTCTTCAACGTCAACACGCCTGACGACCTCGCCGAGGCCGAGCGCTGGCTGAAGGCTCTCGCCTGATGACCGCACCCAGGATATTCGGCATTGCCGGCTGGAAGAATTCGGGAAAGACCGGACTGGCTGTCCGGCTCGTCGAGGAATTCACGCGACGCGGCTATCGCATCTCGACCATCAAACATGCCCATCACGACTTCGATATCGACAAGGTCGGCGCCGATAGCTACCGCCATCGGCAGGCCGGCGCTCACGAAGTCACGATCGTATCCGGCACGCGCTACGCAATCATGCACGAACTGCGCGGCGCGCCGGAACCGACGTTCGAGGAGATCCTCGGCCGCATCGCGCCTTGCGACCTCGTGCTGATCGAGGGCTACAAGCGCGAACCAATCCCGAAGATCGAGGCGCGGCGCCTTGAATCGACAAACCGGGAGCCGCTGGCGCCCACTGATCCCCATATCGTGGCGATCGCGGCCGACCACACAGTCGAGGCAGCCACCCTGCCCGTATTCAACCTGGACGACACGATCGCCATCGCCGATTTCATCGCCACGACGGTTGGACTGCAGCCGCAGACATGAAAAAGGCCGCCGGTCACCCGGCGGCCTCCTGCATTCAAGCTCTGTTCGACCTTAGTTGCGCGAGGCAACCGGCCTTACCAGCGCAGTCACGCGGCGGATGGTAACGCGGCGGTTTTCCTGGTTTGGTCCCTGCGTGTTGACCTTCAGGTAACGCTCCCCGTAACCCTGCGTCGCAAGGTTTTCAGGCGGGATACCATAGACGTCGGTCATCACATTCGCGACCGATTCGGCGCGCTGGTCGGACAGCACGAGGTTGCTCTGGTCGGAACCGACAGCATCCGTGTGACCTTCGATCAGGAAGGTTTCCGACGGATCCTTGCGCAGCACTTCGTTGATCGCGTCGGCGACCTTGCGCAGGCTGCGCGCCTGGCTCATCGGGATTTCGGCGCTGCCGGTCGCAAAGGTAATCGTATCGAGGTCGATACGGCGCACCTTGTCGCGGATACGAGCAGAATACTTCACCTCGTCGAGCGAATAGACGCGCTCGACTGGCTCGACCGGCGGCTCGCGCAGGAAGTCGTAGTAGTCGCGATCGTCGTCGCTGCTTGTGTCCATGATGTAGTCCCGCAGCGGAATGCGCAGGCGCATCGGTGGCAGGTCCGCACCCGGATCCTGGAAGTAGCTGCGATCGGGATCGTCATAGAGTTCCGGCGAGTAGTAGAGCACCGATTCCCGACCACGATTATCGATGCGCGAGCGCTGGATGATATCGCCGTAGCGGTTACGGACCGTCACGATCTGGTAGCCATCACGGTCGATCGTCTCGCGATAACGGTCGCGCGGCAGCTGCTCGTACATCGGCCGTTCGCCATCCCTGAGGAAGCGGCGGTCGTCATCGCCACGCACATAGGTCTGGTTGTTGAACTGGATGATCACGCGGTTGTCGTTGCCGCGCTGGCCGAACTGCGCGCCATCGGGCCGCTGGAACTGCGGGCGACGATCAAGGCGCTCGCCCTGCTCGCTGGTGACCGCCTCGATCTTGATCGGCGGGCGTCTTTCACCGCTGGGCGCAACCTGCGCATCGGCGTCCGACTTCGGAACGCGAACCTGCTGCTCCTGGCCGCGCTGCTTGTCGCGATCACGGCGGGACTGCACACCACCGGAGCGGTCGGCATCCTTATCGCTATCGAGAACGGCGGCACCGTTTTCAACAGGAAGCACAACGGTTTCCGTGCTCTTGCTCGGATCGGCCGCGATTTCCTTGCGCCGCTCGAGTTCCTTGGGGGTGATCTTCTCCGGCGCGGGAATGACCTGCTCGGCCTGACCCGCTGCGGGCTGTCCGGCCACGCCGCCTTCAGGCTGCGCGGGAGCGATCCGCTCGCCCTGCTGCTGCGCGGGTGCTGTCTCGAGCTGCGGCTTTGCCGGTGCTTCGCCGACCGCTGGCTGCTCCTGGTTGGGCGCCTTGCCCGTTACAGGCTCGTTGCCGTTCTGCGGCTTGGCGGCCTTCTCTGGCGCAGGCTGTTCCTGCTGGGTCGGAGCCTGTTCCGCAGCCGGCTTCTGGCCTTCGGGCGCAGCCTCGGCGGTCGGCTTCTTCCGCGGTTTCACGGGCTGGTCTGTGCCTTCCGCTACCGGCTTGCCGTTCTTGCCTGATGGCTGCTGCTCGGGAGCAGCCTGCTCCTGTTGCGGCGCTGCAGGTTCCGCCTGCGGAGCGGCCTGCTCCTGCTGCGGGGCGGCTTCCTCCTGCTGCTTCTGCTGCTTGTCGCGCTTGTTATGGCGCGGCTTCTGCTGATTGTCGGCAGGCTGCTGCTCGGGAGCGACCTGCTCCGGTTGCGGTGCTACGGGTTCAGCTTGGGGAGCAGCCTGTTCAGCTGCCGGCTGCTTGCGCTTTCTCGGCGCCTCGGCAGGTGCTTCCTGCTGCTGCAGAGCAGGTTCGGTCGCCGGCTGCTCGGCTGCGGGTTCACGCTGCTTCTGCTTGCGTGGCTTTTCGACAGGCGCTTCTTCCTGCTGCTGCTGCTGCTGCTGTTGCGGCGCCTGTTCGGCTTCCGGTTCGCGCTGCTTGCGGGGCTTTTCGGCGGGCGCCTGCTGCTGGTCGCCACCACCTTCGGCCTGCTTCTTGTGCCGCTTTTTCAGGATTTCTTCATCCGAGGGCGCATCCGGCGCAGCCTCTTGCGCGATCTCGATGGTGCCGGGCTGTGCGGCGGCGGGGCTGGTCTGCTCGACGCTGGTGGCTGCCGCAAACACGTGCACGGGCTGCATCACCATCGACAGGGACAGCAGCGGAAACGCGGCGCTGGCAAACAGTCTGGATCTCATTCCCATTAGGGCTCCTCATTGATTCTTCTTATCTTCGGCGCGGTCATTGCGGCGTTCTCTTCTGACACACGCTCGTGTCAGGGAATCGAACACACGCGAATTTGTTCCACGCGTTTTAAGACCTGCCTGATTAACCCGTTCTGAATATGGCAGACTGCACACGTTCATCTTCGCCACAGTTTACAATGGTTGAGAGACCAGCGATTCCTGTTGCAATTTTAGCAAAAAGCGTTTGAGTATCGCCTCAAGGCGTTGCCAGGCAGCGCCGATCTGCGCCGCCGACGCAAAACAAAAATACGGACGGCGGCCACCAACAGAGAGGACTCTCATGCGTATCTCCACCCGTATTCTCGCAGCCGCCTCGATTGCCGCGATGTCTCTTTTCGCCGGCTCTGCAATGGCAGACGGCGAGAAGTATGTCATCGGCACCGACTCCACCTACCCGCCCTTCGAGTATGTAGACGCCAGCGGCCAATTCCTTGGCTTCGACATGGACATCGCCCGTGCGCTCTGCGCCGAAATGAAGGCGGACTGCACCATCGTCAGCAGCGACTGGGACGGCATCATCCCCGGCCTCAACGCCAAGAAGTTCGACATGATCATCTCGTCCATGTCGATCACGCCTGAGCGTTCCAAGCTCGTCGACTTCACCAACAAGTACTATAACACCCCGCCGGCTGTTGCCGTGCCGAAGGACTCGACCGTGACTGACGTTGCCGGCCTCAAGGGCAAGGTCATCGGCGCACAAACGTCGACGACGCATGCCAACTACGCCGAAAAGCACCTGCCGGACACCGAGCTCAAGCTCTACCCGACCGCCGACGAGTACAAGCTCGACATCGCAAACGGTCGCGTCGATGCCGTCATCGACGACATCGTCGTGTTGTCGCAGTGGGTGAAGTCCGACGCCGGTGCATGCTGCAAGATCCTGACGCCGCTCCCGGTCGACAAGGAGATCAACGGCGTTGGCGCCGGCATTGCCGTCCGCCAGGGCGATCCGCTGCGCGAAAAACTGAACACGGCGATTGCCGCGATCCGCGCCAACGGCACCTACAAGAAGATCCAGGACAAGTACTTTGACTTCAACGTTTACGGCGACTGATAAAATCTGTAGGTCGCTACATTAGATGGTGGCGGAAGGCTTGCCCTTCCGCCATTTTTGTTTGACAAAGATTGAAAGATCAAAGCGGCAAAAGCCGCGAGGGGAAAAGCATAATGGGCGGATTATTTTCCGCGCTGGGCTCTCTATGGGCCGCGATAGGATATGTCTTCGATCCGCTTTGCGGACCTGCGGGCCTCTTTACCTGGTTTGGCTCATCCACGATCCTTGCCTGTGGCGACACCGGCTGGGGCGACGAGATCGCAGCCGGCCTGAAGGTCACCGTTGCGGTCGCGCTCGTGACGCTGCCGATCGGCCTCCTCATCGGTTTCGTCGTTGCTCTTGGCCAGCAGTCGGAGGAAAAATCCGTACGCCTGGCGGCCGGCATCTATACGACGATTTTCCGCGGCCTGCCGGAACTGCTGACCCTCTTCATCATCTACTATGGCATGCAGATCCTGATCCAGGCCGTGCTTGCCTACGCCGGCTATGACGGGCGGATCGAAATCAACGCCTTCATCGCAGGCGTCATCGCGCTCTCGGTTGTTTTCTCCGCCTATTGTTCGGAAGTGTTGCTGTCGGCGTTCCGCGCCATCCCGAAAGGTCAGTATGAGGCCGGTGACGCACTCGGCTTTCACCGGGGCCGCACGCTGATGCTGATTGTCCTGCCGCAGCTGGTGCGCATCGCCCTGCCCGGTCTTGTGAACCTGTGGATGATCCTGCTCAAGGACACATCCTACGTGTCGATCATCGGGCTCGCCGACATTCTGCGCCAGACCGGCGTTGCGGTTAAGGTGACCAAACAGGCTTTCCTCTTCTACATCGTCGCCTGCGCCCTTTATCTCGGCCTTGCGATCATTTCTTCCTTCGGCCTGCGCTACATCGAGCGCTGGGCCAAGCGCTCGGAGGTCCGCCGATGAGCCACGCTGAAGTCCTCATACCGCCGCAGCCGGCGCCGAAAGTCGAGCACACGAGCCTGAACGCAACGCGTATCACCGGCTATTTCTTCGTCGGATTGTGGATTGTGCTCGCCGTCTCGCTGGTCGGCATGATCATCAAGGGCTGGGACCTGGGCAATTTCACGCGCTACGGGCCACGCTACATCCACGGTCTGTTCACGACGATTGCACTGGTCACCATATCGGTGATCTTCGGCGCGATCCTGTCGTTGCCGCTGGCCTTCGCGCGAATGTCGAAGAACAAAGTCATCAACGGCCTCGCTTATGCCTATGTCTATGTCTTCCGCGGCACGCCGCTGCTCGCTCAGCTCTTCCTGATCTACTATGGTCTCGGCGGCTTCCGGCCTGAACTTGAGGCCGTCGGTCTCTGGTGGTTCTTCCGCGACGCCTGGTATTGCGGCCTTTTCGCGATGACCATCAACACTGCGGCCTATCAGGCCGAGATCCTGCGCGGCGCGATCGAGAGCGTGCCGCATGGCCAGCACGAGGCGGCGGCCTCGCTCGGCATTCACAAGGCGGTCGCCTTCCGCAAGATCATCCTGCCGCAGGCGCTGATCGTGGCGCTGCGCCCCTACGGCAACGAAATCATTCTCCTGATCAAGGGCTCGGCCGTCGTGGCGATCATCACCGTTCTCGACCTGATGGGAGAAACGCGCTACGCCTTCTCGCGCACCTTCGACTACCAGACCTATCTGTGGGCGGCGATCTTCTACCTCGCCATGGTCGAGACCCTGCGCCACCTCTGGGCTTGCATCGAGCGCCGATTGACCAGACATCTCAAGCGCTGACAGCGTTGGCAGCACTCAATCGAGAGGGCTGCTAACGCATTGAAAAAAAGAAATAAAAATATACCAGATCGACACTCCGCAAGCTTCGGTTAACCATGTCATGGTTCCATTTCATGTAGCGCTAATAAGCGCTGCATGGGAACCAGAGGCTAGACGACGATGCACAAGGAACTCGAAAAGCAGCTTCAGGGCTACGGCCTGACAACCGCCCACATCATCTACCGCATGCCGGATCACCAAGCCATCCTCCAGACCTACATCTGGCAGGACTACGATCTGGCACCGGAGTTTCCGGAGATGCGCAGCTTCCTGAAATTCTGGCAGGAGAAGCTGGATGGGCCGCTTCACTCCGTACGCTACATTCACCGCAAGCTGATATCGGCCACGGAATGGCGCTCCCTGAAGGGTGAATTCATCATCAACTGACAGCTCTATCGAGCCGGTCAGACATGCGCTTCCCCGTGGAAGAACTCGCCACGTTCCGTTTCGCGAAGAAGCGCACCATAGAGAATGCCGATATAGAGCACGGCAACGATTGAAATCACGGCCCAGCCTGGAATGGGCCCCAGCGCCGCATTGTCGACCACATAGGACCAGGAATGTGCCTGTGTCTGCGTATCGCCTTCCGTCTGCAGCTTGGGCGTCGTGATTTTCAGGCACCATGCGAGCAGCAGGATGAGGTACATCCAGCAATAATTCCGGCGCAGCCGCCGCCGGATCGCGGCGCGATAGCTCAGCAGAAACTCCGGCTTGCGCAGGCTTGCCGCAATCTTCGCAGCCCAGTCGCTTCGCGGCGCCGTGCCCGGCGACAGGATCTCGGCGAAATAGCTGCGCTCCAACTGTCGGATGCGCGCCCTGTATATATCGAAGAAGCGATAGCGCCGCGCCTCGATGACAAGCAGAAGCGTGATCAGCATCATGCCAAACAACAGCACCCCATGGTGAGATGTCGGCGACGACAGGGATACTGACAGGAGTGCTGCAGAAACCGTGATCGCCCAGTTCGACGTCCGGTCGATCCGGTCGCGCCAACTCGTCATCCGGCCAAGCTCGCCACGATAATAGTGGCTCAGCGTGTTCGTCACCTCGCCCGCACTCGCCGGAAGCGCCGGCCGCGGGCTCTCCATCTCACCATCCAACGGTGCGTTACCGGGCTGCGCGATCATGGTTATTTCCTCCATTTGTTCTCATTGAATTAGGAATGACTTACTTTGCGCGCGCAACGTCGCCATTGCAAAAGGCATTCAGTCGCCGTAGAGGCTCCGCAAGAGACAAAAATTGTGGTGAGAGACATGGCCAAGAAGATCGACGAAGACGCACTGGCGGAAGCCTATAATCGCGCACTCGCCCTTGAGAAGGCCGGCGACGTCGACGCAGCCGTCAAGGCCTACGAAGAAGTCCTTGCCATCGATCCCGACGATCATGGCGGCGCCGCCGTCCGCATCGCCGCCATGGGTCGCGGCGAAACGCCGAGCAAGGCACCGGATGCCTACGTCGAGACCCTCTTCGACCAGCATGCAGAAGTTTTCGAGGATGTGCTCGTCGAACAGCTCGGCTATCACGTGCCCATGCTGGTTCGCCAGCGCATCCAGAGCCTGGAACTCGGCCCGTTCAAGCGCATGCTCGACCTCGGTTGCGGCACCGGCCTGACGGGTGGCACGCTTCGCGATATCTGCGAAGAGATGACCGGCATCGACATTTCCGAAAACATGGTCGAGATCGCCCATGAGAAGGACCTCTACGAAACCCTGTTCGTCGCCGAGGTCGAGGACTTCCTCGATGACAACGACGAAGAGCCCTTCGACCTGATCACGGCAACCGATGTCCTGCCCTATCTCGGCGCGCTGGAGCCGCTGTTCTTCGGCGCCGCCGAAAACATGATGTCGGGCGGCATCTTCGTGTTTTCCTCCGAAACCCTGCCCGAGGAAGCGCTTGCCGGTCGCGCCTACATGGTCGGCCCGCATCAGCGCTTTGCCCATTCCGACGCCTACGTCCGCGAACGACTGGCGGCCACCGGGTTCGACCTGATCGAAATCACCGACATCAATGTCCGCATGGAAGAGGGCCAGCCGACGCCCGGTCATCTGGTCATCACCCGCCTCAGATAACACCGCGACAGCCACAATCATTGATTGCGGTCGATTGGTTGCGTAACCATGAGAAGCACACCATCCTCCCAATGTTTTGTTGGGGGGCAAGATGGATACATCATCGTGGAGTGGCCTGTTCGTCAGCCTGGTGGGCACGCCCGAGGCTATTTTGTTCTACCTTTCCGGCATCAACTGGTACGCTCTGGGTATTGCGGTCCTGAGCCCGTTGCTGATGTTGTTTGCGCGACAGGAAATCAGGTTGAGGCGATTGCGCTCCATCCAGGACTTCCTGACCACATTCAAGCTGCCAGGAGTCAAGGGAACGACCCTCTCCACCGAGCCGCGCTCCGCTGATACGGTGCCGAACGCCGACCCGACCAACGACAACAGCACGACGAAAGCCGCGCCCGGCGCTGAAAATCAGCCCAATCCATCCTTCGAATACGTCAAGTCGAAGTACATTTCCGACCTCAGGCTCAGCGCAAAATATGACGATCAGCAGCGTTTGAAAGACGCCAAGACGGACGTCGACCGTATCAATATCTACATCGAGATAGCCTGCCGACCGTTCCAGAGCGCAAATGTTCGGCTTTATCTGGCCTCGCTGAGCTTCATGCTGGTGTCCTACTACGGCTTCAAGCTGTTCTTCACCGCGCTCGGATATGGGACCGGGGTCGAGTGCGTCCCGGCGACCGGATGCAATCTCACGCTATCGGAAACAATCGGCGCGTTCGCCTTCGTCGGCGCCTACGTCGCGGCACTGCGCATGTTGCTACGCTCGCTTGCCATCTTCGATCTCAACGCGTTCACCTTCCTGCGGCAGGCCGGCGAGATGGCTGCGACAGTGCTTGTGGTAATCCTGCTCTACAACGCATTTCCAACCATCACCGCGCCCGTCTCCCTTTCCGGCATCGTGAACGTACAACAGACGACCGGCACGGCCTCGCCGGAAACCGCTGGCGTCGAGCCTCAGGCGGCAGCGAAAGAAGCGCCGACAAACGACAGCACCGACGACGACAGGATTTCGAGCGTCTGGCTGGCGCTCGCGGTGCTGCTCGGTCTGCTGCCCCAAAGCTCCAGCAAGTTTCTCCTGCTGAAACTGCGGGCGTTCGTCCCCTGGGCAAAGATAGCCGACGACCGGTTTGCGGAGATCACCAAGACGGTCTCGCCTGACATTATCGACGGCATCGACTTCGAGACACGTTTCCGGCTCGAAGAATGCGGCATCTACGATGTTCAGAACCTCGCGACCTATAACCCGATCATGCTCTTCATCGAGACGCCCTTTGGTGTCTTCCAGTGCATCGATTGGGTGGCGCAGGCGCAGCTATGCCACATCCTCGGCCCTGAGAAATTCCTGACCTTCCGCGAACTGAACATCAGGACGATCTTTGACCTGGAGCGCGCCATCGAAAGCATGCAAGCCCCGGACGCATATGATGCGATGTGCGCGACGGTCTTGCTCGCCCCGACGCAGAACCTTCGGTCAATCACGGAAATCTCCGGCTTCAAGTTCTTCATCGGCCGGCCCGACGCTCCCAAGGCGGAAACCTTGGACCAGTATTTCGAGTGGCTGAACAGCCGCATCGCCGACAAGAACGGCACGACCGCCGCTATCGAGCATCTGATGTCCTGGATCGGTGACGATCTTCATGTGCGCCGACTGCGGCGGCTGTGGAACGACATTGCCGACAGTCTGGAACCGAACTCGGAATACCTGAAGGACTCCAAGCGCAATCCGGCCAATGCCATGAAACACGCCGCCGAATAGTTATCCGTACGGCAAACTATTTGCTTCCCTCCGCACGCAAAGGCTGATACTTATCCAATCAGATAAGTTTTGCCGAGGAGGACGTCGCGTGTCGCTTACTCTCTGTGGTCATCCGCTCGCATCCTTTTGCCACAAGGTCCTGATTGCGCTCTACGAGAACGGCACACCGTTCGACAATCTGATCGTTGACCTCGCCGACGAACGTTCGCGCGCCGAGTTCGTCCGTCTCTGGCCCGTCGGCAAGATGCCGATGCTTCGCGACACGGCGCGCAATCACATCATTCCGGAAACGACCATCATCATAGAATATCTGGATCGCCACCATCGCGGGCCTGTCCGGCTGCTGTCGGACGACGAGGATCAGGCGCTCCGGATCCGGCTGTGGGACCGCTTCTTCGATCTCTACGTCCAGACGCCGATGCAGAGGATCGTTGCCGACAAGCTGCGACCCGAGGGCTCGAGGGATCCATACGGTGTCGACGAGGCCCGCAGCGCATTGGTCATGGCCTATGACATGGTCGAAGAACAGCTGGCCGATCATGACTGGATCATCGGCGATAGCTTCACCATGGCGGACTGCGCCGCCGCACCCGCCCTCTTCTACGCCGAAACGCTCGTGCCATTCGGCGACGGTCGCCCGCGGCTGGAAGCCTACTACAACCGGCTCCTGTCGCGGCCGTCATTTGCAAGGGTGCTGGACGAGGCCCGCCCCTACTTCAAGTTCTACCCCTATGCCGACCGGATTCCCGCTCGTTTCCATGATCCCGAGATCGCCGAATGATGCAGGAACCAGCCGCCCTCGACCGCATGTTCCACGCACTCTCCGATCGCAGCCGCCGCGGCATGGTCGATCGGCTCGGACGCGGCCCGGCCTCGGTGTCGGAGCTGGCCGCTCCGCTTTCGATGGCGCTGCCCACCGTCATGAAGCATCTCGGCGTACTGGAAGACAGCGGGCTTGTGAGCTCGCAAAAGAACGGTCGCGTACGCACCTACCATCTCAGGGAAGACGCGCTCGGCAATGTCGAGCGCTGGCTCGCGGAGCGCCGGGCAAGTTGGAACAAGGCATTCGACCGGTTGGACCACTTCCTAGCAGACGAACCATCGGAGTAGGCAAAACATGAAAACGCATTCTGCCAGCCATACGACGTTGACGATCGAGCGCACACTTCGCGCTCCCCGGGCCCGCGCGTTTCGCGCCTGGGCAAATCCCGAGGCAAAACGCCAGTGGTTCGCCTGTCATGACGAGTGGGTACCGCTCGATTACAGCCTGGACTTCCGGATCGGCGGCACCGAGCAAAACCGCGTCGCAGACAGCAGCGGCATCGTTCACGCCTATTCAGCCATCTATCTCGACATCGTCCAGGATGCGCGCATCATCTACGCCTACGACATGAAACTTGGCGATGCGACGATCTCCGCATCGCTCGCCACCGTGGCGTTTGAGACCACATCGGCAGGAACGAAGATGATGTTCACCGAACAGGTCGTGTTTCTCGACGGCTATGCCGACAACAGTTCCCGACTACAGGGAACCGAAATCCTGCTCGATCGCGTACAAGCCTTCGTCGAACGTGAGACGAGCATCGTCCACTAGGCTCCGTCTGTCCCGAGAATGGCGGCAAGCAGCCTGCCTTCAAGTTCGGCCAGCGCCGGATTGCCGTGGCGGCGCGGATGCGGATAGGGGATCGCCAGATCGAGAGCGACGCGTCCCTCGTCGAGCACGATTACGCGGTCGGCCAGATGCACCGCTTCGCTGACGTCGTGGGTGACCAGAACCGCGGTGAAGCCCAGTTCCCGCCAGACGCGGTTCAGCAGCTCCTGCATGCTGATCCGGGTCAGTGCGTCGAGCGCGCCGAGCGGCTCGTCGAGCGCAAGCACGCCCGGCTTGCTCACGAGAGCCCGCGCCAGCGCCACGCGCTGCCGCTGGCCGCCGGAAAGCCGCGCCGGCCACTCGTTACTCTTCTCCGCGAGCTGCACCTCGGCCAGCGCCGCCTCGGTCTCGCGGCTCGCCAGCCGCTTGTCCACCTTGTCGCCAAGGCCGACCGCGACATTCTCGGCAACACTGAGCCACGGCAACAGGCGCGGCTCCTGGAAGACGATCCGCGCATTGGCGTTGGCATCGCCACCATCGGCATTTTCGAAATGCAGTTCGCCGGCTGTCGGTTCGTCCAGCCCCATCAGGATACGCAGCAGCGTACTCTTGCCGCAGCCGCTCTTGCCGATGACAGCCACGAACTGGCCCGCCGGAATGTGGAGGTTGATGCCGCGCAGCACGCGGTTGCCGCCGAAGCTCTTCTCGAGCCCCTTCAGCGTGATTGATGCAGCCCCTTCAGCCGTCGAAACCGCCCGGTCGTGTTCATATTCAGGCTCGTCGACGGCACCTTGATAACGCTCATGCGCGATGAGGGTCATGGCGTCACTCCTATTTCTGGTAAACCGGGTTCCATTTCAGCGCACGGCGCTCAAGCGCACGGGCAACAACGTCGGCCAGCTTGCCAAGCACGGCGTAGATCACCAACGCGAGCACGACGACGTCGGTCATCATGAATTCACGCGCATTGTTCGCCATGTGACCGATACCCGACGAGGCAGCGATCGACTCCGAGACGATCAGCGTCAGCCACATGATGCCGAGCGCGTAGCGAAGGCCGACGAAGATCGAGGGCAAGGCACCAGGAAAGATCACCTTCCGGAACAGCGTCCAGCTGCCCATGCCGTACACCCGGCCCATCTCGATCAGATCGCGATCGACGTTGCGCACGCCATGATAGGTATTCAGGTAGACGGGAAAGAGCACGCCGAGCGACGTCAAAAACAGCTTCGATTCCTCGCCGATCCCGAACCAGAGGATAACCAGCGGGATCATCGCGAGGTGCGGAATGGTGCGCAGCATCTGCAATGTCGTGTCGGTCAGCTGCTCCGATACCTTCGAGACACCGTTGGCGATCCCGAGCAGGAAGCCGATTGCGCCGCCTACCAGCAATCCGCCGAATGCACGCGCGGCACTGACGAGAATATCGTGGGGCAGCTGCCCGGTGATGGTCGTTGCCCAGAAAGCGAGAGCGACGTCCACCGGTGACGGCATGATGCGTGACGAGATCCAGCCGGCGGAGGACGCAAGCTGCCAGACGGCGACGATCGCGACCGGCACCAGGTAGGGGAGAAGCGCCTCGGGTTTCGGCAGCGAGAGGCTAAGGCGCGCCCTACCCTCTGTACGTTCGGTCAACGCCCGTCCGATCGGCGTATCGAATGTCGACATGAAGTTTTCCTCGCTTATGCCCGATGCCGCGTCGTCGAAGACGCCAGTGGATTCATTTCCCAGTGCATTCATTCAACTGAACGCGCCGCCCGCTATCGACGGACGGCGCAGGGAAAGCGGATCAGGAGCCCGAAACCACCTTGAGGTTTCCGCCGTGGCTGCCGCCACCAAAGACCTGGCGTTTGCCGAAGTCGCTCTGGAAGCCGTGGCGCTGCTCCTCGCGAGTGATCCCCAGCTCCGGAAACAGCAGTTCGGCCACCCGGTAGGCTTCTTCGAGGTGCGGATAGCCCGAACCGATCACGGTATCGATGCCGACATCCTGGTATTCGCGCAGACGCGCCGCCACCGTCTTCGGCGACCCGACCAGTGCCGTGCCTGCGCCGGCACGAACCAGTCCGACACCCGCCCAGAGGTTCGGAGAAACCTCGAGTCTGTCGCGACGACCGCCATGGAGCGCTGCCATGCGCTTCTGTCCAACCGAGTCGGATTCATTGACGAAACGCTCCTGTGCTTCGCGGATCGTCTCATCGTCGAGCTTCGAAATGAGCCGGTCCGCCGCGGCCCAGGCTTCCTCGTCCGTCTCGCGCACGATGAAGTGCAGACGGATGCCGAAGCTGACGTCGCGGCCCTTCTGCGCAGCGGCGGCGCGTACCTTCTTCACCTTCTCGGCAACCTGTGCCGGCGGCTCGCCCCAGGTCAGATACTTGTCGACGCGGCCGACCGAGAAATCGATGCCGGCATCCGAGGAGCCACCGAAATAGAGCGGTGGCCGCGGATTCTGCACGGAGGGAAAGCCGAGGCGCGCGTTGGTCGCCTTGATATATTTGCCGTCATAGCTCGCCACACCCTTCTCGAGCAGTTCCTCGAACACCGTGAAGAACTCGTCGGCATGGGCATAGCGTTCGTCATGCGCCAGATGGATGCCGTCGCCGGCGAGCTCCGCGGGGCTGCCGCCCACGACGATGTTGAGCAACAGGCGGCCGTTGGAGATACGGTCGAGTGTCGTCGTCAGGCGCGCGTAATAGGCAGGCGACGCGGTGCCGGGACGGATGGCAACGAGGAAATTCAGCTTCTGCGTCTGGGCCGCCAGTGCCGCCGCTGTCACGAAGGACTCTTCGCAAGAGACACCCGTCGGCAACAACACGCCGGAATAGCCGAGGCGGTCCACCGCTTGGGCGATCTGCGTGAGATAGCCGATCTCAGGTGCGCGGTTCAGTTCGTCCGAACCGAGATATGCGCCGTCACCCGACGTTGGGATGAACCAGAGAAAGTTGATGGGATCGTGTTTGGCAGTCATTGGAGGTGATCCTCTTTACCGGAAAAATGAGTTCAGCTCGCCTTCGGACGCCAGACGATATCGCTGACGTTGAGCTGCTTCGGCACGACGCCGAGCTTGTAGAAGTCGTCGGCCAATGCCTGCTGGTAGGTCAGAGCCTGGTCGGGGAAGAGTGACACCTTGCCGAGATCGGCCTGGCTGCGCGTCAATGTCACGCGCGTGATATCGGCGGGAACGCCGGTGATCTCGGAAAGCGTCTTGACCGTCCCGTCCAGATCCGCCTGCGCCGCGGCGCCGACCTTCGCCAGTTCATCGATCACATCGGCGATGATCTCAGGATGGGCTGCCGTGAAAGTGCCATTGCCAAGGAAGTAGCCCCAATTGTCGAGCAACCCTTCCGACGTCGCCACCACCCGTGTCTGCGGGTCGGCCTCAGCGACCGCGAAGAAGGGATCCCATATCGCCCAGGCATCGATCGCGCCGTTCTTGAAGGCCGCGCCGGCATCCGGCGGCGGTAGGTCCACTTCAGTAATATCCGAGAGCGAAAGCCCTGCCTTGGCGAGCACCTTGAGCGCGAAGTTGTGAGCGCTCGAGCCGCGCTTGTAGGCGAGCTTCTTGCCCTTCAGATCCTCGATGGTCTGGATCGGCGAGTCCTTGTGGACCAGCAGTCCGTGAAATGCCGCCGGTCCGCGATAGGCGCCGACGTAAAGGAGGTTGCCACCTGCGGCCTGCGCGAAGAGCGGCGGTACGTCGCCGGTGACGCCAAAGTCGAGCGCGTCGGCACCAACGGCTTCGAGCAACGGCGGCCCGGAGGTGAACTCGTTCCATTCGACGCTGACACCCTTGGCTTCCAGACGCTTTTCCAGCGCGCCCGTACGCCGCGCCAGCGCCAGCACGCCGAACTTCTGCCAGCCGATACGCAGCGTCGTCTGCGCGGCACTGGCTGTCCGCACCTGCGGCAGGATCGTGCTTGCCGCTGCGGCACCGATGAGGCCTAGGGTCTGTCTGCGGGTGAACATCGTATATCCCTCTCGTGATGGCTGCTCTTCGTGTCAGCCTGTCGCTTCATGAGATAATAGTGACATAGACGACCAATTAGATCGACAATATCATTTTTCTATTCTATTCGCTTTGCAGGAATAAATTTCCCCGGTCCGCGGCATGCAGTTCGCTTTCATGCCGCGGAAAAAAAATGCCTCGATCGCGAGGACGTTCTCAGCTGGCCTTCGGACGCCAGACGATATCGCCCGTTTTCAGCTTTTTCGGCACAATACCGAGGCTGAAGAACTCGTCCGCCAGCGCCTGTTGGTAGGCCGCAGCCTCGTCGGTGATGGTCGAAACGCTGCCGAGATCAGCTCCCGGGCGTGTCAGCGACACACGGGTCACATCTGCGGGAACACCGGTAATTTCCGAGAGCTCCTTGACCGTATCGTCCAGCTTGCCCTGCGCCGACCGGCCCACCTTGGCAAGCTCGTCGATCACATCGACCACCACCGGCCCGTTCGCCTCCGTGAACTCGGCATTCGCCAGGAAGTAGCTGTAGGAATCCACGATGCCTTCCGCGGTCGACAGGATCCGCGTCTGCGGATCGGCTTCGACAATCGCGAGATAGGGATCCCAGATCGACCATGCGTCGATGCTGCCATTCTTGAATGCAGCGGCGGCATCTGGCGGCGACAGATCGACCGCCTCGACGTCATCGATGGCGAGGCCCGACTTGCGCAGGATCTTGACCGTGACGTTATGGGCGCTCGAGCCGCGTTTGAACGCGACCTTCTTGCCCTTCAGGTCCTCGACCGTCTTGATCGGCGAATCCTTGCGGACGACGATGGCAGACCCCGCGGGGCTGCCGCGATAGGTGCCGACATAATAGAGGTGGCCGCCGGCGGCCTGCGCGAACAGTGGCGGCACATCGCCTGTCGCGCCGAAATCGAGCGCGCCGGCTCCAAGGGCTTCGAGCAGCGGCGGACCGGAGGTGAAATCCGACCAGCTGACCGTGATCCCCTTGTCGACAAGCCGCTGTTCAAGCGCGCCGCGGCGCTTGGCGAGCGCCAGAACGCCGTTTTTTTGCCAGCCGATGCGAAATTCCGTGGCTGCTGCACGGGCCGGTCGCACGGCCGGTAGCAAAGCCGTTGCCGCGGCGGCACCGAAGAGCCCCAATGTCTGACGACGTGAAATCATGCCAATCCCCTTTGTTTCTGCGCCTTCTGATACGGATGAAGTGGCGCATTTCGCTTGTGGTGACTTGATACTGATCAAATCCATAAAATAGATCGACATTTTTATTTGTTATATTTGCTGCCGCTGAAATTTTCCCGACCCGATTTTGCCGATTCCGCGGAATTTTCTTCCAAGCCAACGATGCGACGACCCGCACGTGACGGCTTTTCGCCTGCCTTTCTTTCCGCTAAGCCTCGTTCACGACATTCATGAAAGGGATAAGACATGGCAAAAGTCGCATTCATCGGTCTCGGCGTGATGGGGTTCCCCATGGCGGGTCACCTGAAGGTGAAAGGCGGCCATGACGTCACGGTCTACAACCGCACCGCCGCCAAGGCGGACGACTGGGTCGCCAAGTTCGGCGGCAAGTCCGCCCCGACGCCGGCCGAAGCAGCCCGCGATGCAGACTTCGTCTTTACCTGCGTCGGTAATGACGATGATCTCCGCTCGGTGACATCGGGCGAAAATGGCGTACTGCAGACCATGAAGCCCGGTGCGATCCTGATCGACAACACCACTGCCAGCGCGGAAGTTGCCCGAGAACTCTACGCCGCAGCCAAGGAAAAGGGCGTCGGCTTCGTCGATGCTCCGGTTTCCGGTGGCCAGGCCGGCGCCGAAAACGGCGTCCTCACCGTCATGTGCGGCGGCGACGAAGCCACCTACGACACGGCAAAGCCGATCATCGACGCCTATGCCCGCATGGTGGGGCTGATGGGCGCGGCAGGTGCCGGACAGCTGACCAAGATGATCAACCAGATCTGCATCGCCGGCGTCGTTCAGGGCCTGGCCGAGGGCATCCATTTCGGCAAGCGCGCCGGCCTCGACATTGAAAAGGTGGTCGAGGTGATCTCCAAGGGTGCGGCAGGCTCCTGGCAGATGGAAAACCGCCACAAGACGATGAACGTCGGCAAGTACGACTTCGGCTTTGCCATCGACTGGATGCGCAAGGATCTCGGCATCGTTCTCAACGAGGCTCGCAGCAACGGCGCCAAGCTGCCTCTGACGGCCCTCGTCGACCAGTTCTATGGCGATGTCCAGGCCATGGGCGGCAACCGCTGGGATACGTCCTCCCTGCTTGCCCGCCTCGAAAAATGATCGGCCCCTCCTCCAGCGCAACCGAACTGATCGCGCATCTGCAATCGCTGCGCTCGCAGGAGAATATCGCCGGGATGGCCCGCTTCGGCATCGTCACAGATACCGCGCTTGGCCTTTCCAATCCCGACCTGCAACGCATCGCCCGCGCCGTGAAGAAAGATCATGCGCGGGCGCTCGAACTGTGGGCGAGCGACATCCGCGAGGCGCGCATGCTCGCGCTCTATACCGCCGAGCCGAAGAGCCTGACCGCCGGCCTCGCCCGCCAATGGGCCAGCGATTTCAAGTCATGGGAGATCGTCGACACGGCAGCCGATCTCTTCATCGAAGCGCGCCTTTTGCAACTGATCCCGGAATTCGCCGCGGATGACCGAGAGTTTGTCCGCCGAACCGCGTTTGCGATGATCGCATCGGCCGCCGTCCACATGAAGAAGGAACCGGACGAAACCCTGCTGGCCTGGCTGCCGCTGATCGAGGCCCATTCCACGGACCCTCGCAACTTCGTGCGAAAGGCGGTGAACTGGGCGCTGAGAAACATCGGAAAGCGCAATCGCCGCTGCCACGGCCCGGCGCTGGCGCTTGCCGAACAGCTGGCCGCGAGCAACGACAAGACCGCCCGATGGATCGGCAAGGATGCCGTCAGGGAACTGAAGAGCGACAAGATCCTGGCTCGCCTGAAAGGCTGAGCTCAGTCCTCGTTGGATTTCGCGTTGTCGAGGAGCATGTAGTCGAGCGGCAGTTGAGTCGAATATTTGATCTGCTCCATGGCGAAGGCCGAGGAGACGTCGCGGATTTCGATCTTGGCGATCATCCGCTTGTAGAAGGCGTCATAGGCGGCAATATCAGGAACGACGACGCGCAAGAGGTAATCGATGTCGCCGCTCATGCGGTAGAATTCGACAACCTCGGGAAACTCGGCCACCACCTCCGAAAAGCGGCGCAGCCACTCTATCGAATGCGTTGCCGTGCGGATCGATACGAACACCGTAACCTTGGTGTTGACCTTCTCGGGGTCCAGGATGGCCACTCGGCGCTTGATGACGCCGTCTTCTTCCATCTTCTGGATACGCCGCCAGCAGGGTGTGGTAGACAGACCGACCTTCTTGGCGAGATCAGCAACGGCCAAAGTCGAGTCTTCCTGCAAAAGACGCAGGATTTTGCGGTCGAGACGGTCCATCTACAAAAGCCCCTTCGAATTATTTTCCCTGTATAGCGCGATTCCGGCGGTGGAAAAGAATTTTGTTTCAGTTCACGAGCAATTTGATCCGCTCACGGAGCACCGGCAGCAACTCGTCCTCGAACCATGGATTGCGCTTGATCCAGCCGGAATTGCGCCAACTGGGATGCGGCAACGGCAAGAAGGCTGGAGAGCGATTGGCAAACAGCATTGTCCTCCACGCTCGCACCGTTTCCGTCACATTCTCGCGCCGTTCCGTACCCAGATGCCATGCCTGCGCGTATTGTCCGACGACCAAAACCAGCTCCACCTGCGGCATGGCCGAAATCACCCGCTGGCGCCAATGCGGCGCGCATTCACGCCGCGGCGGCAGGTCGCTGCCCTTGGCATCATACCCCGGAAAGCAGAACCCCATCGGCACGATCGTAAATCGGTCACGATCGTAGAACATCTCCCGGTCGACCTCCAGCCATTCGCGCAGTCGGTCGCCGGAGGCATCGTTGAACGGCATCCCGCTTTCGTGGACCCGAAGCCCCGGTGCCTGCCCGGCGATCAGCACCCTCGCCAGCGACGAGATCACCGCAACGGGTCGGGGCTCATGCGGCAATCGATGCTCGGACCCGCGAAGCGGAGCATCACGACAGATGCGACAGGCCGCGATTTCGGTGCGCAACGCTTCAAGTCCGTCAGGCTGTTCGTTTACCTCTACCATCCGAATAGCCTCGTATCGCGAGAGCCTGACGCCTCGCGCGCATGGTCGCGTACCGATCTCGGCATCTCGAAGGTGCCGGCCCACAGCCCGATCTTTTCGGCCCGCGCCTGCGCTTCCTCGCTGTGATAGGCGCCGTAGGAGACGGCCAGCCCCTTGCGCACCATCGCGCCATTGAGATCGACGCTACCGGCCCGACACACCACCAGCAGCCGCTGGAAACGGTCTCGCTCAGTCCCCGAACACTGCGTATCCTTGGCGGCGACCAACCCCTGCAGCGCCCGCTTGGCATCGACGCCGCATTGCCAGGTGGTCCCCGCGCGCTCGCAGGTCTGGCTAAGCTCCGGCGCATCGATCCCGTAGAGACGCATCCGCTCGCCACCGAGAGCAAGACTGTCGCCGTCGGCGGCATGAAAGGAACCTGCCTGCACGATTTCCGCCCTGTCGTTCAACTTCGCGGCGATCAGCCAGAGGAACGCCAGGATAGCCAGCGCCGTCACACCGTCGCGTATCGTCCGAAAGCCGCCCGTCACGCTTTCGCCTCCTTGAAAAACAAACCGTTGGCAAAGATGGCAAACATCTTCTTAAGAATTGGGGTCTAGGGTGTAGAAATCCGCGGATCAAGTTTCAACGTGTGCAATGAGTAACGGCGTCAGCACATCGAACGATAAGAATATCGTCGACAAATCACGCAGTCACCGCAACAAGCCGGTTTCCAAGGCTGTTCGCGTGACGCGCGAACGCCTGCAATCCAGCCATTCAGCGAGCGGTGCCTTCGATCGCGACGTGCTCGTCATGTACATCAACGCGGTGCTCCAGGGCGCCTCGATCATGCCCCTCTTCGTCATCATCGTCGCGGCGCTTGGGGTCTACTTCACCGAAAACACACAGATATTTCTCTGGGCGCTGCTGACGCTCACGGCGCACGCAACAAACGTCTTCCTTGCGCGCCGCGCCCGCAAGCACGAGATGACGACGGCACGCGCCCGCAAATGGCGGCGTGCGTTGCTGCTTGGTCAATTCATGATCGGTTGCTGCTGGGCGGTTTTCGCCGTCCAGGATTGCGCAACCTGCGAACCATCCAGCTTCGTCCTCTACAAGGGCGCCACCCTGCTGATCGCGCTGTCGCTAACGGCAATGTCGAATTTCATGCTCACACCGTCGGTGCTGGTGGCCTTTGTCCCTGTCATCGTCGGCATAGGCATCAAGGCGGCGCTGTCGCGCGAAATTCTCGAGATCAGCCTGACGGCCATTCTCACGACCACCGTCCTTTTCTTCAACTACATCAGTGACCGGCTGTTCCAGTCGAACTTGAAGATCCTCGCCTACCAGGCGGAGAAGGACGATCTGATCGCCGAGCTTGAAGTGGCCAAGTCCATGTCGGACGAGGCCCGCCGCCGTGCCGAGGAGGCAAACCTTGCGAAGTCGCGATTCCTGGCCTCCATGTCGCACGAACTCAGGACGCCGCTGAACGCCATTCTCGGCTTCTCCGAAGTGATGTCCGCCGAGGTCATGGGGCCACTCAACAACCCGACCTACAAGGAATACACCAGCGACATCCATCGATCCGGACAGCATCTGCTCGACCTGATCAACGAAATCCTCGACCTCTCGCGCATCGAGGCCGGGAAATATGAACTGAGCGAAGAAGCAATTTCGCTGCTCGACATCTCCGAGGAATGCATCGGCATGGTGCAGCTGCGCGCCCGCAGCAAGAACATCTCGATCACGCAGCAGTTCGAGGCAGAGCTTCCGTCCGTCTGGGCGGACGAAAAGTCGATGCGCCAGGTCATCCTCAATCTGCTGTCGAACGCGGTAAAATTCACGCCGCAATCCGGCGAGATCCATATGAAGGTCGGCTGGACCGCCGGCGGCGGCCAGTATGTCTCCATCAAGGACAATGGGCCTGGTATCCCCGAGGACGAGATTCCCGTTGTGCTATCCGCATTCGGGCAAGGCTCGATCGCCATCAAGAGCGCCGAACAGGGCACCGGGCTCGGCTTGCCCATCGTGCAGGCGATCCTTGCCAAGCACGACGGTCAGTTCATCCTCAAGTCCAAGCTGCGGGAAGGTACCGAGGTCATCGCCATTCTTCCGGCGCGCCGCGTACTGCAGACGGTGCCGGCCGTGGAAGATACGCAAGCGGTCTCACGCCGCCGCCGCAGCTTCGCCTGATCATTCTGGAAATTGGCTGAAGGCACCGCGCCGCACGCAATGCCGGCGACGCTATCGCATCATACGTGCAGCAGATGTTTTCCGACGGTGAACAGCAGGAAGATGCCGCAGGCGGCGATCATGCAAAGAACCGCAAACGAGCCCAGATCCTTCGCATGCTTTCCAACCATCGAGATCTCCGGCGAGATCCGGTCGATCACTTCCTCGATGGCGGTGTTCAACGCCTCGAAAGCAAACAGGACGAGGAAGAGAAGCACCGCGATCATCAGTTCGACCAGCGTCGCCCCGACAGCAATCAGCAGGATCAGCGAAACGGCAAAGAACAGCAGCTCCTGCCGGAATGCGGCCTCCTTGATCAGTCGCCGGAAACCGCCGAGTGAATAGCTGGCAGCAGCGAAGAAGTGGCTGATGCCAGTGAGTTTGGTTACGGCAGGTTTCATCAAGCGCCTCGTCATCATGTCGATGGCGGCCCACGGCCGCCATGTATCAGAAAATGCGAATACCGGTTCGCGGTAAGCGCCGCAAGAACTCTGTCATAAACCTGTCACGAACCTGAAGGTCAGTGCTTATTCGTAACACCTGCCTGTGCAAATGTCGCCATGCCCGAGTGGCAGGCCGCCGCCGCCTTGACGATACCGGCGGCAAGTGCTGCCCCAGTGCCCTCACCCAGCCGCATGCCCAGCGCCAGAAGCGGGGTCTTGCCCAGCATCTCGATTGCCCGCAGATGCCCCGGCTCGCCCGAAACATGGCCGATAAGGCAATGATCGAGCGCAGACGGATTGGCTGCTTTCAGGATTGCGGCGGCCGCGGTCGCGACATAGCCGTCGATCAGCACCGGGATCCGCTCGACGCGCGCGGCAAGGATAGCTCCGGCCATGGCCGCGATTTCGCGGCCGCCGAGCCGGCGCATGATTTCAAGCGGATCGTCGAGATGATCGCTGTGCAGGGCGACCGCCTTTTCGACAGCCGCAATCTTGCGCTCCAGCATCTCGCCTTCCGATCCGGTGCCCGGTCCAACCCAGTCGCGGGCCGAGCCGCCGTAGAGGGCGTAGTTGATCGCTGCGGCAATCGTGGTGTTGCCGATCCCCATCTCACCGATGCAGAGCAGGTCCGTGCCGCCAGCGATCGCCTCCATGCCGAATGCCATCGTCGCTGCGCAGTCGCGCTCCGACAGGGCTGCTTCCTCTGTGATGTCCCCGGTCGGATAGTCGAGAGCGAGGTCGAAAACCTTCAGACCAAGATCATTGGCCACACAGATCTGGTTGATCGCGGCGCCACCGGCGGCGAAATTTTCGACCATCTGCTGCGTCACCGAAGGCGGAAACGGCGTGATCCCCTGGCGAACAACGCCATGGTTGCCAGCGAAGATCGCGACCAGCGGCCGGTTCACGGCCGGGGCGCGGCCCGTCCAGGCCGCCAGCCAGAAAGCGATTTCCTCAAGCCGTCCGAGCGCACCCGGCGGCTTCGTCAGCTGCGCGTCGCGCTCGCGCGCGGCAACCAGTGCCGCGGCATCCGGGCCCGGCAGATCGCGCAGAAGCGCCCGGAAATCATCGAATGGCAGGCCTGAAACGCTCATGAATGCGGCTTCCTTGTCTTGTCTGTAAACTTGTCTTTTGGCTGCAAATCAGCTTCTTTCGTCGCCACTCTCTTAAAGGCAGCGACGCAGGCGAACAACTGCAAAAGCGCTGCAAATGGTCGCGGGGCAAGTGCAGAATGAGCATTGGAAACTATGTCACAGACGTTGCCCGCGCCGTCTCGTTCCTCAGCCGCTTTCCAGTGCCCCAATCCGTCTTTTCAGGTTTCGACGGCAAGCTCAGCCGCGTCGCCCGTGCGTTTCCACTGGCCGGCTTGATCATCGGCCTGCTGCCGGCACTGGTGTTTCTGGTAATGCTGGGGTTGCGCGCCGACCGCCTGATGTCGGCCCTCGTCGCGCTTGGCGTACAGGCGATCGTGACCGGCGCCCTGCATGAAGACGGGCTCGCAGACAGCGCTGACGGGATCGGTGGTGGCCGAGATCGAGATCATAGCCTGTCGATCATGAAGGACAGCCGCATCGGCACCTATGGCGCGATCTCCCTGATCCTCTCCTTCGCCATCCGTGCCGCCGCGATCGCGGCCATAGCGAGCGCCGCCCCGCCCCTCGCCGCAGCTTTGGGAGTGTTGGCCGTCGCATGCGTCAGCCGAGGTGCGCTCGTCTGGCATTGGCATCGATTGCCGCCGGCCAAGCCCGACGGCGTCGCCGCAGCGGCCGGCCAGCCGGGCGAAGGCGTCATGCACACCGCACTCGTCTCCGGCTGCCTCCTCGGCGCCATCCTCATCTGGCCGAGCCTGGGGCTGCTGCCGCTGGTCACCTGCCTGCTCGCTGCAGGCTTGTCCACCGTTGCCTTTTCGGTTTTCGTTCGCAAACGCCTCCACGGCCACACCGGGGACACGCTTGGCGCCACCGCACAGATTTCCGAGATCGCGGCACTCTGCGCTATTGCCATGTCTTTGTGAAACATCGATATAGTCTGATTATGCGGACACCATGCATCAACGTATGCTCTATCGATCAGGCCATCGGCCTCTGTGTCGGCTGCGGTCGGACCCTCCAGGAAATCGGAGACTGGATCACATTGTCGGATGACGAGCGCAACCGGCTGATGCTCATCCTGCCCACCCGCCTCCCGGCGCAGCAGACCTTTGCCGGGGGCAGCAGGCAAGGGAACTTGAACGCGGAGCAGACTGCATGACGCGCTTGACCGTCGCTCTCGGTGTCCTCGGATTTGGCTTGGCGCTCCTGCTCTTCAGCAATGACGACAATCGCCTGTTCGGCATGCGAACGGACGACTTCGGCCGTGTCGTCTACCTGCTGCCGATTGCCCTGATGCTGGCCGCCGGAATATGGGCGCGTCGGATCAGCCTCGGCGAGACGATGCGCAACCTGCTGATATGGCTTGTCCTCATCCTCGGTCTTGCGACGGCCTACGTCTACCGCCAGGAAACCCTTGGCGTCGGCAATCGCCTGCTTGCTGGGCTCATCCCCGGCCGCGCCTTCGTGGTCACGACAAGCGAGGGTGGTGAAGAGGTCATTCTTCACAAGCTCCTGAACGGCCACTTCGAGGCGGTAGTCTCCGTCAACGGCCAGCGGATATCGATGCTCGTCGATACGGGTGCCAGCATGGTCGCCCTCTCCCGCGAGGACGCCGAGCGCGTCGGGATCATTCCCGAGAACCTTGATTATTCCATGAGCGTCATGACCGCGAATGGACGTGCACGCGCGGCGCCCGTCACCCTCTCCGAAGTCGCGATCGGCCCGATCGTTCGCAACAATGTTGCGGCCAGCGTCGCCGAAGACGGAAAACTCGACCAGAGCCTGCTCGGCATGAGCTTCCTCGAGACGCTGGGCTCGCTCCAGATGCAGACGGACGAGCTGCGGCTCCGGGACTGAGCCTTAGTCCGACAGCGGCAGTGACAATGCGACCCGGACGCCTGGCCGGTTGTCTTCCAGCGACAACTCCGCGAAATGCAGGTCGGAGATCGCCCTGACGAGGCTGAGCCCCAATCCGCTCCCGGGAGTCGTCCGGCTCTTGTCGAGCCTGTAGAGCCGGCGGAAGACCTTTTCCCGCTCATGAGCGGGGATGCCCGGTCCGCTATCGGTCACCGTTGCCAGCGCCGCGCCGCCTTCGATCTCGAGCCCGAGCTGTATGGCCGTCCCCGGTGGACAGTGGTTGATGGCATTCTCGATCAGGTTGACGAACAGCTGCGTCAAGAGCTCGCGATCGCCCATGACCATGGCGCTCTTGGCGTCCGGGCCGGAGAATTGAAGGCTGTGTCCCTCGTCCTCCGCAACATCCGCATAGATCTCGGCCACCGAAGACATGACATCAACGAGGTCGACCGGCTGAAACCGCGTCCTGCGGGTGCCGGCCTCGAGCTGCGATATCCTGAGCAGCGCCTCGAAGGTGGCGTTGATCTGGTCGCTCTCGGCGCGCGCTTCCGCAAGCAGGCTTGCGACCGGCTGCCCCCGCTCGTCCTTGTCCGCCGCATCCTCCAGGGTCATCTTGAGGCGGTTGAGCGGCGTCTTGAGTTCGTGAGCGATGTCGGCGCTCACCTGCCTCATCCCGTCCACCAGCCCTGAAAGACGGTCGAGCGCGTGGTTAATGTGGTCGGAAACACGGTCGATATCGTCGCCATTTCCCTTCAGGCGAATCCGCGTGGCCAGCTGCCCGTTCGACACGTCCTCCATCGTCCGTGCGACGGCATCAAGTCGACCCTGCGCCCGCGCGGCGACAAACATCGCACCAGCGAACGCGATGACGACGATCAGCCCGGCGCTCCATCCCAGGCTGATCAGCAGTATATTGGCGAGGCGGTCCCTCTCGCTGAAACTCTGACCGACGACAAGTCGGTTGCCGCCGACGATGCCCACCCGCGCGCGATACTTCTTGTTGCCGGGAAGGCCAAGATCGTCGGAATCGACGTCCCACAGTCCTTCCGACAGCGCAGGCGGCGCCAAGTTGCCAGCAAGGCGCTTGCCACTCGCATCCGCCAAGGAAAACACCCCGCGGCCTGCTCCATGCAGGCTGGCATAGGTATTGACCGCAGCAATCAGGTCTTCGGCGTCGTTCTGCGAGAAGGTCGAGGCAACCGCGAGATAGGTCGCGTTCACGGACTCGTCGAGCTGCCGCGTCAACCCGCGTTCCAGTGTCCGATAGGTGATGACCCCGGCGACGAAGAATGCGGTGATGAACAGCAGGCCGAATGTCAGAGCGAGCCGGAACGGCGTGCTGCGAAGAAGATTAGCGCGGGGCATGTAGGCTGTAGCCGGTGTTTCTGACCGTGTGCAGCAACTGGATATCAAAGGGCTTATCAACCTTCGCCCTGAGCCGGCTGATATGTGTCTCCACCACGCTCGTCTTCGGATCGAAATGGAAATCCCACACCCGCTCGAGCAGCATGGTTCGCGTCAACACCCGCCCCTCGCCCCGCATCAGGACCTCGAGCAGCGTGAATTCCCGCGGTTGCAGTTCAATCGGCTGTCCCGCACGCGTCGCCTGCCTGCGGATGAGATCGAGTTCCAGGTCGGCAACCCGCAGCACCGTCTTCTGCTCCTGCACGGGCGGCCGGCGCGCCAGCGCGTTTGCGCGGGCGAGAAGCTCGGAAAAGGCGAAAGGCTTGACCAGATAGTCATCGCCACCGGCCTCCAGCCCATCGACACGATCATCGACGCCACCGATCGAGGTCAGGAACAATGCCGGAATGCCGACCCGCGCGGCGCGCAGCGCACGTACCAGCGACAGGCCGTCGAGCCCCGGCAGCATCCGGTCGACGACGACAACGTCGTAGGCTTCGTGGCTCGCCTGAAAAAGGCCGTCGCGACCGTCATGAACGACGTCGCAGACATGGCCTGCCTCCGCGAAGCCCTTCGCCACATAGTCGGTCGTCTTTCGGTCGTCCTCGACCAGCAGTATTCGCATTCGCTACCGTTCGCTCCGCTCGCCTGGCAATTTCACGTTAGCTGATTTTCGCGAAGACGCCAGCGCCGGGCCGCAACCTTACGAAACGGTATGTTTCCAGCAAAGCCGGCGTATGGTCGTGCCTCTAACCTGCCTGACATGGCCAACAGTGCCAGGTCAGTTCAAGGAGTAGATCATGCGAACCATCGTTGCCGCCGGAATTCTGAGCTCAGTCGTGGCATTGGGCTTCATCGTCGTTGCCCTTCCCGCGCACGCCGCCGCCCCCTGCGAAGACATGCTGAAGGAAATGCGTGCCACCAAGGCCTCGGCCAAACTCAACGATGCCGACGCAAAGGCGGTGGAAGCACTCGAAACCAAGGCCATCGAACGCTGCAATGCCGATGATGACACCCGCTCCGACAAGTTTCTTGCAGACGCCATGAAGATCATGGGCAAGTGACAAGCGCTGGAGTAGAGCGAATGACACGACCTGTCTTTCCTTTCGGTGCGCGTGCAAACCGCGTGCCCGAGGCGACCTTCGATTTCTGGCTGATCAAGCTGATGGCCGTGACCATGGGCGAAACGGCAGCCGACTACCTGGCCGTCAATCTCGGCCTGGGCCTGACCGTGACATCAATGATCATGACTGTCGTGCTTGTGGTCGCCATCGCGCTGCAATTCACACGCAAGCGCTATATCCCTTGGGTCTATTGGCTGGCGGTCGTCCTGATCAGTATCGTCGGCACGCTGGTGACCGACAATCTCGTCGACAATTTCGGCGTCCCGCTCGAAGTCACGACGATCGTTTTCACCGTCGCCCTGATCCTGACGTTCCTGATCTGGCACCGGCTCGAGGGGACGCTGTCCATTCACACGATCTACACCGACCGGCGCGAAAACTTCTATTGGCTGGCAATCCTGTTCACCTTCGCACTCGGAACTGCCGCGGGCGACTGGATCGCCGAAACGCTTGATGTCGGCTATCTCGCGACCGCTGCGCTCTTCGTCCTTGTCGTCGGCATTATTGCGCTCGGCTACTACGCAGGCAGGATCAACGGCATTCTCGCCTTCTGGCTGGCCTACATCTTCACCCGACCGCTCGGAGCGTCCTTCGGCGATCTCCTGGCCCAGCCGCTGGAGTATGGCGGGCTCGGATTCGGCACGATCTACACCAGCCTCCTGTTCCTCGGCGCCATCGTCGTCATCGTCATCTACATGACGCTCAACGGCGGCTCCATGGACGATGGAGAAATCGCCGGCACGAAATCGGCCTAGTTCCGCAGCCGGTAGCCGGTTTTGAAGATCCAGCCGAGCGTGCCGAGGCAGATCGCCAGAAAGAAGGTGATCATGCCGAGGCTGACCAGCGGGTTGACGTCGGCGATCCCGAAGAAGCTCCAGCGAAAGCCGCTCACGAGATAGAGCACCGGATTGAAATGGCTGACAGCCTGCCAGAAGGGCGGCAGCATATTGATCGAATAGAAGCTGCCGCCAAGGAACGTCAGCGGCGGGACGACCAGCATCGGGATCAGGTTCAACTGCTCGAAGTTCGCGGCCCAGATGCCGATCATGAAGCCGAAAAGGCTGAAGGTGATCGCCGTGAGCAGGAAGAACAGCGCCATCATGAACGGATGCTCGATCCTCACGTCCACGAAGATGTTGGCTGTCAGCAGGATGATGACGCCGATCATCAGCCCCTTCGTCGCCGCCGCCCCGACATAGCCGAGCAGGATCTCGGTCATGGCGACCGGCGCGGACAGCACCTCGTAGATCGTCCCGGTGAACTTCGGAAAATAGATGCCGAAGGAACCGTTGCTGATGCACTGGCCAAGCAGGGTCAGCATGATCAGCCCCGGCGTAATGAAGGCACCGTAGGGAACGCCATCGACCTCCTGGATGCGCGAACCGACGGCCGCGCCGAACACGATGAAATAGAGCGATGTCGAAATGACCGGCGAGACGACACTTTGCAGCAGCGTGCGGCGCGTGCGCGCCATCTCGAAGAAATAGATGGACTTGATGGCCTCGAAGTTCATTTCGCTCCTCCCACGAGCGCCACGAAGATATCTTCCAGCGAACTCTGCTGCGTCGACAGATCCTTGAAGTGGATGTCCTCTTGGCCAAGCCGCGTCAGCAGCGACGCGATGCTCTCCTGCTCGTTCTGGGCGTCGAACTCGTAGATCAGCCGGTTGCCGTCGGCAGCCAGCGAGAGCCCGTTCCCGACAAAGCTCTCCGGCAGTGCCTCGAGTGGTTTGGTCAACTCCAGAATCAGCTGCTTACGCCCAAGTTTGGCCATCAGCGCCTTCTTTTCCTCGACCAGCAGCAGTTGACCGCCATTGATCACGCCGACGCGATCGGCAATCTCCTCGGCCTCTTCGATATAATGCGTCGTTAGGATGATCGTAACGCCGGCCTGCCGGAGCTTCTCGACCACCTGCCACATGTCCTTGCGCAATGCGACGTCGACGCCCGCCGTCGGCTCATCAAGAAACAGGATGTCCGGTTCATGCGACAGCGCCTTGGCGATCAGCACGCGCCGCTTCATGCCGCCCGAAAGCTGGCGCAGCATGTTGTCCTTCTTGTCCCAGAGTGACAGGTCGCGAAGGACCTTCTCGATGTGGGCCGGGTTCGGCTTCTTGCCGTGCAGGCCGCGCGAAAAGCTCACTGTGTTCCAGACCGTTTCGAACTGGTCGGTCGTCAACTCCTGCGGAACGAGGCCGATCATCGATCGGGTTGCACGGAAGTCCCTGACCACGTCGTGGCCCCCGACCATCACCTGCCCCCCGCTCGGATTGGCAATACCGCAGACGATCGAGATCATCGTCGTCTTGCCGGCGCCGTTGGGTCCAAGCAGCGCCAGGATCTCGCCTTTCACGACATCGAGATCGATGCCCTTCAGCGCCTGGAAACCATTGGCATAGGTTTTGGTGAGATTGCGGATCGAAATGATGGGGGCCATTCAGGGCTCGTGCAAATTCGCGGGCGTTTTGTGCCGCTATATAGCCGCTTTGGAGACGTTTGACATCCCGCCGGCTGTGAACAGAGCATTCATTTCCTCGTAAACGGGCATCCGCGAAAAAGAGCACAGCTTGGCGCCACGTCATCAGGCGGTGACATTTCCAAGGCATAACATCGGCGGGCCGACAGCACGCTCCCTCCCGCCGCACCCCTTGGGGAGCCGTGCAGGTGATCTCGTTGCACCTCGTCCGCGGCCCCAAGGCAAAGCAGCGCGGCGTCCGCGCATTATCAAGGCGCCGGAAGCTGGCCAGCACCCGGCAGCATGTGCCTCGCCGGCCTTCGCGCCGGCGCTTTTGTTAGGTCTCGGGAGAGATCAGTCGCAATAGACCTTGCCGCTCTGGCGCGATCTCAGGTCGAAATGGAAATGGTTCCAGTGCTCAGGATTGCTGCCGGGGCCGAGAACGGTGTTGAAGTACCGGCAGCTGTCGCTGCGAACCGCCTGCAACAGGCGCCCTTCGCGGAAAGAGAACAGCCCCTTCTTGCGCACGTCGATCTCATGGCCGCTTTTCAGCACGAACTTGCCCACGTCGATCGCATTGCCGTGCGCATGCTCGGACATCGGATTGTATTTCTGCCGGCTGTTGTTCATGCGCCGGCAGCTATAGCCGCCAAGAGGCTCGATGGTCTTGATGCCGGACCAGTAGCGAAAGCGTGCCGACGGCGCGAGTTCGTTCTTCACCCACTTAGCGAAAGCTAGTGTTACCTGGCAGTTCAGCGTAACGGCGGGCCTCACCCCGATATTGCCGGAAAGCCCCTGCAGCGAGATGGGATATGGCACCTGGCAGGCCGGCCCCTGCGAAATCGGCGGCTTGTCGGTATAGACGACGCCCATTCGCTTCAGCTCACGACGACACGCCAACTCGGACGCCGGCATGACGCCGGGATCGACGGGAGCAGGTCGGCTCATCATCGGATTGCTGGGACGCAGCATGGCAACCTGCGTCTCATTTTCCTCCGGCACGCGCGACGGAGCCACCACGGACCTGCCATCGCTCCAGACGCGAGACTCGCTCACAACAGCCTCGCTTGCGGGCTGCGCGACGCGCGCGCGATTGAGTTGGGTCGGATTGTCTGTACCGATGCCATCGACGACCGGCTGGTCGGATTGTCCTTCGGCGATCTGCTGCTGCTCTTCCTGCGCCAAGCCGGTCACCGGCTCGGCGCCGAGTTCGGCATCCATGTTGACGCCGCCCTCTGGCACCGCAAGCGCCTGGGTGCCACCCCAGTTCTGCGGTTGCCCCTGGAACTGCCCGGCAGCGCCCCGCGCTCCGGCGGCGGCCTGATCGCTGTCCATGCGCGGGAGCCCGCCTGGTTGAGCGTTGCGTGCCGAGTGTCCGGTCCCTGCGAGGTTCGGCGTATCCAGATAGTCGATCGATTGCTGGGTACCGCTCACCGGCTGGCTGGATACGGGATAGGCCTGCCGGGTTTCGACTGGCTGCGCGGAGACCGGCGCGGCATAGCGCTTGGGTGGAGAAATAGAGCTGACCGTCGTGCCATGATCCACTTCGCCCGGCGGAATGAGCCCATCCGTCGAGCACGTCGTCAGTGCTGTCGACAGCAGCACAGGCAGCACATAACGCCGCAGAATGGAAACAAACGCCATACCAAAATCGCTTCCGCAGAACGGCAGTCATCAAAGAAGTTCAATCGAAATTTAGTAAAAAACGGTGAACGAAAGCTTACCTCGAAGCCCTCGCGATCCACGGTCGAGAAATCGCAGGCCGGCCCCATGCTCCCGAAAGAGCTACGTTCAGCAGCCGCGACAGGCTGCTCGGTGCAGCAAACGCGGCCTATGACTAGGCGCCGATTTTCGCCGATCGATAGGCATCGATGATCGCCTCGGCGGCGAGCGCCACCTCGGCCGTATCCGTCTGAAAATTGGTGACCGACAGGCGCATGACCTGCGTGCCACGCCACGTCGCGCCGCCGGCAAAGATCCGGCCGTCGCGCTGGATTGCCGCGATTGTCCGTGTCGTCAGCTCGTCGCCCTGCCCCGGCCAGCGCTCGTCCTCGAACCGCACGACGATCTGGTTCAGCACCACATCGTTGGCGATGACCACACCCGGCTCCCTTGCCAGCTTCTGAGCCAGCTCACTTGCCGCCTCACAAGCGCGGTCGACCATGGCTTCGATGCCGGTGCGACCGAGATGCTTGATCATGGCCCAAGTCGCAAAACCACGCGCCCGCCGGGACAGCTCGGGCACATAATGCGAGGGATCCCGCTCGCCTTCGGCCGCCAGAGGCAGGTAGCTCGCGGCAATGGTCATGGCGCGGCGGTGAGCGAGTTCGTTGCGCACGATCGCGTAGCCGCAGTCGTAGGGCGTCTGCAGCCACTTGTGGCCGTCGGTGGCCCAGCTGTCGGCGAGCGCAACGTCGGCCGTGAGATGACGGCGTTTGGCGGATGACTGCGCCCACAGACCGAAGGCGCCATCGACATGCACCCAGGCACCGGCGGAATGCGCCAGCGGAATGAGGACCGAGAAATCGTCGAAAGCGCCGGTATTGATCTGCCCGGCCTGAAGGATGACGATGCACGGCCCCTGGACGGCGGCAATCGCCTCTGAAAACGCCGAAACCGCGATGCGACCGTGGTCGTCAGTCGGCAGTCTGACGACCCGGTCATGACCGAGCCCCAGAAACTGCAATGCGGAAAACACGGTCGTATGCGCGTCGTCACCAATAAGGACCGTGATCGGCGGCGCACCGAACAGCCCTTGCGCGTCGACGTCCCAGTTCGCCCGACGCAGCACCTCCCCGCGAGCGGCGGCAAGGCAGGTGAAATTGGCGAGCGTCGCGCCGGTCACGAAACCGACAGAGTTCTGCGCAGGCAGGCCAAGGATATCGAGTAGCCACCGCGCAGCGATGCCCTCGACCGCCGCGGCGGAGGGAGTTGCCGTGTGGTTGCCGGCGTTCTGGCCCCACGCGCTGGTCAGAAAGTCGGCGGCGACGCCCATGGGATGGGAGCCCCCGATCACCCAGCCGAAGAAGCGCGGCCCCGTCATCCGATGAAGGCCGGGCTCGGCCCTGGCGACAAGATCGTCGAGCACCTCGACCATGGCCGTTGGTGCCGGAGGAACATCTTCACTGAAGGTCGCGACCGCGGCGGAATAGTCCAGCGTCGGTCTGTGCGGCAGATTGCCGATCGGCTCCCGAAACCGGGCGGCGTGGTCAGCGGCCCGCGAAAAAGATCCTTCGTACCCACGGCATCTGCCTCCCCGGCGAAGCCGGACTAGCCGACGCCTCGCACACCTGATGTCGGACCGCGAATGCTTGAAGGAATAAAGGATAGCCGCAACAGCGCGTCAGCGCCAGCTGGACAATAAGGGTAGGAAGCTACCGGGGCGGAAGGAAGCGTCTGCCAAGCTGCCGCGAAGAACTGGCCGGCAGCGTCAACTGACGTGGCGCAAGCCGGAAACCGCGGGCGTAGCACCCTTGGCGATCACGCTCCGGTCCGCCTTGCCATAGAGCTCGTTCATGATCTTTGCCACTTCGACGGCATAGCCCTCGGTCAAGCCGAAGAGCACCTGACCGCCGAAGGTTGCTGGTTCTTCGGTGTGATTGTCCCAGACCGTCCAGGTATCGAGTGGATCGCAAATGACGTCGTAACGAGGATTCAAGCTATTCATGATGATACTACTGCCTTGACTATCTCACTCGCATACGTGGTGCACTCTTAACGCGGCCTTGCGCCGCCATCTCAGTTCATGCAGGCCATTTCTTGTATTTCGACGCGCAGTGATCGCTGCGCGGCGCACTCACGCGGCCGACGAGCCCCTATCGAGGTGGAAGGCTACCCGTCATGATCCGGTCGGTTTTATTAAGTTCCATCTGTGGCCAGTTGGATGCCGCCTCGGTCGCCGGACGACTGCCGATCGCAAGAATTGTGATCAGGCCGGCCACGATGGCAGAAAGAAGCAAGCCGCTATAGGTCATTGTTCGAGCCTCAAAGATGTGGTTTCCCAGCCACTGACGCGCAAACTGCAACGGGACCCTAAACGAAAACATAAGGAATATGGTTAACCCACAGCATATTCCCATTTACGGACGCAATATCCGGGCCAAAATCAGTCATGCCCCTCGATCGAGGCGGACTGCGCCTCGAAATATCGCTTCAGATCATCGATCCGGGCGGGCTCGATCTGTGGGGCCGTCACCGCAACCCAGCCGTCGATATAGTGCTGCGGCGCGTAGACATGGCCGTACCCCATCGGTGATGTCGTGGCGATCGCCATGTCGAACAGCAGTTGCAGCATGGTCAGCGCCGGGAACCATCTGAGGCTCGGCGTCACATCGGGGCCGCGCGGCCGCCGCATCCACTCCGGCTCGCGATAGAATGCCTTCTCGTCGAAAAAGGTCACCGCATCGCTCGCATATTGCAGGTAAACGATGCGGATCGGTCCCCACGTCGCACCGGGAATGTCGAGCGCGTTGTTCTGGTTGGTGAAGCGAATGATCGAACTGTCCCTAAACTTCGGCAGCCATGCCGGCGACTGCGGGTCGCGCGCCGCCGTCACCGCCCGCCATGTCACGCTCTCGAAGGGAGGGCCGCTCCAGAGAGCACCCTGGAAGGGATCGGCGACGATATCGAATATGTCAGCCGAGATCTGCGAGTTCAGCGCCCCCAGGCTGAGCCCGTGCAGGTAGAGTTTCGGGCGCTTGTCGCGAGGCAGTGTGGTCCAGTAGCCGTAAACTTCGCGAAAGAGCGCCTTGGCCGATTCAGCCCCATATTCCGGCTCCACGAGCAGCGACAGCCAGCTCGTCAGATAGGAATACTGCATGGCCACGCTCGCGATATCGCCGTGATGCAGATATTCGACCGTATCCATCGCGGCGGGATCGACCCATCCAGTGCCGGTGGGCACGATGATCACCAACAGCGACCGATCGAAGGCGCCTTGCCGCTTCAGTTCCTGCAGCGCGAGCTTTGCCCGCGCCTCGATGGTATCGGCATTGTTCAGGCCGACATAGACGCGGATCGGATCACGCGCCTGCTCCTTCCAGAAGGAGCCGATCGTCGCTGCGGTCGGGCCCGAGGCAATGAAATGACGGCCCTGCCGCCCGAGCCCGGTCCAGCTAATCGGTGATGCCGTACTGCCGGTCTTGCCCGGATCTGCCGGCGCCGGAACGTCGTCTTCCAGCATCGCATCGATCTTCTGGAAGGACGAGTCGGCCAGATGCAGCGCCGTGCGAAGCAAAACACCCTCGACGATCGACCAGAAGAGGAAGATCGCAATCGCCGCCCCGATGACATTGGACACCCGCCGCGGAACGAAGCGCCCCAACCAGCCGGAGATCCGCAGCACCGTGTACCGGAAGAGCCGCCCGAGGAACACGGCTGCAAGAAACACCAGAGCCGCGACCGCCACGAGCTTGAAGGGATCGGCGCTGTCCACGCGTTCCATATGCCAGAGATCACGGATCGAGTTCTGCCAGCCAGCCGCCTGCCAGAGGAAGATCACGGACACGATCACGCCGCAGACATAGACAGCGGCCCTTAGCGCCACCGGCACCGTGCGCGCTGCCGGAAGCTCCAGATAGCCCCACAACCACACGAACGCGACGCCGAACATATAGCCGACAGCACCAGCAAGCCCCGACAACGCCCCCTGCACGAGAAACGAACGCGGCATCAGGCTGGGCGTCAGCGAGGCCGCAAAAAATGCAAACCCCAACACCAGACCGACCACCGAAAGGGAGGCAATCAGATTCGAAAGCAGGCGCCGCATGCCATTCTCCCCTCAACGTGTCGAACTCAGTCAATTCCCGGCAACATTCCGTTGCCATTCCGGCGGCCGGCTAGTGCAGGCCCAGGAAAACGAACGGTTTGGCGTCCTTGAAGTCCTTGGTCGCATCTCCGGAATAGGTGTGATCCTGGTTTTCTCCGAGATCCAAGCGCTTTACTTTCCCGGTCTCCTTGGAAAAGTCGATACTCTTGAGATCGACCCAAAAGGTGTTTGGCGTCAGCGCCGACTCGAAGAAGTAAAGCTTGCGCTTGTGATCGAAGACCGTGCGCCATCTCGTCGAGGAGATGTTCGGCTCGTCCGGCGTGGTGATGCCGTAAGGCACGGACGCATTACGGATCACGCTGAAGACGCTCGCCAACGCGCGGTTCGGATCTTCGTCCTTCGGAATCGCATTGACGTAGAACGACGCGCGGGCAAAGCGGTCCGATGCCCTGTTCGTCCCCGGCAGCATCACCGTGCCGCCGATCTGCTTCCAGTAGCTGTTCAGGGCCAGCTGTTCGTCGAAGATCGGCGAATTCGTCATCACCTGGTACTTGCGGTCATGATGGATGACCTGCTTGCCCTTGATATATTCGACGATCGCGCTGTCGCCGCTCGCGTCCGACATCGAAAGATGCAGCGTTGTCAGCCGATTTTCGCCGGGTACATTGTCGGTCACGATGGTGAATGGCTCTTTCTCGAGCGCATCGACAGCCTCCTTGACGGTGGCAAAGTTGTCCAGGACATACTGCCCCCAGGCCGCGATCGTGAGGCCCGGCCGGCTCGCCTTGTCGAAGTGCGGATATTCGGATTCGACCAGCCAGAGCAGGTTGACGTTCAGTCCGGCTTCGTTGACGCCATCGGTCGTGGAAACATCATAGCCTGTCGCCACGACGCTCCCATATTTGGCCGTCCAGGCAATTGAATTGGGGCCCGCCTCGCCGCTGCGCGCCATGCCGCGCGGCAGGATATATAGGTTGGTCGCCACGTCGCTTTTCCAGTCCATGGAGCGCGCCGTGATGACGTTGCCGTTCGGGCCCAGATAGACAAGCCGCGTGCACGCTTCCGCCGCCGTTTGCCCGAAGACCAGCATGGAGCCCAGCGCGAGCGATACCAAGGAGCGCGTGATGGATTTCCTGACGAAGAACATGACCAATCTCCATGTCGTGATTGTCGTGAACTAGAACCGCATAGATAGTCCAAGTACCGGCCCGTGCTGGCTTACATCCCAGCGAAACTTGTTTGCGCCGGTAAAATCGTCGTTCTCATAATCCTGATACAAGAGCCGATACCCTGCCCTGAGGATCGTCGGATGACCCATCAGCATGGTCCGATAGCCGAGATAGGCTTGCGCATTGACGCTGATCTTCGAACCGACGTCGAAGCCGCCGACGTCCGCTTCAGCGACCACGTTCCACCGTTCGGTCAGGTCGGCGTTCACTCTCAGGCCGACAAACGGGTCTGTCCAGTCGGCACTTTTTGTCGTCTTCAGCCCGAATGCCTCGACATCGGCCTTCAGCTCCGTCCAGCGCAGGCCTATGGTCGGCTCGATCGACACCGTCCGTGGCTTTCCGAAAACGGTGTTGCCACCGAGCTGCCATTCATAGGCCTTGTAGAAGGCGCCCGCCGACAAGGTTGTCGTCGTGATATCGAGGCCGATCTCATGGGCGAGAACCTGCTCGTCCTGGCTTGTCTGCACGTACTGGCCATCGAAGTAGACGCCCCACTGGCCGTTCGTGATCTCGACGTTGCCCATGGCAACGAAATCGAGATGATCGAATATCTCCGAGAATGGCACGTCGACATTCGTGTCGAAGCCCGCAAGAGACGCTTTACCCTTGAGCGATGCCGCCCAGACATAGGGGCTGACGATGACGGCCCATTCGCGCTCCGGCGCGATTCGCTCCTGATCGAAGTCAGCAGCATCAACGGTGCATGTTGTGAATAGAATGGAAGCAAAGGCGAACAGGAGAAGCACGATGTCGTGCAAGCCGCGTCTCGAAACCGACATCCATACCCTCATCGAATGACAGGCGTGGAGCTTACTATGCGAAGATTGAAATTCAAGCAGTACTGGTAAAATCCGTGGGATGGTTGCAGAGCCGCCCCACGGAGACGTTTCGCTCTAGGCCGCACGCGTCAGATGCTGGCGGGCCACCCGGGCGTCCTTCAGCCTGAAATTCGACAGCAGCCCGCGCAGCTGATCGCTTTCCTGCGCCAGCGTCTGGCTTGCCGCGGTCGTTTCCTCGACCATGGCGGCGTTCTGTTGTGTCATCTGGTCCATGTGATTGACGGAAGTGTTGATCTCGTTGAGGCCGGTCGCCTGCTCGCGGGCAGCAGTGGCGATCGAGCTGACGTGGTTGTTAACGCGATTGACCAGCTCCTCGATCTCCACCAGCGCCTCCCCGGTCGAGCGAACGAGCGTCACCCCGCCTTCGACTTCGCGCGCCGAATTGCCGATCAGGCTCTTGATCTCCTTGGCGGCATTGGCGGAGCGTTGTGCAAGCTCGCGAACTTCCTGCGCGACGACGGCAAATCCGCGTCCCGCTTCACCGGCACGCGCCGCCTCGACGCCGGCGTTGAGCGCCAGCAGGTTCGTCTGGAAAGCGATCTCGTCGATGACGCCGATGATCTGGCCGATCCGGCTGGAAGCGTCCTCGATCCGGTTCATCGCCGCAACGGCGTCGCGGACGATCTCGCCGGACTTGCCGGTGCTGGCCTTGGTTTCGGACACCATCTCGCGCGCTTCGCTCGCCCGCTCGGATGCGGTCTTCACTGTCGCCGTGATCTCGTCGAGTGCCGCGGCGGTTTCCTCGAGCGCCGCAGCCTGCTGCTCGGTGCGCTTCGACAGGTTGTTGGTCGCCTCGCTGATATTGCCGGCGCTATCGTTGACGATCCGGGTCGATTCAGCGATCGCCTGGATAACACCGTTGAGGGCCTCCACCGCCGAGTTGAAGTCGGACCGGAGCTTGCCGTAGTCGACGCCAATGTCGTCGATCGAAACAGTCAAGTCGCCGGCGGCAAGCCGCTCAAGTCCGGCGCCCAGCGCCTGAATGGCGAAGGTCTGCCGGTCGGCGGCTGTACGCCAGCTCGCCTCATTGCCGCGGCGCTCGTCCTCGATCTGCTTTTGCTGCTGGCTTTCGCGGTCGCGCATGGCAGAGCGCTCACGAACGGAATCGCGCAGCACCAGAAGCGATTTCGCCATCGCACCGACCTCGTCGCGACGATCGTGATCGACGATCTCGGCGTCCCGTTCATCGGCGATCGCGTTCATGGCAGCCTTCAACCGTGCGATCGGCGAGGTCACGCTACGCACGATCGCAAACGCGACGGACAGGATGATGATGGCGCCAACGACACAGACAATCGCGGCCCACAACGCGTTCTGGCGGTAGAGCGCGGCCAAGTCATCAGCATAGACGCCAGTGCCAACCACCCAGCCCCATGGCTCGAAGCCGACGACGTGGGAATACTTCAGCACGGGCTCGGCAGCACCGGGCTTCGGCCAGTAATAGTCGACAAAGCCCTCGCCGCTCTTCTTCACGGTATTCACGAACTCGACGAAAATGAACTTGCCGTTCGGATCCTTGTTCTGCGAGAGATCCGTGCCGTTCAGCTCCGGCTTGATCGGATGCATGATCATCGTCGGATGCATGTCGTTGATCCAGAGATAACCGCTGCCGCCGTAGCGCATGGCGGAAACGACTTCCTTTGCAGCCGTTTGCGCCTGCTCGCGTGTCATCGCGCCCGACTGCTCCAGCTTGTAGTATTTCTGGAAGATGCCGATCGCCGTCGCATCCATCTGCGCAAGGCCGTGGCGCCGTTCGTCCTCGAGCTTGGCATGTGAGTAGTTGAGGAAGAAACCGATCGTCAGAACCAGAATGACAAGAGCCAGACTAACGAGCGTGTAAAGGCGTGTGGAAATCTTGACGTTGCGCATGAGTATCCGTCGGATGCTGTTTTGATAATCATCAAGTATTGCTTCGGCGACTTACCGGACGGTGAATATCGATTAGGAGAAACTTACATAACGCTACGTCAATTGCACCTTCAAGAGAGGTGACGGACGACTAAGAAATTGAATACAAAGAATTTTCGGCGAGAGAATATAATTTCGGCGCGGTTTCAGGCACGCCTTTCCCGGCGCTTTTAGGAACGGGGCCTTTGGGTTAGGCTTGCCGTGAATCGACAATGGCAATGCAACATACAGGAAGTCCCATGGCTGAACCCACCAAACCGACCGGCACCTTGACCCTGCGCACCGTCGCAATGCCCGCCGATGCCAATCCGGCTGGCGACATCTTCGGCGGCTGGGTCATGGCGCAGATGGACCTTGCGTCCGGCATCTGTGCCTCCGAGCGGGCCAAGGCTCGCGTGGTGACCGCTGCCGTCAAGGAAATGGCCTTCGCCCTGCCTGTGAAGATCGGTGATACGCTTTCGGTCTACACCCAAATCGAACGCGTCGGGCGGACCTCAATTACGCTTTCGGTCGAAGCATGGGCGACGCGGGCGCGCTACAACGACATGCTACGCGTAACTGCCGGAACCTTCATCATGGTCGCACTCGACGAAAAAGGGCAGCCGACGCCCGTACCGGCGGAGTGACGGATGGAGCAAGTCGCCTCTCCCGAAGTCTTTCTCCATATCAAGGTCGTTATGGGGATGGTGCTTTCGTTGAGCCTTGCTCGCCTTCTCACCGGGCTCGCCGGTATCGTCCAGCATCCCGGGAAGAACAAGGTCTACCCCGTCCACCTGGGGTGGGCGCTGTCGCTGTTCCTGTTCATCATCCATATCTGGTGGTGGGAATATCGCCTGCAGGCCGTCCCTGTCCTGCATTTCGGAATCTACCTGTTCCTGGTCTGCTTCTGCAGCCTGTTCTTCCTGCTTTGCAGCCTGCTCTTTCCGGCGTCCCTCGACGACTACGGCGGCTACGAGGAATATTTCATCTCGCGCCGCCGCTGGTTCTTTGGCCTGCTCGCGCTCACCTACGCGGTCGACATCATCGACACGGCCATCAAGGACCAGGATCATATTCAGTCGCTAGGCTGGGAGTTTCCAGCCCGCAACATCGTCTACATCCTGCTTTGCGTCATCGCTGCCTGGACCGCCAACCGGCGGTTCCACGCGATCTTCGTGACGCTGAACCTGATCTACCAGATCAGCTTCATCTTCCGGCTCTACGACGTGCTGGGCTGACAACCGGCGGCGAGGCGACGAAAGCCTCAGCCGCGGAAGATGAAGGACGCGCCCACGGCGATCAGGGCAAAGCCGATCGCATGGTTCCAGGTCAGGCTTTCACCGAGCCAGAAGACGGAGAACCCGGAGAAGACGATCAGTGTGATCACTTCCTGCATCGTCTTCAGCTGCGCGGTCGAGTAGACCTCGGAGCCGATACGATTTGCCGGCACCGCCAGGCAATATTCGAAGAATGCGATCGCCCAACTGACGACGATGGCGATGAAGATCGCCGAACTCTTGTGCTTCAGGTGGCCGTACCAGGCAAAAGTCATGAAGACGTTGGAGGCAAGGAGCATGACAACCGGCCAGATGGCGGCAGGATTGAGGGCAAATGGCATGGATGATTCCCGAGAGTTGGAGCTGGCGCCACCATGTAACGCCAAATCCAAATGCTTCAAGTCGTTGGCGGCTTCCGCCTGGCGCGGAAGGAACCCTTAGATCCTGAGGAACTGCGATCCCTTGTCGAAGCTGACGCCCGGAAAGATCTTGCTGGTGAGATCGCCGGCCGTCACATCGAACTGCCGGTAGAGGGCAGCGGCAGCAAGTTCCCTGATATCGGCCGTCGGCGCCAGGTCGCGTGCATCGAGCAACTGCTGATCATTGAGCCCCGGCCATCGGCCCAGGATACGACCGCCGTTGATGCTGCCGCCAGCGAACACGGCACAGCCTCCGGTGCCATGATCGGTACCGCCGGAGCCGTTCTCGCGCACCGTCCGGCCGAACTCCGTCATTGCCAGCACCACCGTCTTCGACCAGATATCGGCGCCCAGCGTAGCCTTCAGCGTATTGATCGCCTGCGCGAGCTCCTGGACCGGCCGCTTGAACTGCTCGATCTGTCCGGCATGGGTGTCCCAGCCGCTAATGGAAAAACTGGCGATCCGGTAGTCGCCCTTCAACATGCTGCCGGCAAAGGTCGCAACCTCCACAACACCCTTGCCCCGCATCCCATCCGGCTCTGCGCTCATAGAGGCGGCATTGGCGCGCGTGGCTTCCGCCATCGCGCTTGCAAAGGCCGGATCCCCGGCATAGAGGCGTTTCAGGAACTGCATCTCGTCCTTCGCCGGATCAAGACCGGAATCGGACGCCCAGACATCGACATTGTTCGGCCCGGACAGGATGAGTTCCGTCGTCGTGTTGATATCGATCGCCCGGCGCGCATCGGAGCGCGGGATCACCGCGAGCGCGCGGTTGAGCCAGCCCGTCTTTTCCTCCGAGACGTGCTCGCCGCCCGACTCCAGCATGTCCTGCCCGTCGAAATGGCTCCGCTGGTCGCGGTAAGGCGTCGACACGGCATGAACGAAAGCCAGTTCCTTGTGCTTCCAGAGGGGCAGAAGATCGGCCGCCTCCGGATGCAGCCCGAAATGCCCATCGAGATCGAACAGGCCGGCATCGGGCGTGAGGGCGAGCGTCGGGCGAAGCGCCGCAAAGCCGGCCTCGCCATAGGGCTGCACCAGGTCCAGCCCGTCCATGGCGCCGCGCAGCACGATCGTCACGAAGCGATTGTCGCCGGGCATGGCCGCGAAGGTGACGGGCGTGAAGATCGGCGCGGCCGCCACGCAGCAGGCCGAGGCGAGAAAGCTGCGGCGGGAAAGCACGAGATTTGTCATGGCCAGGCTCCTATCGACGATTGAATTCCGGCGACGCCAAAGCGAGCATCAAACCGCTGATCTTGCTGGGTGCCTGGCTGACAACGCGGATCGTATCGTCGCGCGCGGCATCGGCAAGCGTTGCCTTGAGAAACTCGCGTGGATCCAGCCCCTGCCCGAACTGAGCCGAGGCCCGGCGCGCCCAGCGGAGCCGCTCTGCCAGCTGGCTCGCGGTGATCCAGACCGAGAAGGACTCCTCGAACCCGGCCGGGCTCGGGGGCTCCCACATCGGCTGGCCCATGCGACGCAATGCGCCCTGCCCGATCGCCATCATGGTTTGCGTCGCCTTGCGTGTCTTCGCCGCCGCCGGATCGTCGTCCGTCATCGCCTGAGTGTCGGTTACGTCGTCGTTGCCGTAGGCTTCAAAAAACCTGCCGACATCGCCATCGCCGCCCTCGTCGTTCAGCGCCCGTAGCCCCGCGACCACGAAATCGAAAGGCTGCCGCGCCTTCGCACCGGGATTTGCCCAGGCGGCGGGGTTGTCGAGCATCGCAGCATAGATCGAGGTCAGGTCGCCATCCGTCCGCTTCCACGCCGCCGTCATGGCCGCGATGATGTCATCGGGCGGTTGGTCTGAGATGAAATGGACAACGAGCTTGCGGCAGATGTGCTGTGCCGTTTTCGGGTTCGCGGCGAGGTCATCGAGCAAGGAGAGAAAATCCCGCGGCGACCTGCGCACGCTGCCGTAATTCACGCCCAGAACCTTTTGTGAGCCTGGCTCTGATATGCTCGGCTGGAACACCATGTCGACGTCCAGCCGATCCGTCGTCAGTCCGGTCAGCACCATTGCCGCCGCCCTAACATCGGCCTGCGTATATCCACTGCCGGCGCCAAGCGTATGCAGCTCCAGTAGCTCGCGTCCGAGGTTTTCGTTCAAGCCCTTCTTCTTGCTGAGCCCGCCGGCGGAATCCGGACCGAGCGACAAGACCTGATCGAGGTAGATCAGCATGGCCGGATGTTCCGTGGCACTTCTCAACAGATCCGCAAAACGCCCATTGATGTGCGGACGAATGGCTTCTGCCTCATAGAGCGGGACGACCAGCCGCATCTGTAGGCTCTTGCTGGCGCTCGTCGCGAAGTGATTGGTCCAGAAGGTCGCAAGACGCTCGTGAAAACCGTTTGGAGACAGCACGGCCTGCAGAAGCCGCGCATTCAAGTCCTGTTTGAAACTGTGCTCAACGCTCTTCTGTAGAACATCGCGGCGCTGCCGCCGCGTTGGGCCGTCCGCAACGCGACGCAGATCGTGCAGCCCTTGCTGGAGATCGGCGATTTGCTTGCGCCGCGCCTCGATCCCGCCGACCGGGAATCTGGGCGGTGATTGCCCAACGGCCTTCAACTGACCGAGCAAGTCGTTATTGCCCTGAACCGGCGCCTCGCCGGGCCGCAGGCCATAACCGAAGCGGATGGCCGCCATGGTGGGAACGGAAAGGCTCATCGGTTGTCACCTCCATATCCTTGGATGGCAACAAGCTCTCAGCAAACCTGTCGAAAATTGCGGCAATTTCGGAACATGGACAATTTGTAATTCTTCCGCGATTTCATACCGTTAACGGCCCACGAAAGAGACCCTGTCGCCGGTTTGCGCGGTCGAGAAAACAATGCACAATTTGTGATTGCGTGCGATTTGTATCAATCACCACGGATATATGCATTTGATAGATCCGCCTGGGAGAATGCGGCCGTTGCATGTCTCGACGCCGCTCTATCGATACCGAATTCCAACCGAAAAACATCGCGGTGCCGCAAAGCGGCATCCGAAGGCGGAGCCTTGCCATGGAAACCCTGAGAGGCATTCCCGAAGCAGGATTGGCAGATACACTTGCCGATCTCGTACAGACGAAAATGATCGTGCTGTCGCTGACCAAGAGCGACGGCGCCTACACGGTTGTCTATACCCCGTCGAGCCCCTCGATGGACACGGAGCGGCTGGATCAGGCGCTGCCGAGCAGCCCGCCGGTCGCCAACATGGACGATCCGAGCCCTCCGCCTGCCGGCGCGCCCGGCGAGTTTGTCCACGCGCGGTCCATCGCGCCGAAAACAATCCTCTACACCGATGCCGACGGACGCGACCAAATCCGTGAAGGCGGGTCCCGCTCGTGGCGCAACTGCAATCCCGGCAATATCCGCAAGGGCGATTTCTCGCGCAACTGCGGCGCCATTGGCGACGACGGCAGCTTCGCGATCTTTCCGGACGAAACGGTCGGCAAGGCCGCGATCATCGCGCTTATGAAGACGGCAGCCTACATCAGGTTGACCTTGAAGAACGCGATCTTCCGCTACGCGCCGCCGAGTGAAAACAACTCCGAGGCTTACGCCAGGTTCATTCACGACAAGACGGGCATAGCGCTCGACGCCGTCCTTTCTGATCTCAAGGCAGACGACTTCCGTCGCATCGCCAACACGATCCAGATCATCGAGGGATGGAAGCCCGGAATCATCCGCGCCAATGCGCCACCCGCGCCGCTGATGAACGCGAAGATCGGGGTCGCCTCATCCGCCGCATCCGCCACGCAGGACTGGATGGCAATTGCCCGGCGAGAAGCCGCCCTTCCGCTACGCGAGCGCAGCCAATGGCCCGACCCCGGCGAGAACCCGCGCATCCTGAACTATTTCAAGGTCTGTGCGCCCTGGTTCGAAGTCGCGGGCGGCGACGAAGTCGACTGGTGCGCGGCATTCGTCAACTACTGCCTGGTCACCAGCGGTCACATGGGAACCGACCACCCCGGCGCGCGGTCCTTTTTCTGGAACAAGAAGAACCAGTTCCACGTGCTGTCGGGACCACAGCCCGGCGCCATCGCGGTACGCCGCTATGCGCCGTTCACCGACCCGAAGTGGACAACCGGCAACGGCCATGTCGGCTTCGTGGTCTCCTGGACCAGCACGACGGTCACCCTGCTTGGCGGCAACCAGAGCAACACGGTCTGCGAAAAGACCTTTCCATTGCTGGAAAAGAACAGTTCAGGCGCAAAGCAATCGGAGTTCGTCGCCTTCCTGATGCCGGTGATCGTCTGAAGGATTGGCGGTGGTCGCTACAGGACGTCGTAACGCAGATGCAGCACGTCGTGGGGCAACCTGTCGACGCCCTTCAGCGCTAGGCGCGTTGCATCTCCCGCCGGCCGGTCGAATGTCGTCGGCATGCCCGCGCTCCCATCGGCAATCGGCAGGATCAACAGGCTGATCTCGTCGATGAGGCCCGATGCCAGGAAGCTGCCGTTGATGCCGCCACCACCCTCAAGCAGCAGCGTCCGGATCCCGAAGTCCCGTCCGAGCACATCAAGCGCCAGCGACAGATCGATTTCGGACGCGCCCGCGAAGATATAGGAGATGCCGTCCCGCTGCAGTTCGGCGAGGTGGTCGTCGGAAACATCCTCCGAGAGAATCATGACGATCGGATCGCCGTTGATGTTGTCGATGTTCATATGCAGCTTCGCATATCGGTCGACGGCAACGGCATAGGGTCCTGCATTGGCGGCGGGCGCCTTCCACGTGGTACGCGCATAAGCCTGCATCGCAGTCGCCGCAATGGGTTCACCTTCCGCGAAGTCCGCCATCGTCACGCGGCCGACACACCATGCGTCGCCCCCAAGTGCTTCGTGGATCCCCTCATAGATCTCCGTCAGTTGCTCAGTGAGGTCGTCGGGCCAGTGTTCGGGCACGATCCGGCCGTCGATGCTGGATCCCATGTGCATGATGACGCGAGGCTTCAATTCACCCTCCAACCGTTCGCTCGATAAAGGGCGACCAAAGCGTCCACCCACTGGATCAATACTCCTGCATCGTCTCACGGAACAGGATTTCGTTGATGTCTACACACTCGGGCTGGCGCAAGCGGGAACCATCGATAGCCTTGCGCGCTGGCGAATGCTCTGCGTTATCGGGCGTGACGCACTGATCGTCGGTGCCTACGACGCAATGTGGATTGCCGGCGCTTCCCTTGCAGGCGTGCCTTCGAGCATGACACGGTTGCGTCCGGCCTTCTTTGCGGCGTAAAGGGCGGCATCCGCACGACCGATATGATCGATCATCGGCGCCTCGCTGGCATTGACGATCGCAACGCCGAAGCTCGCCGTTATCTTCCCGGTGTCACCGATTTCCTTGAGATCGGCAGCGGCGAAGGCTTGACGAACGATATTGGCAAACTTTCCGCCCTCGGCAAGGCCAACTCTCGGAAGGAATGCGACGAACTCCTCGCCGCCAAATCGCGCCGCAAAGGCGCCCTTGGGAAGCCGCGCCCGCAACAGATCTGCCAGCCAGGCAATAACGGTATCCCCCGCGGCATGGCCGAACGTGTCGTTGATGCGTTTGAAATGATCGATGTCGCAGATGATCACGACACCGCTAAGCTCTCCCCGCGCCTGCAGCTTCCTGGCCGCCTCCTCGAAAGCGCGCCGGTTGAGAAGGCCGCTCAACGAGTCCCGCTCCGCGGCGTGACGGTATTGTGCAATCGTGTCGAGCGTGGTGGCAGCAAGCGCCGAAAGCGCAAAAAGCAGGGCAATGACGGATGCGCCCGCCTGCATGACAAAGGCGTAGATGGAGCTCTCGAATTCATCGGGGCTTGGAGCCGATGACAGAAAGCCAAGCAGCGCAACGTCGCGAACGATCGTCTCGAGGACAATCAAAGAAGCGACGCCGAGCAGGATTCGATCGATCGGTTCGCGGGCACTGCGAAAGGACACGACAATGGCAAACGCCAACAGGATGACACAGGCCGCGTCGCTGACGATGAGCTCAACCGGCAGGCTCTGGAGCACTAGGACCGTATAGGCCAGCACGGCGTAGACGAGCACGCAGAAAGTCGTTCGGAGCAAGAAGCGGGAAGGTTGGTTGAACCGCTTGAGCAGCGCGCCGCCATACCAATAAAACGCGGCAAGAAAGAACGCTTCCGCCGTCAGCGCCTGCACCGGTTGTGGCGCCATGTAGAGAAGCATGGGAACGGAGAAGGCGACGGCTGCACACAGAAAACCGGCAGCCCAGTGGTAGGCCTCGCGCGACCCGAAACGGCCGACGGCGAGAAAGACACAACCGAAGGTCAACATCATGACCGGGAGCGCGAACGCGAAATTCTCGGGTGAATCCATCAAAATCTCGTGGAGAGACGCAATACCTACCCCCCAGGGAAAAGCTAGCGAAAGACAGTTAAGAAAATCCTACGGAAACGTGACAGTGATGACAAAGTCCGCGGGCGGTCGTCAGACGACCGCCCTCTACCAATCACACACGCATCGCGTGGCGGTGGTCATCGACCGTTTCTCCGCCGAAGCGGACATCCTTTTTCTCGAAGCCGAGACCGGCCAGCACCGCCACCACGATGGCGACAATGGCTGCGACGATCAACAGCGCATAGGCGTAGTCGCCGTCCCAACGCGCCGCCAAACCCGCCTGGATCGTTGCGTTTCCGGAGGCCAACAGGTTGCCGAGCTGGTAAGCGAAGCCCGGGAAGGTGCCGCGCACCTCGTCCGGCGACAGCTCATTCAGATGCACCGGCACGATGCCCCAGGCGCCTTGCACGAAGAACTGCATCAGGAAGGCGCCGATAGCGAGCAGCACCGGACCGGGCGCATAGACCCAGAGCGGCGCCACCGGCACCGCGATCAGGGCGGCGATCACGATCGCCTTCTTGCGGCCGATGCGCTGCGACAGCGCCCCGAAGAATAGCCCGCCGCAGATCGCCCCGATATTGTAGACGATGGCGATGGCGCCGGTGGTGTAACTGTCGTAATTGCGCTGCGTCTCCAGGAAGGTCGGATAGAGATCCTGCGTGCCATGGCTGAAGAAGTTGAACGCCGTCATCAGCAGAACCGCCCAGAGAAACAGCGGGATATTCTCGCGCAGCACGGTGAGGAACGGCCGCCGCTCCTGGCTCTGCCGCTTCAGGAAGGCCGGGCTCTCCTCGACGCTGCGGCGGATATAAAGCACCAGCAACGCTGGCGCCGCTCCGACGAAGAACATGCCACGCCAGCCGATGATGGGAAAGAGCAGGAAGAACACGATAGAGGCCAGCAGATAGCCCGAGGGATAGCCCGCCTGCAGGATGCCGGAGACGATACCCCTGCTCTCCTCCGGCACCGTTTCCATGACCAGCGACGCGCCGACACCCCACTCGCCGCCCATGGCGATGCCGTAGAGCGCGCGCAGCACGATGAACATGGTAAGCCCGGTGGAGAAGCCGGTGAGGAATTCGAAGATCGAATAGAGCAGCACGTTAACCATCAGCGTGATCCGCCGCCCGTATTTGTCCGACGCCAGCCCGAAGAGCAGCGCCCCGACCGGCCGCATCGCCAGCGTCAGCAGGATCGCCACCGAGACGGCGGGAACGTCGGTGTGGAATTCCTCGGCGATATATTTGAGAACGAAGACGAGTATGAAGAAGTCGAAGGCGTCGAGCGTCCAGCCGAGATAGCTGGCGATGACGGTGTTGCGCTGCTGCGGCGTCAGCCGGCGCAGGCTTTCCAGTGCGGACATCATTGTTCCTCCGTCCGAAAGCGGCGGCGAGGCGGGCAATGTCCGGATGCCGTCGAAGAGAGGGATCGCCCGAGCGGGCGCGGGTCATGCTGTGACGGGCAGCGTTCTGGAACGTCAGCAATGCTGCCCTTGTTCCATCACGTTTTGCGTGATCGCAACAATATCGCGCCTTCAGGCTGCAAAAATCCGTTTCCCTTTTGTACTCTTTGCCTCTTCCATTTCGCGCTGACTCTCTCCATATTCCGGCCATGGCCAAATCTCCGAAAAAGTCCCCCGCCGCCGATGGTTTCGAGGAAGCTTCCCAATCCGCGTTCGAAGGCGCGCCGCTGGAGGGTTCCGTCGCCGATTGGGTGAAGCAGCTGGAGGCCGATGCCGAGGCCTCCGGCGTCGAGACCCAGCGCCAGATCGCCTCGAAGGCGGGCAAGCACCGCAAGAAGGTGGAGATCGCCGCCTCCAAATCCGCGCGCGGCACATCCATGGGCGGCTCGACCGACCCGAAGACGCGCGCGGCCGCAGGCCTCAACCCGGTCTCCGGTCTCGACGTCTCCTTGGAAGACGCGGCCGCGCTGAAGGCCGGCACCGCCGTGACCGCCACGGTGGAAGCCCTTTCGGCGCTGATCGAGAGCGGCAATCCGCTGTTCAAGGACGGCAAGATGTGGACGCCGCATCGCCCGGCCCGGCCGCCGAAATCCGAAGGCGGCATCGAGATCCGCATGGCCTCCGAATACCAGCCGGCCGGCGACCAGCCGACCGCCATCAAGGACCTCGTCGAGGGCCTGGAGAATGGCGACCGCAGCCAGGTTCTGCTCGGCGTCACCGGCTCCGGCAAGACCTTCACCATGGCCAAGGTGATCGAGGCCACCCAGCGCCCGGCCGTCATCCTGGCGCCGAACAAGACTCTGGCGGCCCAGCTCTACAGCGAATTCAAGAACTTCTTCCCCGACAACGCGGTGGAATATTTCGTCTCCTACTACGACTACTACCAGCCGGAAGCCTATGTGCCGCGCTCCGATACCTTCATCGAGAAGGAAAGTTCGATCAACGAACAGATCGACCGCATGCGCCACTCCGCCACCCGCTCGCTGCTCGAGCGCGACGATTGCATCATCGTCGCCTCCGTCTCCTGCATCTACGGTATCGGCTCGGTCGAGACCTACACCGCCATGACCTTCCAGATGGAGGTCGGCGACCGCCTCGACCAGCGTCAACTATTGGCCGATCTCGTGGCGCAGCAATACAAGCGCCAGGACATCAACTTCGTGCGCGGCTCCTTCCGCGTGCGCGGCGACACCATCGAAATCTTCCCGGCCCACTTGGAAGACGCGGCTTGGCGCATCTCGATGTTCGGCGACGAGATCGACGCCATCACCGAATTCGACCCGCTCACCGGCCAGAAGACCGGCGACCTGAAGAGCGTGAAGATCTACGCCAACAGCCACTATGTCACCCCGCGCCCGACGCTGAACGGCGCCATCAAGGCGATCAAGGAAGAGCTGCGCCTGCGTCTCGCCGAGCTCGAAAAGGCCGGCCGCCTGCTGGAAGCCCAACGCCTGGAGCAGCGCACCCGCTACGATGTCGAGATGCTGGAAGCCACGGGTTCCTGCGCCGGCATCGAGAACTATTCGCGCTATCTCACCGGCCGCAGCCCCGGCGAGCCGCCGCCGACCCTGTTCGAATATATTCCCGACAACGCCCTGCTCTTCATCGACGAAAGCCACGTCACCATTCCGCAGATCGGCGGCATGTACCGGGGCGACTTCCGCCGAAAGGCGACGCTCGCCGAATACGGCTTCCGCCTGCCGTCCTGCATGGACAACCGGCCGCTGCGCTTCGAGGAATGGGACGCGATGCGCCCCGACACGGTCGCCGTCTCGGCCACGCCCGGCGGCTGGGAACTCGACCAGTCAGGCGGCGTCTTCGCCGAGCAGGTGATCCGCCCGACCGGCCTGATCGACCCGCCGGTCGAAGTCCGCTCCGCCCGCAGCCAGGTCGACGACGTGCTGGGCGAGATCCGCGAGACCGCCGCCAAGGGATACCGCACGCTCTGCACCGTGCTCACCAAGCGCATGGCCGAGGACCTCACCGAATATCTGCATGAACAGGGCGTGCGCGTCCGCTACATGCACTCCGACATCGACACGCTGGAGCGTATCGAGATCATCCGCGACTTGCGCCTCGGCGCCTTCGACGTTCTCGTCGGCATCAACCTTCTGCGCGAAGGCCTCGACATTCCCGAATGCGGCTTCGTCGCCATCCTCGACGCCGACAAGGAAGGCTTTTTGCGCTCCGAGACCTCGCTGGTCCAGACGATCGGCCGCGCGGCGCGTAACGTCGACGGCAAGGTCATCCTCTATGCCGACCAGATCACCGGCTCGATGCAGCGCGCCATGGACGAGACCGCCCGCCGCCGCGAGAAGCAGGTGGCCTATAACACCGAACACGGCATCACCCCGGAATCGGTGAAGGCGAAGATCTCCGACATCCTCGACAGCGTCTACGAACGCGACCACGTCCGCGCCGACATCTCGGGTGTATCAGGCAAGGGCTTTGCCGACGGCGGCAACCTCGTGGGCGGCAACCTGCAGACCCATCTCAACGCGCTGGAAAAGCAGATGCGCGACGCCGCCGCCGACCTCGACTTCGAAAAAGCCGCGCGCCTGCGCGACGAAATCAAACGCCTCAAGGCTGCCGAACTGGCGGTCATGGACGACCCGATGGCGCGGGAAGAGGCACGCTCGCAGGAAAGCAGCAATAAAGCCGGCAAGCCGGCCGCAAGCGCGGCCCCGCAATCCCTCTTCGCCAAGCCCAGCCTCGACGACATGGGCCCCGGCACAGACACCGCCCGCCCCCTGTTCCGCCGCAACGACCTCGACGAAATGACCGTCGGCCGCACCGAAAAGCCCGTTACCGGCAAGCTGCCGGACAAGCCGGATACCGCCAAGAGCACCAAGCGCTTCTCACCCCTGCTCGAAGGCCAACCCGACCGCGACGACCCGCGCCGGCTGGTGCGCGGCAAGACGGGCGTTGGGAGCTATGAGGATCCCGGGGACGTGAAGCGGACGAAGGGCAAGACGGGGCGACCGGGGCGGTAGCCCCCGCCAGCGCGCGACTACGATTGTCCGAAGTCGCGCCAAAATTGTACTTAAGATGTTGCCTCAACAAAAGAATCTGACAGAGTGCGTATGATTGCGACGCAACTAAAATTTGATGTATCTGCGATACAATTGGGGTGAAAATTGAACTTAATCAATGAAATTGAGGTCTCGTATTTTCGCAGTTTCTACAAATTCAAAATACGAAACCTTAGTGATCTGAACGTCATCTTCGGGAAAAATGATTCCGGAAAATCCAATATTGTAAGAGCACTTAACCTATTTTTTGCAGGGAACCCAGACCATATCCAGGACTTTGATTTCGAAACAGATTTTTGTGATTTCCGTCGAAAGGAATCTGAAGAATCGGAAGACATTCGGAAATTCCTGTACGTCAAGGTGACTTTTAACACGCCAAAATCATTTCAAAAATCTCTAGGAGAAAGCTTCTACGTTAAGCGTCAGTGGACGGTATCTCGAGGAATCGATTACCACGAGGAAATATCAAAAAGCATACCCTCAAACAGACGACATATCGCAACTCGCTTCCTAAACAAAATAAGGTTCATATACATACCGGCAATCAAAGATATATCTATATTTGAAATGCTTTTGTCGGAAATACACGAGACCCTCGCAAGCGCACCGGCCTTCAAGGAAGCCGTGAACGGCTTTTCCAGTGAGGTCCAAAATCTTACAAATGCAATGTTCTCGACCCTACCCAAGGACGTGTCATCGAATACTAAAATCGGCGCCCCTACCCAACTAAGTGAACTTTTCAAAACTCTTGATTTTGAAACACTCGGTGACGGGGAAACTGACCCTAAGTCTCTGACGCGCCAACGAGGTGACGGGATTAAAGCACGCCACATCCCAGAACTACTCAAATATATATCTGACAACGACAGCTTTGAATACCATATCTGGGGATTTGAAGAACCGGAGAATTCACTCGACTTCGTCGCCGCGCAATCAGAAGCGAAAAGAATTCTCTCGCTAGCCAAGGATTCCCGCATACAAATTTTTATGACTACTCATAGTTCTTCTTTTTATCTGCTCGATGATGAGAATATTTCGAGATTTTACGTCAGCAAGGACGAACATAAACTTTCGACGGTCTTACAGGGTAGAGAACTGGAAAAGCTGGATCCACAGCAGGCCATTGGGGAAGGTTTCTATTTGCCGGCAGTAGCAGAGGCCCTAAAAGATATAGCAAAGATTGAAGAAAGAGCACAAAGAGCGGAAGAACGAATAAAAACGTTAAATCGAGAACTTCAGAGCATATCCATTCCTGTCGTGCTCACGGAAGGCCGAACTGACGCAAAAATACTACAAACAGCCTGGGAAAAACTTTACGGTGACAAGGATATACCCTTTAAGATCAGAAGCTGCGAGACTAGTGCAGGCGACACTGGTTCAGGTAACGGCGGAGCCCAAAGTCTCGCGGTGTGCCTGAAGGGAGTGGCCGCTGATCACCCGCATACTGTCGTCGGGCTATTCGACTACGATGACGCGGGGATACGTGAGCACAAAATCGACAGGAACTTCGCTGATGTAGAAATAAACGAAAAGTCAGTTCGTAGAGGCATAAACGGAAAAGCTTACGCAGCTCTCTTGCCGGCACCATCTTTTCGGTCGGACTGCGAAAAATACAAAAATATGCCCATCGAGTATCTATTTGAGGATGATTTTCTAAATATAAAGGTAGATGAGAAGGGGCTCGACCTTAAACTGAAACAAGCTTCCTTGAAATTGGGAGATGAAATGATCAGGTTGAACCTTGACGACCATACTCATTTCAAAGAAGTGTCGGGGAGCAAAAGTTACTTCGCCGACACCGTGGTTCCCACCTTTCCCAAAGAAGCCTTCAAGGGATTCGAAGGAGTATTCGCCTTATTGATCGCCATTATTGAACATCAAAAGGCCTCGCCTTTGCAGTAATGTTGGATTGCAAAAGGTTCTTTAGAGTGGGCGCAGTGCTGCACAGCGTCCTTACCCCATCTGCGGAGGCCCCGACGCCCCGCGGGCCCCATGAAAAACCGAGATGCACCGGTACTGCCGCGGGGCGGCCGGCGCCTGAGCGCTCGGCCCGCGCGCCATGCATTTTCCGGGGCGGCCCGTTAAACTTGCATCAACCCCTGCGTGGCATAGGTGCCGCCCGCTGCACGGAAGGAGACAGGCATGGCAATGGTAGGCTTCAGGAACACCCACAATCAGATGATCTATGTCAATCCGGCGCAGGTTCTCTATGTCTCGACCTTCGAGGAAGAGGTGACCGTCATCGCCTATGCGATCACCGATGCCTCGGGCAAGCCGGTTGTCTCCCACGTCCGCGGCAGCGCCGAGCTGGTGCAGCACAAGCTGGCCGGCGGCGGCGCTCGCTAATCGGCTATGCCTGGTGCCACGGCATCGGCGGCGGGCGGCGAACCGTACCGTTGCGGCACGCATTCCCAAAAGGAAACAGCAGTAGCCGGGCGCGCTTACCATTCGTCAAGTGTTTGAATCTTTGGCTATTCCCGGGTTGTCTCATCTGGTGCCACAATATTCTCGCTTGCATTTTGCTTCGAATACTGGCACCAATTCGGTACTCGGGCATTTGCATGCCGGTGACTGGACTGATGTGGCTGAGCCTTCTTGCGGGAAGGTGGCGTGGGGGGACCTCACGTGCGTAGACGTTCTTTCCCCGTTCGTGAACTACTCGACTGACCCTTCGCGCGCTGAATCCAGATGAGGGGGCGCGAAAGCTAAAGCCGTCCATTTCCTTTCGGGGGGGTGGATACCAAACAGACTACAGGGAAAAGGACCTATCCCAATGGCCACCAAAGGCGTCGTAAAATTCTTCAACCAGGACAAGGGTTTTGGTTTCATCACTCCGGACGGCGGTGCAAAGGACGTTTTCGTTCACATCTCCGCTCTTCAGGCTTCCGGCATCCAGTCGCTCCGCGAAGGCCAGCAGGTAACCTTCGACACCGAGCCGGATCGCATGGGCAAGGGCCCGAAGGCCGTCAACATCTCGGCTAACTAATACAATTCCTGCCTCGGCAGGGATGAGACGGCGCCCCGCAAGGGGCGCCGTTTTTCGTTGGGGCAATGGTTGGCGAGGGTGAAGCCGGACGGCTGGCGGCCTCTGCCAGGAAATTTCTGGCGCAGCGATGTCCCCGCGCCTTCCAGCCATGCAATGATGGCTCAACATACACGGGCGAACGCCGGCTTTTCTGCTTTTTGCAGGATCGGATCTGTTGCCCCAGACAACGGACGACGACGTGACGCAAGGACGGCGCCGGCAAATAACCGGCGGCACGCCCGCTCTAGGCGCTGACCACCTCTTTCGCGCCGGAGAAGTCCACGGCCGCGAAGGCGGCGGCGATCACCTCGGGCCCCGCCCCTGTCTTCACCGCATCGGTCGACAGGATCTGGCGATAGCGCCGCGCGCCGGGAAGCCCGGTAAACAGGCCGACCATGTGCCGGGCCACCTGCTGCAACCGGCCGCCGTCAGCGATATGGCGCTCGGCATAGGCCATCATCCGGTCGCGCAGGGCGTTCCAGTCGATCTCGGCCTCCGGCGCGCCGAACAAGCGCTGGTCGACATCGGCGAGCACCGCCGCATTCTGGTAGGCCGCGCGCCCGAGCATGACGCCATCGACATGCCGCAGGTGTTCCGCGGCTGCATCGAGCGTCTGGATGCCGCCGTTGATGCCGACGAAAACGCCGGGCCGCGCCTGCTTCATGCGGTAGACGATCTCGTAGTCGAGCGGCGGAATCTCGCGGTTCTCCTTCGGCGACAGGCCCTTCAGCCAGGCCTTGCGGGCATGGATCCATACGGCATCCGCCCCGGCATCGAGCACTCGGTCCAGCAGCTCGGGCAAGGCCACTTCCGGGTCCTGCTCGTCCACGCCGATCCGGCATTTGACCGTCACCGGCACAGCCGAGACCGCCTTCATCGCCTTGATGCACGCAGCGACCGTCTCCGGCGTCAGCATCAGGCATGCTCCGAATGTTCCCGATTGCACCCGATCCGAGGGGCAGCCGACATTCAGGTTGATCTCGTCGTAGCCATAGGGCGCCGCAATCTCCACCGCCTTCACCAGCTTGTCAGGATCCGATCCCCCAAGCTGCAACGCGACAGGGTGCTCCGCCGCATCGAACGACAGCAACCGCTCGCGCGGCCCATGTATGATCGCGTCCGCCACCACCATTTCGGTATAGAGCAGCGCATTGCGACTGATCTGTCGGTGAAAATACCGGCAATGACGATCGGTCCAGTCGATCATCGGTGCAACAGCGAAGATCGGCCGTCCGGTTTTCAAGGCCTCGGCGTAGAAATGAGATGTGGTCATGCCCGCGCTCATACCGCAAAGACCGGCGAAACACCAGTTTCTCCCACGCAGGGCTGCAATACCGGAACGCAAACACCGGCCGATCATTACATCGAATTAATTGGCCCGACCGCCGCTTGCACGTTTACGTGGTCGCCGACCGCCGAAGGGAGATATCATGGACTCAAAGATCCTGGCCGTGCTCGATGCCTATCACGAGCTGATCGACAAGGAGAAGAACAGCCCGCGGGAGGAAGCACCCGGCGGGCGCGACGGCGGGCAGGATCGGCGGCTGCGGGCCGTCGGACCGCAGACCGGTCAGCTGCTCAACATCATCGCAAAGAGCCTTGTTGCTCCGACCATACTGGAGCTTGGCACCTCGTTCGGCTACTCGGGAATCTGGCTGGCGGAGGCTGCCCGGCAGACGGGTGGCAGGCTCATCACCATGGAGCTGCACAAATACAAGTCCGCTTATGCGCGCGACATGGCGACCAAGGCCGGGCTTTCGGATCACATCGATTTCAGGGTCGGCGATGCAGTGGCGATGATCGGTGATCTGCAGATCGGCATCGATCTCGACTTGGTCGACCTGTGGAAGGACTTGTACGTCCCCTGCCTGGAGGCTTTCTATCCCAAACTCAATCCCGGCGCGATCGTCATAGCCGACAACATGACACGCCCCGGCAACGAAGACGTCCGCGCCTATGCACGCGCCATCCGCTCCAAGCCAGGCATCACCAGCGTCGAGATCCCCGTCGGCGCCGGTCTGGAGATCAGCAGGTTCGAGCCACGCTGAGGTTTCCGATCAACAGGTTGAAATGACTGGCGATCAAATTGGCGCGCGGGGACACGAACCATCCTTTCCCCGCTCGATCGTTTGCGTCTAAGATGGCCGGACACACACAGCAGCAAGAGCACAGCATGTCCAATTCCGCTACGGTCATCCCCCTTCCCCAGCCTGTCCTGTTGCCCGTCGAGGGCGAGGCCGGATTATTCCCGGTCCGGCGCGTCTATTGCGTCGGGCGCAACTATGCCGACCACGCGATCGAGATGGGGCATGACCCGAGCCGCGAGCCGCCCTTCTTCTTCCAGAAGAACGCCGATAACCTGCTGGCCGCCGGCAAGGAGTTCCCCTACCCGCCGCTGTCCAGCGATGTCCATTTCGAGGTCGAGTGCGTGCTCGCCCTGAAATCGGGCGGGCAGAACATTGCCACACAAGCAGCACTCGATTGCATCTACGGCTATGCCGTCGGCATCGATTTCACGCGCCGCGACTTGCAGGCCGAAGCAAAGAAGCTGGGGCGCCCATGGGAGATCGCCAAGGCGTTTGAACATTCGGCCCCCGTGTCGGCGATCATCCCGGCGGCCCGCGTCGGGCATCCGGCCGCCGGCCGCATCTGGCTCGACCTCAACGGCAAGCGCGCACAGGATGGTGATCTCAACCAGATGATCTGGAAGGTCCCTGAGATCATCGCCGAACTGTCAAAGCTGTTCGTGCTTGCGCCCGGCGACGTGATCATGACCGGAACGCCGGCCGGCGTGGGCGCCGTCAAGCGCGGTGATCGCATCGACTGCGGCGTCGACGGCATCGCGACGCTGTCAGTCACCGTTGCCTGAAGGAGAAGAACCGATGCCCATCTATGCGCTTTCCGGCCACCAGCCCGATCTGCCGCCACCCGGGACCTACTGGATCGCGCCGGACGCACATGTGATCGGCAAGGTGATCCTGGGCGCGGATGTCGGCATCTGGTTCGGCGCGGTGCTGCGTGGCGACAATGAGCCGATCACCATCGGCAAAGCGACCAATATCCAGGAGGGCGCCATGCTGCACACCGACCCCGGCGCGCCGCTGACGATCGGTGAAGGCTGCACCATCGGCCATCACGCGATCGTCCACGGCTGCACGATCGGCGACAATTCGCTGGTCGGCATGGGGGCAACAGTGCTGAACGGCGCCAGGCTTGGAAACAACTGCCTCGTCGGCGCCAGCGCCTTGATCACCGAGGGCAAGGAATACCCCGACAATTCGCTGATCGTCGGGTCGCCCGCCCGCGTCATCCGCACCCTCGACGAGAAGGCGATTGAAGGGCTGAAGCGCTCCGCGGTGAACTACGTTGCCAACTGGCAGCGCTTCGCCCGTGATCTGAAACAGCTCTGAACCAGCATCAGAACAGCAGGCTGATGCCCGTCAGGTTCTTGACCGCAGCCTTGATGAGATCAAACACCGCGGACAGAATTTTCTGGGCCGCGTTGTAGACAAGGAATTTGAACTCCGCGAGCGCGCTGTTCAGATTGTATTCGAGGAGATGCAGCGTCACATCGGCGCGCTGCGCCGTGATTTCCTTGGCGGCGAGTTGTGCGATCACCTTGGTCGTCATCTGCGCGATGAAGCTGAGCTGCGCAGTCATTTCCTGTCTGATCTTGTCCCACTGCTCTTTCGCCTTGGCGGCGGCGACAGTCAGCAGCCCCTCACCCAACTCTTGGGCGGATTTCGGTGCGAATGTTGCGAGATCGACCATGATAGAACCCCTACTTCAGCGAGCCTTCCATCGTCTTGGCGATGGCGCATGTGTTGCGGACGATGGCGATATTGTCGGCTTCGTTCGGCGCCTGGCCTGCCGCATCATAGGCGGCCCGGGATAGCTCGATCGCCTTGTGGCAGCGATCGATATTGTCGGCGACCAGTTGCGCGGCAGCGGCTGCAGGGCGGCCGTGCAGGTAGGCCGGTCGCTTCTCGGCGATTTCGCCCGCTTCCTTCACCTGTGCCAGTGCATCGATATAGTAAGGCTCCACCGCGCGGTAAGGCGTGCGGCTCGGAGCCTTGGTTTCCATAGTCGTCTCGATCTTGGTGAGGCTGGAATGCGCGCCATCGAGCTTTGTGTAGATCGCCTCGTTGTAGGAAGGTGCGAACGCTGCGCACCCACCCAGCAAGGACGGCGCCAATAGCAGTGCAAATCTGTGTGAGAAATTCATAGTGATGTCCCCTGAACGCAGGGACACTATAGATTGCACAACCTGAAATGCAATCTATAATTTCAACTAACGATAATACACCAATTAGATGCATACGGTTGCAGGTGATCCTGCGACAGCGGCTATGCCGCGCACGCCTCGCAAAGCCCGCGGATCTCGATCGTCGTCTTCTCGGCCTTGAACTTCTTGGACTTGGTCCAGTCCATCAGGCGATGGTCGACCTCGTGGTCGTGGAATTCCATCACCTGGCCGCAGCTCTCGCAGATGGCGAAGGCGACGATGCCGTGGCTGTGGCAGTTCTCGCCGGGGTGCGCGCAGGCGACGAAGGAGTTGATGCTCTCAAGCCGGTGCACGACACCATATTCCAGCAGCTTCTCCAGCGCCCGATACACCTGCAGCGGCGCGCGAAAACCGTGGTCGCGCAGTTTGTCGAGGATCGTATATGCGCTAAGCGGGCCGTCGGCCTTTTCGAGAACGTCGAAGACAAGCGCCTGGTTCTTGGTCAGTGCGGGTGCGCTCATGAGCCTTGTCCTTCCGTGGCGGCCTGGCCCCGCCCGAATTTGGGCAGCAGGCTGAGAATGAAGAGAATGAGAGCCGCGACCACGATCGACGGGCCCGACGGCGTGTCGTAGGTGAGCGAGCCGAACAGCCCGCCGACCACGGCAGCCGCCCCGATCAGCGAGGCGAGCACCGCCATGATCTCGGGCGTCGACGAGAAGCGACGGGCAGCGGCGGCCGGAATGATCAGCAGCGACGTGATCAGCATGATGCCGACGATCTTCATCGCGATCGCGATCACGACGGCCATCAATAGCATGAAGAACAGCCGCGCCCGCTCCGGCTTCAAGCCCTCGGCCTCGGCAAGCTCGGGATTGACGGTCGAGGCAAGCAGCGGCCGCCACAGCCAGGCGATTGCACCTAGCACCAGAATGCCGCCGCCCCAGATGAAGGCGATATCAGCCTTGGAGACGGCGAGAATATCGCCGAACAGGAAGGCGATCAGGTCGATGCGCACCCAGGTCATGAAGGCGACCATGACGAGACCGATCGCCAGCGTCGCGTGCGAGAGAATGCCGAGCAGCGCATCGGCCGAGAGAGCCTGCCGCTTCTGCAGCAAGAGCAGCAGGATCGAGACGGCGGCCGCCACGACGAAGACCGAGAGCGTCAGGTTGAACTGCATCAGCAGCGACAAAGCCACGCCGAGCAGCGCTGAATGCGAGATCGTATCTCCGAAATAGGCCATACGCCGCCAGATGATGAAGCAGCCGAGCGGGCCCGTGGTCAGCGCCAGGCCGACGCCGGCGATGATGGCGCGGACGAAGAAATCGTCAAACATGGCGCTCTCCCGCCGGATGCTTATGCCCGTGCTCGTCATCGGCCGTATGATGGTGGGCGTGGTCATGGCCAGCATGCCCGTGGTCATTGCCAGCATGCCCGTGGTCATGATGCGCATGATCATGTGAGTGGCCCGCATGATCGTGGCCGGCATGATCATGGCCGTGGTGATGGCCGTCGTCAGGGTGGCAATGGTCCGTCACCGAGCCATCCGCATGCAGCACGCGGCCATCGGGGAGATGCGTATGATCATGATCATGACTGTAGACGGCAAGCGACTGCGCCGCGCGGCTGCCAAACAGACGCACATATTCGGCGCTCTGCGTCACCGCCTGCGGCGTGCCACGGCAGCACACATGGCCGTTCAGGCAGATGACAGTATCGGTCGCCGCCATCACAACATGCAGGTCATGCGAGATCAGCAGGATGCCGCATCCCGTCCTGTTGCGGATGGTCTTGATCAGGTCGTAGATGGCGATCTCGCCGGAGAAATCGACGCCCTGCACCGGTTCGTCGAGAACCAGCAGATCGGGCTTGCGGGCAATGGCGCGCGCCATCAGCGCTCGCTGGAACTCACCGCCGGAAAGGTGCTGCACCTCGGCGTCGCGCATATGGGAAAGCCCGACGGCATCGAGCGCCTCGTTCATGTCGGTGGCCGAAAGCGGCCCCGTCAGCGTCATTAGCCGGCGCACCGTCAGTGGCAGCGTCCAGTCGATCGCGAGCTTCTGCGGGACATAGCCGACCTTCAGGCCGGACGCCCGCGTCACCTTGCCCTCATCTGCCTTCATCACGCCGATAGCCGTCTTCACCGTCGTCGACTTGCCCGAGCCATTGGGACCGATCAGCGTAACGATCTCCCCGCGCGAAACGGAAAAATCGACGCCACGAACCAGCCAGCGGCCGTTTCTGCGGACACCGACATTGGAAAGCGAGACGAGCGGTCTCGCCTCGGAATTTGCGGGTAATGGCATCATTTTTCCGAAAGTGCTGTTGCGCCCTGCTATCGCACACGTTATAGCATAACGCAATTGATGTAATAACATTACCTATGCAATTCAAGCGGAGCATGCACATGAAACTCGCGACCGGCCTTTCCCTCGCGCTACAGGGCCTCGCACTCCCGGCGCTCCTCCTTGCCGGCACGGCCCACGGCGCCGACGCACCCGTCGTCGTCACCTCGATCAAGCCGGTGCATTCGCTTGTCTCCGCCATCATGCAGGGCGTCGGCACGCCGGAGCTGATCGTCGATGGCGCCGCCTCTCCGCACACCTATTCGATGAAGCCCTCCAACGCCAAGGCGCTGCAGGATGCCAAGGTCGTCTTCTGGATCGGCCCCGGCCTGGAGGCCTTCCTGGAAAAGCCGCTGGAAGCGCTCGGAGAGGATGCCAGCGTCGCCGAGCTCGACAAGGCGCCCGGCCTGACCAAGCTAAAGTTCCGCGAGGGCGGCGCCTTCGAAGCCCATGACGATGGCGACCATGATAGCGAGGCGCATGAAGCTGGCCACGACCACGCCGAAGAGGCCGGTGGCCACGATCACGCCAAAGAAGCGGCCGGTCACGATCATGCCGCCGAGGCGCATGACGATCATGACCACGGCCACGGCGCTTTCGACACCCACCTCTGGCTCGACCCCGAAAACGCCAAGGCCATGGCCGCCGAAATCACCACGACGCTCGTGGCCGCCGACCCCGCCAACGCCCTTGCTTACCAGGCCAATGCCGAGGCGCTGAACGCCAAGCTCGACGCGCTCGACAAGGAAATCGCCGGTATCGTGTCACCGGTCAAGGACAAGCCCTTTATCGTCTTCCACGACGCCTACCAGTATTTCGAAAACCGCTATCATGTACGGGTCGCCGGCTCGATCACCGTCAGCCCGGAAACCATCCCCGGCGCCGAGCGGATCGCCGAGATCCACAAGAAGGTGGCGGACCTTGGCGCAACCTGCGTCTTCGCCGAACCGCAGTTCCAGCCGCGCCTCGTCGATGTCGTGCTCGAGGGCACCAAGGCCAAGGCCGGCGTACTCGATCCCGAAGCCGCAACGCTCGATGCCGGCCCGGATCTCTATTTCAAGCTGATGCGCGGGATCGCCAACAATCTCAAGGACTGCCTGTCGCGCGAAAGCTGAGACCGGCCCCTCCGCATATCGAAAAAGGCGGGCACACAGTCCGCCTTTTTCAGGTCCACCAATGTAATATTATAACACTAACTGGAGATTGCAATGAACAGGAAACTGCCGGTCACCGTCCTCTCCGGCTTCCTCGGCGCCGGCAAGACGACGCTTCTGAACCACATACTGGCGAACCGCGATGGCCTGCGCGTCGCCGTCATCGTCAACGACATGAGCGAGGTCAACATCGACGCCGCACTGGTGCGCGATGGCGGCGCCAACCTTTCGCGCACGGATGAGGCTTTGGTCGAGATGACCAACGGCTGCATCTGCTGCACGCTGCGCGACGACCTCTTGAAGGAGGTCCGTCAGCTCGCCGAGCAGAACCGTTTCGACTACCTGCTGATCGAATCCACGGGTATCGCCGAGCCGCTCCCCGTCGCCACCACCTTCGAGTTCCGCGACGAGGACGGCATGAGCCTGTCCGATGTCGCCAAGCTCGACACCATGGTTACGGTGGTCGACGCCGCCGGCCTGCTCGCAGACTACGCCTCGACCGATTTCCTCGGCGACCGCGGCGAGACGGCCGGCGATGGCGATGTCAGAACGGTGATCGATCTGCTGGTCGAGCAGATCGAATTCGCCGACGTCGTGATCCTCAACAAGGTCGGCACCGCCACCAGTGAACAGCTCCAGGCTGCCCGCCAGATCGTCGTCGGCCTGAACCCGGATGCCCGGCTGATCGAGGCCGACTTCGGCAAGGTTCGACCGCAGGAGGTGCTCGGCACTGGCCTGTTCGACATCGACAAGGCCGAAACACACCCGCTCTGGTACAAGGAGATGCACGGCTTCAACGACCATGTGCCGGAAACCGAGGAATACGGCATCTGCTCCTTCGTCTATCGCGAGAAGCGTCCCTTCGATCCGGCCAAGCTGCAGCGCTTCTTCGACACGGCCTGGCCGGGCGTGGTGCGCGCCAAGGGCTTCTTCTGGCTCGCCACCCGGCCGCATCATGTCGGCGAAGTCAGCCAGGCCGGCGCCATCCTACGCACAAGCCGCATGGGCACATGGTGGTCGGCGGTGCCTCGCGAGCGTTGGCCGACCGATCCGCGCTTCATGACCGCGATCGGACCCTACCTGCACCCCGTCTGGGGCGACCGCCGCCAGGAGATCGTCTTCATCGGCGCCGACCCGATGGACGAGGCCTGGATCCGCAAGCGGCTCGACGCATGTCTCATCAACGCCGAGGACTTCACACCGGACAAGTGGCGCGACATGCCCGATCCCTTCGCCCGCTGGGGAGATCAGGCCGCATGAAGGCGCCGGCAATCAGGAAATATCAATGCGTCTGCGAGGAATGCGACCCGCTGCCGCCGATCGAGGGGCTGACAGCGCCACCCGAGATTGAAGAGCGCAAGCAGGTCGCCGGCGTCTTCGGCAAGCTGGCAGCGCGGCTGGCGCGCAACACGGAGGAACGTCAGGCATGAAAAAGGGCGGCACGGAGCCGCCCTTCTCGTCAATATCGGATCGCCGATCAGCGGCCGATGATGATGTTGGAGATTACACCGTTGTTGATCCCGATCAGCAGATAGTCGTTATCGGCACGCACCCAGCGGTAGCCATGTGGCGGAGGCGACAGGCGATAACGGCGGTAGTCGCGAACATCCTGCACATGGCGCCGCTCTGCCGGCGTCATGCGGTGACCGCGGGACCACTTGTACTTCGTGACGTGGACGTCCCGCTCAACGACGACAGGGCGCCGGTGATCCTGGGCACTGGCTTCAGTCGCCGCGACCAGCGGTGCAGCCAGGAACGAAGCGGACAGGAGAACGGCGAAGATCTTTTTCATTGGGGTTTCCTCGTGTTGAACACGTCCGGAAACTAGCCCCGAAATGATGAACCGAAACTGAAAGTTTGATTAAACTTCCGTAATGAAAACACATGCTTAAAAGACAATATTAAATTAGAAGATGCGACATCGCCTGCAATTCCAGGCGATGTCGCCGGTCAGTCATAGTTCCTCGTAATTGAACCAGTCGAAATCAGCCGTCTTTGCGCGGCCGGAGGTATCGAAGGCAAAGACGCCGGCAAATGCGCCGGTAAACGATCCATGCTCGCCGCGTCCGCCCTCGTCAGAGACAACACCGGCATCCAGCACCGGCCCGATCGGTTGCCATGCCCCTTTGCCTTCCGTCTGCCAGAAGAACTGCAGATCATTGTCACGGATTTCCATGGACAGCTGAACGCGCCCCTCAGCAGGAAGCGCAACGCCGCTACCCGCCGGGAAGTCAAGGCGGCTGTGCGGATAATCGCCATTGCAGGAAAGGATCGTGACGCACCGACCCAGCTTTTCGTGCAGGGTCACGGCAACCGCGTGGAACTTGTGCCGGTTATAGTAGTGGGTCAGGCCGGCCACCTGCTGATAGGTGTCGGGATCGAACTCCACCACCGTTTCGGCCCGGAAACTGTGATGCTCCTGGCGCCGGGCGACCAGCGATTGCTCGAACCACGAGCCAACGCTTTCGCGGGCAATGAGCCTCAGATGACCCTGGCGATCGGTCAGGTTGAAGATGCGCTCCGGCTTCGGCGTACGCAGCCACTGGAAGTCGGACGGCAGCTTGCCGCCATCGAAGCTGTATTCGGTCCTGATGGGCCTCTCGACAGGAACCGCGCCGTTCAGTCCCGGAATGGTGACATCGGGAACGGTGGTACCGTTTTCCAGATAGAGCCAGCCGTCGTCCTTCCAGACGCATTTCTGCAGGCTGGTTTCACGGCCGAGCGTACAGCGGCGCTTCGGCGGCATGGGGCGACCACAAAGGTGCGTATGGTAGACCTGACCGTCCGGGGTCTCTACATACTGCCCATGCCCTGCCCGCTGCAGGATCGCTTCCGGATTGTCCTTGGAAGTGATGAGGTGCATCTTCGGGTGCATCTCGTAGGGACCGCCGATGTCACGTGAACGCGCCATCGTCACCGCATGATCGTAGCCGGTGCCGCCCTCGGCGGTCGTCAGATAGTAGTGGCCGTTGCGCTTGAAGAGATGCGGCCCTTCGACAAGGCCGAGCGAACTGCCAGCGAAGATGTTCTTGATCGGCCCCTTCAACGACTTCGTCGCCGCATCCCACTCCTGCATGAGAATACCGTCGAAAGCAGGCGATTTCGGCGCACCACCAAAGCTCTCGGTCCGGTGGTTCCACTGCATGTTCAGGAACCACTTGCGGCCGTCGTCGTCATGGAACAGCGACGGGTCGAAGCCGGAAGAATTCACATAAACGGGCTCAGACCATTCGCCTTCAATGCTTGGCGAGGTCACGATGTAGTTGTGCGCGTCCTTGAAGTTACCGTCGAAGCGCTTGACGTCGGTATAAACCAGCCAGAATAACCCGTCGGCATAGGAAAGACAGGGCGCCCAGACACCGCAGCTATCAGGGTTGCCGCGCATGTCGAGCTGCGACTGGCGCTCCAGCGGACGCCGCACCATCGTCCAGTTCACGAGATCGCGTGAATGATGGATCTGGACGCCGGGATACCATTCGAAGGTCGAGGTGGCGATGTAGTAATCGTCCCCAACGCGGCAGATGGATGGATCCGGGTTGAAGCCCGGCAGGATCGGGTTGCGGATCATCGGTGAAATCTCCTCCCTGAAGTACGGCTTGCGGCACGTACATCAAAACTCAGCAAAAAACGCCCGGAAGATTGTTCCGGGCGCTTCGGTTTATTCGCGTTCTGCAGACTTGGCCCACAGATTGATGTCAGCCTCGCGGGCGTAGACATCGATCTCCTTCAGCTCCTCAGCCGTGAACTCCAGATTGTCGAGCGCCTTGACGCAATCGACGATCTGCGACGAGCGGCTGGCGCCGATCAGCGCCGAGGTCACGCGGTCGCCGCGCAGCACCCAGGCAATTGCCATCTGCGCCAGCGTCTGGCCGCGGCGTTCCGCGATCTCGTTGAGCTTGCGGATGTTGTCGATGATCTGAGGACGGATGAAGTCCTTCTTCAGGAAGTGGTTCTGGGCCGCACGGCTGTCGCCAGGAATGCCGCCGAGATACTTCGTCGTCAGCATGCCCTGCGCCAGCGGCGAGAACACGATCGAGCCCATGCCGACCTCATCGAGCGCATCGAGCAGCTTGTCGTCCTCGACCCAGCGGTTGAGCATGGAATAGCTCGGCTGGTGGATCAGGCATGGCGTGCCGAGATCCTTGAGGATGGCGGCGGCTTCGCGGGTGCGCTGCGCGTTGTAGGACGAGATGCCGACATAGAGCGCGCGGCCGGAGCGCACGATATGGTCGAGCGCGCCACAGGTCTCTTCCAGCGGCGTATCAGGATCGAAGCGGTGCGAATAGAAGATATCGACATAGTCGAGGCCCATGCGCTTCAGGCTCTGATCGCAGGAGGCGATCAGATACTTGCGGCTGCCCCACTCGCCGTAGGGACCCGGCCACATGTCGTAGCCGGCCTTGGACGAGATGATCAGCTCGTCGCGCAGGCCGGCAAATTCGGTGCGCATGATCTCGCCGAAGGCGGTCTCGGCGCTGCCCGGAGGCGGGCCGTAATTGTTGGCGAGGTCGAAATGGGTGATGCCGAGATCGAAGGCCGTGCGGCACATGTCGATCTTGCGGTCATGCGGCGTGTCGCCGCCGAAATTGTGCCAAAGGCCGAGCGAAACGGCCGGCAGCTTCAGGCCGGAACGGCCCGTGCGGTTGTATTTCATCTTCGAATAGCGGTCGGAAGCCGGTTGCCAGCTCATAGTATTCATCCCTCGTATAGAAACGGCGCGGGCTCGTCGCCCGCGCCGGACCATAGACCTTTAGGCACTTACTTCAAGAGCGCCTGCGCCTCTTCGATGCCAAGTGCGGCCGGCTGCGTGCAGGTCGTCGTCAACTCGATGAAGCGGCCCTCTTCGCCCGATTTCAGGATCGACGTCATGACGTCGACGCCGTGCAGTGTGCGATCGAGAGAGCAACGGGCATCGCGGCCCTCGATGATCGCCATCGCCATGTCGGCGAGACCGGCTGTGCGGTAGTTGGCGCGCGGTCCCTGCTGGCTCTCCTGGTTGTTGATGCCGAAGGGGTGCTCCCAACCCTCGAGCGGCTTGATGTCCTTATCCTTGCCGCTCGCCTCCACGACGCCACCGAAGAAGTTCGGATCGGGCACGTAGATCGAACCCTCGGTGCCGTAGAGCTCCATGTTGGCATGGCGGTGAGACCAGACATCCCAGCTTGCCGTCAGCGTGACGGTCGCACCGCTGACGAATTCCAGGATCGCCTGGATCGTCGTCGGCGTCTTCACCGGGATCACCTCGCCGTTGCGCGGCTCGCTGGTGATCGTGCGGGTCGGCGACGCCATGGAGGTCATGGCGCCGACGCGCTTCACCGGTCCAATCAGGTTGATCAGGTTGGCGATGTAGTAAGGACCGAGATCGAGGATCGGCCCCCCGCCGGGCAGGAAGAAGAAATCCGGGTTCGGATGCCACATCTCCATGCCTGGGCTCATGACATAGCATGCACCCGAGGTAACGCGGCCGATGCCGCCGTCGTCGATGAACTTGCGGGCAAGCTGATGTGCGCCACCGAGGAAGGTATCTGGCGCGCAACCGACGGAGAGGTTCTTCTCCTTGGCGATGCGACGCAGTTCCTCACCCTGCTCGAGGGTGAGAACCAGCGGCTTTTCCGAATAGACGTGCTTGCCGGCTTCAAGGATCGACTTCGAAACCGGGAAATGCGCATCCGGGATGGTCAGGTTGACGACGACGTCAACCTCGTCATTGGTGAGCAGATCCTCGATCGTCTGCGCCTTGACGCCATATTCGGCGGCGCGGGCTTCGGCGGCCTGCATGTTGAGGTCGGCGCAGGCGACGACCTTGAGGCCCTTGAACAGCGGGGCCAGCGAAAAGTAGGTGGTGGAGATGTTGCCGCATCCGATGATGCCGACGCCAAGTTCCTTGGTCATGATTTGCCTCAGTAGGTCTTGAAGGATGCGATCGAGCGGGTGATCAGGCGATCGACATCGGCCGGATTGTCATGCTCGACGACGTAGTGCTTGGTCTTGGTACCCTTGAGAGCAGCGATGAGCTTTGCCCAAGGCAGCGTGCCGTGGCCGACGTCTGCCCAGCCATCCTCGTTCTTGTTCTCGCCTGCGGGTGCGATGTCCTTGACGTGAGCAGAGGTGATGCGCGAGCCGAGCTTTTCGATCCAGGCGAACGGATCTGCACCGCCGCGAACGACCCAGGCGATGTCCGCTTCCCAGGAAATGTCAGGCGCGCCTTCGAAGATGCGCTCGATCGGAAGCGAACCGTCTGCAAGCTTCACGAACTCGAAATCGTGGTTGTGCCAGCCGAACTCGTAGCCCGCATCCTTGTAGGGCTTGCTCATTTCCTGCAGGCGCTTGCCGAATGCCAGCCAGCCGGCACCATCGGTCGGGCGCTGTTCGGCAGCCAGATGCGGCGCATAGATGGAATCCATGCCGAGGATCTTGGCAATGTTCAGCGACTTCTGCACTTCGCCGTCGAGGAAATCGGGGCTGAAGTGGCCGCTCGCCATCGTGAGGCCGTTCTTGTCGAGTTCGGCGCGCAGGCCCTTCAGACCGGCATCGTCGAGATCGGCATAGATGCCGCCGAAGCCTTCGACTTCCTGATAGCCGGCCTTGCCGAGCTTTTCGAAGATCGCCGAATAGGGCTGGAAGTTGCGGGCGCTATAAAGCTGGAAACTCAGTTTCGTCATAATATCCTCCTCGGGCCTCGTGCCCATTCATTTAATCAGGATCAATCCACGGACTGACAGGACTGCAGGTCGTAGAAACGGAAGTCCGGCAAGGCGCCACCAGCAAGCGGCGTGGCCGGGGTGAAGGTGATGCGGCGCGTCTCGCCCGCCGCCAGATCGAAGGCATTGTCGGAATACTTGCCGTCGGTGTCGGTCTCAATCATCACGAAGAGCGCAAGTCCCTTGGCAGTGACATTGAGGCAGACAGAGCCGTCTTCCTCGACATATTCGTGGGTGACCATCAGGCCCGCAGGTTCGAGCTCCAGCGCCTTGTAGGTGCCGTGCACGTAGTGCCCCTCGCCGCCCATGCCGTTCGATGCCGTGAAGCGCCAGGCGAGCAGCGTGCCTGCAGGAATGTCGGAAACATCGATGCTGGCAGCCGTCACAGCGGCATCCGGCGTGCAGACTGCCTGCACGTCCTTGAGATGCTTGCGCGCGCCCATCATGTCCAGGATCGAGATCGACAGATCGACGCTAACCTCGGCAAACGTATCGTTGACGAGCGAGAAGCGGATCTGCTTGCCGTCGTCCGATGGGATGGCGGCAACCGCGACCGGCTGGAAGAAGCGTTTGACGAGATAATGCATCGCCTTCCAGCGACCGCCGTAATCGAGGCTAGACCACGATGCCACGGGCCATGTGTCGTTCAGCTGCCAGTAGATCGTGCCCATGCAATGCGGCTTCAGCGACCGCCAGTATTCCACCGCCGTCTTGATCGCGAGACCCTGCTGGATCTGGCTGAGGTAGACGAAATTCGGGAAATCCTTCGGGAAGCGGAAATAGCGGAACATCGTGCCGGCGATACGCTCGTTGCCGCCGGCGTTCTTCTGATGCAGCTCCATGACCGGCGACGCGACGTTCATGTCCTTGGCCTCGGCATAAGTCTTGATGACGGGCAACGAGGTATAGGACTGGAAGCCGAACTCCGAGCAGAAGCGCGGGCGAACCGAACGGTAATTGTCGAAGGACTTGTTCTCGTGCCAGACCGACCAGTAGTGCATGTCGCCGGAGCCATCGGCATGCCAGGCGTCTCCGAAATCGAGATAGCCCGACGCCGGGCTCGATGGCCACCAGATCGCATCCGGCGCCGCCTTCTTCATCGCCTGTTCGATCACCCGGTTGAGGCGGTCGTAGGAGACGAGATAGCGGTCGCGGTCCTTGCGCGATTCCTCGAACCATGTGAGCGCGCCCACCAGCTCGTTATCGCCGCACCAGAGCGCGATCGACGGATGCGAGTTCAGGCGGCGGACCTGATAGTCGACCTCGAGCGAAACGTTGTCGAGGAAGTCTTCGGTCGAGGGATAAAGATTGCAGGCGAACATGAAGTCCTGCCAGACCATCAGGCCGAGCCGGTCGCACAGATCGTAGAAATGATCATGCTCATAAAAGCCGCCGCCCCAGACGCGGATCATGTTCATGTTGGCGGACTTGGCCGATTGCAACAGGTCCTCGGTCTTGTCAGGCGACGACAGCGAAAACAGTGCGTCGGCCGGGATCCAGTTGGCGCCGCGGCAGAATATCTCGCGACCATTGACCTTCAGCGCGAAACGGGCGCCGGCAGCGTCCGGCGTGGTGATGAGCTCGACCGTGCGAAGACCGATCTGCTTGGTGACGGCATCGGAAGGCAGATCGACGGTCAGCGCATAAAGCGCCTGCTCGCCGCTGCCCGACGGCCACCAGAGACGCGGCTTGTCGATCTCGAGCACATGATTGACGACAGTCTCGCCCGCGCTGACGCCGACATCGAGCCGCACCCGCTCTCCATCGAGCGAGAAATGCACGGGAACGATGCCGGGGTTCGTGGAGAACAGCGTCGCCGTGACCTTCAGATCGACGGAACCGTCGAGATTATGCACCTGCTGCGTCGTCACATGCTCGATGCGCGCGGTGTCGAGACGGCGCAGCGCGATCGTGCCGTAAAGACCGAGCGGCGCGATCGCGATGTTCCAGTCCCAGCCGAAATGGCACTGCGGCTTGCGCAGCATGTTGCCGTTGGGGATCGGCGAGTTACCGGTCGAATAAGGAATGTAGAAGGGCTGCTTGCCCTGCCGGTCCGCCCCCGCCGCGATGCTCGAATGCAGCACGATGCGGATGACGTTCTCGCCGGATTTCAGATGGCTGCTGACATCCGGCCGATAGCGCCGGAAGCTGTTGTCGGCGACGAGCGCCGGCGAGCCGTTGATGAAGACGGCGGCCACCGTGTCGAGATAATCGATATCGAGATACCAGTCGCCGTCCGGCTCCGCCACCGTGAAGCTGCGCTCGATCGACCAGTCGCGATGCGCCACCCACTGCACGACCTCTTCGTTGCGGCCGAAATAGGGATCGGGGATGAGCTTGGCGGCATGGAGCGCCGAATGCACGTCGCCGGGAAGCGTGATCGGCGCGGTGATTTCACCATCCGTGGAGGTGAGCTTCCACGAGCCTGAGAGGTCGAGGTTGAACCCGTTGGTGGGCAAGGATGTCATAGCACTGTCCGATCAGGCCGCTCTTGGGAGAACCCGTCACCGGGCTGCGACCGAATGTGGTTGGCCGATAAGGCCGATTGGAAGAACGGGCGGAGCTTTTGCGGCCCCGCCCGCAGCGTAGTGTCTAGAGGCGCAGTTCCGTCTCGGCATCGAAGATCGACGCCAGCGACATGTCGAAGCCGAGCTTGACCTGCGAGCCTGGGCTGAAGCGGCGGGCGCCGTTGATGCGCACCGACATCGTATGCCCGGCATGCTTCAGCCAGAGCAGGTTGTCGGCGCCCATTGGCTCCTCGATGTCGACGGTGGCATCGTGGACCTCAGCGCCAAGGTTCTCGTTGACCTTGATATGCTCCGGCCGCACGCCGAGCGTCACCTTGCGGCCCGCCTGCAGCGGCCCGCTCGCCTCATAGGCATCGACGTTGAAATCGACGCCGTTGGCGGTGAACACGGTGGCATCGCCCCGCTTGGCGATCTCGCCGCGCAGGAAGTTCATCGACGGCGAGCCGATGAAGCCGGCGACGAAGAGATTGCGCGGCTTGTTGTAGATCGTCGTCGGATCGGCGAGCTGCTGGATGATGCCGTTCTTCATGATCGCGATGCGGTCGGCAAGCGTCAGCGCCTCGATCTGGTCATGGGTGACGTAGATCATCGTGTTCTTCAGCGACTGGTGCAGACGCTTGATCTCGACGCGCAGCTCCGAACGCAGCTTGGCGTCGAGGTTCGACAGCGGCTCGTCGAACAGGAACACATCGACATCGCGCACCAGCGCACGGCCGATCGCTACACGCTGCCGCTGACCGCCGGAAAGCTCGGCCGGCTTGCGCTTCAGGAGTGGCTGGATCTGCAGGATCTCCGAGGCGCGGGCCACGCGCTTGTCGATCTCCTGTTGCGGGATCTTGGCGACCTGCAGGCCGAAGGACAGGTTCTTCTCGACTGTCATCTGCGGGTAGAGCGCGTAGGACTGGAACACCATGCCGATGCCGCGGTCCTTGGGCTCTTCCCAGGTGACGTTCTTGCCCTTGATGTGGATCTGACCCTCGCTGATATCGAGTAGGCCGGCGATGCAGTTGAGCAGGGTCGACTTGCCGCAGCCGGAAGAGCCGAGCAGCACCAGGAACTCGCCGTCATTGATCTCGAGATTGAGATCCTTGAGAACGCTGACAGAACCGAAGTTCAGCGAAAGGTCTTTGATGGATACGCTCGAATTCATGGATCAGCCTTTCACTGCGCCGGCGGCGATGCCACGGACGAACAGACGCCCCGACACGAAGTAGACAACGAGCGGCACCAGACCCGTGAGGATCGTTGCGGCCATGTTGACGTTGTATTCCTTCACGCCCTGGACGGAATTGACGATGTTGTTGAGCTGCACGGTCATCGGATAATATTCCGGCCGCGTGAAGACCACGCCGAACAGGAAGTCGTTCCAGATGCCGGTGACCTGCAGGATCATGGCGACGACGAAGATCGGCAGCGACATCGGCACCATGATCTTCAGGAAGATCTGCCAGAACCCTGCCCCGTCGATACGCGCAGCCTTGAACAGCTCCTGCGGCAGCGACGCGAAGTAGTTGCGGAAGAGCAGCGTCAGGATCGGCATGCCGAAGATCGAGTGCACGATGATCAGCCCGGTCAGCGTTCCGTAGATACCGAGTTCGCGCAGCACGATGACGATCGGATAGATCATCACCTGGTAGGGAATGAACGCCCCTATCACGAGGATCGAGAAGAACAGTTCCGAGCCCTTGAAGCGCCAGTTGGCCAGCGCATAGCCGTTGACGGAGGCAATGGCGATCGACGCGATGACGGATGGTACGGTGATGCGCACCGAATTCCAGAAACCGCGCGAAAGACCGTCGCAGTTCAAGCCGGTGCAGGCCGTCGCCCAGGCCTTCACCCACGGTTCGAAGGTGATCTCCATCGGCGGCGAGAAGATGTTGCCCATACGAATCTCGGGCATCCCCTTCAGCGACGTGACGATCATCACGTAGAGCGGCAGCAGGTAGTAGGCGGCGGCGACGAACAGCGTGCCGTAGAGCATGATGTTGCGCGGCGAGAGCACCCGCTTCGGCTTCTTGCCGTTCGGTCCGTCGAAGGACTTGACCGGTGCCAGTGCGACCTCGGCGGTATTGAGAGCGATGGTATCAGGCACGTTTACGCCCTCCCCCGAATTCCAGATAAGCCCATGGAATGATGATGATCGCGACCGTGATTAGCATCATGGTCGAGGCGGCGAAGCCCTGCCCCAGGTTCTGCGCCTGGAACATGTAGTCGTAGACATACTTGGCCGGCACTTCCGACGAGATGCCCGGTCCACCCGACGTCTGCGCCACCACGAGGTCGTAGACCTTGACGATACCGGACGCGATGATGACGAGCGTGGTGATGAAGACGGGACGCATCATGGGGATGACAATGAAGAGATAGGTCTTCCACATCGGAATGCCGTCGACGCGCGAGGCCTTCCAGATGTCTTCGTCGATCCCGCGCAGGCCGGCGAGCATCAGGCACATAACGAGGCCTGTTCCCTGCCAGAGTGCTGCGATCAACACGCCGTAGATGACAATGCTCGGCGTATAGAGCGGGTCGAAGGTAAAGCTCGTCCAGCCGAGCGAACGCACCACCGACTGCACGCCGAACTCGGGATTGAGCACCCATTGCCACACGAGGCCGGTAACGATGAAGGACAGCGCGAAGGGATAGAGGAAGATCGTCCGGAACGCATTCTCGAACCGGATCTTCTGATCCATCAGGGCGGCCAGCGTGAAGCCGATGACGAGGCTGAAGATGAGGGAGAGAACGCCGTAGACGGCAAGATTCTCGATGGAGACGATCCAGCGTGGTGCAGCCCAGAGGCGCTTGTACTGGTCGAAACCGACGAAGCTCAACCGTGGAAGGAGCTTCGAGTTGGTGAATGAGTAGAACACCGTCCACACCGTGCCGCCGAGAAAGATGACCACGGCGGTCAGGATCATGGGGATCGACGCAATCTTCGAGTTCAGATTGCGCAGTAACTGGTTTGGCCGGCCTGCTTTCGCTTGACCCGTCATTGTGACTCCTCCTGAATCGCAAGTCCTAGGTGATCCAGAGCGCGGACCGTCTCTGGCCAGCTCCTCTCTTCACTCCCGTCTGGAGACTGAATGCCTCATCGGCCATTTCAGTCTCGATCACTGCCGCAGCCGGGTCACTCAGCGAGTTCCAGGCAAATCCGGCTCCGTCGAAACGGAGCCGGATCGCAACAGTATCGGAATGCGACGATCAGTCGGCAGAGCCGATGATTTCAGCGAAGCGCTTCTGGGCAGCTTCAGGCGTCATCGACGGATTGGCGAAGAACTCCGAGAAGAGGTCTTCCTTCTGCTTCTGGCTGTCGGCCGAAAGCAACTGGTCGGTGCCTTCGATCACGTTGCCCTTCTTCAGGATCTCGAGACCCTTCTTCATGCAGTCGTTGGCGGCTGCGAGGTCAACGTCGCCGCGAACCGGCAGCGAGCCCTTCTTCAGGTTGAAGGCAACCTGGGTCGTGGGGTCGAGCAGCGTCTTGGCGAGAACGTCCTGCGCCTTCGACTTTGCTTCATCCTTGAGCTTCGGGAAGTAGAAGGCATCACCACCGGTAGAGATGATCTCGTTCACGCCGAGGCCCGGAAGGCAGGTGTAGTCGGTGCCAGCCTTCTGGCCGGCCAGCGCGAATTCGCCCTGTGCCCAGTCACCCATGATCTGGCCGCCGGCCTTGCCGGTGATGACCAGATTGGTTGCCTGGTTCCAATCCTGGACATTGCTGCCCTTCGACATCTTGCGGGCGTCGTCTGCAGCCTTGAAGACCTTAGCGATCTCGGGACCAGCAGCTACGTCGGCATCCTTGTCCTTGAACACCTTGTAGAAGGTATCCTTGCCGGCGATTGCGACCAACAGCACGTCGAACGCGCCTGTTGCCTGCCACGGCTGACCACCGACGGCGAGCGGCACGATGCCGGCCTTTTCGAGTGCCGGTGCGGCAGCGACGAACTCATCCCAGTTCTTCGGCACTTCGACGCCGGCCTTCTTGAAGGCAGCGTTCGAAAGCCACAGCCACTGCCAGGAGTGGATGTTCACGGGAGCGCAATAGATCTTGCCGTCGATCGTGCAGCTGTCGAGCAGGCTTGCCGGACGAATGATGTCCTTCCAGTGCTCGGCGGTGGCGACATCGGTCAGGTCGCGCATCAGGCCGGCCTGAACAAGTTCTTCAGCCTGACGGCCATGGTTGAACTGCGTAGCGCCCATCGGGTCGCCACCGGTGATGCGGCTGACCATGATCGGACGCGCGGTGCCGCCGGAACCGGCGATAGCGCCGTCAACCCAGTGGTTGCCGGTCGCGTCGAATGCCTTGGCGAGTTCAGCCACGGCAGCGGCTTCGCCACCGGACGTCCACCAATGCGTGACTTCAAGATCGGTCGCGTTAGCCGCACCGAGCGGCAGCACGACGGAAGCGGCGAGCGCAGCCGCCATCAAACGAAAATTCATGAGTTCTCCTCCCTCACTGAAACGTTGCCGGAAAAACTTAGTTCAATCGATATTTGGGCGCAACAGCCACCCTCGAAAATTTTCTCGATGACTGTGATTTGCTACCAATGCCTGTCGAAAAGCACTCATTTTGGACAGACAGCATCTTCCGCAGGCAACCGACTGAGCGCGCGCACAATTCGTATATAACATTGCTTTTGTTTATATTTTTTCAGATGCTTCAACACATATCCCAAAAAATCGGTTCGCAAGCGCAAAAAATCCGAGCAAAGACGACGATTTCAACCATTGAGAGCACTGTCGGTGCCTGCAAGAAAAAACCGCTCGACATTTCTACTGTATCGTTACAGATTTTGCGTCTTGGGGGAGGAGCCGCTTTTGCGTTCTTTGGGCTTACAGCGCTTCCAAAAGACACTATAAGCGGGACCAAATCGCGCAGGACGGCCTAGAGGCATGGAAAACAAAGCAAATTTTGGAGGAACTACCTCCGAGGTCACTCGGGAACGGCCGACACTGAAAACGATTGCCTTCATGACCGGGCTCGGTGTCACTACAGTTTCCCGCGCCTTGAAGGATGCCCCCGATATCGGCGCCGAAACCAAGGAACGCGTGCGGATGGTCGCCCGCCAGCTTGGCTACCAGCCGAACCGCGCCGGCGTGCGCCTTCGCACCGGCAAGACGAATGTCATCGCCCTCGTCCTCAGCATCGACGAAGAGATCATGGGCTTCAGCAGCCAAATGGTGTTCGGCATCTCGGAAGTGCTGACCGGCACGCCTTACCACATCGTCGTGACGCCGCATTCCCACAGCAAGGATCCGATGCTGCCGGTGCGATACATCCTGGAAACGGGATCGGCTGACGGCGTCATCATCTCACGCATAGAGCCCGACGACCCGCGCGTCCGCCTGCTGGCCGAACACAACATGCCCTTTGCCACGCACGGGCGCACCGATGCCGGGCTCACCCACCCCTTCCACGATTTCGACAACGAGGCTTTCGCCCATCAGGCCGTCGAGAAGCTGGTCGGGCGCGGACGCAAGCGCATCGCCCTTCTCCAGCCGCCAAGCAAGCTGACCTATTACACGCATATGCGCATCGGCTTTCAGACAGGACTGCATGACTACGGCGCCGAAGAAGTGCCGCTGCGCGTCACGATCGACAATACGCTCGAAGAAATCCGCAACGCCGTCGAAGTAATGATGCGCGCCCCAAATGCGCCTGACGGTATCGTCTGCTCCGCCGGTAGCGCGGCCATCGCCGTCAATGCCGGCATCGAGGCCGCCGGAAAACATCTGGGGCGCGATGTCGACATGGTCTCCAAGGAGTCAGCGCCGATCCTCAACTGGATCCGTCCCGAGATCATAACGGCCTACGAAGACGTCCGGCACGCCGGTCGCGAAATGGCGAAGGCCGTTATCGCCCGCATCGACGGCATCGAACCGGAACTGCTGCAGAGCATCAGCCAACCCGTCTGGTCGCGGAAAGGCCAGTGAAACCAACGCTCAGTTCACCGTACAGTGACTTGAGCGACCAAAGCGGAACCGCAGGACCATGACGAAGGCGTTGCTGATCATCGACGTACAGAATGCCATTCTGTCGGGAAAGGGCTCGCCTGAGCGCCAGCCCATCATCGATGCAGCACTTGATGAAACAATTTCCCGACTGCAGTCCCTGCGCGCTGACGCCCAACGCTGCAGGGCACCGGTGCTGCTCGTTCAGCACGATGGCGCTGCCGATCATCGGCTGGCGGTTGGCACGGAGGGTTGGGCGATCCGGCCGGAACTCTTCCCGACCGATGGCGACACCGTCGTTCACAAGAAAAGCTCGGATTCGTTCTTCGAGACCGAACTTGCGGACAGGCTTGCAGAGAAAGGCGTGACGCATCTGGTCGTCGGCGGCTGCATGACGCAATTCTGCGTCGACACGACTGTCAGACGTGCTGTCTCACTCGGATATGATGTCACGCTGGTTGCCGATGGCCATACCACGGCTGACTCAGGAACGCTTGATTTCGCGGACATCGTCGCACACCACAATGAAACGCTCGACGACTTCGACGCTGGGAAAGCTAGAATCCTCGTCCGTCCCGCAGCCGACATTCAGTTCTAAACGCCAGCAAGTATGACACTCACCGCAAACAAATAAGCCGGACCCAAGGGCCCGGCTTATTTAATTCGTTCAAAGCGCCAACCTTAGAAGGTCGCCGCACCGCTGCCCCATGGGCCGTGGTGGAAGTCTTTGCCGTCGAGGCGGTCGAAGCCGTGCGCGCCGAAGAAGTCGCGCTGCGCCTGGATCAGGTTGGCAGTACCGCGGCCCTGGCGGTAGGCGTCGAAGTACGTCAGCGCCGAGGTGAGCGCCGGAACCGGCAGGCCGGCCTGAAGCGCAGCGCCGACGACGCGACGCAGCGCCGGCAGCGATTCCTTGACCATGTCCGAGAAGGCCGGCGTCACGATCAGGTTCGCAACGTCAGGCGCCTTCGTGAAGGCCGAGGTGATCTCATCGAGGAACTGCGAACGGATGATGCAGCCATCGCGCCAGATCTTGGCGATGACAGGCATCGGCAGCGACCAGTTGAACTCGCGCGAGGCTTCCGCCATCACCGCGAAGCCCTGTGCGTAGGCACCGATCTTGGCGGCGAACAGCGCCAGTTCCAGATCCTTTACCAGCTCCGGACCGTAGGCGATCGGGAACTTGTATTCGGGCTTGCCGAAGATCTTTTCGGCGGCTTCACGCTCGGTCTTCATCGACGACAGGCTGCGGGCGGCAACCGCCGCTTCAATCGCGGTTGCCGGAATGCCCATGTTCTGCGCTTCGATCGCCGACCACTTGCCGGTGCCCTTCTGGCCGGCCTTGTCGAGGATCATGTCGACCATCGCGCCGCCGGAGATCGGATCCGTTGCAGCCAGAACCTTCTCGGAGATCTCGATCAGGTAGGAGTTCAGGTGACCCCTGTTCCAGTCGCCGAAGATGCCGGAGATGTCCTTGGCGCTCTTGCCGAGACCATCACGCAGGATGCCATAGATTTCGGCGATCATCTGCATGTCGGCATATTCGATGCCGTTGTGGATCGTCTTGACGAAGTGGCCGGCGCCGTCATTGCCAAGCCAGGCAACGCACGGGTCACCCTTGTACTTGGCGGCGATCGAGGTCAGCACCGGCTCGACGCGCTTCCAGCTGTCTTCGGTACCGCCCACCATGATCGACGGGCCGTGACGCGCACCTTCCTCACCGCCGGACACACCCATGCCGATGAAGGTCAGTTCGGTGTTCTTCAGCCGGTCGAAGCGGGCGATCGTGTCGCGGAAGTTGGCGTTACCGGCATCGATCATGATGTCGCCCTTGGACAGATAAGGACGCAGGAGCTCCATCTGCTGATCGACGGCTTCACCGGCCTTGATCATGATGATGATCGGGCGCGGCGGGCGGATCGCCTCGACGAACTCCTCGATCGTCTTGCACGGAATGATCTGCTTCTTCAGATCGCCCGCACTTTCGTAGAACTCATCCGTTTTCTCAGGAGTACGGTTGAATACCGCGATCTTATTCCCTTTTTCCGCGATGTTGAGCGCCAGGTTGGAACCCATGACCGCAAGGCCGATCAGCCCGATTTCTGCCTTTTCCACGATAAACCTCCGATGAGTCATTTTGGACCGGTGTTGTGGCACTGTCTCGCCAAAACGGCAAGTTCGATTCGCCTTCGAATTGGCTGCGCATTGCGCCCAATTCGAATTGCGCTGTATTGTTCACAACCGGATCGGGAGGAGATCCGCAGATTGCTGCGAAACGCGTGGGACGCCAGTGAGCACGGCAGCATTTCCTTCCGACATCGCCAGATCAAACGAGGACCGCCATGGCCACAATGCCCGCAAGAATCGTCCACCGCTCCATCGATCGGCCGTGGCGTGACGTCTATGCTTTTGCCGCGGCACCCGAAAACATGCCGCTCTGGGCATCCGGCCTCGCATCCGGCCTAGAGCGTGATGGAGACGATTGGCTCGCGCACGGTGTGCTCGGCACCGTGAAGGTGAGCTTCGTGCCCCACAACGAATTCGGTGTCATCGATCACACGGTGACGATCGAGAGCGGATTGCGGGTCTATAATGCGTTGCGGATCGTGCCCAACGATACCGGATGCGAGATCATATTCACGTTGCTGCGCTTGCCGGGCATGACCGATGAACAATTCGAGGCCGATGGTGCTCATGTGGCGCGCGATCTGGAAACGCTGAAAATACTGATGGAGCAATAGGTAATGGCGACATCCAACAACGATCTCAGGATCGACTATGTCGAGTTCAACGTCAGCAGCATCGAGGCCGCCAAGGCTTTCTACGGCAGCGCGTTCGGCTGGAGCTTCACCGATTACGGCCCCAATTACTGCGAATTCGACGATGGGCGGCTGAAGGGCGGCTTTACCAACCTCGCGGCTCCCCGTCCAGGTGGACCGTTGGTGATCCTCTACGCCGATGATCTGGAGGCCGCGCAGCAGGCCGTCGAAAGGGCCGGCGGCAAGATTGTCCAGCCGATTACGGCTTTCCCAGGCGGGCGTCGCTTCCACTTCAGCGACCCCGACGGCTATGAACTGGCTGTCTGGACGAAGGCCTGATCAGGCCGCGAGCGTCGCCTGGCGCGTCCCGATATCTTCCAGCATGATCAGGGCACCGAAAACGTTTCCGGAGGCGTCGCGCAATGGCGACATCCGGCAGCGGACCTGGTGGACGGTTGCGCCGTCGTTGCGATCATAGGAGTATGCGACCGACTGTCCTGCAAAGCAATCGTCCAACCGGGCCTTCGCACCGTCGGTAAAGCGCGCTTCCCCGATAAATTCGATAATGTGACGACCGATCATCTCGATCGGCTTCTTGCCGAGATATGCCGAATTCGCCGTGTTCGAATAGAGGTAGCGATAGTCCTTCGTCAGCACCGCCACGCGATCCGGCAGTCCCTCAAGGATCGCCGCGTTAAGAAAATTGCCGTTGTCCGTATTCGGCACGTAGCCATCAGGTTGCGCCGCCGGCTGCCCATCGCGCGCAGGCATCTGCCAGCGCGGCACAGGGCTTGCGAAATACTGCTCCATCAAATTCGAGAGCAGCGTGACGTATTCACGAACCGTGTCGCTATCGTCGGCATACTGATCGATAAGGCAGCTTACAAATTGTAGCTGCATGTGAACTTCAAGCGGATCGTTTGCCTTGTAGGCGACGATGGCATCGATAAGCATGACAATGGAATAATCGAGGCGATTGACGCGGGCGTCGTCGCCGCGTCTGATTGCTTCATCGATCTGTGCGCATCGTAGCGAAAACGCCTGAAAAAGCCCCAGCAAAATGCCCCCAATGCCACTTCCGACAGGAAATGCTTTCGAGTTCAGCCGAGGCCGCGCAACAAAGCGAAACCGCGTGCACTCGCCTTGATGGAAAGGGCTAACATGATGCACCTTCATATTCAATGAAGAACGCACCGGAATTTTTCAATGACAAGATGTAAGCGTCAGACTTACTTCAAGACCTGCTTCTTGATCTTCCAGCGGTCATGATACCAGAGCCATTGTTCTGGATACTCTCGCACCCAACTCTCAACCTTGTCGTTCAATAGCTGGGCGGTTGCTGTCAGATCCAGGTTGCCGTTTTCGAGGCGTGGCATTTCGAGCTTTGGCTCGATCTCGAGACGATAGCGGTTTCCAGGCAAACGAATGCAGCGGGCCGGATAGACGTCGCAATTGAACTGGCGCACCAGCTTGCCAAGAAGCGGATTGGTTTTGACCGGCCTGCCGAAGAACTTCGTTCTCAATCCTTTGCCGAACTTCTGGTCGACCAGCACGCCGACGCCCTGCCCGGCTTCTAGCTGGCGGGCCAGCGCGAAGGAGGAGCCGGCATGCGACGGCACCAGCTTGCCCATCCGCGCGCTACGGAAATCGAAGACTTTCTTCGCTACGTAAGGATTGTTCGGCGGGCGAAAGAGCACCGTCACAAACAGGCCAAAGGCAGCGCCAGCCACCGGCAGAAGCTCGAAGTTGCCGGTATGGCCGGTAAAAACGATAAAGGGGCGCCGATTTTCGAGCAGGTCCATGAAGATCGGGATGCCCGACACTTCCACCCTGCCCGGCTCTGTCTGCGCTGGATCGAAGTCGAACAAACGGTCAAGGAAAACATACTCCGCTGCAAGCCGGCCCATATGGCCCCAGCTCGCTACGGCGATGTCCTCGATTTCCTTGTCGGTCTTCTCCGGGAAAGCGTTTCGAAGGTTCACCAGCATCAGCTTGTGACGCGCAAAGCGGGGACCGATCTTGCGCATCAGCCAATCAATGAAACGGATCGAACCATCGGCGGGAAAGAGCTTGAGGAAGCTCAGAAAGCCGAACATCCCCTGTGCAATCAGCCACTGGCGGAAATGCTCAAGGTTGAGGACGATCCGGGTAATGAAGAGCTTCAACGGCTCAATCCATCTTCAGGATGATCTTGCCGAAGATCTGGCGCGATTCCATCCGCTCCAGAGCCTTGTCAATCTCGTTGAAGCCGACTTCCGTGTCGATCACCGGATGGACAAGACCACGCGCCATCTTCTGCATGGCATCCGCCATGTTCTCCATGCGGCAGCCGAACGAGCCAAGCAGCTTCAGCTGCTGCTGGAACAGCATCATCAGGTTTATCTCAGTCGACACGCCGGACGTTGAACCACAGGTCACAAGCCGGCCGCCACGCTTCAGGCAGAACATCGATGCCGCCCAGGTATCCTTGCCGACGTGCTCGAAAACGACGTCGACGCCCTTCTTCTTGGTCAGCTTGCGCACGACGCCTTCGAAGCGGTCGGTGCCGTAGTTTATGACGTGATCGGCGCCAAGCGCCTTGGCTTTCTCGATCTTGTCGTCGGAACCGACCGTCGTGATAACGGTGCAGCCGATCTTCTTGGCAAGCTGGATTGCCGCCGAACCGATGCCGGAGCCGCCGGCATGAATGAGAATGGTCTCGCCCGGATCGAGCTTGGCATTGTCGAACAGCATGTGCTCGACCGTGCCGAAGGTCACGGGTGCCACGGCCGCGGCAACCGCATCGACACCGGGAGGCGCCGGTACCAGCAGGCGGGCCGGCAGATTGACCTTCTCCTGCGCAAAGCCATCCAGATGGAAGCCATGAACACCGCCAACATGTTCGCAAAGATTATCGCGACCTTCGCGGCAGGGGCGGCAGAGACCGCAGGTGCGTGCGCCGTAGATCGAAACGAGCTGGCCCGGCAGCACATTGGCAACGCCCGGTCCGATGGACTCGACCACGCCCGATGCTTCAGCGCCGATCACCAAAGGCATCTTGCGCTTGGCAAAGGCCATGCCGCGCCAGCCCCAAACGTCGATGTGGTTCAGCGCGACCGCCTTGACCCGCAACGTCACCTCGCCGGCGCCCGGTGCTTCCGGTTCCGGCAGATCGGTGATTTCCAGCTTGCGATCATCAATCAGTTGCAAAGCGCGCATGGCAAAATCCTTCGCGGGCGCACCGGCGTCATGGCCTATGCGCAGTTTATGAATGTCACCGCGTCCTGCACACCCTGTCGGGGTGCGGACGCAGCAATCGGGTTATCGTCTCGAATATTTGTCGGAACCGATTAAGCCGGTTCCACCGCCATGACAAGACTGGCGTTCTGGCCGCCGAAGCCAAAGGAGTTCGAAAGAACGGCATCAACCCGTCCATCGCGCTTCTTGTTCGGCACGACATCAAGAACGATTGTCGGGTCCGGGTTGTTGTAGTTGATCGTCGGCGGCAGCGTGCCGGTCAGCATCGTCTGCAGCGAGAACACCGCCTCGACCGCACCGGCTGCCGTCAAGGTGTGGCCGATCATCGACTTGTTCGACGACAACGGGATGGAGGCCAGCCGGTCACCGAATACCGACAGCATGGAGCTATATTCCATCTTGTCGTTTTCAGGCGTCGAGGTGCCGTGGGCATTGATGTAGCCGATACCGCTCTCATCCATGCCGGCATCCGCCAGAGCCGCGCGGATCGTTGCGATCGCAGGACCACCATCCGGCGACGAACGCGTGCGGTGGAAGGAGTCGGCCTTTTCGCCGGCACCCTTCATGATACCGAGCACCTTGGCGCCACGAGCGATCGCGGATTCCAGAGATTCCAGCACGAGGGTTGCAGCACCTTCGGCGATGACGAAGCCGTCGCGATCCTTGCTGAAAGGCTTCGATGCCTTGGTCGGCGGATCGTTCTGCGTCGACAGTGCGGAAAGCAGGGAGAAGCGGATCAGCGCTTCGGCGCCAACCGATCCATCCGTGGCAACTGCCAGCGCGCGGTTGGCGCGCCCCTGGCGAATAGCCTCGATACCGAGCTGGATCGCCGTTGCACCCGACGCACAGGCCGTCGACAGCGTCACCGGCAAACCACGCGTTCCGAAACGATCCGCAAGGCGCTCGGAAATCGCACCGAACAGAGCCGCTTCGTGGAACACCGCGTCCGGACGCTGGCGCATGGCGGCAAGGAAACGCTCATAGGCGTCGCCGGGATGGTCAGCCGGCGGCGAACGATCCGCGAGTTCGAAGCGTGCGCTCCATTCCGGCTCGATCGGCGGGGCCGCCAGGAACAGCGGGCCGTTGAAATCGCCGGAAATATCGGCGTCAGCAAGCGCTTCGATCGTGGTTTCGCGCGCAAACGCATAGGACCGTTCGACGGCGTTGGGCGTTGGAATATCGATGAAATCGACCGTGCCGGCGATCCGCGTCGACAGACCGTCCGTCGGAAAACGGTTGATCTCGTGGATCCCCGACTTGCCTGACGTCAGCGCCGCCCAGTTGTCCTTCAGCCCCTGGCCGAGCGAGGTGATGATGCCGACACCCGTCACTGCGACGATGGGGCGGCCGAGATGATCCTTGTAAGCCGAATCCGTCATTTGCCTAATCCTCACGCTTCCGCGGACAGAACCGCGACGCCCTCGCCGCGCTGGTGGCCGACCGTGGTCACGATCGCCGCCGTTGTACCTGATGTCATAGCCTTTTCATGAGCCGCATCGAAAGGCGGAACCTTGGCCTTGCTATCGACGGCAAGAGCCGCCAGCGCCAGGCCGAGCGTGAAATGCGCTTCGAGCCCATGTCCGGTTACGCCGCCGAAGCCACGAACGGCAGCGCCGGGAAACTGACGTTCCAGCACGGCTTTCTCGCGTTGCGCCAGATCCGGCATGCCGGTCGAGCCGGAGAAGATCGCCATGCTCGCAGGCGCCAGTCCGTCGGCGGGCTGAAGAAGGCGCTCCAGCCGCTTCTCAAAGTTGCCGGCATTGCGGTTGCCGCGATCGCCTTCGATCGAGGAGACCGTTGCATAAACGTGCGCGCCACGTGCCTCGGCATGTGCGCGCGATTCCAGTACGAGGAAAGCGCCCAGCGAACCGGAAACGATACCACCCTCGTCACGCGACCAGAGCGGCTGCCATTCGCCACGCGAATGCGCATTGATCGCCTCGAATAGCAGCACCATGTCGAGTCGCTCCGCCGAAAAGGCGCCACCGACCAGCGCATGCGAGGATTCGCCGGACTTGATACGGTAGAAAGCAGTCTCGACGGCGGAAATGCCGGCCGCCTCTTCGCCCATGAAGGTGCGGGAAGAACCGGTCACCTTGTGGACAATGGAAATGTTGCCGGCAAGCAGGTTCGAAAGCTGCGCCAGGAACAGGGTCGGGCGCAGTTCGGTCGTCAGCTTTTCGTTCAGCAGGACTTCACGATCGTTGCGCTTCAAACCCTCGTCGACGATCAGGGTATCGACGTTGATGTCGCGCTCCCCACCGCCGGCGGCCACGATCATGTCCATCGTCCCGCAAGCGTCCGCGTCGTCCTTGAGACCCGCGTCATCAAGCGCCAGACCGGCCGCAAAGACACCGATGCGCTGCCAGTTTTCCATCTGACGCTGGTCACCGCGCTTGGCGATCTGCAGCGACCAGTCGACCTCCGGCAGCGGATGTACCGGATACGGCTTGAATTTCTCTGTTTCGACGATTGGCGCAGGCGCCTCGGCAGCGTTGAGCAGCGCAATATGCGGCTCCTTGCCGACACCCTGGCACGTTACGATGCCGATGCCGGTGATCACGACATCATTCTGAGCCTTGCTCATCCATTCACTCCTTGCGCAGCGATCGCATCCATCAGCCCTACCTCACCGGCGCGCTTCTTCACGATATCTCCCAGCGGCACTTCGCTGAACGGCATGGTGCGCAGTTTCAATTGCGCATCGCAGACCTTCTTGCCATCGCTGGTGATCTTGGCCTTGGTAACGGCAAATCCCGAGCCGTCGTGCTCCAGAAACGCCTCGATATCGAGAACCGCCTCGGGTTCGACAAACGTGCGCATCTTGGCGCCATCGACCGCCATCAGGAACGGCATCGCGGCGAAATTCGTTGCCGCGAGCACCAGCATGCCTGATGCCTGGGCCATGGTTTCGATCAGGAGCACGCCGGGAACCAGCGGCATACCGGGAAAGTGACCTTCAAATACCGGGCTCTTCGCCGGCACGACGGAACGCGCCTTGAGCGTTCCTTTCTGAAGGTCGACCGCCTCGATGCGGTCAATCATCTGGAAGTATTCCAGGAGCATCGGATCCTCCGGCCGGATAGGCAGAATGCCAGTCGGCTAGGCCTACTTAGGAACAAAACCGCCCGGCCGCCATGGGTAATGGCAGCAGGGCGGAGAAAAAGATGGCTATACCGATCAGGCCTTGGCGGCGCGCAGTTCGTCAATCTTGGCACAGAGGTTCTTCAGCACGAAATATTCTTCCGTGGAAACCTTGCCTTCATTGACTTCCTGCGTCCACTTTTCGAGCGGGATCTTGATGCCGAATTCCTTATCGATCGCGAAGACGATATCGAGGAAGTCGAGGCTGTCGATACCGAGGTCGTCGATCGTATGGCTTTCCGGCGTGATTGTGTCGCGATCAATCTCGCTCGTCTCTGCAATGATGTCGGCAACTTTATCGAATGTAGCGGTCACGCCTGTACCTCTTGAGATGATATTTGATCCCCCTCATAGGCAAATCCATTTCAAAAGCCAATGCCTTCGTCTCTTTGGAGGCATAATTTGCCACATCAGTGTTGCTGAAACAGCATGGACACCAAGCGTTGCAGAGGACGATCCACTTAGCCGGATTGCCGTGGAGCCAATTCGTGAGGAGGTTTCGATTATTCGCGAAGTCCTCGTGAAAGCGCCTAAAGCAGAAAAACGAAGAGAGCGAGCACCAAGCCCGTCAGGACAGAGCAACTCGCATAGAAGACAGCCACCGCGTCTTCTATATCTTCCGCCGTCGCCGTCTCGCGTCCGGAACCATTGATCATCGGCTCCATGACGACAACGCCGGCATAGACGCGTGGGCCGGCCAATTGCACATTCAGCGCGCCTGCCATCGCCGCCTCCGGCCGCCCTGAATTGGGTGAGCGATGCAGCCCCCCATCGCGAATGGCTATGCGAAATGCCTCGCGGCAGGCAGCGCTCCCGCGTCGCAACCAGGCGCCGGCCGCAATCAGCGCGATCGACAATCGTGCGGCGGGCCAGTTGGCGAGGTCGTCCAGGCGGGCCGAAGCCCATCCGAAGTCGACATATTTCTCGGACTTATGACCGATCATCGAGTCGGCCGTGTTCAGCATCTTGTAGGCCAGCAGTCCCGGCAGTCCGAAGATGGCATACCATAGTGCCGGCGCCACGACGCCATCCGAGAAGTTCTCCGCAAGACTTTCGATCGCGGCACGGCAGACGGCCGGTTCGTCCAGCGTTTCGGGGTCACGCCCGACGATCATGGAGACCGCGGCCCGGCCACCGCGAATGCCGCCGGTCTTCAGTCCGCCGGCGACCGCTTCCACATGATCCGCCAAGCTCTTCTGCGCCAGGAAAATCGTCACGCAGACGACTTCGAGGAGAATACCGCCAAGGCCGAACAAGGCAAAGAACCAGTGTAGTATCAAGCCGGCGACCACGCTGACGGCAAGGAGAGCGGCGATCGCCCACGCACCGTTTCTGCGGCGCTTGTGCTTCATCAGATCGGGGCGGTTGAACAGCGCATCCAAGGCGGAGATCGCTCGACCGAAAAGCACGACAGGATGCGGCAGGCGGGCCCATAGAAGCTGCGGATCCCCGACGATCCGATCGAGCAGAAGGGCAAGCGCCAGCACTAGAAAGTTCAGTTCGATCGTCATCCGTTGAAACTCTGAAGGGCCGCGCCAAGCCGGCCGTCGCTGGCAACATCGGGAGCAACCCCGAACCGCAGCCATCGGGACGCATAGTCGAACTTGCGGACCAGAATTCGATGTCGGCACAGATGCGCATGCAGCGCATCGGCCTCGGCATGATCCACCAGCGAAAACAAGGCAGTTCCGCCGCAGATACGAAGATCGCTTGCTTCGAGGACAGCGCGGAGCGCCGCACCCCTTTTCTCGATCGCACGGCGGATCGGCGCGGTGTCCGCGCGCAGCAGCGACGTCGCAATCGTAAGCGCCGGGCCGGAGACCGCCCACGGCCCCAGCCAGTTCTCGAGCTGATCGAGGATCCGGCGCGATGCCACCACAAAGCCCAGGCGCAGCCCGGCGAGGCCGAAGAATTTTCCGAAGGAGCGCAAGACGATTAGGTTCGGCAAACGCGACACCTGCGGCACGATGCTGATATCAGGTACGGTGTCGCCGAAGGCTTCATCGACGACGAGGATCCCGCCCCTCGCCGCCATGCGCTCGCTGAGCGCAACCAGGGCTTCGGCAGGGACGATCCGGCCATCCGGATTGTTGGGATTGACGACGATCACGAGGGCATGACGATCGTCACTCCTGCCGATGTCCTCGAGAATGTCGACAGGATAGCCACCCGACCTGAAAGCGCGTTCGTACTCTCCATAGGTCGGCCCAAGGATTGCAATGCGCACCCCGCCGTTCAGCAAGCGCGGCAACAGTTGGATCGCCGACTGTGTGCCGGGAACGGGAAGCGGCTGGATATCGCCACTGCGATAATAGTCGCGAGCAGCGTTGCGGGCTTCATCGACCAGATGCGCATCCGGAAGCCGATGCCATGCGCGCGCCGGAATTTCCGGCAACGCGGCCGGATGAGGGCTTATGCCGGTCGATAGGTCCAGCCAATCCTGCGGGCGGCCGCCGTAGAGCGCCGCTGCGGCGGTGATGCCGCCGCCGTGAACTATCGGCGCATTCACGCAACGTCCCCCGCGAGGTCAATCAGATGCATGTAGGATCCCGCCACCTGGGCGCGCTGCATCCCGGCAGCACCGAGATCGTTATTCAGCGCATCCGTCACCTGAAACAGCCGATCGGCATCGTCTTCGGAAACGACGGTCGAATAGTGAAATTCATGCGCGGTCATTGGCCTCTCGAAGAAGGAGCCGTTCAGCGGCGACACGCGGCGATAACCAAGATGACGCTTGCGATCTTCATAGCTAGTGACCAGCGGCAGCAATCCAAGCATTGGATGTCTTTCCCCGACGCCGTCGATCAGACCATCACCCAGAACCATATAGCCACCGCATTCGCCATAGATGCGCACGCCGCTTTCCGCGGCCTGGCGCATCGCTGCACGAAACGTCTGAGCCGCGGCAATCTTTCCGGCATGAAGCTCGGGATATCCACCCGGGAGATAGATGGCATCCGCAGTCCTGTCGGGCGCCTCGTCCGCCAACGGCGAAAAGAACACGATATCGGCACCGCGACGGCGCCAACCGAGCAGCATATGCTCGTAGGAAAAGGCAAAGGCTATGTCGCGAGCAACAGCAATCCGACTGCCGAGCGGAGGCAACCTCGCGATATTGGCCGTCGACGGCCTGTTGAGACCTTGCCGCGCGACCCGCAACAGGAATTCGAAATTGCACTCTTCAGAGACCGCGTCCGCCGCATGCTCGATGAAGTTCTCCAGCGTCTGATGTTCGCCCGCCTGCACGAGGCCGAGATGGCGTTCGGGCAAAGCGATCTCGTTGTCGCGACGGACAACGGCGATGATCGGCATCCGGATGGCATCCAGCGCCTGGCGAAGCATCATTTCATGACGTTCGCCGCCTACCTTGTTGAGAATGACGCCGGCGATCCGCACATCGGCCCGAAAGCCCGCAAATCCAGCCACCAGCGCCGCGACAGACTGCGACATATGCGAGGCATCGACGACGAGGATGACCGAAAGGCCCAGCATCGCCGCAAGATCCGCGGCGGTCCCCTTTCCATCGGCGGCGCCGTCGAAAAGGCCCATCATGGCCTCGATCACCAGCAACCGGTCGCCGGAGCGATGCAGCGTCGCATTCGCCATGATCAGTTCGGGACGCATCGCCCAGGGATCGAAGTTGAGGCACGCGACGCCGCTCGCCGCCGCATGAAAGGCAGGGTCGATATAGTCCGGCCCCGCTTTGCCCGGCGCGATCTCCACGCCCCGCCGTCGCAACGCCCGTAGAAGCCCAAGGGTAACCGTCGTCTTGCCTGATCCGGAGGACGGGGCCGCAATCAACAGACCGCTCATGCTGTCTCCTTGCTGCTCGAATGCCGAAATGGATCGGGACGCAGGCGACGCCCTGCGAGCGCGCCCAACCAATCAAGAGACTCCCTCAGCCGGACCACCTCGCCGACAACCACGATCGCCGGAGGTTCCAGGCCCGACTCGAGTGCCGCCACCGGCGCCTCGCCGAGCGTGGTCTCCAGAACCTTTTGACCGCGCGTCGTCGCGTTGCAGACGAAGGCGACCGGCTCGGACGGTGACCGACCGCCGGCAATCAGCTTCGCGCTGATCTCCCTGATATGCTTCATCGCCATATACATGACGATCACGGGCGACCCTTTGGCGATCGCGTCCCAGTTTATGGCATCGGGAACCAGACCGGAAGAGCTATGGCCAGTCAGAAATGTCACGGCATGATTGAGGTCCCGATGGGTGACGGGGATGCCTGCGTAGGCCAGCCCACCAATCCCGGCGCTTATCCCGGGAACAATGCGAAACGGGATATTGTGCTCGACAAGCGTCAACGCCTCCTCGCCGCCGCGGCCGAACACGAAGGGATCGCCCCCCTTGAGGCGCAGCACACGCTTTCCCGACTGCGCGAGTTCGACGAGACGGAGCGAAATATCGCGCTGCTTGGCGGAGGGCTTGCCCCCGCGCTTGCCCGCATATTCCAGCGTGGCCCCTTCCCGCGCCAGCTTGAGACAGTCCGCATCCACCAATGCGTCGTGAACGACGACATCTGCTTCCATCAGCCCCCGCACGGCGAGAAGCGTCAGCAAGCCGGCCTCGCCCGGGCCAGCGCCGACAAGCCAGACACTGCCCGGCTCAAGCGCCGGAAGATGGGAAAACACAGCTTCAATCATGGAGATGATCTATGCCCGGAGGGTGGCTAGGTCAACGCTGCGAGACGCGATGAATCCGATCTGTCGCTGCCGCATCGAATCGACATCGAAACAACCGGAATCAAGACATGAAGATCTTGGCGCAAACGACTGGATAGACTCGCCAATACGTTTGCGCCGATCTTCCGTGGTCGCGCCGATCAGGCCTTGAGCAGCGTGTCGCCGATGAGATCGATGACCTTTTGCGAGCTGATACCCGTGCAGACGATCTGGCTCGGCAAACCATCCCAATCGCCCGGTGGGAAGTGACGACCGTCCGGCTTTACGATTGTCTGGCCGTCCGCAATGCCTCCGCACACCACGCGAACCGCGCCGCTGATCGAGGTAAACAGTTCCGGGGCAACGACATAAACGCAGGCGCAGCTGTCATGAACCATCATGCCATCGTCAACGGCATGCTTGTAGAAATCGATATAGAACTGTGACAGGTCGTTCAGCAGCTTCACCGCCTTGTCGCCCCTAGCTGCTATATCGCCAAGATATCCGCGGCTCATCGTCGTGATCGCGGTCACGTCGAGACCGATGACGACGACTTTCCATGGCGCCGTCATGACGATATCGGCGGCTTCCGGATCGCCGTGAATATTGGCTTCAGCCACCGGCGTGACGTTGCCCGGCACATAGAAGTTGCCGCCCATGATGACCACGCTCTTCACGAGCCCGGCAATCTCGGGGTCTTCCTTCAAAGCCAGGGCAAGATTGGTCATGCGACCGACCGCAACCAGCGTCACCTCACCCGGGTTCGCACGAACCGTCTCGATGATGAACTTGTAGGCCGGGCGCGGATCGAGCGGCACATCGACCGTTTCCGGTACGTCGATATTGCCGAGACCATCGTCGCCATGCACGAAGGTTGGCCAGGCGCCTTCCTTGCGCGACGGGTTGATGGTCACGCTCGCACCCTTGGCAACAGGTGCCGAAATATTCCATTCACGCTTCAGGAACAGCGCATTGCGCGTGGTCGTCTCGATCGAGGCATTGCCGAAGACGGTCGTTATGCCGATCAGATCGATCTCTGGGTGCCGGTGCAGGAAGAGAAGTGCCATTGCATCGTCGACGCCCGGATCCGTGTCATAAATGACCTTGTGCATGAATGTTCCTTTTCGTTATTGCCGCAGGCAGCCGGACGGCGCCGCGAAAGGCGCCACCATAGCGTCCGCTATTGTTTCTGCAACGGCATCTGCGCGATCGCGACGGTGGCTCGGCGGGATTTTGTCTTCGGAAGCAGCAGTTCGCCAAGCGGGCCAATCGCCGCAAGTGCTGCCGATTCGGCAACACCATGGCAGCCGACGCGGGCAAAGACGATATCGGAGGGGTTCTTGATCCGCGGCGTCTCAGCTTCGAGCGCCTCCGCTTGGAAAAACAGCACCGGCACCGAAAACCGTTCCGCCACAGCCAGGATCGCAGGCTCCTCGGCGCGCGTATCGATCGAGGCCACCACAGCCAGTTCCTCGGCGCCAACGCCGACCACTGCCAACGCGGCCATGACAAGCTCATGCACCTCATCGACTGATGCCGCCCGTTCGCAACCGATCCCGACCGCGTATCTGCGCCTGTTGTCGAATTCAATCTTACTCATAGGCGATGCGATTGCTGGCTCCTGTGTCGCACAAGCCATTGCAGCCCCGAAAGGGAAATGCAACATGCGCCGCAAACGCGCATCCCAGAGTACCCGCCTTGTCAGACCTTGCCCCCCATCTGCTTTTCCTCCTCGCCGCCGCCGGATTCCTCGCCGGTTTTGTCGATTCCATCGCCGGCGGCGGCGGCCTGATCACCGTTCCGGCCATGCTTATTGCCGGCATCCCGCCGCTGCAAACGCTTGGCACCAATAAGGTACAAGCCGTATTCGGCTCGGCATCGGCCACGGTCGCCTATGCTCGCAAGGGCCACGTCAAATTGCGCGAGCAGCTGCCGATGGCCCTAATGGCCGTAGCCGGTGGAGCTCTTGGCGCTGCGCTAGCAACGATCGTTCCTGGAGATGTTTTGCGCGCGATCATGCCGGTGCTGCTGGTCGCGATTGCGCTCTACTTCGCCCTCAAGCCGAACCTCAATGACGTTGACAAGCACCGCCGCATGAGCCCGTTCGTCTTCGGCGCCACGCTCGTTCCCGCGATTGGCTTCTACGACGGCGTATTCGGCCCCGGCACCGGCTCGTTCTTCATGCTCTCCTTCGTGTCGCTAGCCGGCTTCGGCATGCTGAAGGCGACGGCGCATACGAAGATGCTGAACTTCGGCTCCAACATCGGCGCGCTTGTCGTCTTCGTATCGTTCGGCGCAACGCTGTGGAAGATCGGACTCATCATGGGCGTGTGCCAGTTTCTTGGCGCACAGCTTGGCTCGCGGCTGGCCATGCGAACCGGCGCCCGCCTGATCAAGCCGCTCCTTGTCATTGTTTGCGTGGCTTTCGCGATCAAGCTGATGGCCGATCCGCTGAACCCGCTGCGCGTCTGGCTGGGCGTCTGAGCCTCAGAACAACGCGAGAAGCAGCGCTCCTCCGGCAATCAGGCTGACACCGAGCCAGTTCATCATGTTGAGCTTTTCGCCGAGGAAGACGACGCCGAAGATGGCGACGAGGACGATCGACAGCTTGTCGATCGGGGCAACGCGCGCGGCATCGCCGATTTTCAAGGCGCGGAAATAGGCGAGCCACGACGCGCCCGTCGCAGCCCCTGATAGGCAGAGAAAAAGCCAGGTCTTCGACGAGATGCTGGAGAACGGCTGCCACTGCCCGCTCGCCAGTACGATGGCGCTGATGATGGCAAGAATGACGACGGTGCGGATGAGCGTGGCGAAATCGGAATTGACGCCGGCCACGCCGATCTTCGCGAAAATCGCCGTCAGCGCCGCGAAGGCCGCCGACAGGACGGCCCAGAAAACCCAACTCTGCGTCATCAGAACTCCACGCCCGCCTGCCCCTTGATGCCCGACCGGAACGGATGCTTGATCAGTTCCATCTCCGTCACCAGATCGGCAATCTCGATCAGCTCATCCTTGGCATTGCGCCCGGTGAGAACGACGTGAGTCATATAGGGCTTTTCCGCCTTCAGGAACTCCACGACCTCGTTGATATCGATGTAATCGTAGCGCAGCGCGATGTTGATCTCGTCGAGCAGCACCATCGAATTGCGCTCGTCGCGGATCAGCTCCTTCGCCTTCTCCCAGGCAGCACCGGCGGCCGCGACATCCCGGGCGCGGTCCTGCGTTTCCCAGGTGAAGCCCTCGCCCATCGTATGGAACTGGCAGACATCGGAGAAATGCTTCTCGATCAGGTCGCGCTCGCCCGTCCACATCGCACCCTTGATGAACTGCACGACAGCGGACGGCTTGCCATGCGCGATATGGCGGAAGATCATCCCGAAGGCAGACGAAGACTTGCCCTTGCCCTTGCCGGTATGGACGATGATCAGGCCCTTCTCGTCCGTCTTCGTCGCCATGATCTTGTCGCGCGCGGCCTTCTTCTTGGCCATCTTCTCGCTGTGGCGGGCATCGTCGTGGCCGGTGGCCTCCGTCGTGGTCTCGGTGGTTTCCTCGGTCATGTCAGTATTCCCCGGATGCAATCTTCAATCGGTCAGCCGTGTCGCCACCGCCTGATCTGTCGTGTGTGTTGTCTGTGGCAGCGAGATCGAACTGCGCCGAATTGCTGCGCGGCGTCCACAGCCGCCGCTCGACCGCCTCCAGCAGCCTCTGCTTCATTTCCTCGTAGGCGGCAGGGTTCTTCTCGATCATGAAATCGCGCACGCGCTGATCGACGACGAAGGCCTGATAGACCGCCTCGAAATGATGGTTGCCCACAGCGCCCGTTGTCGCCGCGAAGGCGAAGAGATAATCGACCGTGGCAGCAATCTCGAACGCGCCCTTGTAGCCATGGCGCATGACGCCATCGATCCACTTCGGATTGACGACGCGGCCGCGCACCACGCGAGCGATCTCCTCTTCCAGCGACCGGATGACAGGCTTTTCCGGCATGGAGTGATCATTGTGATAGATCGACGGCCTGATACCGCCGAGCGTTTCCGCCGCCGCCGCCATACCGCCTTCGAACTGGTAGTAGTCGTCGCTGTCGAGTAGGTCGTGCTCGCGATTGTCCTGGTTCTGCACGACAGCCTGGATGGAACGCAGCCGCTCCTCGAACACGCCGCGTTCAGCCCGACCCTCCTCGCCGGCGCCATAGGCATAGCTGCCCCAGACCAGATAGGCCTCCGCCAGATCGGCGCGCCGCTCCCAGCCCTTCTTGTCGATCAGCGCCTGCAGCCCGGCACCATAAGCGCCCGGCTTCGACCCGAAAATCCGATACCCCGCCCGCCTCTTCGCCTGCGCCTCATCGAGCCCGGCCTCTTCAAGCCGCGCCGCCTCGCCCCGCATTCGCGCCGCAATCGGATTGTCTTGCTCATCCTCATCCAGCGCGCCGACGGCCCTTATCGCCTTGTCGAACAGCGCGATCTGCTCGGGAAAAGCATCGCGGAAGAAGCCTGAAATACGCAGCGTCACATCGACACGCGACCGTCTCAGCAGAGCCTGCGGAATGATCTCATAGCCGGTGACCCGTCGCGATGTCATGTCCCAGACCGGCTTGACGCCGATCAGAGCCAGCGCCTGGGCGATATCGTCGCCACCAGTGCGCATGTTCGACGTACCCCAGGCCGTCAGCCCGAAGGACACCGGCCATTCGCCATGATCCTGCACATAGCGGCGAACCAGAAGCTCCGCCGATTTCTTGCCCAACTCATAAGCCGCCGGCGTCGGAACCGCACGGCTGTCCACGGAGTAGAAATTCCGCCCCGTCGGCAAAACATCCGGCCGCCCGCGCGTCGGTGCGCCCGAGGGACCCGGTGGCACGAAGCGGCCGTCGAGGCCGCGAAGCAAGCCTTCGATCTCGGCGTCACCACAGGCGAGGATGGCGGGTTTCAGGCTGGTTTCGATCTCGTGGAGGACGGCTCTGGTTTGGGACCAGAGAGGTAGGCATGTCAGTTCGCCGGACACGAATTTGGCGGCCAGCTGTTCGATGCGCTCGACGGTATCGCCCTGGGTGCGCCATGGATCGGACGAGACGTCCGCTAGGATCTCGGGGCGTGGGCCGGCCCATTCGGCGGCCATGTCGCAGTCGAGGGGGTCGAAGGTCGCACCGGTGGGTGGGATACCCCCCTCTGCCCTGCCGGGCATCTCCCCCACAGGTGGGGAAATTGGCTGGGCGCGCCCGCTTGCTCGAACCTCACCCTTTGATTGGGGAGCAAGCCGCGAGTCGATCTCCCCCCTTGTGGGGGAGATGTCCGGCAGGGCAGAGGGGGGCGCCCCACCCGCCAAGCTCCCCACAACATCGCCACCACTGCCAAAAACATCCCCAGCAATCGCCCGCTGTAAGCTCCGGTCGCCACCCTGACCCAGCCCGCGCGGCACCCGCGCCAGCGCCACCGTCAGATCCGTCAGCAACCGCCCCTCAGGCGACACCCCAAACACATGCAGCCCATCCCGTATCTGCATCTCCTTGAGATCGCACAGATAGGCATCAAGCTTCTTCAGCGCCTCGCTCTCGCTCTCCCCCTTTGATATTCCTGCATCCTGATCGAGCCCGATATCGGCCACCAGTTCGAGGATCTGCTTGCCCAACAACCGGATACGGCGCGGATCGCCACCCGACGCCTCATAATATTCGTCGACCAGCGCTTCGAGATCCTTCAGCGGCCCGTAGCTCTCGGCCCGCGTCAAAGGCGGCGTCAGGTGGTCGATGATGACGGCGGCGGTGCGGCGCTTGGCCTGCGTTCCCTCGCCGGGATCGTTGACGATGAAAGGATAGAGATGCGGCAGCGGCCCGAGGATCGCTTCGGGATAGCAGCTTTCAGATAGCGCCAAGGCCTTGCCCGGCAGCCACTCGAGATTGCCGTGCTTGCCCATGTGGATCACGGCATGCGCATCGAATTCCTGGCGCAGGAACGCATAGAAGGCGAGATAGCCATGCGGCGGCACCAGATCCGGCGAGTGATAGCTTTCCTTCGGATCGATATTATAGCCACGCGCCGGCTGGATGCCTACAAGCACATCGCCGAAACGGGTGAAAGGCAGCGCGAAAGCACCTTCCACGAAATAGTGATCGGCCTCCGGCTCGCCCCAGCGCGCACCGATCTCGTCTTGAATCTTTTTCGGAAGAGTTGCTAGGAAATCCCTGTAACGACTCACCGAAAGCGTTTCGCGGATCACCTTCCCGTCACGCCCGGAATTGGTCGGCCCATCCATGATATGACGCATCAGCGCATCGCCATCCTTAGGGATGTCACCGACGGGATAATCCGCCCTGCGCATCGCCTGGAGCACCTCAATCGTGCCCGCCGGCGTGTCCAGCCCGACACCGTTTCCGAGCCTGCCGTCGCGGTTCGGATAGTTCGCCATCACAAGCGCCACGCGCCGCTCAGCCGGCTTCGCATGCCGCAACCGCGCCCAGTTGGCGGCGAGCCGCGCCGTGTAAGCCATGCGCCCCGCATCCGGCTCGCTGGCAACGATATTGGCCTCGACCAGCGCATCATAGCGTGCCGCCGACTTGAACGAGACGGCGCGAGAGAGAACTCGGCCGTCGACCTCGGGCAATGCCACGTTCATGCCGAGATCGCGCGCCGACAGGCCTTGCGAGGAGCTTTCCCAAGCGTCCTTCGAGGAAGCAGAAAAGATCGCCTGCAGCACGACGGCGTTGCTGGCTTCCAGCACCGTCGGCTGCCGCTCCGCACCGGGCGCCGAGACGGCGAAGCCTGTCGTGTTGATGACGACATCGGGCCTGGTGGCCGCGAAGACACTTTCGAGGATGCCCTTGGAGACGGGATCCTTGAGGCTGTAGGCGAAGATCGGCAGCGGCCGGATGCCCTCGGCGATCAACGCCTCGATCAGCGCTTCGACGGGTCGGGTTTCGCCGCTTTGTACGAGGGCACGGTAGAAGGAGATGGCGATGATGGGGGCGGATGTAGCCGCTGGCGTCGCGTTCGCAGCGCCCCCTTCTGCCCTGCCGGGCATCTCCCCCACAGGTGGGGAGATTGGCTGGGCAGGCCTGCTCATTCCAAAGGCAGCTGTCTGCGTGGGTGATCGCCACGAGTCGATCTCCCCACCTGTGGCGGGGTCCGAAGAACGGGGCGAGACCGTTGGCTCGCCCCTACGGTTCGGCAGGACAGAGGGGGGTAACCCACCCTCCGACAACAACCGCCACTCCTCAACCCCAACAACACCCCGCCCCGGCCACCATATCCCGGCCTTCATCAACGGCGCAGCCGCCTCCGGCTTCTCGCCCCCCGACAGCATCGCCTCGGCATAATCGAGAAACGCGTGCGTGTTCGCATCACCCCCCTCGATCAGATAGGCCCAGAGCGCATTCAGATCCTCAAGCGGCACGTTCGAAAACGGCGTCAAACCCGCGTCCGGCTTAGAATCGCCCGGCAGCACTACGATCAGTGCCCCATGCCGCGCCGCCGCCGCATGCAGCGCCTCCAGCGCGTAGTGAAAATAGCTGGCGCCGCCCAGCGCTCTCACGATGATCAGCTTTGCATGCCGCGCCGTACGCTCGATATAGGCATCGACGGACATCGGATGCTTGAGGCTCATGAGGCTGGCGATACGCAGCGACCGTGCCTCGCCGCGCTGGCGATGCCCGGCGGCGACTGCCGCAAGCTCGGTGTCGGCGGCGGAGAGGAACAGGATGTCGCCGGGAGACTGGCCAAGATCGATCGCCTCCTCGCCGTCGCTGATCGTTCCCTGCTGGGCTAGTAGGAGGTGCATGGCAGTGTGTCTTTGCGGGAAATGTTAGTCGCAGGCGCAGCGTGCGCTGCCTCCTCATCCGACCCTTCGGGCCACCTTCTCCCCGTCGGGGAGAAGGGAAGATTGGAGCGAGCGGCCCGCAAAAAAAATCCTCTCCCCAACGGGGGGCCGAAGGACGGGTCGAGACCGACGGCTCGACCCCGGTCAGTGCCGGCTGGCGGATGAGGGGACCACCCGGCACCACTTGAGCGATTTTCAAAATGCGCGATCTGCTCACCTCTCAGCCCTTCGTCACCAGAAGGGCCTCCAGCAGCTTCTCTCAAACCAAAAACGTGACCGCGCATCTCAACCATAAACCTTAAACCAGACCCTCGATAGCCTCGCGTACCGCGCCCTCATCCATCTCGTGCAGCCCGATCACCACCAGCCGCGTGCCACGCGCCTCGCCCGCCGCCCAGGCACGGTCGAAATAGTGGTCGATTCGGCTACCCACGGCTTGAAGCTGCAGGCGCATCGGCTTGCCGGGAACGTCGACGAAGCCCTTGAGACGCAGAACGTCGTGCTCGGCGATGATGCCCTTCAGGCTCTCGACGAAGACCGAGGGATCGGCGATCGGCCCGAGTTCGACGACGAAGCTGTCGAATTCGTCGTGATCATGCGGCGTGCCGTCCTCATGCTCCAGTTCGTGATGGGACTTGCGGTTGCCGATATCCTCTTCGGTGCCGATGCCGAGGCCGAGCAGCACTGATGCCGGCACCTCGCCATTCTTCGCCTCGATCATCGCCGGCTTGCGCGCCGTGCGTGAGGCGACCTCGTCGCGAACACGGGCAAGGCCGGCGCCGTCGATGAGGTCGGTCTTGTTGAGCACGATCAGGTCGGCGCAGGTGAGCTGGTCCTCGAAGAGCTCCTCGATCGGGCTTTCGTGATCGAGCGTCTCATCCTCGACGCGCCGGGCTTCCACGGCATCGTGATCGTCGGCGAAGCGGCCGGCGGCGACGGCGGCGCTGTCGACCACGGTGATCACGCCATCGACGGTCACCTGCGTGCGGATGTCAGGCCAGTTGAAAGCGGCGACAAGCGGCTGCGGCAGGGCAAGGCCCGAGGTTTCGATGACGATATGGTCAGGCCGGTTCTCGCGCTCCAGAAGCTTGCTCATGGTCGGGATGAAGTCGTCGGCCACCGTGCAGCAGATGCAGCCATTGGTGAGCTCGATGATATCGTCCTCGGTGCAGTTTTCCGCGCCGCAGCCCTTCAGCACCTCGCCGTCGACGCCGAGATCGCCGAACTCGTTGATGATGAGCGCGATCTTCTTGCCGCCCGCATTGGTCAACAGGTTGCGGATCATCGTCGTCTTGCCAGCGCCGAGAAAGCCGGTGATGACGGTGGCGGGGATCTTCTGCTGGTTCATCAATTCAACCCTTCATTTTCAGCGGCAGTCCCGCCGCGATAAAATACACATCCGCGGCGACCGCCGCGATCATCTGGTGCAGCCGCCCGGCATGGTCGCGAAATTCGCGCGCCATCCGGTTCTCGGGCACGATGCCGAGGCCGACTTCATTGGAAACGATGACGAGGCGCGCCTTGGCCTTCGGCAGATAGGCGGTCAGAGCCGCGAACTCCGCCGCCATGTCGCGCTCGTCCATCATCAGATTGGTAACCCAGAGCGTCAGGCAATCGACAAGCACCGCCCGCCCCTCGCCGTCGATCGCGGCAAGTTGGCCGACGAGATCGAGCGGCTCCTCATGCGTGGTCCAGACGTCGCCGCGATCGGCCTTGTGCTGGTCGATACGCGCGCGCATCTCCTCGTCCCAGGCGCGGCCGGTGGCGATGTAATGACGCTCAAGGCCGCCGTCGGCGACAAGTTGTTCGGCGAAGCGCGACTTGCCGGACCGGGCGCCGCCGAGAACGAGCGTAAAGGATGCGGTCGTCATGCGTGGACGGCTTTCGCCGATGATTGGGCTCGGGGTCCGACGCGCACGCCCTCACGAAGGACGTTGCTCGCACGCAGGCCCTTATTCTTGTCGCCAAGCTTCGCTCGGGCGACGTTACGGGAATCCGGTGCGCCCAAGTCCTCGCCTGCGAAAGACCATCGTCCCGGCCGATAGGAGTCGTTCACCGCGCGCGGTGGTTGGATTTTTTGGACATCGCCCGAGCGAAACTTGGCCGCATGAATGAGGGAGCCTGCCTCTGCAGGGAGGAGGGAGCGTGTAGCGAACGTCGTAGACGCCCGGCCTGACGCCGACGCCAAAATCTCATTGTCTGCCATGACAACCTCCGTGCTGGCATTGGGCACACTTGCCCAGGGGTGGGCTTTGCGCCCGGCACGAGTGGCAGGTCTCCTGGCTCGCGGGTCCAGGCGACGATCGGGATAGCCACGTAGGCCATCCCGATCGTGCCATCGGTTCTTCCTCGCCTTCCCGGCTGCAATCATGAAAAGGCGGACGATTCGTAGATTTAGAGGCGTCCAACCCCGGTTGATCATGGCTTGCATTGCCAGTGGCTTTTCCGCCGTCTTCAGCCCCTCGCCCGCCTGCACCACGCAGGCGGCCAGCTTGAGAGCATCCGACGCCGGACGGAAGACCCTGACCGCTCTACAGTCGCGGGGTCGGCTGTGATGAAGGCGCCCGGATTGGGTCCACCTCGTCACATTCCCTTTTCATCCGCACCGCTTTTGGCGATCCGGAACCATTCGCTATCGGATTCATGGTTAGGCAAGGCCGGGTATGAAGTCAATCGACTTGGGCTCGGCCAATGGCGAACGCTATTGAGTTCCAAACGCCTCATAGACGACATACCCTACCATATTTATCGTCTTTTATCAGTCACTTACGTCATAAATAATTGTTGTATCCGCCGGCCTTTTGCCGCATTTGCATCGCAAGCGCATCCCCAAGCCACGTCGGCACCCTTCACGGCCCTTGACCGGACCTTTACCCGCCTAGTTTCCTTGTCATGCTTCTGAAAATAGATACCCGCCGGCTCGGCCCACTTCACACCCTGTTGGATGTGGGACGCATGCGCGCTCTCCTCAGACGCAGCGAAATGGGCATGGTGCTCGCAGGCGCGATTGTCGGCGTCACGTCAGGCCTTGCGGTAACGGCGATGAGCCTGATTTCCAAGGAGATGCACAGCCTGATTTTCGGCATCAGCGAGGTCGAGCGGCTGAGTTCGTCGCAAATCGAGAACAAGTTTCTTCTGCTGGCTGCCCCCGTCGTCGGCGGCATTCTGCTTGGTCTGTTGATGTTCATTCTGGCGAAGACGCGCAAGAAGCCGATGGTCGACCCGATCGAGGCAAATGCCTTGCATGGCGGACGCCTGTCGCTGACCGATAGTATCCTGGTTGCCGTGCAGAACCTGATCTCGAACGGCTTTGGAGCCTCCGTGGGACTGGAGGCCGGCTATACCCAGCTGGCATCCGGTATCGCGTCGAAGCTCGGGCTGAAGCTGCAGCTGCGTCGGTCCGATTTGCGAGTGCTCGTCGGCTGCGGCGCCGCCGGCGCCATCGCCGCTGCCTTCAATGCACCGCTGACCGGCGCGTTCTACGCGTTCGAGCTCATCATCGGCACCTACACAATCGTTTCGCTGACGCCGGTGGTCGTGTCCGCGATTGTCTCCACCACACTGGCTCGGTTTCTTGCCGGGAGCGATTTCCTCATTGATGTCGGTCAGTTCGGCACGGTCATGCCGGCTGATTATGTTCCCGCGGTGCTGCTCGGCGCCTTCTGCGCCGGCGTCGGCATCCTCATCATGCAGGGCGTTGCCTTCATCGAGGAGACCGCGCGCAGGAGCTCCATCGCCCCTCCTTTGCGCCCGGCTCTCGGCGGCATTGTCGTCGGCCTCCTCGCGCTGGTCACGCCGCAGGTTCTCTCGGCCGGCCATGGTGCATTGCATCTCAACCTTGGCAGGGACGTCGCCATTCCGGTGCTGATCGGCCTGTTTCTGCTGAAATCCTTTGCCTCCGCGATCTCAATCGGCTCGGGCTTCAGAGGTGGCTTGTTCTTCGCGTCGCTCTTCATGGGAGCTCTGCTCGGAAAGCTGTTTGCCTACTCCGCTCCCTACTTCGCCCATGCGACACTGACGCCGGTGATCTATGCGGTCGTCGGCATGAGCTCGCTTGCCGTCGCGGTCATCGGCGGCCCGCTGACCATGACGTTTCTCGCACTGGAAATAACCGGCGACTTTCCGATCACTGTTCTGGTCCTCGCCGCCGTCATTACGTCTTCGCTCGTCGTGCGCAGCACCTTCGGCTACTCGTTTGCCACGTGGCGCTTCCATCTTCGCGGCGAAAGCATCCGCAGTGCTCATGACGTCGGCTGGATCCGTAATCTTACGGTCGACAGGCTCATGCGTGCCGACGTCAAGACCGCGAACCCCGGCATCTCGGTCGAGGAGTTCCGCAGCCTCTTCCCGATCGGCTCGGCGCAGCGCGTGGTTCTTGTCGATGACAACGGAAAATACGCCGGTCTTGTTCTGGTGCCGGAAATCTACGCCAACCTCACCGATACCGATGACGAGGGCAAGGGTCTGGACGAGTTCATCCGATACAAGAACGACTTCCTGCAGCCGCAAATGAACGCCAAGCAGGCGGCCGCCATTTTCGACAAGACGGAAAGCGAAGCGCTTGCCGTCGTCAACAATCTGGTCGAACGAAAAGTGGTAGGGCAGCTGAGCGAGGCACATACGCTGCGTCGCTACAGTGAAGAACTCGATCGCCGCCGCCGGGAAATCTCAGGCGAAATCTAGCCGAGCAATTCGCCGAGCCAGTGGGCATCGAGATGGGCTTCGAGCTCGGCGGCAATCTCGTCCAGTGCAAGCTCGACACCGGCGCGGTAATTGCGCATCTCGCCCTTGAGACCGAAGCTCTGCAACAGCCGGGAGCGATAGGCGTCGCTCGCGAATAGCCCGTGCAGATAGGTCCCGATGATCCGGCCGTCTCCCGACATCGCGCCATCAGGCATCCCGTCAACGATGGCAAAGGGCCGGTTACAGTCCGCGCCTCGGGTGACGCCGAGATGAATCTGATAGCCTGAAAGCGGATCCCCATGTTCGGCGGATGACGCAACGCTGTTGCGAACCGTCTTCTCGGGCGCCATCACCGTCTCGATGTCGAGCAATGCCAGGCCATCTGTCTCGACCGCGCTGCCCTCGATCCCCTCGGGGTCATGCACCTTCCGGCCAAGCATCTGGTAGCCGCCGCAAATACCGATGACGCGACCGCCGCGCCTGACATGAGCTGCCAGATCGGCATCCCACCCGGCGGCCCGCAGGTCAGCGAGATCAGCCACCGTCGACTTGGACCCCGGGAGAATGATCAGCTGGGCATCGACTGGCAGCCGCTCGCCTTGCCGCACGAAGACCAGCTCGACGTCAGGCTCCGCCTTGAGCGGATCAAGATCATCGAAATTAGCAATCCTCGAGAGAACAGGCACTGCAATCCTGAGCGCCCTCGCCTCGCCCCGAGCGAGACGCTCCAGCGCAACCGAATCTTCTGCCGGCAATCGTGACGCCGCCTTGAGCCACGGCACCACGCCGAAGCAGGGCCAGCCGGTGAAGCGATCGATCGCCGCAATCCCGTCGTCGAAAAGCGAGACGTCGCCCCGGAACTTGTTGATGATATATCCCGAGATCGCGGCGCGATCCTCGTCACCGAGGATGGCGTGCGTGCCGACCAGCGATGCAATCACGCCACCACGGTCGATATCGCCGACGAGAACGACCGGAACTCCGGCGCGGGTCGCAAACCCCATATTGGCGATATCTCCCGCGCGCAGATTGATTTCCGCCGGCGACCCCGCCCCTTCGACGATAACGAGGTCAGCCCCTGTCGAAACCTGCGAAAAGCTCTCCAGCACGTAGTCCAGCAGCTGCGGCTTCAGCCTTTGATAATCGCGCGCCTTCGCCTGCCCCCATACCTTTCCCTGGACGATGATCTGGCTGCCGTTCTCCGATTGCGGCTTCAGCAGAATGGGGTTCATGTGTACGGAGGAAGGAACGCGCGCCGCCATCGATTGCAGCCATTGCGCCCGGCCGATCTCGCCGCCATCGTCGGCAACGGCGGCATTGTTCGACATGTTCTGCGGCTTGAAGGGACGCACCGAAAGACCGCGCTTGGCCGCCAGCCGGCAAAGTCCTGCCACCAGCACCGTCTTTCCGACATCGGAACCGGTTCCTTGCAGCATGATGGCTTTGGTCATTGTCGTGAAGCTCCGGCACCCGTTGCTACGGCCTACAAGCGGCGTTCGCCAAGGTCAATCACGGCAGCCCAAAATGCGAAAGCCGCGCAGGCCATCTGGGGCCGCGCGGCTTGCCGAAATACGCTGGCGCTTGCGTCCATACACGACGAAGCTCACGTTCTCCGGGACGCATTACCTGATCCGGAGAAGCAGCGGTTGTCCCCCGCCACGCAACGATTGATAGCGCCACATTCTTACCGGAGAGTTAGTGAGCCATTAAGCAAAGATGAATTTCGGCACTTTTTTGGTTTTTTGTCTCCTTGCAGGGCCCAGGAGACCTGCGGGAGCTGCGGCCTGCTGTCGAGTGCGCAGTCATTAACTATTTTAAATCAGCCGCTTAGATTCGACCTCCGCCCACGATAAGACCGTTGATTTCCCGGGCCGAACGCGTAGGCTTCATTTCAAGGTGTCAGGATCGGCGCCAGGGGAAAGCCAAGAACGAACGCGGTGCGTCTGCTATCTGCAGATGCGGCCCGGGTCGACGGCAACGCCAAAATGGGAACGTAAGATGAGATTTCTGTGCACGTCGATCGTGCTTGCTGCAGGACTGTTTGCGACAGCCGGGACGGCCGCCGCCGAAGGATGCGGCAATGTCTCGATCGCCGAGATGAAATGGGCGTCGGCCGGCATCGCAGCCAATTTCGACAAGATCATTCTTGAGGCAGGCTACGGCTGCACGGTGACGATCGTTCCCGGCGACACGATGCCGACCTTCGTTTCGATGGATCAACAGGGCACGCCGGACATTGCCTCGGAATTCTGGGTCAACGCGGTTCGGACCGAACTCGACAACGCCATCAAGGCGAATCGGCTCGTCCAGGCGGCGGAAATTCTGTCGGAAGGCGCGGTCGAGGGGTGGTGGATCCCGAAATTCATCGCCGACGCCAACCCCGACATCCGCAGTGTCCAGGATGCCCTCAAGCGTCCCGACTTGTTTCCGGCGCCCGACAACCCGCAGCAAGGCGGCATCTACAACTGCCCGACGGGCTGGAACTGCCAGATATCGACAGCCAATCTGTTTCGCGCGCTTGCGGCCGACAAGGACGGCTTCACGCTGATCGACACCGGCAGTCCGCAGGGTCTTGATGATTCCATAGCGGCGGCGTTCCAGAAAAAGGTTGGCTGGCTCGGCTACTACTGGGCGCCGACGGCCATCCTGGGGAAGTACGACATGACGCGGCTGAGCTTCGGCGTGAGCCACGACAAGGCCGAATGGGACCGCTGTACCGCCGTCCCCGGCTGCGCCCGCCCACAAGTCAACTCCTATCCGCTATCGCGCGCCTTCACCATCACGACCAAGGCGTTTGCGGACAGGGCTGGCCCGGCTGCCGATTATCTGAAGAAGCGCTCCTGGGACAACAGCACGATCAACGATGTGCTGGCCTGGCAGGACGAACACCACGAAAGCACGAGAGAGGCGGCGCTCTACTTCCTGCGCAACTACTCAGACCTGTGGACCCAATGGGTGCCGGCGGATGTCGCGGCGAAGGTCAAGGGAACGCTCTAGCTCCTGTCTGCAAGTTGGTATTCAGTCGTGGAGGCAGACGACGACGCGGACACATATGGTTTTCTCAATCCGTCGCATCGCCTATAAGCGCGCAACGCGAGACGACTCGCATCCGAGGCTCGCCCGACGACATGGAGATTACGATGACTTCCGCCCCGTTTCCCGATCGTGAGACGATCGCAGCAAAGTTCACCGCCTTTGGCGAGCAGGACAAAGCCTACATCACCCTGCTGCTCGAGAACGTGGCCCAGGACGACAATCTCATCGATGGCTTGCACCGCTATTTGGACAACGCTGCCGGGGCTTCGTTCCTGAACTCGCTGAAGCTGGAAAACCTGGGAAAGTGGATCGGCGATGTGGCGCCTGCCCGTCTCCAGATCCGCCTGATGGAGGCTGCCAAATCAAGCCAGCATCCGGCCTATGGCGCATTTCGTACAGGTTTGACTCGGTCCGGCGGACTGGAACGCGCCTATCCGCCGGCACAGATCTGACGCCTTACCTCTTGGCGGCGTGATTGACCGAGCGACCGGCGTCCTGTGTCGCGTTGACGGCGTTCGCCGTATCACGTCCAACGCCGCGAATGGTGTTGGCACAGGATGTCAGCGCCAGAAGAAGCATGATGGCAGCACCAATTCTAACGGTGGTGGTCATTGCGGAAATCCTTTTCTGAAATGGCGTCGATAACTCGCAGCATATGCTGCGCGCGATAAACGCGCGCTCAAGCAAAAGGTTGCAGCGATCAGTGATTTATCAGGCGGCAATCGCCTTCGCCTTTTCGGCGAAGGCAAAGCGGATGCTGTCGGCGACCGCCTGCATCGGCGTTGTCATCTGCGACACGGTGAGCATACGGATATCGAAGGATGCAAGCTCGGGAAGTCCCTCCTGCGCCCCAAGTATCACCATGCCCTCGCCGACGTAGGACCGCGGCAGCGGCGCAATCGCCAGATCGGAAAGCACCGCCGCCCGCTGTGCCATGGTATGGCCGCTGAGGAACGCAACACGATAGTCGCGTTTCATGCGCTCAAGCTGCGAGAGCGCTTCCGAGCGCCAGATACAGCCGTCCTCCCATATCGAGATCGGCAGCGGATCGCGCCGATGGGCAGTGCCGCACTTCGCGCCTACCCAAACGAGCCTTTCGCGAAAGACGACTTCACCGGTGACAGGCAACGGTCGCGTCGCGCAATTGATGAGCGCGATATCAAGCCGCTGCTCGTCCATGCGCTTTCTGAGCCCGATGCTCATGTCGATGGTCACATCGACCATGATGCCGGGAAAGGTCTCGGCAAAACTCTTCAGGATGCTCGGCAGAAGCCGCTCACCGATATCCTCGGGGGCACCAAGCCGAACCACGCCGCTCAACTCCGGCATGATGAACCGCGACACCGCTTCGTTCGAGAGCGCGAGGATATTGCGCGCGTAGGACAACAGGAGTTCACCGTGCTGGGTCAGCGACACCGACCGCGCATCGCGCAGGAAAAGCGTCGCGCCGAGCTGCTCCTCGAGCTTCTTGATCTGCATTGAAACCGCGGACGGCGTGCGGAAGACAGCCTCTGCTGCAGTCGAAAAATTGCCAGTCTCGGCGATGGCAACGAACGTCCGCAACACGTCATTGTCCAGCAAGGGAATGGGACGGCGAAGGGGAATGGTCATCGTCTCATCTTTCAATTTTTCTGAATGATAACACCATATCATTTTGTTTGTTTGAAAGTCAACCACTGGCTAAATTACTGGGAAATCAACAACGATGAAGGGAGATGGCGATGAGCAGCACTCTTCGCTCGTTCTTTGCGACGCTGAACCGGTTCAAGTCTCACCAGCTGAGAAACATGGCTGCGCGGAGCACCAGACGCCAATTAGCACGCCTGCCCTCGCACCTGATCGATGACCTAGATCTGCGATCGCTGGGTCCGCGCTCGGTATTGCTCTAAGAACTTTGCGACGCGTCGGCGGATAGCTCGGTTCCGCCGACCGGGCGGCAGGAAACACCGAGCCTCGTCGTCACAGTCGCTGAGGCGACCTAGAAATAGCGGGTATCACGCCTATCCACGATCCGGCAAAACAACATTCGCCTTAGGCCCAAGGCAAGGATGGCCGCTATCGGTCCGAGGCGTCATGGCGCAGTGACATCACCGGACGCAGTTGCGCCAAGCTGCCATTCCGCCCATGCCGGTGATTAGATTACGAATTCCTCCTCATAGGTCTGTGGCTCGGAAACGACGGCAACCTCAACCGGAACGATCCAATTGGCCGCGTAACTCTCGCTGTCGGAACGTGGGAGGTCGGGCTGCACGCGCCCCGCCCCATCGCTCGCGCGACATCGCAGTGCATATCGCCCCACTTCTTCAGGGGTCCAGATGTACTCCCAGAAGCGCCACGCAAAGGGACGCTCTGTTTCGAGGAGCCTTCCCTCGCGCCAGCCGCTGCTATCTCCCGTGCAGACCTGCACGTGCCGGATGGCAGCCTCTCCGCTCCAGGCGGCTCCGAAAATCCGATACGGTTGACCCATGATGAGACGCGCCCCCTGCACGGGACGCGCGATCTGCGCTTTGACCTCCATCTCCGTAAGTGGGACGAGCGTGGGCTCCCCAAGGCTGCGCTCCCAACGGAAATAGTCGCGCGCCTGCCAGTAGCCAAGGAACGGTTGTTCCACGACCGTGATATGCGTGATCCACTTGACCCAAGCCATGCCGAACCAGCCACCCACGACCGCGCGGAGCGGGTAACCGTGATCGCGCGCCAGCGGCTCCTCGTTCATCGAGTAGGCAAGGATGGTGCTGTCAGCGATGGCCTTCTCAAGTGGCAAACTGCGCGCAAAAGCGATGGGACCGGGAGAGGCCGTTTTCTTGCTTGTGTCTACGACGCCGCTGTCGGCGCCTACGAGCAGGACCTCACGTGCGGTTGGCTTAACGCCCGCCATTTCCAAGATCTCGCGCAGAAGAACACCTGTCCACCGGGCATTGCCGACGGCTCCGTTCTGCCACTGCAACCCTTCCTTCGGCGGCACATAGTTGACGCGCCCGTTGCCCGCGCACTCGACCACCGCGGTGAGAGTCGTGCTTGCCATTGCCCTGATGCTGTCGAGGTTAAGTTCGATCGGCCGCTCTACCGCCCCGTCAACGCGCAATCTCCAGTCTCGCGCATCAAGGTCCGGCGACGGGAAATGGTTTCGTACGAAGAACAGATCGGATGGAATCAGCCAGTCGGAGAGCGACGCAAACGGAAACTCGATGTTCGGTGGCGATTTCTGTCGGACTATCAGACTGGGTTGCTCTGGTGTCGGCATCAACTCGTCTCCATTCCGAGAGCACCACGTTGGCACTCGGTCGCGCGAATTCCGGTTCGATCGCACCGCCCCTCGAATGTCTTCAGGTCTCTGGGACGTTGTCCTTCAGGCACTACCTCTAGAGAAGACCAGCAACATATTGTTGGCAGGCATCTCGATTGTCTCGCGGAGATTGAGTCCAGCGGCCGCACCCACTTGTTGAAGATCAGCGATATCACGCACACCCCAGGATGCGTTGCGCTCCCTTAGAGCCGCGTCGAACGCGGCGTTCGATGGGGCGTTGTGTGCGCCGTCGCGCATGAATGGGCCGTAGAGCACAAGAAGCCCGCCAGCGCGCAGCAAACGGCCAGCTCCTGCGAACAATCCTAGGCTTGCCGCCCAAGGCGCTATATGGATCATATTGATCGACACGATAGCGTCAAAACGCCCCGTTTGTTCGACGCCCCATAGCCCTGAGCACACATCAATATTCTGCGGTGCCAGCACATTCTTCAGCCCTGCAAATTTGATCCAGCTGGACGTGCTGGCGCGAGCGTCGGCATCCGGATCGCTCGGCTGCCATGTGAGGTTGGGCATTGCTCCTGCAAAACACACGGCGTGCTCGCCAGTCCCCGAAGCAATCTCCAGCACGGCGCCATGTGTTGGAAGGACACGTTTTAGCGCCGCCAGGATCGGCGCTGAATTTCGGGAAACGGAAGGCGAGAACATGCGTTGGTCGACGCTTACGTCGCGCTGTTCCAGCGCAACAGGCAAACGGTCCTCCTTCTCTGGGAGCATTGGCCTTGGATCCCCGTTGGGCGATGTCTTCCACTTTATAGCCGAAATGATGGGACCGATAGCACGGATTTCGGACTTTCGAAGGGCGTCGGCGCGTGCATTCGGCGCGAGGCGCGATCGCGCCCATTCTCCGGGTGCTGTGCCTCACTGAAAGCCTCATCTACTCTCTGGCGCCAACGATCCGCATGGCAGTCGTCTTCCCAACCGAAAAGGCGGCCAACGTAGCGTGGATCGCACCATGAAAAACGGTTCGCCCATCGTCTACGACCAGCTCCATTTTACTCTCTGGGGGTACAGGGGCGGCGTCAACGGGCGTCAAATCCAATGGCGGTGGCGGAACGATGTCCCTGCTTGCCGCCGTAACCAGCCTGTCACGGGTTTCGCAGCCGGGAAGGCACGACTCGAAGCCTGTCGGCGGTTTCGGCCGATTCATTGGCGTTGGAATTCTATCTCGCAGTTTCTCCGGGTGAGCCGCGGCGATCTTCAGGGCCGCTGGAACCGGCAACGTGATGGCATTCACTGCGATATCTGACGCCTGGACCACTGGAGTGAATGGCAATTGGTTGATGATATCGTCCTTTTGCGGCCTGGAGTCGGTACCACTCGCGCTGTTGACAAGCTCCTGACCAGGGATGACGCGATGGGACTGAATCGGTTGACTTCCTGCGAGCCAGCTAACCAGCAGTCCGCCCGCAGCGACGATTGCATACATGGCCTTGCCCTGCACGAAGTTCGAAATTCCTGAAGTCATTTCGATCTCATCCTTGTGTCACAAAAACTATGCGAAGAAGAACGCCAGATCGTGGCGCAATTTTCGCGGCTTCAAGGCCGGAAAACGGCGGTTTGTAAGGAAATGTGCACACCGCAGGATTGCCTAGAAAAACATTACCCACAGGATGGGAGATCCGGGAGAATCCCCTCGCCCCGAGGCATCTGGTCGTAGCCCGTTGAAGCGCGACCGTTTGGATCCCATCTGACCGAGTATGCCCAAAACGAAGACGAAAACGAAAGACAGCGACGATCCCGAGCTAATCAAGGAGTGGCCGCTTCCGGTGGAGGCGACGCTGGGATCCGCTGTTCGGGTCAAAGGAATTTTACAAGAAGTCCGTTCCCGGCTGCCGCCCATTGTCAAAAAGTCCCTGGACATGCAGTCGGGCGCACTCATCCTCATCATGCCGGAGAATGCCAAGACGGTGTTCCGCGCGACCTCTTCCGCCGTCGCGAAAGCGCTGGAGGACATCGCGGACCTTCCCGTCATCCCTCGCGAGATCGAAGACATCCTCACGATTACCGCTTCAGAGAGGAAGCGTTGGCTAGAGGACGGCCGCCTGCCAAGTGCTGGAATACGAACAGTCAGATTGCAGGGAAGAGCGAGGAAGATCGCGTTCCATGTATTCGACCCCCGCGTTGTCGAGGAGCTGCTTGACCGCGGCGCCGTCGATGAGTGGCGGGAGCATGACGCCGCCGCGAAAGCAGAAAACCGGAGGCGCGCTGCGTACCAGGCAAAGCTGACGCGGACACTGAAGAAGAAAGAGACAACCAAACGAACGGAACTGGACCCTGACGAACCTATGACCGCGTTGAGCGGATGGGACGAATTCGATAGCGACGGCCTTCTACGCTGAAACGCCTTAGCCGTCGGATCGGCAGTCGGCCAATTGCCCTTGGTGGAAGGTTCTCGCCATCATCCCCCCGATAGCCTCAAGAACGAAACCCGCCCAAGACACGCAGCATCATTCAATATCATTGATGATAGCCATAAACTCTATTCGTTTGATTGATGGGCGGGCGAAGCTCATATTCGTATCGTGAATTGAGCCTCCCAGGCATCGAGGAAGAGGAAAAGGAAATGACCACGATCACCTACAGGGACACCGGGACTGTCTCCTCCAGCCACACCTACCAGCATCTGGCTGGCTACGCCCGCAAGCTTGTCCATGCATGGCATCAGTGGCAGGCCGCCCGCGAAATTGAATCCATGCCGTTCGACATCCGCAAGGACATCGGCTGGCCATCGGCCGACAGCGCGGATGAACGCAAGGCGATGTAATGGATCCGACATACCTCCCCGCATGAAGGCGGTGCCTGCTTCCCTGCAGCGCCGCCTTCTTCGTTTTCGGAGGATCGAAATTTAATCTTGAATTTCAGATACATGTATTTCCAGACAACCCCGTCACCGGCCATTCGCAGCCGCCGGCAATGAATTGACGGACGTCAAATCAGCGAATGTCGCAAATTTGCTCTAGCTAGCCGCATTTTTCCATGAGAATGTCGCTTTTGGGATATCTAAACCATGTATTCCAAGCAACGAATAGACACTTCGGCCTCCAGCACGGGATTGTCTCATGAATAAGATGTCGCATAAGAAACGGTCTATCGTCTTTTTCATGGTTCCGCAGTTTACGATGCTGCCGTTTTCGGCAGCGATCGATACCTTGCGCATTGCCAATCGCATGCTCGGCTACGCCGCCTACAGCTGGCGCCTGACCTCAGTCGATGGCGAGAAGGTCTATTCTTCCTGCGGCATCGGCGTCGAAGCGAACACGTCGCTGGCGGACGAGCGCCGCAACCTCGGCGGAGAGAGCCGCCCGAGCATGGTTCTGGTCTGTTCCGGCATCGACGTCGAAGAATTCAACAACAAGTCCGTGAATGCTTGGCTGCGCGAATCCTACAATCGCGGCGTGGCGGTCGGCAGCCTCTGTACCGGCGCGCATGTGCTTGCGCAGGCTGGGCTGCTCAACGGCAAGCGCTGCGCCATCCATTGGGAAAATCTGCCCGGCTTTTCCGAAGCGTTCCCGCAGGCCGAGGTCTATGCCGATCTCTACGAGGTCGACAGCAACCTCTATACCTGTGCCGGCGGCACCGCTTCCCTCGACATGATGCTCAATCTGATCGGCCAGGATTTCGGTGAAACCCTGGTCAACCGCGTCTGCGAGCAACATCTGACGGACCGGGTGCGCAGCCCGCACGATCGTCAGCGCCTGCCGCTTCGGGCGCGCCTCGGCGTTCAGAACAGCAAGGTTCTATCGATCATCGAGCTGATGGAAGGCAATCTCGCCGAGCCGCTGTCCTTGCTGGAAATTGCCGATGGCGCCGACCTGTCGCGCCGCCAGATCGAGCGTCTCTTCCGCCAGGAAATGGGCCGCTCCCCCGCTCGCTACTATCTCGAGATTCGCCTGGACCGCGCTCGTCACCTGCTCGTGCAATCGTCCATGCCGGTCGTCGAAGTCGCGGTTGCCTGCGGCTTCGTGTCGGCGTCGCATTTCTCGAAGTGTTATCGCGAGCTCTATCATCGCTCACCGCAGCAGGAGCGCGCAGAGCGCAAGATGACGATGGCCACCGCGCGGCAGGCAATCGCCGCCTGATCCAGAAAAGACGGCGGCGACTATTGCGCCGCCTCTCCCGTCAGCTTGGCATCGGAATAGACAAGATTGCGGCCCTTGTGCTTGGCCATGTAGAGAAACTGGTCGGCCGCGTTCAGATAGTTGTCGAAGGTCTCGTAGTCGGAAATCTCCGCAACGCCGATCGACACCGTTACGCACAACTCCTCGTCATCGGCCTTCACCTTCAGCCGGGAAATATCCGAGCGTATTTCATCGCATAGCTTCGTCGCCGCGATCGAATCCATCATCGGGAAAAGGATTGCAAACTCCTCGCCGCCGAGTCGCGAGAGCAGATTGTCGCTGCCGTCGAAAATCGCAGCCAACCGCTCTGCCACTTCCTTCAAGACCTGGTCGCCGATCTCATGGCCATAGGTGTCGTTGAGCCGCTTGAAATGGTCGATATCGAGTATCGCAACCGAGCTCACAGCCTTCTGCCGTAGACAGTCGGAGACGAGCCTCGGCCCCTGATCGTAGAAATACCGCCTGTTATAAAGGCCCGTGAGGTAATCGCAGGCCGCAGCCGCCCTGAGTTGCTTCAACTGCACCAGCGTGTCGACATTGTTGGCGACACGGCACTGCAGTTCCTCGGGAACGAACGGCCGATACAGGAAATCCGACGCCCCCGCCTTCAGGAAAGTCGCCGAAAGCATCCGGTCGTTCGACGACGAAACGCCAATGATCCGCAAGCGGTCGGAACCATATCGCCGGCGCAGCCGCCGCGTCAGGTCGTAGCCGCTCATATCAGGCATGTGATGATCGGTAATGACTACCTCTATGTCGTCGTAGGTCTGCATCGCGGCCAGCGCCTCCTCGCCGCTGGAGGCCTCGACCACCAGATACTGCTGCGCTTGGAGCAAGCCCACAAGGATCTGTCTTGCGGACCTGACGTCGTCCACGACCAGCACCCGGGTCTTGCGGTTGGTCATCGTACGGCGGACAGTCCCCACGAGGTTGTCGAGCGCAAACTCGCTGTCCTTGAGGACATAGTCGATGACGTTGCGCTCCATGATCCGGCTGCGCGTTGCAAGGTCGAACGTTGCAGTGAAGACAATCGTTGGAATGCCGTGCGCGATGACGCAATCCAGAACCTCGCCATAGGGTGAGTCCGGAAGGTTCAGATCGACGACCGCCATCGTATAGCGACCATCCTGCTGGGAGAGCGCTTCGCTCAGCGCGTTCAGTGACGCGCACACCTTGACGTTAAGCCCAAGCTCGACATGAAACCGATGGGAGAGCGCAATGGAAAACATGCGGGAATCTTCAACCAGGAGTATCGTCTGGCTGCCAAAGCGCGGCCCCGCCCCTCCTCGGTTGATCTCCATCTGAAAAGCCATCCGGCCCCGCCCTCTCGCGAGTCAGGCACCCGAATCGGGGCATCTCGCCGGTTTCCCAAAAGGATAACCGACAGATTCCCCGTCGGGAAGTCACAGCGCAATATCAACACTGTAAATTGTAAAAAGAGAGCTTCGATGGGCAGAATCTCGCGCGATGATCACACCGAGCGAAAGCAACTGGCGGCAAGCGACAAGATTATCCGAGTCGCTTGCCGTATCTCTAGTGCGGCGCGAGCCGGATCAGGCGACGGCGCGTTCCTTGCGCATGGTCTGGATCTGCAACAGCGTGTCGAGGTTCTGGTTCACGCGGCAGTAGAATTCCTCGTCGATGAAGGGCCGCAGCATGAAGTCGTTGCCGCCGGCCTTGAGGAAGCGTGCCGACAGCAGCCGGTTCGAAGAGGAGGATACGCCGATGATCCGCAACTCGTGCGAACCGATATTGGCGCGAATACGTCGCGTCAGCTCGAAGCCGTCGATATCGGGCATGTTGTAGTCCGTGACCATCAGGCCGATATCGCGATTGGCCTTGAGGATTTCGAGCGCCTTGGCGCCGCTCTCGGCCGTACTGACCCGGAAATTGTAGCGCTTCAGGCGGCTCGACAGGAGCGCGCGAGCGGTAGCGCTATCGTCAACGATGAGCACATGGTGGCGATGATTGGTGAGGAAGCGGCAGATCGATTCCGCCAGCAGATCGACCGCGAAGACGTTATCCTTGAGGATGTAGTCGACGATGTCCTTCGCCATCAACTTGTCGCGCATTCCCTCCTGGAACGTGCCGGTAAAGACGATCGTCGGAATGCTGAGATCGATCAGATATTCGAGCGCCTCGCCATTTTCGGCGCCGGGCAGGTTGATGTTCGAAACGGCGAGCGTGATCGGATCCGTCGACTTGTCGTAGGAAAGCTGAAGCTCTTCGAAGTTGCGGCAAATCTCCACATCGATGCCGAAGAGTTCCTTGAGCCTTATTCCGATCATCGACGTGAAGACGTTTGAATCTTCAGCGAGAATGATGCGTGCGTCAGCAAACATGCCCCCGGAATACTGCATCCCCGAAATACCCAAAAAAGCCATTTCAAAACCTTTTGCATGAAACATGAGCTGTTATCGGAATCGGTATCTCAAGCAGTTTGAATAAGTATTAATCGGCAGCTCCTCACAGATGAACAAAAGGGCGACCACGCGGACCGCCCTGACTTTCCTGCAAACATACTTAAAAGACTATGCGCGCAAGGCCGCATTGTCGGGATCGAAGAGCTCTCGCCAACGACCGTGGCATTGTAGGTCGTGCCGAGGATCTTGATCTTAAGCTTGGTGCCTTCCTTCGCACAGCAGCGTGCATGGTGAAGCAGCTGGAGCGGTTACCCCTTGAGAGCACCATCTGCCGACTTGCCGCGCAGGCGGCGCACCCTGCCGTCCTCCTCGACACCGTCGTCGCTGGAGGTTTCCTCCGGCTTTGCTTCCGGTTCCGGAGGCAGAGGTTCTGCCTTGAAGGTATCCTGGGGGCGATGAAAGACGATGTCGCTTTGCGGAAGCGGGATGTCGATCCCCTCTTCCCTGAAGCGCTTCAGAATGGCGATGCGCAGATCGTTGCGGATCTTCATTCCGTCGCCCATGTCCGCGAGCATGAAGCGCAATTCGAAGTCGAGCGAATAGGTGCCGAACCGCAGGAACTCCACATGCGGCTCCGGGTTGCGCAGCACCAACGGCACTGCATTGACCAGCTCCAGCAGAATATCCATCACCTTCTGAGGGTCCGCATGGTAGCTGACGGACACAGGAATCTCAGAACGAGCCATCCGGTTGCGATGGGTCCAGTTGCCGACCGAGGCGTTGATCAGCTCCGAGTTCGGCACGATGATCGACTGCTTGCGGAAGGTCTCGATTTCGGTGGCGCGAACGGAGATGCGCTTCACGATCCCTTCGGCCGTCCCTGACACAACGTGGTCGCCGACCTTGAAGGGACGTTCGACGAGCAGGATCAAGCCCGAAACGAAGTTCGACACGATGTTCTGCAGGCCGAAACCGATACCGACGGAGAGCGCGGAAGCCACGAGCGCGAAGCTCGACAGATCGATGCCGGCTGCGGAAACGCCGATCAGCGCCGCCACGCCGACACCGAGATAGCCGATGCCCGTCTTGACGGAATTGCGCACCCCGAGATCGACATGGCTACGCGCCATGACATTGCTGTCGAGCCAACGCTGGATCCAGCGAGTAAAGAGATAGCCGCCGGCGAAAAGCAGGATCCCCGTAAAGATCCCGACCAGTGAAATGCTGATGCCGCCGAGCCTGACCTCTGTGAACAGCCGGTAGGCGATGAGCTGCAGATCCTGCACGTGGAATCCCCACAAAAGCAGGATCAGCGGAATGCCGACCATAAGCGCAACGCCGTAAATGCAGAAACCGACGAGCAACGCCACCTGATCGATCGCGACCGGTCCGAGCTTGAACTTTTTCGCCAAAAAGCGCCCAAAGCCGGTTTCACCGAAGGTTTCCGTGCGCGAAATCGCCCGCCCGGAGAGCAGCCCGATATAGGTCGTGACGACAATGGCACCGGTAATGATGAGCTGCGAGGCGACAAATCGCGCCAGACCGACGTAGCCGGTCAGTGCCGCCACGATCAGCGCGGCACCCAGAACGCGCAGAATGATGGCCATTCCCCGCGGCCAATGACGGCCGGGCGCATCCGGATCACCGTTGCGCGCAAGCATGGGCCTGCCGAAAGACGCCGCGATCATGATCAACCCGATGATCAAGGCAGCGATCAGGCTCCTGACGACCGTCAGCACGAGCGGCGAGCCCATCGCCTCGCTGATGCTTCCGAGGAAGTAGTCGGCCGCGTGAACCACGGCCATCGCAAGCAGGCAGGCGCCGATCGAGGTCGCGCCGCGGTTGGACAGCTTCACCAGGCGCCAGTGCGGCTCACCCGGTGCAAACACCGCATTCGAGAAACGCCTAACGAAATAGACCAGCCCGATCGAACCGAACAGCGCTCCGACGACCGGCGCTATATCAGGTCTGAGAACGTTGAAACTATCGAGGAAGAAGTAGGACGTAACCAGCAACGCGGCCAGCGACAGCGTGCGGATCAACGTCGACCAGAACGCGATCGAAAGCCGGCTGATATAGGACGGCGGCGTGGCGCTTTCCTTACGCTGAAGGTAATTGCCAAAAAGACGATAACCGCCTGAAAGCAGGATGAGTGCGGTCGCCAGCGACATGAAGATCGCCGCGAAGAAGGCCAGCGCCTTGAACTTCAGGACGAAGGTCAGCCAACTAGTCAGCGCCTGGCCGAACTCCGTTACTTCCTCGACAAACGCGCTCGCCGCATCCTGAAGGACCGAAGCGGAAACATCTGTTCGGCGCAGCAGGGTTGCCGCGAAAAGCTCGCGACGGATCTCGGCGATCTCGTTGCCAAGCTTGCTTATCGCGGCCGAAATGTTCTCCGCGTCGCCGGTCACCGCGTTGATCTGCGCGCGTTCCGATGTCAGCGCATTTCTCTCATTCGTTACGATATCGGCTTCGGGCGGCTGCCCCTCCTTGGGTGGTTCGCCAAGCTCCGTCAGTCGAGCCTTTATCTGGTCGAGCCGAGGCTTCCCCGCAGCCGACACGCCGGCAACCGAACGGCCAAGCTGATCGGCCTTGCCAGCGAGCGCGACGAGCGCATCGTCGTCGCTGCCGTTCTCCTTCACCCCGTTCTGGAGAGAGGCGAGCTCGTTCTTCGCCTTATCGATGGCTTTGGCGGCATCCTCGATCGCCGTGTTCGCCAGCGGCGCCGGTGCCTCGGTCTGCTGCTGAACCACCGGTGCCGTCTGCGCATGCACGACAGCAGCGCCCACCGATGTCAGCGCCAGAAAGAGAACCGTCCGAAGAAGAACAAGTGTGAGCCGCAAAGCATCCCCGCCTGGGTTGTCGAGTTTAAATCAAACTCCAGCTTTTTATCGGAAAGAAAGGCGACAGGAAGGCGAAAGACGAGAAGCCAGACCGCGCCCGGTCATTATTCAGTCCCGACAAGGCATTGCAAGCCGCAAATAAGCGGCCCTACCTGGCGATGCGATGTCCTGAAACCTCGGCGCCCGCCTCCGGCGGCAGTCGCAGGAACCGCATCGATGACACCACGCCGATCGCGCCGATCACCAGGAACGCCCAACGAAAATCGAGAAGATCAGGATTTTCATGTCCCCGCAGCGCGACAGAAACGTTCAGCACGGCTGCAGCGATCGCAACGCCGAGCAGCATGGACACCTGCTGCAGCATGCTGGATAGCGTCGAGGCTGAGCTCCGTTGTGCCGGGTTGATGTCGGCAAACGCGAGCGTGTTGAGCGCCGTGAACTCCATCGAGCGCGACAGACCTGCGACGAACAGCAAGACGTAAATGATGGCGCGCGGTGTATCCGGCGCGACGAAACCGCAGGCGGCAATGGACAAAGCCGCAATCAGGCCGTTGAAGCAGAGCACGGTTCTGAAACCCAACCTCGCCAGGAGCGGCGTGGTCACCGCCTTCATGCCGAGATTGCCGAGAAAATAGACCAGCAGATAGGCGCCGGCTTCAATGGAGCTCAGACCGAAGCCGAGCTGAAACAGCAGCGGCAGCAGAAACGGCGTGGCATTGATTGCCACCCGGCTCGCCGTTCCCGCAGAAAGCGTCGCGATGGCATATGTCTGGATCGTGAAGGCAGAGAGATCGAGCAGCGGGTTGGGGACCGTCAAAAAGTGGCGCGTCGCCATGAACGAGAGCACCGCGCCCATCGCCAGCATTGTCAGCACCGGCAGCAATCCGCCATGCCACTTCACGGAGAGTTCCAGGGCGGCCAGCAGCAGCGTCAGCCCCAGCGCACTCAGGAAGAACCCCGGCAGATCGAGCCTGCCAACCTCTTCCTCGCGCCCCTTCGGCACGAAGCGCCAGACGAGCGCCATCCCAAATGCGCCGATCGGAAGGTTGATCAGGAAATTCCAGTGCCAACTTGCATAGGTCGTGATGAAACTGCCGACCAGAGGTCCGATCACCGGCGCCGTCAGTGCCGGCCAGGTGATCAGCGCGATCGCCTGCACCAACTCCGATTTGCGGGCATTCTTCAAGACGATGATACGGCCGACAGGCGTCATCAGCGCGCTACCAGCGCCCTGGATGGCACGGGCGACGATAAATTGTGTCAGATTTTCCGAAAGACCGCAGAAAAGCGAGGCGATCGTGAAGACGGCGATGGATGCCATGAAAACGCGTCTTGCGCCGTAACGGTCACCCAGCCAGCCGGCCAGCGGAATGAACGCCGCCATCGTCAGCATGTAGACGGTAATGCCGATGCTCATGGATACCGGCAGCACACCGAAGCTGGCTGCCATCTGCGGCAGCGATGTCGTGACGATCGTTCCGTCGAGGATCTGCATGAAGAAGGATACGGCAACGACCAGTGCCACAATCTTCGCCCGACGAGCGCTTTGCGCATCGTCAATCGTCTCGCTCGTCTCTGCTGTCGTCATCAAATTGCCAGTGTGAAATGCAAAGCATTCGAGCGACGTAGACAGGAAAGGTCGCGCCCGATCGCGCCCGAATAGCGCCGCTTCTAAATAGAACTACCTGCCCTCGCCGGAAAGCAGAAATGCATCCCGCTCGCGAATTTTTGAGCGCAAGCATGGATTGTTCCGAGCAAAAGGCGCCCATGGTCAAACCACGGACGCCCAAAGATAAACCTGACGAAAGTTAAGCGGCGACATTCAGCTTGTCGATGAAGCCACTGACGCCCCGCACATTTTCAACGAGAACCCGGATGGCACGGCGTTCGAGCTCGCTCGCCACCTTTCCTTCCACGGCAACTCGGGAATCCTGAACGGAAACCGTGATCTCGCTGACATCAAGGCCAAGATCGGAGTGCAATCGCGCCCGAATTGCACGGGCAAGCGCCTCGTCCCCTTTGGCGACGCTGCTGGTCGGCGCTCCGACGATGCCCTTCAGCAGATCAACCCGGCTGACGACCCCCACCAGACGTTTGCCGGAGACGACGGGAACGCGCTTGATCTTGTGCTCGAACATGAGTTCGGCAACGGCGGCGGCGGGTGCGTCCGGCGCTACGCTCACCACATTTGCCGACATCAGGTCGGACACGCGCCAGCTGTGGCTTCGAATGTACTCGTCGAAGTCCACAAGCGACTTTTCTTCGGACTTGCCGTTGGCTCTGCCGCTTCCAAGCTCGATGCGGCGCAGCAGATCGCCTTCGGTCAGGACGCCGCAGAGAATGCCGTCGTTATCAACGACCGGAAGACCGCTGATATCCTTTGCAACCATCAGGTCGATCGCCTGATGCACGCTGCTGTCAGAGCTGATCGTGGTAACGTTCGTATTCATAATGTCTTGAGCAAACATGATAATCCCATCGCATTTTGATAAAGAGCGTATGATGCGGGCATGTAGGCGATAGCGGTGCAGCCAGCCGGTCCGCTGCCATGAGTATCGTCCAATTTCCGCCGGGTGTCGATAAAACTCGCCCTTTAAATCCGGCCTCCGGGATTGCCCGCAAGGAAAGGCGCGCAGCGTTGTTGCACGCCAGATCGGCTGTCCAGAGACCCGATCGGCTATTGCAATGCCGTGAGCTTCGCCCTGCAGGTCGCCGGATCTTCCGATGGGCCGGCACCTGCCTGGGGAACGCCGGTCTGCGGTATCCTGGTCACGACATCCCAGACGGCCTCCTGAAAGAGGCGGGCCGCCTCCGCATTTGGCGCGGCGGCAGGTGTGCCATCGCCGCGCCGAAGCTGATAGGGAAGTCCCTCGGGGCTGCATTCATAAAGCACCGCATAATGCGTCAGGGCAACCAGATAGGTGCCGACATCATTGAGGTGGATCATGTCCTGCTTGCCCAGCCGATCGACCGCGAAGAGGTCTTCCCGCCTTGCAAGACCGGGGACCTTGCCCGCTTCGATCTCACGCACGACCTTCGCCATGACGCGGCCGGCCGGTATCACGTAGATCTGAGGCTTCTGCCCTGCCGGCCACAGCGCCCTGCGAAGGATTTCTCCCTCCCAGTATTGGCCGGGATCAAGGTCCAGGCGCTCCAGCCACCCCTCCGGGTCGTCAAGCGAACGCCAGGTTTCATAGAGATAGACGCGAATATCGCTTCTTCCCTGTCTCGCCAGGGCGGCCCAGCGCTCGACATAGTCGCGGCTCTCGTAGTAGCGGATCGATGCTTCGATACCCGCCATTTCGGTCATGACAAAAGCATCGTACTCGCCGCTCTTCAGCGCATCGCGAACATCGCGGTAGCGCGGATGTCGGTTCTCCGTATCGAAGCCGTTGATACCCTCCTTTGGGCCCCATTGCGCCTGAAGGGTCGTGCCCCAGCCGAGCTGGCTTTCATAACGGTGCCCCTTGGGGGCCAGCTGCGCGAGCATGGCCGGCATGTCCCGGCCAACGAGGCTATGTCCCAGATGGAAGACATGCATCGGCCTCACAGGATTGGGCAAGGGATCGGCATAAAGAGCGTCGAATTCCTCGACGCTCATCATCGGCGGCGTCGTGCTGCTGGAGCCGGCCACGATAAGGCCGAGAAGCACCAGCAACGAGCCCTTCATCCAGCGACGACCGTGGATGCGGTGCAAGAATGATAAAAGATCAGATCGCGACGGTACTACCATCGGTCTCGCCTTCTGATAGGCGGAAGCCGTTCCAGGCTACCCAAGTCCGCATCAGTTTCCTACCTGACATCAAATACACAACCGATTCTTTAGGCGTATTGCGGCCGCGACGCGGCCGACAAACGCGATCAACCCAGAATATTCCTGACAACGCGCATGAAGATGCGGCCCCCAACCTCGATCAGTTCATCGGGAAAATCATAGTCCGGATTATGCAATTGCGGATGACGCTCGCCTGCGCCGAGAAAAAACATCGCTGAAGGCGCAACCGTCCGAAACAGCCCGAAATCCTCCGACGCCTTCATCGGCAATATGCCGGCGGCACTGTCGTGGCTTACCCCCTCGTCATCCAGAGCGCGTCGCAGCTCCGCGACGGCTTCGGGCGAATTGTGGCACTGCCTGAAAACATCCTCGTAGCTGATCGATACTTGCAGACGTTCGGCTTGCGCTTCTGCCCGCACCAATTCTTCCGCGCGCCTGGCCAGCTCCTCCATCTTTTCGTCGGTCAAGGTGCGTAACGTCGCCCAGATTTCCGCTCTGCCGGGGCTGATGCCGAACGCAGGCTCCCCAAGCCGGGCGTGCGTTACCGTAACGAGCGCATAGTCGGCGTCGAGCCCGCCGTTGCTCGCAAGGGCCGTCAGGCTGGCGACCAGCCGGGCCATGGCAAACGTCGGCGCGATGCCATCTTCGGGATAGGAGGCGTGGGACGTCTTGCCGTCCAGCACGATCTTCATGCCGCGCGAAGCGCAATTGACCGGCCCTTCCCTCAGCAGCACATGTCCGCGTCGCGCGCCCGGGAAGTTGTGAAGCGATACGGATAGATCCGGCTTCACCTCGGCGAATTTCGGATCGGCAAGAACCGCGGCTGCACCCGCGCCGTTTTCCTCGGCCGGCTGGAACAACAGCACGACCCGCCCCTTCGCCGGACGCTGCGCGCCGAGCCCGGTGGCGACAGCCAGGAGGATAGCCATGTGGCCATCATGTCCGCAGAGATGCCCCTTCCCAGAAACAGACGAACGATAAGGCAGATCGGAAATTTCCTCGATGGGAAGCCCGTCGAGTTCGGCACGGATCAGAACAGTCGGCCCGTCGGCGGCACCGGCGAACACCGCCGCCAGACCATGGCCACCAAGCCCCGAGACGATGCGGTCCGGATGCGTCGCAGCAAGCGCCGCCTCAACCTTCCGGGCGGTTTCCGCCTCCTCTCCCGAGATTTCAGGCGATTTGTGAAGATTATGCCGAAAATATTTGATTTCGCTAATCTTGTCGTCGCTTAAAAACATGAATGACCTCCCATTCGCAATACCGGGGAGCATAGCGCGCAAGAAAATCGCCGTCGACCATCACTATTTCTGGAAAGTGTACTGCGCGATCGATGCCGGCTTCATCTCGATGGAAAAGCCCGGACGCTGAGGCGGCATATAGGCGGCATTCTTGATGACGCAGGGATCGAGGAAGTGCTCATGCAGATGATCGACATATTCGATCACACGGCCATCCTTGGTACCGGATACGGCCACGTAGTCGATCATCGACAGATGCTGGACGTATTCGCAGAGCCCGACGCCTCCGGCATGCGGCCACACCGGCAAATCGAACTTCGCGGCAATCAGCAGGACAGCCAGCACCTCGTTCAACCCGCCCATTCGGCAGGAATCGATCTGGACGATATCGATCGCGCCTTCCGCGATGAACTGCTTGAACATGATGCGGTTCTGGCACATCTCGCCGGTGGCAACCTTCACAGGCCCGATCGACTGCCGAATCTTGCGATGCCCGGCCACATCGTCCGGGCTTGTGGGCTCTTCGATGAAGAAAGGCTTGGCGAAGGCGAGCTGGCGAACCCACTCGATCGCCTGCCCCACCTCCCAAACCTGGTTGGCATCAATCATCAGATAACGGTCCGGTCCGATCACATCGCGGGCAATCCTGAGCCGGCGGATATCGTCGTCGAGATCGCGACCGACCTTCATCTTGATGTGGTTGAACCCTGCATCGATCGCTTCCCGGCATAGCCGTGTGAGCTTTTCATCATCGTAGCCCAGCCAACCGGCGGATGTCGTGTAGCAGGCGTAGCCTTCCCGCTCGAGCGTCGCGATGCGCGCCGCCTTGCCGGGCTCCGCCCGGCCCAGGATTTCCACGGCCTCGTCGCGGTTCAACACGTCCGTCAGATACCGGTAGTCGACGATGTCGGCGATCTCTTCCGGCGTCATTTCCGCAACCAGCCGCCAGACCGGCTTTCCGGCCAGCTTGGCGAGCAGATCCCAGGTCGCGTTGACGACGGCGCCGGTCGCCAGATGCATTGCGCCTTTCTCCGGACCGATCCACCGAAGCTGGCTGTCACTGGTAAGGTGCCGCCAGAACTTGCCGGGATGCGCGAGGATATCCGAGAGATCGGCGCCGACGATCAAATGGCGCATTGCTTCAATCGCCATGCAGCAGATGTCATTGCCGCGACCGATGGTAAAAGTCAGCCCGTGCCCCTCAAGGCCCGCCTGATCCGTCTCCAGAATGACGTAAGCTGCCGAGTAATCGGGATCCGGGTTCATCGCATCGGAGCCATCAAGGCTCTGCGACGTCGGAAAGCGAAGATCGAAGACGCGAAGATCGGTGATGCGGGTCATGACACTCTCGATAAAGGTTGCGCCGGCCTCCCGGCAGACGGTACGCGGCGAAGGCCGATTGCACCTTCAGCGCTCAAGGTCGAGCGGCAGCCACTCACCAGTGATTTATCTTTTTATATACAGGCGCCACTTGAGGTAAACGGTCAAGTGGAAGTTTCTTCTTTCGCCGCGCCATCATTCGTATATGTAAGGAGATATTTACAGGAGAGCTTGATGGAAGCCGACGACACCGATCGCTACCGCGCTCCCGCGCTTGATAAGGGGCTCGATATCCTGGAGCTCCTGGCGAGCGTCGAGGAAGGTCTGACCCAGGCAGACATCGCCAAGCGCCTCGACCGAAGCCCCAACGAATTCTACCGCATGCTCGATCGCCTCGTGCGCCGTGGCTACGTCACCAAGCTGGAAGGCGATCGCTTCACGCTCACACTGAAGCTCTTCGGGCTCTCCCAGTTGCATGCACCGACCAGGCGACTCGCTTCGTTTGCGACCCCACTCATGCGCGAACTGGCGCAAAACACCAAACAGGCAAACCACCTCGCCGTTTTCGACAGAGGATCAGTTGTCGTCATCGCACAGCACGAGGCGCCGGACTACTGGGGAATATCGATCCGCGTCGGCTCGCATATCAGCCTGCTCGATACGGGATCGGGCCACGTCCTGCTGGCATTTCGAAGCGAAGAAGAGCGCGAGATGATGATTGCCGAGCACGCCCGCAATCGCAAGGACGTTGATCTCGGTGCGGACTTCTCAGAACGGCTCGACCAGATTCGCGAGCGCGGCTACGAAATGATGGCAAGCGCCCAGACGGCCGGTGTCTATAACCTGTCGGCGCCAATCCTCGGGCCGGACGGGCGGGGCATAGCCGCCCTCACCTGTCCCTACATCGCGCTTGTTAACGCCCCGTCCGCCCCCGACATCAGCCAGACCATCATCATGCTACAGAAAACAGCAAGCCAGCTGTCGCTGCTGGCCGGTTCGGACGTCAGAACGCCGGCCTGAACGGCTCAGAATGCGTACCCAGCCGCGTCGGAGGCGTCAGCCCCGATGTTGAGGCCCTGAGAGCGTGCGCGAGATCGCATCGCGCCAGCCGGCGATCTTTCTCTGCCGCTCGCCCTCCTCCATCGTCGGTCGAAACCGCGCGCTGGAAGCCCAGGCTTTCGAAAACTGCTCCTGATCGGGCCAGACGCCCGCCTGCGACCCGGCAAGCCATGCCGCGCCCAACGCCGTGGTCTCCAGTTCTGCGGAACGGTCCACGGGATTGGCCACGATGTCGGCAAGGCGCTGCATGGTCCAATCCGACCGCGCCATGCCGCCGTCCACCCGCAACACCGTTTCGATATGGTGGTCGCCCCAGTCCCTGCGCATCGCGACCAACAGATCGAATGTCTGATAAGCGACGGATTCCAGCACGGCATGGGCGAGTTCGGACGGGCCGCTATTGCGCGTGAGACCGAAGATGGCACCTCTGGCCTCCGGATCCCAGTAGGGTGCACCCAGACCGGTAAAGGCGGGCACGACGTAGACCTGCTGGGTGGGATCTGCCTGAAGCGCCAGCGTGCCGCTCTGTGAGGCATCGGAAATGATACCGAGGCCATCTCTGAGCCACTGCACGGCAGCGCCAGCAATGAAGATCGACCCTTCCAATGCGTAGGTGATCCGTCCCTTCAGGCGATAGGCAATTGTGGTCAGCATCCGGTTGGACGAGGTTACGCGATCCTGACCCGTGTTCAGCAGCGCAAAGCAACCGGTGCCATAGGTGGATTTCATCATGCCGCGGTCGAAGCATGCGTTGCCGATCGTCGCTGCCTGCTGGTCGCCAGCCACCCCGAGAATTGAAATGGAGGCGCCGAACAGTGCCGCATCGGTTACACCGAACACATCGGCACAATCCTTGACCTCAGGCAGCACCCCCACCGGAATACGCAAGACGCCGAGAAGCTCTTCGTCCCAGCGCCCTTCGCTTATGTTGTAGAGCAAGGTCCTCGATGCATTGGTCGCATCGGTCACATGCGCTCGACCGCCTGTAAGGTTGAAGATCAACCAGCTGTCGATGGTGCCGAAGCACACCTGACCTGCCTCCGCGCGTTCGCGCAGGCCTTGCACGTTGTCGAGAAGCCAGCGCAGTTTGGTTCCCGAGAAATAAGGGTCGAGCAGCAGCCCCGTCTTCGCGCCAAACAGCCTTTCATAGCCATCGACCTTCAGGCTGTCGCAGATTTCAGCGGTACGCCTGTCTTGCCATACGATCGCGTTATGGAGCGGCTTGCCCGTCTTGCGATCCCAGACAACCGTTGTCTCGCGCTGGTTTGTAATGCCGATCGCAGCGATGTCGCCTGCCGCAATGCCGGAGTTCGCAATCGCCTGCCGCGCGGTGCTGACCACCGTCTCCCATATCTCAAGCGGATCGTGCTCGACCCAGCCGGGCTGCGGATAATGCTGTCCGATCTCCTCTTGAGCCGACGCGATCAGGCGCATGTTGGCGTCGAAAATGATCGCGCGCGATGATGTCGTGCCTTGATCGATCGCGAGAATATAGCCGCTCATTACCGTCCTCGAGTGCAAAGGTATGCCCTGCCCGCCGCTCTCGCGCCGGGCCATGCGATGTATTTTCGGAAATTTTGGTGCCGAAAGCGGAAGATGAACCCGTAACAGCGGATTGGCCGGGGCTGGTGCCCCGGCCAAGGCAGCCCGTTAGTTGGACTGCCAACTCTTGACCAGTTCGTCGTAGTTGACGGTGACCGGCTTTTCCTTTTCGTTCTCGATCTTCAGCTGGGGAGCGAGGTTGCCCTTGGCGACCGCGTCCTTGTTCCAGTATTCGAGATCATGCTCCTCGGCGAGCTTTGGACCAATATCGCCCTGCACCTTGGCGCGCTCCAGGCGCTGCAGGACCTTTTCCTGCTCGGCGCAAAGCGAATCCATGGCTTCCTGGGCGGTCTTGGCGCCGGAGGACGCATCGCCGACGGCCTGCCACCAGAGCTGTGCCAGCTTCGGATAGTCAGGAACGTTGGTGCCGGTCGGCGACCACTGGACGCGGGCCGGCGAGCGATAGAACTCGATCAGACCGCCAAGCTTCGGAGCGCGCTCCGTGAAGCTCTTGTCGCGAATGGTGGATTCACGAATGAAGGTGAGACCGACATGGCTCTTCTTCACGTCGACCGTCTTCGAGGTCACGAACTGCGCATAGAGCCATGCGGCCTTGGCGCGATCGTCAGGCGTCGACTTCATCAGCGTCCAGGAACCGACGTCCTGATAGCCGAGCTTCATGCCGTCCTTCCAGTAGACGCCGTGCGGGCTGGGCGCCATGCGCCACTTCGGCGTGCCGTCCTCGTTGACCACTGGCAGGCCGGGCTTTACGGCATCAGCTGTAAAGGCGGTGTACCAGAAGATCTGCTGAGCCACTTCGCCCTGCGCCGGCACGGGGCCGGATTCGGAGAAGTTCATGCCCTGCGCTGCCGGCGGTGCATAGGCCTTCAACCAATCCAGATACTTCTGGATCGAGTAGACGGAAGCCGGACCGTTGGTATCGCCGCCACGGGCAACGCACGAACCGACGGGACGCGAGTTCTCGTCGACCTTGATACCCCATTCGTCGACAGGCAGACCGTTCGGAAGGCCCTTATCGCCGTTGCCGGCCATCGACAGCCAGGCATCGGTGAAGCGCCATCCGAGCGAAGGGTCCTTCTTGCCGTAGTCCATATGGCCGAAGACCTTCTTGCCGTTGACTTCACGGCCGGTGAAGAACTCGGCGATGTCCTCATAGGCAGACCAGTTGACCGGAACGCCGAGATCGTAGCCGTACTTCGCCTTGAAGTCCGCCTTGTTCTTCTCGTCGTTGAACCAGTCGTACCGGAACCAGTAGAGGTTCGCGAACTGCTGGTCGGGAAGCTGGTACAGCTTCTTGTCCGGCGCGGTCGTGAACTTGGTGCCGATGAAGTCGTTGATGTCGAGTCCCGGGTTGGTGACATCCTTGCCTTCGTTCGCCATCCAGTCGGTCAGCGAGCGGGCCTGCTGGTAGCGCCAATGGGTGCCGATCAGGTCCGAGTCGTTGACATAGGCGTCATAGATGTTCTCGCCCGACTGCATCTGTGTTTGCAGTTTTTCGACGACGTCACCTTCGCCGATCAGGTCGTGCGTGATCTTGATGCCGGTGATTGCCGTGAACGCCGGCGCCAGCACCTTCGATTCATATTCGTGAGTCGTCAGCGTCTCGGAAACGACCTTGATATCCATGCCGGCGAAAGGCTTCGCCGCATCGATGAACCACTGCATTTCCTTTTCCTGGTCCCCACGGGAAAGCGTCGAGAGATCGCCGACTTCCTTGTCCAGAAATGTTTTTGCCTCGTCCATGCCGGCATAGGCGGAACCCGCCATGGCCAGCAGGATGCCTGCTGTCGTCGCTAGTAGATGCCGTCGCATAATATCCTCCCAGGGTTTGCGATTGCAGTTTTCACGTCAGGCGGCCAGTACCCCCGGCCATCTGTATTTTCCTGTCCTAGACGTAGCGGAACACGCCGATGGCGTAGACTACGGCAAGGCCAAGAGCCCACCACAGGTTGGGACCAACAAGGCCCAACCATGCGAGATGAATGAACGCTGCCCCCAGCAGCGATATGAAGAGCCGATCTCCCCGCGTGGTCTCGAACCTCAAGACCCCCACACGCGGGGAGCCGCCCGGCGCCAGATATTCCCAGATGCTCATGCCGATCAGGAGCAGGAGAATCGTCAGGAAAAACAATGCGGTCGGCAGCGTCCACGCCATCCAGGAAAAGTTCATGTCTGGTCTCCCCTTTAGACGCGGCCGAGCGCGAAGCCCTTGGCGATATAGTTGCGGACGAAATAGATGACGAGCGCGCCGGGAATGATGGTAAGCACGCCGGCAGCCGCCAGCACGCCCCAGTCCATCCCCGAGGCCGAAACCGTGCGCGTCATGATCGCCGAGATCGGCTTGGCCGCGGTGGTCGTCAGCGTGCGGGCAAGCAGCAGCTCCACCCACGAGAACATGAAGCAGAAGAAGGCCGCCACCCCGATCCCCGATGCCACAAGCGGCATGAAGATGCGGACGAAGAAACGCGGGAAAGAGTAGCCGTCGATATAGGCCGTCTCGTCGATCTCCTTCGGCACGCCGGACATGAAGCCTTCGAGGATCCAGACCGCCAGGGGCACGTTGAACAGGCAGTGCGCCAGCGCGACCGCGATATGGGTGTCGATCAGGCCGAAGGCCGAGTAGAGCTGGAAGAACGGCAGCGCAAAGACGGCCGGCGGCGCCATGCGGTTGGTGAGCAGCCAGAAGAACAGATGTTTGTCGCCCAGGAACCGGTAGCGCGAGAAGGCGTACGCCGCAGGCAGCGCTGCCAGCACCGAGATCACCGTGTTCATGACAACATAGGTGATCGAGTTGATGTAGCCGTTGTACCACGACGGATCGGTGAAGATGATCGTGTAGTTCCTGAGCGTCGGATTGAGCGGCCAGAGCGAGAAGGTGCCGGTGATCTCGGCATTCTCCTTGAAGCTCATGTTGACCAGCCAGTAGATCGGCAGCAGCAGGAAGATGATGTAAACAGTCGAAACGACCCAGGAGAAGTTACCCGCAGGCTTGTATTTCATTGTCTGTGTCATGGATTGAGCCATTGTCCTCTCCTTTCTCACGCGTTCTCGTCACCGATGGTCATCACGGTGTAGAAGATCCATGACAGCAGCAGGATGATCAGGAAGTAGATGATCGACATCGCAGCTGCCGGACCGAGGTCGAACTGCCCGACGGCCATCTTCACCAGATCGATCGACAGGAAGGTCGTCGAATTGCCGGGTCCGCCACCAGTGACGACGAAGGGTTCGGTATAGATCATGAAACTGTCCATGAAACGCAACAGCACGGCGATCAGAAGCACGCGCTTCATCTTCGGCAGCTGGATATAGCGGAACACCGACCAGCGCGACGCCCCGTCGATCTTCGCCGCCTGATAATAGGCGTCAGGGATCGATACGAGGCCGGCGTAGCACAACAGCACCACAAGGCTCGTCCAGTGCCAGACGTCCATGACGATGACGGTGATCCAGGCATCGAGCGGATCGCGGACATAGTTGTAGTCCAGCCCGATTGCCTCCAGCGTATGGCCGAGCAAACCGATATCAACGCGACCAAACACCTGCCAGATCGTGCCAACGACGTTCCACGGAATGAGCAGCGGCAGCGCCATCAGCACCAGGCAGACGGGCACGCCCAGCCCCTTCTTAGGCATATTCAGGGCGATAAAGATGCCAAGCGGGATCTCCAGGGCCAAGATGATCAGCGAGAAGGCAAGGTTCCGCTGCAGCGCCGCCCAGAAGCGGTCGGAATGCAGCGTCTGTACGAACCAGTCCGTGCCCGCCCAGAAGAACTCGTTATTCCCGAACGTATCCTGCACCGAATAGTTGACGACGGTCATCAGCGGTATCACCGCCGAGAAGGCGACGAGCACCAGCACGGGCAGCACGAGAAACCAGGCCTTGTTGTTCCAGGTCTTGTTCATCGCTCAGCCCTCCCTGCCGACGCGCCAGGAATTGGCATAGATGTTGATGGCTGCGGGGTCGAACGTCACACGCGCCTCTGCCGGGATCTCGGAATCCTCGGTCACGACGATCGCGATCGGCTGCCCCTCGAACGTCGCACGAACGATCTTTTGCCGGCCGATATCCTCGACGCGGTTGATTGTAACGGGCATGCCCTCACGCCCGAGGCGAATGAATTCAGGCCGGATGCCAAGCTCAGTCTTGGCGCCCGCCGCGGTCTTCGGCGCATAGTCGAGCGACAAGGTCTCGCCGCCGACGGTCGCGCGATTGCCATCGATCTGCGCAGGCAGAACGTTCATGCCAGGCGAGCCGATGAAATAGCCGACAAACGTATGGCTCGGCCGCTCGAAAAGTTCGGATGGCGTGCCAATCTGCACGATCTCACCCTCGTACATCACCACCACCTTGTCGGCGAAGGTCAGCGCTTCCGTCTGGTCGTGCGTGACATAAACCATGGTGAAACCAAACTGCTTGTGCAGCCGCTTCAACTGCGAGCGCAGCACCCATTTCATATGCGGATCGATGACCGTCAGCGGCTCGTCGAACAGGATGGCGTTAACGTCGCTGCGCACCAGCCCCCGGCCGAGCGAGATCTTCTGCTTCTGGTCGGCGGTGAGCCCCTGCGCCTTTCGCCGCGCCATCGGCGACAGATCGATCATCTCGAGAATTTCGCGAACGCGACGATCCACCTCGGGCTCGGATACGCCGCGGTTGCGCAGCGGGAAGGCCAGATTGTCGTAGACGGTCATCGTGTCGTAGATGACAGGGAACTGGAACACCTGCGCGATGTTGCGCGCCTGTGTCGCTAGGTTGGTGACGTCCTTGCCGTCGAACAAGATGCGGCCATGCGATGGTTGCAGCAGGCCGGAGATGATGTTGAGCAGCGTCGTCTTCCCGCAACCGGAGGGCCCAAGCAGCGCATAGGCGCCGCCGTCGTTCCACTCGTGGTCGACTTCGCGCAGCGCGTAGTCCTTGTCGGACGTCGGGTTCGGCCCGTAGGCGTGGCGGATGTGGTCGAGCGTGATGCGTGCCATGTCCTGCCCCCTCAAGCCGTTGCGTCGGACGCGATTGCGCGCCCGTCAGTGTCGAACGCCATCAGGTGACGCACGTCGAGAAACACATCGATGTCCGTATCCGGGTCGATGTCGTGAATGCCGTGGGCCAGCATCACCCAGCGCACCCCGTCATAGTCGAGATAGACGAAGCTCTCGGAACCGGTGATTTCGGAAAGCTGCGTGCGCGCCTTGAGCCGCACCGCACCTGGGGTCTGCTCGGAAAGACCGAGGTGATGTGGATGAAAAGCAACCGTCACCGGCCCGTCCGCCATGCCGGCAAGGTGGCTTGGAACGGCAAAAATCTCTGCGTTCTGGCGCTGGAAAACGCCGCCAGCCTTCACGACGTCGATGAAGTTGAGCGGCGGATCGGCAAAGGTCTTGGCCGTTATCAGGTCCAGCGGCTTGCGGTAGACGCTGATGGTCGGGCCGAACTGCGTGACGCGGCCTTCCGAAAGCGTCGCGGTATTGCCGCCGAGGAGCAGCGCTTCCGAAGGCTCGGTCGTGGCATAGACGAAGATGGCGCCCGATTGCGCGAAGATCTTCGGCAGTTCTGCCCGTAGCTCCTCGCGAAGCTTGTAGTCGAGGTTGGCAAGCGGCTCGTCCATCAGCACAAGGCTGGCGTTCTTCACCAGCGCGCGGGCAAGCGCCGTGCGCTGCTGCTGCCCGCCGGAAAGGTTGAGCGGTGTACGGTCGAGATAGGGCGTGAGCCGCATGAGGTCGGCAGCCTTGCGCACCTCGCGGTCGATGGTCGCGGCATCCTTGCCTGCGATGCGCATCGGCGAGGCAATATTCTCATAGACGGTGAAGGCGGGGTAGTTGATGAACTGCTGGTACACCATCGCAACATTGCGCTTCTGCACCGGCATGCCGGTGACGTCGACGCCGTCGAAATGAATGGAGCCGCTTGTCGGACGATCGAGCCCGGCCATCAGTCGCATCAGCGACGTCTTGCCGGAGAGCGTCGGCCCCAGCAGCACATTCAGCGTGCCTCGTTCAAACGCAAGACTGGTTGCGTGGATATGATAATCCGCGCCCACCATCTTTGCGGCGTTCCGCAATTCTAGCATTCCGGTTCCCGTGCCTCCTCACAGCGGGGACCACATGCCGCTTCTTATCCGGCCATCTGAGCCGGTAGCGCGGCGATGTACTCCTCCAATAACCCAGCCTGCTCCTTGGTCAGGCGCAGGCCTTCCTTCGTTCTCCTCCAGAGCACATCATCGGCGTGCCTGGCCCATTCATGGTCGATCAGGTAGCGAACTTCCGCCTCATAGAGGTCGCTCCCGAAACAGCGTCCGAGATCCTCGATCCTCTGCGCCTGACCCAATAAGATTGCGGCTTTCGTCCCGTAGCGCCGGACAAGGCGCCGGGCGTGCCCGTCCGCGAGGAAGGCATAATTGCCCTTCAGCTTGCGGACCTCGTCCTCGTATCCGGTTGCCGGAAAATCCCCGCCCGGCAGATGGCTCTTTGCCGTCCACGGCGCGCCTTTACTGCCGATCGCTACGGCGATCTTCTCCAACGCATGCTCTGAAAGGCGGCGATAGGTGGTCAGCTTGCCGCCGAAAACGTTGAGAAGCGGCGCCTGACCGCCATCGCCTTCCATCTTCAGCACATAGTCGCGGGTCGCCTCCTGCGCCTTCGACGCGCCATCGTCGAACAGCGGACGAACCGCCGAGTAGGTCCAGACGATATCCTCTGGCCGCACCGGCTCGTTGAAATATTCGCTCGCCGCCTTGCATAGATAGGTCGTTTCCTCGTCGGAAATCTTCACATCCTTCGGATCGGCCGTGTAGTCGCGATCGGTAGTTCCGATCAGTGTGAAATCCTGTTCGTAGGGAATCGCGAAGATGATGCGGTTGTCGGGGTTCTGGAAGAAATAGGCCCTGGGGTCGCTGAACTTCTTCTTCACAACGATATGGCTGCCCTGGACCAGTCGCACGTGCCGCGCCTCATTCTGTCCGAAGGCGGCGCGAATGACGTGATCGACCCACGGGCCAGCAGCGTTCACCAGCATGCGCGCCTGGAACCGCCCGGTTTGCCCGGTCACCGTGTCGACGGTCTCGATCACCCATAATCCATTCTCGCGTCGCGCCGAGACGACCTTGGTGCGCGGCATGATCAGCGCGCCCTTGTCGGCCGCATCGCGGGCATTCAGCACCACCATCCGCGCATCATCGACCCAGCCATCGGAATATTCGAATGCCTTGGTGAACAGCGACTTCAACGGCTTGCCGGCCGGATCGCGGCGCATGTCGAGCACCTTCGTCGCCGGCAACAGCTTGCGGCCGCCCAAGTGGTCATAGAGGAACAGCCCAAGGCGGATCAGCCAAGCCGGCCGGATCCCGCCCTTGTGGTAAGGCAGCACGAAGCGCATCGGCCAGATGATGTGCGGCGCCATCGCCCAGAGAATCTCGCGCTCCATCAGCGATTCGCGCACGAGCCGAAACTCGTAGTGCTCGAGATAGCGCAGACCGCCGTGAATGAGTTTGGTCGCGCCGGACGAGGTGCCCGAAGCGAAATCGTTCATCTCGGCAAGGGCGACGGAATAACCGCGACCGACAGCATCGCGCGCAATTCCGCATCCGTTGATGCCGCCGCCGATAACGAAAAGATCGTGAATCTGACCGCTCACGTTTCCCCATGCCCCCTAGAATGCCGCAACGCAACACGACACCGCAATTGCGAAAGTAGCGATACTAAAAGCGAAAATAATTCGAATGTCAAACGAATGTGTATCGAATTTCGAAAAGGCACAGAATTAGAATCCGACCACCCGTAATCGCGGGCCAGCGATATTGAAAATAAGGTTGCGGAGGTGGATGCGGCTTAGTTCTAGTCCGGCGATCGGAAATAGGCGCGTGGGGCCGCGCCCAGCATTCGCCGAAACATCGTCGTGAACGCCGCAGCGCTTTCGTAGCCGAGATCGAGAGCAACCGCAGTAACCGATTCGCCGGAAGCCAGACGTGGCAAAGCGGTGAAGACGGCCGCCTGTTGCCGCCACGTCGACAGGCTGATTCCAGTCTCTCTTCTGAAAGCACGGGTAAATGCACGCCGGCTCATCGCCATCCGTTCGGCCCAGTCCTCGATCACCAGATGCGCGCTCGGATTTTCGATAAAGCCGCGACAGAGCGCAGCCAGGCGCTGGTCGGCGGGAAACGGCAAACCGAGCGGTCGGTCCGGAAGCCGCAGAACCTCTTCCAGCAGCAGCGCCATGATCAGGCCATGCCGCACCGGATTACACACCTCTTCCGGCGGCACGACCGCTTCCACGATCAGTGCCCGGGCAAGGTCGGTGAGCGCCACGACGCGTATGGCCGTCGGACGCTCAGTCAGAGCGCTGGACGCGACGTAGGCCGACAGCATCGTCACGTCGCCCAGCATATCGACCGTGTGTTCGAGGCCCGCCGGAATCCACAAGGCATGCTCCGGCGGCACCATCCAGCGCCCCTGCCGGGATGAGACCATCACCACGCCGGTGCGCGCATAGACGAACTGCGCGCGGCTGTGGCTGTGGGCCTTCACGTGATAGCCGGAGGGATAGTCCGATGGGATGGCGTAGACCGGTTCCGACGCCGCTTCGATCGCAGCAAGACGCTCAAGGTGAAGCCCCGCCAACTCGCCTGCTGTCGGCTTTGATCCGTTCTTCATCAGTTCTGGCCCACTTGCGAAACAATAAGACCAAAACACGAAAGCGGGACGTGAACAAGTCGTCTATCCCAGAACCGTCAAACGACGGAGTAGAATCGTGACAAACAGCGCAATGACAGCAGAGAGACACTCTGCGGAACAGACCGTGTTCAGCATCATCATGGCGGTGAGCTTCTGCCACCTTCTCAACGACACCATGCAGTCGCTGATCCCCGCCCTTTATCCGATGATCAAGGACAGCTACAGCCTCGACTTCACGCAGATCGGCTTCCTTGGTCTCGTGTTCCAGGTCACTGCGTCGCTTCTACAGCCGTTGATCGGTATTTATACGGACAAGCGTCCGCTGCCTTACTCGCTGTCCATCGGCATGGGCTTCACGCTGATCGGCCTGGTCCTGCTCGCCTATGCGCATGCCTATTGGGTGCTGCTGGTCGGCGCCGGCGTCGTTGGTCTCGGCTCGGCGGTGTTCCATCCCGAATCCTCGCGCGTTGCCCGTCTTGCCTCGGGCGGACGGCACGGCCTCGCTCAGTCTCTGTTCCAGGTCGGCGGAAACTTCGGTTCCGCGATCGGGCCGCTGCTTGCAGCCTTCATCGTCCTGCCGCGCGGCCAGCAGAGCGTCGCATGGTTCTCGCTCGCCGCATTGACCGGGATGATCATCCTGTGGCGGGTCGGCTCCTGGTACGCCAACCATCGTCGGACCAGCGCCGGCCGCAAGAACGCAACGCACGCCGTTGTCCTTCCGCGCAAGAAGGTGATCGCCGCGATCGCGGTCCTCGCGCTGCTGGTCTTTTCGAAATACGTCTACATGACCAGCCTCTCGAGCTACTACACCTTCTACATGATCGAGCGTTTCGGCGTGTCGGTGCAGGAAGCGCAGATCCTGCTGTTCGTCTTCCTCGGCGCGGTTGCCATCGGCACGGTTGCGGGCGGTCCCATCGTCGATTGGTTCGGCACGAAGTTCGTCATCTGGTTCTCGATCCTCGGCGCGCTGCCCTTTACGCTGGCCCTGCCCTATGCCGATTATACCTGGACGGTCATCCTGACGTTCCTGATCGGCGTCATTCTGGCGTCCGCCTTCTCGGCGATCGTAGTCTTCGCGCAGGAACTGGTACCGGGACGCGTGGGAATGATTGCGGGCCTGTTCTTCGGCTTCGCCTTCGGCATCGGCGGCATTGGTGCCGCTGGCCTCGGCATGGTTGCGGACCGCATGGGCATCGAGTTCGTCTACCATGTCTGCTCGTACCTGCCGCTGCTTGGCCTGCTGACGATCTTCCTGCCGGATATCGGCAAGGGCCGCCGCCACGCGACCAAAGCCGCCGGCTAGGTATTTCTGAACTGAATTCTCCAGGAAAGGCCGAGGTTCCCCGCCTCGGCCTTTTGTCGTTCACAATTGCGCATGCCGCTGCCAGCCGGTACGATCCCTTCACGTTGGCGCAGAGAAAGCGAAGTTTACCCAAGCAAAATGGCACATGACTTCCAGCAGGACATAGATGCAGTCCAGAAAATCGCAGCCGTTCCGACCATTCTCGACGTTGTCTGCCGATCGACCGGGATGGGCTTTGCGGCAGTCGAAAGGGTCACGGAAGATCGCTGGATTGCCTGTCAGGTTCTCGACCACATAGCCTTCGGTCTACCCGCTGGCGGCGAACTGAACGCGGAAACGACGCTCTGCCACGAAGTGCGCCAGCACCGCCATCCTATCGTGATCGACGATGTCTCCAAAGATCCTATCTATTGCGACCATCGCACACCTGAATTGTCTGGCTTCCAGAGCTATATCTCGATGCCGATCGTTCTGCCGGACGGACGCTTTTTCGGCACGCTGTGCGCAATTGACCCTAAGCCGGCCAAGCTCAACAATCCGCAGACCCTGGGCACGTTCAAACTGCTTGCCGAGCTCATCGCATACCATCTGGACGCCGGCACCAAGCTGAGCGATGCGCAGGAGAGCCTGCTGAGCGCACAGACGTCATCCGAACTGCGCGAGCAGTTCATCGCCGTGCTTGGACACGACCTCCGCAATCCCCTGGCGTCGATCAACGGCGGAACCAACCTGCTGCTGCGCGAGCCCCAGACCGAGAAGGCCCAGAAAATCATCCGCCTGATGCGCGGCAGCGTCCTGCGCATGTCGGGGCTCATCGACAATGTGCTTGATTTTGCGCGTGGACGGCTGAGCGGCGGACTGGCGCTGCAAAAGGAAAGCGGGCGCCCCCTGGCCCCCACACTTGAGCAGGTGGTCGCCGAGATCAGCGCCGGCCATCCGGACCGGCAGATCGAGCTGGCGATCGATCTCGCAGCCAGCCCCGATGTCGACCACGGGCGCCTGGCGCAGATGCTGTCGAATCTGGTCGAAAATGCCGTTACGCACGGCTCACCCGATGAGCCTGTCCGCGTTCGGGCACATATGAGCGAGGGCCAGCTGGTTCTGTCCGTAACCAACGCCGGGACACCCATTTCAGAGAGCGCCCTGGCACAGCTCTTCCAGCCCTTCAGCCGAGCCGAACCCGGCTCGGGCATGCGTGGACTGGGACTGGGACTCTATATCGCCTCGCAGATCGCACAGGCCCACGGCGGAAAATTGGAAGCCGCCTCCAACGAAACCGAAACGACCTTCACCTTCACGATGCCGGCGGCCTGATCTCAACGGAAACGCCTGCAATCCCGAAGCTACGCTCTATCGGAAATTATAGAACGACTGCGGATCGTAGACGCACGCGTAGTCAAGAACGCATTGCTTTCCAGCTGAATCGCGAAAGTTCGTCCTGTCGCGCTTGTCACCCAGCTTACATTTCGCCGGCGGATAGCGGAACGTGCGACCTCCGATACCAACACGAACAAAAACCGATTTGTTCTGCCGGATGAACTGCGCAACCTCGCTGCAGGTGTGATCGCGGGCATTGATCTCCGCGGCCGCTGCCGCAATGGAGGCCGAAGACAGCAAAACCGCAGCAGCTATAATCACATGTCTCAATGAAGCCTCCTAGTTGAACTTGGAGTTAAGCAGCACTTTCGCATACGCCGCAAGCTGGAGAAAAGTGCTGCCGCATCCGCTGGCGCCAACGCTCTTTTTTGAGATCGCTTGCCCAGGCGCTGATTGTAGCCCAGAAAATGACCAGCCCGACAGACGTCCACGACCTACAATAAAAACAACATCGACGATCCCAAGCGGCGAATGTGGCTCATCATGACAAGGTTCGCCGGGCTGCCATATTGGCGCCGCCAAGGCAAAAACGCTTTGCCCGCAGGCGCTTGTTTTGTGAATGGGATTGACGGCCGTCCTATTCCGCCCATTTCAAGAGTGGCACCGGTTCGGCCTTGGAGATAATGATGAATTTCACCCAGAAAATGTTTCGATCGTCGCTCTTCCCATTTATGCTTTCGCTGGCAATATTGACGTCGCCGCTCTCGGTTCCCCGGGAGGCGAGCGCTCAGATCGGTATCAACATCGGTGTTGGCAGCAGCCTGAACCGCGGGCGACCGATAAGCTGCCCTCAGGGTGAACGGCTGCTTCGCGGTCGCGGCTTCCGTGATATCAATCGGGAAAACTGCCGCGGCAGGTTCTTCAACTATCGCGCCTCGCGCAACGGACAGCGCTTCGAAGTCGCAATCCGCCAAAGCGATGGCCGCATCGTCGACATGCGGCGGACCAGCCGACGGTGGTAAGTCCTTTCGGCCCACCTTCCCAACCATGCTTGTAGATCTCGGAAACGAGCCGATCGGTGAAGGTAACGTGCTGGGAACCCGCGATCTGCCCTCCGCTTGGGGGAGCCATCCTGCCCGAGCAATCGCCGTCGATTTCGACGGTGATCTGAATGCAATTGATTTTGCTTCAAGATTTTATAGCTGGCCCCTCACTTTCCACCCTGTATCTCCGCCACGACGGGAACCCATCAGCCGCTCGGCCACTTGCGTCGAAGAGGGCCTGGGATGAGCCCGAGACCAGCTTATCGACCGTTGCATTTCTGAATTGTAACTTGCGTTTTCAATGGGATACGAGATATCGGTTGACAGGATCCCTTTTTATGACGCTGTAGGTACATCACGCTTAAGGCCCGAATATCGAGTTGACCATGCGAGCTACAAAAAGCGCACGTCCCTTTCGTAGATCGCTTGTAAAGATCGGTACCAGAGTTCTTCTTGGGCGCTCCAGAAGTCACTTTCAGGACTGGCTTCCGGGATTGAAAATCACACCTGCCACGGACAGCAATGCCACAAGCATAGTCTATAAGGGCGAGGCGGTCGGAACCGCCCTGAACTTTGCCACCCTGCAATGGCCGGATACGATCGCCATCGTCGGGAGTGGACCGTCGATCAGTCACTCGCTGATCCGCCGTATTGCGCCCCGCCAGGCCGTTCTGCTGAACGGCGCCATCAAACTTATGGAAACAGAAATCCCGGACCCGCTCGCTATTGCGGTCGAAGACGAGCGTTTTATCTGGCGCCATTTCGACTTCCTCCAGGACCATGTCAGCCGAGAAACAACCTGTTTGTTATCGCTTGCGGCCATTCGAGCCATTTGTGCCCTCGATAAGAGTTGGCTCTCAGGGAGGAGGATCGTTCTGATCCGGAATGGGCTCGCCCCTTACCGGCACAAACGGCGAAGCCTGCGGGACTTTGCGCAGGAATGTCCCGTGTTTGAAGCAGGTGAAGGAGCTATCTCCCTCGATCCCGACCGCGGCACTGTTCCCGCGGGTTCGGTAGCGACAACCGTTGCGCAATTCGCCCTTGCGGCCCGTCCGAAACATATCCTCTTCTTCGGCATTGATGTGAACAACTCGGATCAGCCTCGATTCTACGAAAAGACGAGTCACTCGTTCAGCGGTATCGCGCGGGCAGAAATACGAATTCTCCGGGCATTTGTAGCGATTAAGCGGTACGCTGATGAGCAAGGGATTGAGCTGTCATGCTGTTCCTCGGTGTCATCGCTTTTGAAGGTCGGCTATCCCTACGATCCGACCTACTACACGCGCGACGCCCTGTGATAGACCGCAAGTCGGCGGGTTCGTTTGTCCCCTTGCTCCAAAGGCTTGGTGACATGTAGAACTGCGCCCGCGCTCGCGCTATCTGAAGAGGTTCAGGCTTTCCTGCGGTGCGGCGGCCCGCAAGAACGGTGCTTAACGCGCTTTCTTCAATTAACTCGCGGCAGTTGGTACCGACAAGCCTCGCTCGCAGGTAGCCCGCCTCCTTGGTTGTAGGCGGTTTCTCCGCCGCTATTACCCCGAGGGAGGAATGGCAGTTGAGAGTGCCCCTAAGTTATTGAAATTCTGGCGACCCCTGCAGGAATGTCATTTTCCGCAGATTAGTTAGCAAAAACAATGAAAATTGCGCTTTGTGAGGGGAAATCAGGTGCGATTGATTTTGTTCAGGAATTTTATCGCCTACCCCTCACTTTTTGCTCCATGATCGCGTCATAAGCGAAGAAGCCTACAGTCCCGCGAGAGATGGAGCCGAACGAAGCTCGGCGAGCACGATGATCCGCGCGATGTTCTCTTGACGTTCTGCGCCGAAGAAGTCATTTCATGTCTAGCTTCGGGCGGAAGCTTCAATCAAATCGACATGTGGCAGTCGATCCTATCGAGGCGATGACGCATGATTCAGAACAAGCCACCCACCCTGGGAATGTTCCGGCTGAAGAAGATCAACGTGGAATGCTCCACCTGTGGGCGCCACGGCATCTACGATCGAGATCGGGCAATCGAGCAATACGGTGCTGATTGCACGATGTTCGACTTCTTCCAAGGTATATCGAATTGTCGAAAATCGAACTGCAAGGCTGGGTGCATGGATCTCATCTACATGTTCATGAACGTGCCCGAGGTTAAAGGCTCCCGCGATCGGGATAGCCTCCGATGATCGCTACCCTGCTCGTATGCGTGTCACTCACTGCCATCGACGGTGACACCGTCAAATGCGACGGACAGAACTTGAGACTGCTGGGAGAAGGCGTTCCCTTTGTCTCTGGCGTCGATACCCCTGAGATCGGAAGTCATGCCAAGTGCATGAAGGAACGCAAGCTGGCCTTGCTGGCCAAGGCGAGGCTGAAAGAGATTTTGGCCGAAGGCGGCCTAACGATCGAATTCTATGGTGTGCGGGACAAGACGCCTTCGCGGCGGCCGCTGGTCAACATCTACGACCGCAACGGCAACGAGGTCGGCCAACGCCTATTGAAGGAAGGCTTCGCTCGTGAGTGGCGCCCAGGGCGGCACAACGATTGGTGCAAATGATCCCTCCTTGACTCTCGTCGCAACGAGAACATAATGGGAACAACGAGCATTGCTTAGCCAAAAATAACCTAAACTGGAGAGCCGTGATGTATCCGCGGAACGAGAACGTGCGCCTTGAGCTTGAGGAGATTGACTACGTCGCGGCGGCACTTGCCTGGCACGACGGCGACGCGTGCGCTACCATCGCCACGCTGCTTGAGGACATTCGGCATCTGCGGGCGCAGTTGCTTCTGACAGAGGGCGCCATGAGCCGCGGAATGACGCGAGGATGGACGCCGACGCTGGATCGGAAATGAACATGCGTCACCGCAGGGGCATCAATCTGGCGCCACCTGGAGACTACGCCGTCGATCTAACTCGCGAAACCCTTGGCTCGTTGGCGGAAATGTATGTGTTGGTCGCCGCCTGTCCGGCATGCCTGAAAAACTCACCGATTGATCGATGGGAGCTCGGCCGGCAGGTTGGCAAACGCATCACCCTTGCCAATCTAGCGAAGAGGCTGAAATGTTCCGCATGCGGCAACCACACCGGGAATAGATTTCTGCTGGGAAAGCTACCCCGAGACTGACGGGAGACCAATGTGTGCGGACGAATCTACATCAAAGCAACTCTCAATGAGATGCTTCAGAACTTCGCGTTTGCTGCCCGTCGCGACGTCGATGGGCTGAGCAACCAGTTTCCCAGATATAACGGCGCTCCCTCCCTCTACTACCCGATCATCATCCGCGACATGGTACGCGAACCCGATATCATGGGGCCGGTCTTCGTCACAGCGCGGTGGGGGCTGCAGCCATCGTGGATGAAGCCGGGCGGCCGCCCACCGCCGATCAACGCTCGACGCGAGGGGATCGCAACCAACGGCCTATTCAAGTCCGCCTACCGGTCGCGACGGTGCCTGGTGCCAATCAACGGTTTCTTCGAGTGGAAGGACATCTTCGGCACGGGCAAGAACAAACAGCCGTACGCGATAGCCATGGCCGAGGACAGCCCCTTTGCACTTGCCGGCATCTGGGACACCTGGCGCGACCCGACCACCGGAGCCGACGTCCGCAACTTCGCCGTCGTGACATGCCCGCCAAACGAAATGATGGCGACGATCCACGACCGAATGCCAGTCATACTGCATCGCGACGACTACGAGCGCTGGCTGTCTCCAGAGCCCGATCCGGACGACCTCATGGCACCCTTCCCCGCCGAACTTATGAAAATGTGGCCTATTGACCGAAAAGTCGGATCGCCAAGGAATGACACGCCGGACATCCTGGATGAAATCGAACCAGCACCGACCGGGGACTGAAGCGTGTCGATAATCTCAGACTTTGTGGTGGAGTTGATCAGGGCGACGAACCAGGTTCATTTGGTCACCCCTTTCGAGCGCAGGCGCCTGATCGCACGGGGACTGGGCACTATCGCAGATCTTCGCCACAGTTTGGACGAGCGCGGCGTGGTCACTACCATGTCGTCGCGGATACTGAAGGAAGTAGCAACGCTGCTGGACGAACCGGACGATACCCCTGCAGAGATATTCGGCGTCGCCCTCATGGTCTTGGCTGACGAGATCAACAAACTGTCGAAACTCGCGGCGCCATAGCGTCGGTGTCCTTTCCCCGGACGCGAAATGAAGCCAACTGGCCCGCCCAGCCCGCGGGGCTTCTTTCGAATGGAAGGCTGTCCGCCATCGCTTTGGAATAATCTAGCCACTAAAAACTACTTGTGGGTGATTTGTCATTAACGCTTGCAACAGGCGCGATTGATTTGCCATCATAACCTGTGGGCCGGTTGGACCGCACAGGAAACGCGTGCAAGTGAAAATCGGGGGATTTCATGACCAGCCAACGCAACACGACGGGACACGTGACGGTGTCCTTGCTCGAGTGGCAGAACGTGCACTCGCAAGACGACTCGTCAAAGGATCTGCTCGGCTACGCAGCAGAAACGCCTGATGATTTGTTCTACGCTATCGAGATCGAGCGTACCAACTTCCGCGTCTGCAGCGAAGACATCGATCTAGGACGGCACAAGAAACTCGAAGATGCGAAAGCTGCGGCTCAGAAAGACTATGAGAGGCGAGTATTCCTCTCCGCAGGCGTCGAGCCAATCGATAGCAAGGGCGAGCGAAATTGGTTCGCGAAGGTCCTTCGACGCTAGAATCCTTTCGGAGAAAGGGGCACTTTCGTCGACAACGGCGGGGAACCGTTTCTCTCTTCTTACGTTGCTTCTTCAATACCGCCGTTCGAAGGATTGTTGGAGACAACACATGAGAAAGCTAGTCATATCAGTTGTAGTTGCCGTTGCGGCAATGACAGGCGCCGCCGCGCCAGCACTGGCAGATACCGTTATTCGCCTTGGTCCAGGGGGCGTATACGTCGATCCCAGCCACCGAGACTATCGAGATGATTATCGCCGATACGAACGAGAAGATTACCGACGGAACCCTGCAGACTGCCGCACCAAGAAAGAACGCGTTTACAGCAATCGCGAAGACAGATGGGTCACGAAGGCAACACGGGTTTGCTATCGATAGCCTTGGAAGACATCCGAGCGCCCCGCTTCAGTAACTCGTTGTATTTTCATCATTGAAATCCCATGGCCCCGCTCCCTGCGGGGCTTTTTGCGCCTCCAAAGGGGAACATTCCTGGTAGCCGCAGGTTAAAGGGTTGATCGTCCTGCTTCCAAATCACGACGATCGGGCGGAGGGATCTTCCTTCCTCAATGCTTCCGAAGAGCCCTTCGCCCTTATAGAGCGGCTTCATCGCCTCAGCACCCAGCCGATCAGCTCCCCGAAATACTGGGTGACCAGAAACGTCAGCATCGAAGCTGCTATGCCGACCACAGCCAGGGCTCCAATGCCTCTCTGTTTCATAGCCTTCACTTCATCGACCGTCGGCTTCATCTCCTCGACGTCCTCACGGATCGTGGAGACATAAGCTTCGACCTTGCCGACACGCTCAGTGACCGTCTCGATCTGACGATGCATCGAGGCTCGGCTGGCGTCGGCTTTCTCTTCCGATCGGCGCATACCCTCAAGGAGCATATCGACTTTCGCTGTCAGCATCCCGATTTCGCGGTGCATGATTCCTTCATCCGTTGGCGTCAATTCCCTGCCCTTTTCAATGCCGCATAAATGCATGTTTTCTAATGGAACGAATCACTTGAACGCCCGTTGAGTCGCGTCAGCTCGGGAGGGCGTCATGACCCAAGAAGAACTCTCAGATGTCCCGATCACGCCGCTAGGCATCGGGATCGAAGGCCAGCCGGGAAAGTACCGGATTGCGAAGACCGTCAACGACCTCGCCGGCACCCTGTTGGGTGACTGGCACCATCCCAAAGACGATATCTGGCGAGCCGCGGTATCGGCATGCATCCGAGCGTTCGAAGCTCAGACCAATGGAGACGCTGCAAGAGCTGCCTTCATCTTGGCCGCCGACGATGCCGAGCTCCCCCTGATCGTCAACAGCGACAACCTCTGGCCTCGTGGCGCGCCGCGCGATCAACCAAAGAGACTTCCCCAATGGAAAGCTCGATCAGCACATCACTAGGACTACCTATGGAACGGCATTTTGAGGCGCGGAACGCCATTCTTGAGCTTCTTCGGTCGAACGGCTACACCCCCGACGACATCGTCAGCCTCTACACGATCGGGGTGCCATTGGTCGCTCAGGGCCTCGGCGAGGGCGAGTTAGCTGAAGCCCTCCTCGACCTTGAAGACGACGAGATCATCGAGCTCATTACAGACACCAACAGCTTGAGGTTGTTGAGCCCGCTCTAGCCTCCGCCTGCCTTGCCGTACTTATCACGCATATCCGTGCCCCACTTGGCGCAATCGTCCGCTCGGCGATCGCGATTATCAGCAGAGACCTGCCAACGGTAGTTAATAACGACCCACGGTTCATCTCGCGTCTTCACACGTTCAACCTTCGCAGTGCAGGCAGGGGGAAGCGGTGGGAAGTCGAACTGCGCCCTCGCCTGCCCCTCGACCACTGCAGCGTTGGTCACACGTTTCTCTGCGTTCTGATATGTCTGCTCATCGGTGGTTGCGCAGCCAGCGAGCAGAGCCACGGTCAGGATCAGTGTTTTGCTTGCCATTCTCGGTCTTTCTCGGTTGGGCGCGACAGATCTGGATCCTGCGCTGCTTCCTTGAGGATCTGCTCGAGCTTTGCGTCGGCCGATGCTTTGGCCTTCTCGGATTCTGAGGCGCGCCTGTCGGCCTCCGCCGTCGCTTCGTCTGCCATGCGGCGCAAAGCGCGCTCACGCGCGATCGTTGCGTTCGCAGCAGCGAGTTCGGCGACTGAAACAAGCTTCTCCAGCTTGCCGTCACAGACTGCGCGCTGCTGGGCCGTGGCGATCCTCACCTGTTCGGCGGCATAGGAATGGACCTTGCCGGTGGTGATGTCCCCAACGATCGGAAGACTGGAAAGGAATGGCACTCGATAGGCGCCTGGGATTCCCTCGTAGTAAACGAGCAGGAAGACGACGCAGCAGCCGGCGAACCCGAGATAACGGGCAATTGCGAGGATGACCGTCATAGGCCTTCCCACTTCGACATGAACAGCCGGTCCTTGAAGATGTAGACCAGCAGCCCAAGGACAGCGACGAAGAGCACCAGCGTTGTGATCGGGATGCCGAGGTTATCGGAGATCGACTTGCCGCTATCGACAAGCTGCGAGGCCTCATAGGCCTGCGATCCGATACCTGCCAGCGATGGGCCCCCGCCGAACAGCGCCGCTTTCCCCGTTTTGCTGGACGCCACGCCCTTGCCGCCGATCTCCGAGACCTGACCATCGCCCCAAATGGAGACTGCCTTGCGGAACCACGCGCGGCGATCAGCAAGCCCATTGTAGCCGCCATTGATCTTCTTCGTGATGGTGCGGATATCGTTCTTGTCGGCCCAAGCATTGAGGCCGTGCTCGGTCCAGTACCAGATTGCCGAGCGGAGAGCCCACGGCATCTGGGCGAGCTGATCCGGCACCTTCTCGAAATCCGGGCAGCCGGGATAGCGGGTCTTTCCCCAGTCCGTGAACGCCCGATGGTTCGCGCGGCCGGTTGTCTGGATGAGGCCGTGGCCCTTGAACTTGATGCCGTCTCCCGGCTGCGTATTCCCGAGATCCGTACGGCCTTCGTAGGCTTTGCCGGAGGCGTATTCCGACATGGTGTGGAAGCCGCCGCTTTCGTGGGCGATCTGCGCCATGAAATGGCAGATACGCGCCGGCGTGTTGATACCAGCAGCGTTCAGGTCGTCGTTCGCATCCGAGAGAGCAGCAATGATCGTCGGCTTGCCACCCGGAGCAAACCGCTTCAGTTCGTCAATGTTCATGAGGTTTTCCCAGTGATGTTTCAGTTTCGGGCACACATAGGGAGCGGGTGTAACCCTCGGTTATCCCTATGAAGTCATTCAGATGGATCGAATCGATGGAGGGGGATCAAACAGACCTAGCCGCGTCACCCCTAGCGGTAGGAGATCCGGCAGGCGGACCATGCGAGGATCGATGTCGGATCTCCGCGCGACAACTATTTCACCGAATGGTAGTCAACTTACGTCCAATGGCGGAAGTGAAAGCAATGGGCAGTTGTGGTTTTCTGTTCCCGACCGAGATGCGGTCAGCTTCTCTAGTACTGCGTATGGCCCGCTGCGCTGAGCGGCGGGCTTTTTCAATGCGAGGTGAACATGCCGCACTATAAAGAGATCCGTCGGTTTCGTTGCGAAGGAGCATCAGGGCGCCACTATACGGTGATCGAGCAGTCGCTTGTTGCCTCCGCACCTAAATTTGCCTCAACAGACAATCCGCGAACTGATTACCTAACCGACGACGGGGAAGTTGCTGAGCGCCTCGACGACAGCACCTTTCTGCTTCTCGTCGCGCACGAGGTTATTCGTGTCCAGCATTAGGGTGCGCGCCAACGTGGACCGGCTACCGATCTAGTCCGAATTCGGCAGCTACTTATACGACCTGAGGATAGTCTCGACGCGCTATTGACAACGCCCACGCGCGTGAGGCAAGGCTCGACACACACTCGATCAGGGCTGTCTAATGGACCAGATAACTCAACTCACTTCTGAACCCTGGGTGCTGATCCCAGCGTATCAGCCTACCGAAACGTTGGTTGACCTGGTGGAGTCCATCAAGCGAGATACGAATTTCCCCGTACTGGTCGTCAACGATGGCTCGGCAGAGCGGTGCCGTTCGATATTTGAAACGCTTGAGAAAAAGCCCGGCGTCGTTGTGATCCACCACGCGGTCAACCGGGGTAAGGGGCAGGCCCTCAAGACGGGCATCAATCACTTCCTTGTCGTTTCGTCCTCAAGCTGTCCCGGGATTGTCACCGCCGACGCTGACGGGCAACACCTCCCCTCCGACATCCTCCGCGTTGGTCTCGAGGGAAAAACAGGAAGCGACTTGATACTCGGTTCGCGAACGTTTGCCGATGGCGTGCCATTAAGAAGTCGCTTCGGAAACCTTTTGACGATGGGCGTTTTCCGAGCGGTTGTAGGGCAGAAGATAACTGACACCCAAACGGGCCTGCGTTACCTGCCCCGCGCCATGCTCCCGAAATTCCTGAGAATTCCCTACGGTGGATACGATTACGAATTGGCCATGCTCGTCGAGACGGTGAAGTCCGGCGCCAACATCCGAGAGGTTCCGATCGAAACCGTGTACATCGACAACAACTCCTCGTCGCACTTTAACCCGCTAAAAGACTCTCTCCGCATCTACTTTGTATTCGTTCGCTTTGCCGGCGTGTCGATTGCAACCGCAGTGCTGGATTTTGCGGTATTTGCGGCCGCGTTCAGTCTTCTAGGCAACATTTTTTGGTCGATCTTCGCGTCTCGTTTGGTAGCCGGAACCTTCAATTTTGCGGCCAGCAAGCGGGTTGTGTTTAAGAGTGAAACCTCTGTCGCGCCTGAACTCGGAAAGTATGTAGCTCTCGTCGTGCTGCTGATGGTCCTGTCTTGGCTTTCTACTGAAGCACTTTCCGGTCTGATGAACGGTCACGTGCTCATTGCCAAAGCGCTCGCCGAGGGGGCGCTGTTCCTGGCTAGCTTCGCCGTGCAGCGAACATTTGTTTTTGGAGCTAATCGTGGTTGAATTTTCCGAGAAAACTGACTGGGACGACTACTATGACCACGTTCCATGGACTGCCCATGTCACCAGGCGAATTACGACCAGTGTATTGATCGACCTCATCCATCGCCACCAACCGGCTCGCCAACCAGTCATCGTGGAGCCGGGTGGCGCGAACAGCTGCTTCTACCAATCGTTCACGAGCAAATTTTCACCCTCGAAATACTATCTTTTCGATCTGAACGCTAAAGGCCTGAAGAAGTTCTCAGACCAGAATCAAGATGGAAGAGCTCATTGCGTCCTCGGAGACATCTTGAACGATGTCGGGGCGCTCAAAGGCGAAGCTGACCTCGTATTCAGCGTTGGGCTCATTGAACACTTCGACAAAGCAGACACTCGCAGAGCGGTCGCTCGGCACTTTGAGATCGCAAAGCCAGGCGCCCTTGTCCTTGTGACTTTTCCGACTCCCGTCTTCGTATATCGAGTGATCCGTGGCGCGCTCGAGGTCACCAAAACGTGGAAGTTCCCGGATGAGCGCCCACTGAGATTCGACGAAGTCCGCGACGCTATCGCGCCGCACGGGGAAATCCTCGAGGAGCTGACCAATAGAGCGATCGGCCTCGCTCAAGGCATCATCATCGCCAGGAAGCACCGCTAGAACAATGTCGGCTAACGAGATCGAAGCACAGACTTTCCCGGCCGGTACCGAGGCTCGGATTTCGGCATCAATTCAAGTGGCCGTCATAATTCTGATAGCTTTGCTTGCGTTTGCTCAGACTTTTTCCAGCGGCCCCTACGAGGGAATAGCCGATGGAATGCGGTATCTCGCTTCCGGCCACAGCTTGATCACTGAGGGGCACGGCTACAGCAACCCAATTCGCTATGACCAGCTGGCGACAAGCTTTTTCCCGCCAAAACCCTACCCTTACCCGAGCCAACTGGTTCAGCTTCTACTGGGCGGGCTTATCGCCCTGGGCGCTTCCCCAAATATTTCCACGCTTGCTCTCGCTAACTTGATCGCGTTCGCCGGTTCCCTGTTCGCCATTTTCGGAATATTGCGCGTTGCTATCGACGCGGGATGGGCGCTCGCTGGAACTGCCTTTATCGGTCTTACTGTTCCTCAGTTTCGATATATTTCGCTGAATTTCGCGACCGAGGCCTGGATGATGCTGTTCGGGCTGATCGCGCTTTGGGCCATACTCAAAGGCCGATACGTTTTAGCCGGCGTGTGTCTGGGCTTCGGGTTTTTCTTTCGAGCTCAGATATCGGCCTGGCTTCCAGCTTCCATAGGAAACCCTTTCCCTTCCCGGCGTAGAATAATGGGCTTGTTATTGGGTATTTCGGCCTCTGCCATTCTCACGTGGTTGGCGTTGAAATTAATGTTTCCAAAAGCCGGTGAATCTACGACGGGATTTTACGGCAGGGTTTTCACGCAAAAATACACCCTGTCCCCGTCACAAGCGATCCAGGTAGTCAGCGACAATCTCTACGATTTCAAATGGCTTTGGTTTTCGTTCGCGGCATCGTTCGCACTCTTGATCGCGGCTCGGATACTGAAGGCGGGTGCGGCCGCACGAGAGGTAACGGCGTTTTATGTGACGAGCACCGTAACGATGGCGCTCTTTGCCTTCTATATGGCGGGCACGGTTGGTGACGGTGTAAGCGATCGCTATTTCGTTCACCTAATTTGCCTGTTCTGGTTGGCTCTTTTCTTGCTGATCGGTGATGTCCTAACCAGACGCACCGCTTCCTTTCGTCATAGTCGCTACATCGCGGCCACAACCTCTGGCGTACTCGTGCTGATTAGTGCATTCCAAGTGGATTGGGCGAACGCGAAGCAGAACTTCATGGCTGAAGATTTCCCCCCGGCCATCTTCGAAAGCGTTGGAGCCGGGAGTATCATCATGGTCTCCTACGGAACCCCTGTTATCTCGCTGCAGATCGATAAGGCTAGAAAGGTAACCTTCCCACCCTACGAGACCTTCATTGCTGGCGATAACCAGAAGGTAGATTTCCTATTCCTGGACGCAAGGAACGATGGCATCCCCGAGGACTGGCAAGCATCGTGGGACGTCGAGGAGATCAGAGATGGTTCAGGAGTTACCTTCAAGCGAGAGGCGTCCTTCGAATCCCCCGCTCGTTCTTCCCGATTGTTCCGTCGCGTTTCGCCGTAGGCTCCGCGATTATGGCCATACGATTTCGGGAAGCTCGTCCAGTAATTCTTGAACGGTCGACTGCGTACGCTCCCCGGAGCCAACTTTGACCTGCTCATCGTAGACGTAGAGCCAGACCGCGTCCCGCCAAGCCACGAACGTTTCCGCTTCTGCTTTCCATGCCGCCTCGGTCGAGGTTGGATAGGACACTCCAGATTATTGTGATTGTGACAACGAAAAAGGACCGCCGAAGCGAGCCTTTACAAGGTGTCTATTATGTAAGCAGTCGTGCTAGTCGTTGATGCCGCGGTAGACCGGGAACGCAGAGTGGTGTTCCTCGTCAGACATTACTGCTGCAGGCACTGTCTCACCGGTGATCCAAGTTGTGGTGCTCATCTTCAAGTAGGCAATCGGCTCCCTTTCACAAAGGACGACCCGCATAGACTTAAGATAAGCCTTGATCGCTGCTTGCATCGCCTCGGTGGTTATGCCGGCACCTGTTGATTCCCATTGAGAGCTGACCCGGCGTTTCCACCGAGAAGTGACCCGCTTTTAGGTATCGTTTGTGTTAGTCGTAGTGGTCAAGTTCCTGCGTTT
>NZ_LXKO01000038.1:0-1273 GCF_001692185.1 Rhizobium sp. AC44/96
TGGCATCAGTCAGGTGACCATCGAAACGCAATACGCCACGGAATGCTTTAAGCATCGGATGGTATGGCGAACTGCGCCGTCCACGTTTCTCTTTCTTCAAAAAGACAAGAACCGCGTCGACCTGGAGTGATCCGGGCCGGTTTGACTGGAATGGGCCTGTAGCTCAGTTGGTTAGAGCACACGCTTGATAAGCGTGGGGTCGGAAGTTCAAGTCTTCCCAGGCCCACCATTCCTTGAATGGAATGATGGTCGGGAATGATTGGCCTGACGCGGAAGTTTGCCGAAGCCGGAGCGGAGACGCTCCTGTGATCGAGCTGATGGGGCTGTAGCTCAGCTGGGAGAGCACCTGCTTTGCAAGCAGGGGGTCAGCGGTTCGATCCCGCTCAGCTCCACCAAATCGATGGTGTCGAGACTGAATGGTTTTGATCGGCAATTGTCTTTTGAAGAAATAAAAGTTTGCATCGGCTTCGGTCGGATGCCTGTTCTGCATATATCGTGAAGAGAAGATTGATCTGGAGGCTTCCAGGTATTGGGTTTTGCCCAATGTCCGAGCCCAGTTCCAATGACGTCGTGAATGGCCTAGCCGGCCGGAAGCGAAAGAGGGACTGGAGGTAGGTAGGAAGCTTGTCGCTCTGGATCGTCGTTGTTCAGTGCCTTGTTGTACTGTCTGATGGACGATCGGATTACCGTTGCCTGACCGCGCGGTACCGGATTTAATCTCGAGAAGCTGGTCTTAAAGATCGGACACAAGCGAACTGCTCGGCGTAGTTCCAATAAAGTGATCCGATCGAACACGTCGATGGCATTGTTGGATTGACTGGGTTGTAAAAGGTAACCCGGTCTGTTGCCGTTTCTGATGAAACGGGAGCGAGATGATGAGCATTGGCAATGAGAACGATTAAGTGTCGTAAGGGCATTTGGTGGATGCCTTGGCATGCACAGGCGATGAAGGACGTGATACGCTGCGAAAAGCCGTGGGGAGCTGCGAATAAGCTTTGATCCATGGATCTCCGAATGGGGAAACCCACCTTAAATGCTTGGAAAATCATTCTGGTTGTTGGATCTTCGATCCAACGTTACGGCGAACGATCGCCGACGGACTAACGTCCTGTATGGGAACTTCCTGTACAGCGCGGTAGCGCGTCGCCGGTCGTCCGGCGTTAGAAACCCGAATGGTTTCCAAGCATTGTGATAAGGTATCTGCACCTGAATAAAATAGGGTGTAAGAAGCGAACGCAGGGAACTGAAACATCTAAGTACCTGCAGGAAAGGA
>NZ_LXKO01000039.1:0-286325 GCF_001692185.1 Rhizobium sp. AC44/96
GCAGGCCAGAACCAGAAACGCCGTCTCCGACGCACTCGCAATCATCCTCCAAACAGTCACCCCGCAGGAGTGTCAAAACCACTTCAGCGAGGCTGGATATGAACGGACTTAAAACAATCCCGCTCTAGTGCAGGCGGGCCTTCACTCGCCACCACCGGATTGAACAAAGTCGGCCCGGACAATGCCGTGCCGCTGCAGCTTGTCGTAAAAGGTCTTACGCGGAATGCCGAGGTCGGCAATCGTCCGCCTCACGTCGCCTCCGTTGGCGTCGAGAGTCTCGCGGATGATGCCGGCCTCATATCGCTCCATGCGATCGGGGAGTGGCAGGGGGCCGTCCTCCACCGCTGCCGCGCGGACCGTGCCCCCCGCGGCCTGCTCTACCCCAAGCACGAAACGTTCGGCAAAGTGAGAAAGTTCGCGCACGTTGCCCGGCCAGTTGTGATCCCGCAGATGGCGATGGACCGCTGCTGACGCTGTCGGCACATCGCGTTTGAACCGCTTCGCGGCTCGCTCGGCAAAATAACCGAAGAGAAGCGGGATATCGTCACGCCGCTCCCTCAACGGCGGAATGGAGATCGTCACGACATTCAGCCGGTAGTACAGATCCTCTCGAAAGCTGCCTCGCTCCTTGGGGTCCCCAAGATCGATCTTCGCGGCGGCGACGACACGAAGGTCCACGGGCCTGACTTCATTCGTGCCGAGAGGTGTGACCTCGCGCATCTCAAGCACGCGCAGCATCTGCACTTGCGTCGATGGCGGCATGCTCTCGATTTCGTCAAGAAACAGCGTGCCGCCACTCGAATGCTCGATGCGGCCGATGCGCTTCTTCTGCGCGCCCGTGAAGGCGCCCGCCTCATGCCCGAAGAGTTCGCTTTCGATAACTGTCTCGGGTAGGGCGCCGCAGTTGAGCGCAACGAAATTGCCAGCTGCCCGGCGGCTCCATTGATGCAGGAGGCTGGCAACAACCTCCTTGCCGCTGCCGGTTTCCCCCGTGACAAGAACATCGACGTCCGTATCCGCGATCTGGCGCAGCGTTCGGCGCAACCGCTCCATCGCCGGCGTCTGGCCGATCAGGGGGAGATCGTCGCGGACTTGCTCGCTGGCTTTGCGCAGGGCGCGGTTTTCCAGGATCAGCCGGCGTTTCTCGACGGCCCGGCGAACGCTCTGCACCAGGCGGTCGGCCGGAAACGGCTTGGTGATGAAGTCGTAGACGCCGTCCTGAATGGCCTTCACCGCCATGGGGATGTCGCCATGGCCGGTCATCAGGATGACAGGCAGATCGGCATCCCGATGCCGCACGCGGTTGAAAAGTTCCAGCCCGTCTATTTGCGGCATCCTGATATCAGAGACAACGATCCCGGAGAAATCGGCATCGAGCACCGCCAGCGCATCGCTCGCTACGGAAAACGCGGAGACGCTGAACCCGGCAAGCTCCAGCGTTTGCTTGGTCGCCCGAAGGAGATCCTTGTCGTCGTCGACAAGATAGATCGGTGCTGCGTCGGTCATGATGTCACCTTCACGAGATGAACTGTAAACTTGGTGCCATCGGCACTGCTTGAGACATCGATGCGCCCGCCATAGTCGGCGACGATGTCCTTGGCGATCACAAGGCCGAGCCCCAGGCCTTTTTCCTTCGAGGTGTTGAACGGAGTGAAAAGCGAGTTCAGAATTTCAGGCGGTATCCCGGGGCCATTATCGGCAACGGTGATCGCGACCTCCGCCGGGGTTTCCGCGACCGAAATCTCCACCTTGCCGCCGATGCGGCCATCGAGAGCTTCCAGCGCATTCTGGAGAAGATTGATGAGGATCTGCTCTAGCCGGACCCGGTTGCCGAGAACGCGTAGGCCGGACGGTGCCGGCTGAACCACAAGCGCATCCAGCTGGCCAGAAAAGCGGCTCTTCAACAGGACAACGGCTCCGGCGATGACATCCCGCAGGATGACTGGTTCCGGCGCCGTCCGGCCCTTGCGTGCGAAGGCCTTCAGCTCCTCGGTGATCGTGCCGATGCGCTCCGTCAGAGCCGCGATCGCTTCCAGATTCTCCTGAACCGGCTCCGTCTGCTTCCGGTCGAGGAAAACGCGTGCATTGTCGGCATAGGCGCGGATAGTGGCGACGGGCTGGTTGATCTCGTGGGCGACGCCTGCCGCAACCTGTCCCAGGATGGCGAGGCGGTTTGCCTGCACGAGGTCCTGTTGCACACCCTGCAATCGAGCCTCCGTGTCCCGGTGATCGGAAATCTCCGCCTGAAGGCGGTCGCGTGCGCGGCTGAGATCGACGGTCCGCTCCTCCACGCGTCGCTCCAGCTCTTCACGCATCGCCTGTTCCACCGCGATCGTCATTGTCGCGACCTGCCGTCGTCGCAGAAGAAAAGCGGCCACTGCAAGAATGGGAAGGAGTACGGCGAGTGTCAGAAGTCGCGCCTCTCTCACCGCCGATGCAATCGGCGCTGCGGTAGGGACAAGATATTCAAGTCGCCAGGGCGTCGTCGGCACCGCCGCGAAAAGCCGCAAATATTCCGCCTCGCCGCTGCCGGGAAGAACAGCGGAAACCAGTGCGGTCTCTGCATCGATGTTTCGCGGACGCATGATCGGCAGCGGCGTCAGCGGCGCGTCGCCGAACTGGAGGCTGTTGCGAATGGATGTAAGGTCTTCCTGCGGGATGGGCGTCGCCGTCATGAAGCGCCACGATGGGATGCTGGTGATGAGAACGACCCCGTGGTCATCGGTGACGTAGACGGGTCGCCGTGCGTCGCGCCAGTCATCCTCGAGCCGGTCGAACTCCAGCTTGACGACCACGACACCGAGCGGCTTCGTCTCGTTGCCGACACGGCGCGAGATATAAAGCCCGGGTCGCTTGCTGACGCTGCCGAGTGCAAAATGCTCGGCCGTGCCCTGTTCCATCGCTCGCTGGTAATAGTCGCGAAAGGTGTAGTCGTTTCCAACGAAACTGACCGGCTCCCGCCAGTTGCTCGAGGCGATGGCGATGCCGTCCGTGCCGATGACGTAGAGGACGGCAGCCTGCGTGCCTGACACGAGCCGTTCCAGCTTGCGGTTCAAGATGTCGACGGCGTCGGGCTTGGACGATGACAGCGCGTCCAGAACCTGCTGATCCTCCGCCAGCAGGAAAGGCAGCGCGCGAGGCCGCTCAAGCACGGCATTCAACAACGCGACCTTCAGCCCGGCATCGCTGCGGCTCTGGTTTTCGAGTGCCTCGATCGCCGAGCGGCGCCCATAGAATTCCGCGCCGACAAAACCTGCCGAAAGCAGGGCGAGCGCGAGGCAGGCGAACACGATCCAGCTTCGCCGCGCCTGCCGGCCAGCCTTCATCACAAGTTGGAAGTCCGCGATCTGGGTGGGCGAGGTCATCTCCAAATATTGTGCGTAATTTCGCACGCCCGTCAAATGAATTTGTGCGGAATGTCGCCTAATTCCGGCAACTGGATCTCTGTTGAATCAAAAAGAATGTTTAAAATCATAGCCCTGTCGTCCCGTCCGCGAACTGGCACGCGCGTTGCAAAAGATCAGCAAACAGCACGCGCTGTTGATCGATCAACGAAACTGCCCCGGGAGGCCGATCTGGTTTGGGGCGCGATGGAGGACACTATGGGTGTAGCACTTCCAACCGCGCAGGTGCGCGGCAAGGTTCCATTTTATCGGCATCTCTACGTTCAGGTTCTTGCTGCCATTGCGGCGGGCATCCTGCTCGGCCACTTCTATCCTGACATCGGCACGGCGCTGAAGCCGCTCGGTGATGCCTTCATCAAGCTGGTGAAGATGATCATTGCGCCGGTTATCTTCCTGACCGTCGCGACGGGTATTGCGGGCATGTCGGACCTGCAGAAGGTCGGTCGCGTCGCCGGCAAGGCGATGCTCTACTTCCTCGTCTTCTCGACGCTTGCACTCGCCGTCGGGCTTGTCGTTGCCAATGTCGTGCAGCCGGGCGCAGGGATGCACATCGATCCGGCGACGCTCGATGCCAAGGCTGTCGCCAGCTACACGGAAAAGGCCCATGACGCGACCGTCACCGGCTTTCTCATGAACATCATCCCGAACACCATCGTTGGCGCCTTCGCGGACGGCGACATTCTGCAGGTGCTGTTCTTCTCGGTTCTGTTCGGCATCGCGCTGGCGATGGTCGGTGATCGCGGACGTCCGGTCGTCGATTTTCTACAGGCACTGACCGCACCGGTGTTCAAGCTGGTGGCGGTGCTGATGAAGGCCGCCCCGATCGGCGCGTTCGGTGCGATGGCATTCACGATCGGCAAATACGGTATCGGCTCCATCGCGAATCTCGCGATGCTGATCGGCACGTTCTATCTGACGTCGATCATCTTCGTGATCGTCGTGCTCGGTGCCGTCGCTCGCTATAACGGCTTCTCGATCCTGGCGCTGATCCGCTACATCAAGGAAGAACTGCTGCTCGTCCTTGGCACATCGTCATCAGAAGCGGCTCTGCCGGGTTTGATGCAGAAGATGGAACGCGCCGGCTGCAAGCGCTCGGTCGTCGGCCTCGTTATCCCGACCGGCTATTCGTTCAACCTCGACGGCACCAATATCTACATGACGCTGGCGGCGCTCTTCATCGCCCAGGCAACGGACATTCACCTGTCGCTCGGCGATCAGATCCTGCTGCTGGCGGTAGCGATGCTGAGTTCCAAAGGCGCTGCCGGTATCACCGGCGCCGGCTTCATTACGCTGGCGGCGACGCTGTCGGTCGTTCCCTCGGTTCCGGTCGCGGGCATGGCTCTGATCCTTGGCATTGACCGCTTCATGTCGGAATGCCGCGCATTGACCAACTTCGTCGGCAATGCGGTTGCTACCGTTGTTGTTGCCCGCTGGGAAAATGAACTCGACCGCGAAAAATTCGCTGCCGCCATGGCTGGCCAGCTGCCGGAAGAGCTCGATCAGCCGGTTCCGGTGCTGCAGGCGGCCGAATAAGGCAAACGTACCAACGAACAGCCTGCCGTCACCGCGGCAGCTGTGCCTCCCAAGGCGGATGACCGCACTCCCGAAACGGGAGTGCGGTCGTTTTATTTGGTCGGCCAGCTGAGGTCGAGCCGGTCCAGGCCATGGAAGTGATAGACGTCCTTCACCTTTGGCGTCTTGGCGATCTTCAGGCCGGGCAGGCGTTCGAACAGGATCGGCAGCACGACATTGAGCTCCAGGCGTGCAAGCGGTGCCCCGATGCAGAAGTGGATGCCCGCGCCGAACGACAGGTTGGGCGCCTCGTTGCGACCAGGCGCGAACGTCAGCGGGTCAGTGAACTTCGCAGGGTCGAGATTCGCCGCCGCCAGGATCAGGCTGACCTTGTCTCCGCGCCTGAAGGAAATGCCGTCGATTTCGACAGGCTCAAGCGCCCAGCGCTGGAAAATGTGGACGGGCGCACAGATGCGCAGCGTTTCTTCCACCGTCCGTTCGGTCGTCGCTTCGTCCTTGAAGAGTGCTGCGGGATCTAAGCCGCTATCGAGGATCATGCGGACGGAGTTGCCGATCTGGTGGACCGTCGCTTCGTGCCCGGCGTTCAACAGAACGATCGTCGTCGACACGAGTTCGTCCTCGGTGAGGTACTGGCCCTTGTGCTCGGTGTGGATCATGTGCGTCAGCAGGTCGTCCTGCGGATTGGCGCGCCGTTCCGCGATCACGGTTTTCACGTAATCCGAGAATTCCTTGGCCGCCTTGTCGGCGCCGTCCTCGTCGGCACGCGTCCGGCCGAAGAGGTACATGCGGATGTAGGCGTGTGACCATTTCAGCAGTTGCGGCCCCATCTCTTCCGGGATGCCGATCATGCGGGCGATCATCGTGACCGGAATGATGTCGGCGAAGGCCGAAAGTAGCTCGACTTCGCCAGTCTTCTCGAATGTGTCGATCAGCCGGTTGGCCAGCTCGGCAAGCTCGGGTTTCATTTTCTCGACGTGGCGGGAGACGAAGGCGCGATTGACGAGCGTTCTTAGCCGCGTGTGTTCAGGCGGCTCAAGCTCGAGCAGGGAGAAGCGTTCGGCGAGGTCGAAGTTTGCGACGTGCTGATCGGGTTCGGGCAGGCCGAGTTCTTCGCGGCTCGCGATATGCAGGATCTGACGGCCGAAGCGGCGGTCGCGCAACAGGGCGTTCACATGGTCGTAGCCAGTGAAGAACCATTGCTTCTGCTCTTCCCAATAGAAGGTCGGACAATGAGCGTGCAACGCCGCGTAGGCGGCGTTGGGGTTGCCGTAGAAGGCTGGATTGCTGGCGTCGAGAGAGACGCGGCGAGTGGCGGGATCGATCGAAATAAAAGGCGGTATCATCATGTTTCGAGGCTTAGCGGATTTGCCGAGCCTCGAAAAGAGCGCGCGCCGTTCAACCTCTGGAAAGCGATCCGACCCGGCGAAGCGCGTGGACTTGGTCGTCGACGGTCGGGACAAGCTCACCGCGCCGGTGATCCGGCTCTACCGGCGCAGGTGCGGCCGCTTCCGTCTCTCCGAAGATCACGGTGCAGTTTCGCCCGGCACCCTTGGCCGCGTACAACGCCCGATCGGCAGCGGAAACCAGTTTGTCCATGTTCGCTTCCACCGGCGGTGCGATCGCCACGCCAATACTGACGGTGGCGGGAATGATCGCGTCTCCGGTGCTGATGGGAGCGCGGCAGAACTCTGTGCGGATTGCTTCGGCGAGTGCTTCGGCTTCCGTCTGATCGCCGACACTTGCGAACGCAGCGAACTCTTCGCCGCCCATGCGTCCGAACGCGCCCGTTGGTACATATTGGCGTGTCATACGAGCAAACGCCGTAAGAACGACGTCACCCGCTTGGTGCCCGAACCGATCGTTGATGCGCTTGAAGTTGTCGAGGTCGAACAGCAACACCGCAACCTGCCGCCCTTGTTCGAAGGCGCGCAAGCTGATCGGGTCGAATTGCCCGAACAGACCGCGTCGGTTGAGCACGCCCGTCAGTGTGTCGGTCAGGCTGAGCAGCCGCAATTGGCGCTCGGAACGCTCCATGATGACCCGCGCGGTAAGGGCGCAGGCAAGCGTCAGAAGGAATCCCGTCCCCATGGCGGCCGCGCCGGCGTAATTCGCTGCCTGCACATCCGTGGGCGAGGCAACGGCCATTATCACGGCTGTACTGAAGCAGAGGCCACTCTGAGCGAAGAAAAGAACCGCCAGTTTGGCACGTGTAGGCTCAGCTTTGAGATTTGGCGCGTTTATAGCCATGAGGAGCGAAGTGGCACCCGCCGCGGAAGCAAGATTGTAAAGAATGACGCGGTTGGGGTAATCCTCGTTCACCCAGGGCAGGAAGATACCCGCGACCCATATGAGAGGAGGGAGGAAGATCCACCACTCCATCTTCCGCTTGTCGAGCGCGAGGTAGCCTGCCGCCCACGCGCTCTGGCCGGTCAAGGCAATCGCGTTGCCGAGCTCGATCGACAGGAAGTCGGCAATGTGGCCGCGCAATGCCACCATCGCGAAACCGATGGCGCTGAGCAGAAAGCCATAACCCCAGTAGAGATAGGATTTGTTGCGGACATCATGGCGCCAGGCCATGAAGGCCACCAGGGCGAGCGTCATGGCCTCTGAGCACCAGATGGCCAGACCCGTTGTAACATTGAACACGGCAATACCTCTTGTTGGCCGCATACTCGCCGAAGTTACTGGTGACTTCCTTAATCGCCCGCTGCCCGTCGATGGCCGGCGCCATTTATCCGGCGATAGGCTTTCCGTGAGGTAAACGCCGCACGCTTGGTGGGCAGGATTTAGCATTCCTTCATCTTGCTGCAGAGAAAAGCTGTGCGGCAGCACGACGGCGGATCGCTATTGTCGACAGTTTCGAACAATACGCTCGCCAGCAGACCCAAGTGATTCCACATGGATGCCCGCCCTCTTAACGTTATCCGCTGGCGCGTCTTGAAGAGAAGGGTAGGGAAGTTCTATGTAGGGAGAAGGCATTTTCTTTGATTCCCGGCGTCGGGCCGGAAAGACGTTGACAAAGGACGCACATGAGAAACCCAGTCGATACCGCTATGGCCCTCGTGCCGATGGTTGTGGAACAGACCAATCGCGGTGAACGCTCCTACGACATCTATTCGCGCCTGCTCAAGGAACGTATCATCTTCCTGACGGGTCCTGTCGAGGATCACATGGCGACGCTCGTTTGCGCCCAGCTTCTCTTCCTCGAGGCCGAAAACCCGAAGAAGGAAATCGCGCTTTATATCAATTCTCCGGGCGGCGTCGTGACCGCAGGCATGGCGATCTATGACACCATGCAGTTCATCAAGCCGGCCGTTTCGACGCTCTGCATCGGTCAGGCCGCGTCCATGGGATCGCTGCTTCTGGCGGCTGGCGACAAGGACATGCGCTTCGCTACACCGAACTCCCGCATCATGGTTCACCAGCCGTCCGGTGGCTTTCAGGGTCAGGCGTCGGACATCGAGCGTCATGCGCGCGATATCCTCAAGATGAAGCGCCGCCTCAACGAAGTGTACGTCAAGCATACCGGCCGCACGTACGACGAAGTTGAAAAGACGCTCGATCGCGACCATTTCATGGATGCGACGGAAGCTCGCGACTGGGGCGTTATCGACAAGGTTCTGACGTCGCGCGCAGAAATCGAAGGCGACGCGGCCTAGTGAGAACTAGGGATGGTGTTTTATCCGCCACAGTTCTATCTCATTTGTGATCGAACAAAGGAATAAACCCGGTGGCGGGTGAGGCAATCTCAAGTATTAATGCTATGTTGAATTTTTATGACATAGCATTCGGCATTCGAAGGGGAATTCGTTGCCACCGGAACCAGGACAGCATAGCTTGGACCCGGTTCGTACCCCTTAACGGCCCTGGCCGGCTGGAACTCCAAGAGTGGAGTAGGCCAATGAGTGGACCGTCATTTCACCTTGAAATGCGGCGTGCTGGAAGGAAAGTGATATGAGCAAGGTCAGCGGCAGCAACGGCGGCGACTCCAAAAACACCCTCTATTGTTCGTTCTGCGGAAAGAGCCAGCACGAAGTCCGGAAGCTTATTGCCGGGCCGACAGTTTTCATCTGCGATGAATGCGTCGAATTGTGCATGGACATCATTCGCGAAGAGAACAAGTCCTCGATGGTTAAGTCCCGCGACGGCGTTCCCACGCCCCAGGACATCATCAAGGTTCTCGACGAATACGTCATCGGTCAGCGCCAGGCGAAGAAGATCCTGTCGGTTGCCGTTCACAACCATTACAAGCGCCTCGCACATGCGTCGAAGAACGGCGAAGTCGAACTGGCGAAGTCGAACATCATGCTGGTCGGTCCGACCGGTTGCGGCAAGACCTATCTGGCCCAGACGCTCGCTCGCATCATCGACGTTCCCTTCACGATGGCTGATGCAACGACGCTGACGGAAGCCGGCTACGTCGGTGAAGACGTCGAAAACATCATCCTGAAGCTTCTCCAGGCTGCTGACTACAACGTCGAGCGTGCGCAGCGCGGCATCGTCTACATCGACGAAGTCGACAAGATCTCGCGCAAGTCGGACAATCCTTCGATCACCCGCGACGTGTCGGGCGAGGGTGTCCAGCAGGCGCTTCTGAAGATCATGGAAGGCACCGTTGCCTCGGTACCGCCGCAGGGCGGCCGCAAGCATCCGCAGCAGGAATTCCTGCAGGTCGACACGACGAACATCCTGTTCATCTGCGGCGGTGCGTTTGCTGGTCTCGACAAGATCATCTCCGCTCGCGGCGAGAAGACCTCGATCGGCTTCGGCGCGACGGTGAAGGCTCAGGACGATCGCCGCGTTGGCGAAGTACTGCGCGAGCTTGAGCCGGAAGATCTGGTCAAGTTCGGCCTCATCCCGGAATTCATCGGTCGTCTGCCGGTTCTGGCAACGCTCGAAGACCTCGACGAAGACGCGCTGATCCAGATCCTGTCGGAACCGAAGAACGCGCTCATCAAGCAGTATCAGCGCCTGTTCGAGATGGAAGACGTGGAACTGACCTTCCACGAGGACGCTCTTCGCGAAATCGCCCGCAAGGCGATCACCCGCAAGACCGGCGCCCGCGGCCTTCGTTCGATCATGGAAAAGATCCTGCTCGACACGATGTTCGAGCTTCCGACCCTGGAAGGTGTACGCGAGGTCGTGATTTCCGACGAGGTCGTACGCGGCTCAGCCCGTCCGCTGTACATCTACGCGGATCGTCAGGACGAAAAGGCGAACGCATCGGCCTAACGCCTTATCGATGTCTTTACGATACGAAGCGTGATTTTTAGGGGCTTGCCGTCGGCAGGCCCCTTTCTATTTGAAAAACCATGCACGGCACTGATAAATCTTGCTTATGAAGTCCGAAACCACCTCCGTTGCCGTTGCGAATTCACGCGCCCTTGGCAATTATGGAATGATTCCGTTGGTGTGTTTCGACTTTGTATTTTAGTCGGTTCGGAAGTGGTCAGCGCCGGTCCAGCGTAGCGCGCCATAGTGCAGGTGTTCCGTTGTAGCATAGCTGTCATGTCCAGGGGGACGCGGGCCATGGCACTGCTTGAAAAGCGTAGTCAGAACCTCCACTTGTGTCTCAAGTGAGAGTGCGGCCGGTCCAAGCGGCCGTGCCAGAAGAGCCCGGCAACGGGACGATGGAAAGGAAATAAAATGACGAAGAAAACGTCAGCTGCGAGCAGCACCCCATATCCGGTTTTGCCTCTGCGCGACATCGTGGTTTTTCCGCATATGATCGTGCCGCTGTTCGTTGGTCGTGAAAAGTCGATCCGCGCGCTTGAAGAGGTCATGGGTTCCGACAAGCAGATCATGCTCGTAACGCAGATCAATGCGAGCGATGACGATCCGGAGCCGTCGGCCATTCATAACGTCGGCACTGTCGCCAATGTCTTGCAGCTGCTGAAGCTTCCCGATGGTACCGTGAAGGTGCTGGTCGAAGGGCGCGCCCGCGCCGAGATCGATACCTACACCGACCGTGAGGACTTCTACGAGGCGCTCGGCCATGTTCTCGAAGAACCGCATGACGATCCGGTCGAGCTCGAAGCGCTCAGCCGCTCGGTCGTCTCCGAGTTCGAGAGCTACGTGAAGCTCAACAAGAAGATCTCTCCGGAGGTCGTTGGCGCCGCCAGCCAGATCGACGACTATTCGAAGCTGGCCGATACGGTTGCCTCGCACCTGTCGATCAAGATCACCGAGAAGCAGGAGATGCTGGAAACCACCAGCGTCAAGGCTCGCCTCGAAAAGGCGCTCGGTTTCATGGAAGGTGAGATCTCGGTCCTTCAGGTCGAGAAGCGCATCCGCTCGCGCGTCAAGCGCCAGATGGAGAAGACCCAGCGCGAGTACTACCTGAACGAACAGATGAAGGCGATCCAGAAGGAGCTCGGCGACGGCGAAGAAGGCCGCGACGAGATGGCCGAACTGGAAGAGCGCATTTCCAAGACCAAGCTGTCGAAGGAAGCCCGCGAAAAGGCCGATGCCGAGCTGAAGAAGCTGCGGCAGATGAGCCCGATGTCGGCTGAGGCGACTGTTGTCCGCAACTATCTCGATTGGCTGCTCGGCATTCCGTGGGGCAAGAAGTCGAAGATCAAGTCGGATCTCAACAACGCCGAAAAGATCCTCGAAGCCGATCACTTCGGTCTAGACAAGGTCAAGGAGCGCATCGTCGAGTATCTGGCTGTTCAGGCTCGTGCGACGAAGATCAAGGGGCCGATCCTGTGCCTCGTTGGCCCTCCGGGTGTCGGCAAGACCTCGCTCGCCCAGTCGATCGCCAAGGCGACCGGCCGTGAGTATGTTCGCATGGCGCTCGGTGGCGTTCGTGACGAAGCTGAAATCCGCGGTCACCGCCGCACCTATATCGGTTCGATGCCTGGCAAGGTCATCCAGTCGATGAAGAAGGCGAAGAAGTCCAACCCGCTCTTCCTGCTCGATGAAATCGACAAGATGGGCCAGGATTTCCGCGGTGATCCGTCATCGGCTCTGCTCGAGGTGCTGGATCCGGCTCAGAACTCGACCTTCATGGACCACTACCTTGAGGTCGAATACGATCTGTCGGACGTGATGTTCATCACGACGGCGAACACGCTGAACATCCCTGCGCCTCTGATGGACCGCATGGAAGTCATCCGTATCGCCGGCTACACCGAAGACGAAAAGCGCGAAATCGCCAAGCGGCACCTGCTGCCGAAGGCCATCAAGGAACATGCGCTGCAGCCGAATGAATTCTCGGTTTCGGACGATGCCCTGATGGCGATCAGCCAGCAGTACACCCGCGAAGCCGGTGTCCGTAACTTCGAACGCGAATTGATGAAGCTCGCCCGCAAGGCGGTCACCGAGATCATCAAGGGCAAGACGAAGTCCGTTCATGTGACGGCCGAAAACATCGACGACTACCTGGGCGTTCCGCGCTTCCGCCACGGCGAAGCCGAACGCGAGGATCAGGTCGGCGTCGTTACCGGTCTGGCCTGGACGGAAGTCGGCGGCGAACTGCTGACGATCGAAGGCGTCATGATGCCGGGCAAGGGTCGCATGACCGTCACCGGCAACCTGAAGGAAGTGATGAAGGAATCGATTTCGGCGGCCGCATCTTACGTCCGCAGCAGAGCTGTCGATTTCGGCATCGAGCCGCCGCGCTTCGATAAGAGCGACATCCACGTGCACGTGCCGGAAGGTGCGACGCCGAAGGATGGTCCGTCGGCCGGCGTTGCCATGGCAACCGCGATCGTCTCGATCATGACCGGTATTCCGGTCGACAAGAACGTGGCAATGACAGGTGAAATCACCCTGCGTGGTCGCGTACTGCCGATCGGTGGTCTCAAGGAAAAGCTGCTTGCAGCGCTTCGCGGCGGCATCAAGAAGGTGCTGATCCCGGAAGAGAACGCCAAGGACTTGGCGGAGATTCCGGATAACGTGAAGAACAACATGGAGATCATCCCCGTGTCCCGCATGGGCGAGGTGATCAAGCATGCTCTGGTCCGCAGGCCGGAGCCGATCGAGTGGGATGGAACAGTCGAAACGCCGGTCATCGCGACGGTCGAAGGGCTCGATGAAACTGGCGCAACCATAGCTCACTGAGCCTTGTTTGCCACATTCGTGCCCAATTGCTTAAAAACCCTGAAAAGGCTGGCGTTTTCGCCAGCCTTTTTTTGTGAAAACCATGTGTAGACGCTTGCATTTCCTTGATTTGCAGGGTCTTTGGGGTGCGGCGGGCCTGATGAACCTTATTCTGTGCCAGCTTATAGATTTGAGTCGTTTCGAACCATTTAGAAAGGGGTGGAAACATGAACAAGAATGAACTCGTGTCCGCAGTTGCCGAAAAGGCAGGACTCTCGAAGACCGATGCTGCTTCCGCAGTTGACGCAGTTTTCGAAGTTGTCCAGGCTGAACTCAAGGGCAAGGGCGACGTTCGCCTCGCTGGTTTCGGTAGCTTCACCGTTTCCCATCGCGCAGCCACCAAGGGCCGCAACCCGTCCACCGGCGCTGAAGTCGATATCCCGGCTCGCAACGTGCCGAAGTTCACGCCCGGCAAGGGCCTGAAGGATGCCGTCAACGGCTGATTGGATTTGACTTGGCTGCCGGACAACGAGGCCGGCGGCACAGGTTTTAGAGGGTTCGGCGCAAGCTGGACCCTTTTCGCGTTTTTATGACCTTGCTGATCTTGCGACTTTGTTTTACGCCATTGGTGTTCTCAGGGCGGGGTGAAAGTCCCCACCGGCGGTAAGAGCATTTGCTTGAGCCCGCGAGCGCTTTTCCGGCCACGTCGGAAAGGGTCAGCAGATCCGGTGCAATTCCGGAGCCGACGGTCATAGTCCGGATGAAAGAGAATGAACGTCGTTTGATCGCGAAGGCCGATGCCGACGCGTGATATCGGCGCTCATGCGTCCTGATTTGTGTTGGTCCCTTGTTTCGGATGAATGACATGAATCAGACTTCCCCATTGACCGCTTCCAAGTCGCGCGCGCTTGCCGGCGCCGGCTGGATGGTACTTGCAGGGATCGCTTTCGCGATCCTCAACGTCATCACGCAGTGGCTGACGATGAAGCTGGCGTTTCCCTCCGCATCAGCCGCTTTCTGGCAATATGCATTCGCTTTGCTGTTCTCCCTGCCGTTCCTGAAAAAGGTCGGCCTTTCCGCCATGCGGACCAGTTACCCCTGGCGCCACGCCGTTCGCGTTGCCCTGGCCTCCTTCGGCGTGCTGGCCTGGGTTGCGGGGCTCGCGTCTGTCCCGATCTGGCAGGCGATCGCACTCGTGATGACGTCTCCCTTCTTCATCATCCTCGGCGCCCGGCTGTTTCTTGGCGAACGTGTTGGAACCGCCCGTTGGGCAGCGACCGCAGTCGGTTTCATAGGCGCGATGATCATCCTGCAGCCGTGGTCGGATGCCTTTACCTGGGCTGCCCTGCTGCCGATACTCTCCGCGTTGCTGTGGGGAGCCTCGTCCCTGATCACCAAGAGCCTCACCGGGATCGAGCGCCCAGAGACGATCACCGTCTGGCTGCTGGTCTTGCTGACGCCGATCAATGGTGGCCTGGCGCTTGCCGCGGATTTCGCCATCCCGACCGGCATGACCCTCGTGCTCTTCGTTCTGGCTGGCCTGTTGACCGTCATGGCGCAGTATTTCCTGACGCTCGCCTACACCGTGGCCGACGCCACTTACGTGCAGCCGTTCGATGATCTCAAGCTGCCCCTGAACGTACTGGCCGGCTGGCTGTTCTTCGGTTACGCGCCGGCGGGCTACCTCTGGCTCGGTGCTTTCCTGATCCTCGGCGCCTCTATCTTCATCATGCAAAATGAAATGAAGCGGGAGCGGGCAGGCGGCTGATCCACAGCTGACCAGCGGGCGGTCACGCATATGTTATCGCCCGTTCCAGAAGCCGACAGAAATGTCATATCGTTGTGATCTCACCCCCCTAGGCGGAGTGCGTTTCTTATAGCGCCAATGGGGGTATCCATAGTGAAGACGATTTTTTCCACCGCAGCAGCCTTGCTTTTGACCGCAGGTATCGCAGCCGCTGCAGACTATGTTTCCTATCTCGATTTTCCGCAGCCGAAGGATGACAGCAAGGAGTTCTTCACGGCGATCGAGATCCCGCAGGGAAGCATCATCAAGTACGAGATCGACGCCGATACCGGCCACATCGTCGTTGACCGCTTCCAGTCGATGCCGGTGGCCTATCCGGCCAACTATGGCTCGATCACCAGCTCGCTCGGCGGTGACGGTGATCCGCTCGACGCGATCGTCTACACACGCGAACCGGTCGCTCCCGGCGCAATCATCCGGGTGCGCGCGATCGGTGTGCTGAAGATGATCGACGGTGGCGAGGTCGACGACAAGATTGTTGCCGTGCCGACGACCGACATCGATCCGACCTACGACAAGGTCAAGGAAATCACCGATCTTCCGGAGATCGAGCAGGAGCGCCTGCAGGCCTTCTTCCGCGTCTACAAGCAGCTTCCGGCAAAGCGCAAGGTCGTCGAGCTGAACGGCTTTGAAAATGCCGAGAAGGCGCAGTCGGAAGTCGCCACCGCCATCAAGGCCTATGCCGACAAGAAGTAATTCGAGCCGCACTCTCAAAGAAATGGCCGGGTTTTGCCCGGCCATTTTTGTATCTACCAGCGCTGATGCACGTGCGGCCCGATCAGCCGCTCGTAGATCTCGCGGGTGGCATCCATGACGTCCTGCGAAAGCGGCGCAAGGCTGGCCGCGGCCGCGTTGGCTTTGGCCTGCTCGGCATTGCGAGCGCCGGGGATCACGACGGTGACGGCGTCGCTCATCAGGATCCAGCGAAGCGCGAATGCGGCCATGGAGGCGCCGGCCGGAACCAGCTTGCGCACTTCCTCGACGGCTTGAAGGCCAACCTCGAAAGGCACACCGGCAAACGTTTCGCCGACGTCGAAGGCTTCGCCGTGACGGTTGAAGTTGCGGTGGTCGTCGCTCGCGAACGTCGTTTCCCGGTTGATCTTGCCGGAGAGAAGGCCGCTTGCCAGCGGCACGCGGGCGATGACGGCGATGTTCTTGCGGCGCGCTTCCTGGAAGAACAGATGATCCGGTCGCTGGCGGAAGATATTGTAGATGATCTGGATGCTGACGACGCCGGGATATTCGATCGCCTTCAACGCTTCCTCGACCTTTTCAACGCTGACGCCGTAGCCCCGGATCTTGCCGGCCTTCTGCAGTTCGTTCAGCCCTTCGAAGACTTCGGGACGATAAAGGACCTCTGTCGGCGGGCAGTGCAGCTGAACCAGATCCAGACTGTCGACGCGCAGGTTCCTGAGGCTGCGATCGATGAAGCCTTCGAGGTTGGCCTTGGTGTAGCCATCGGCCATATGCGGATTGAGCCGGCGACCGGCTTTGGTCGCCACCATCGGGCGCTCGCCGCCACGGCTTTCAAGCACATCGGCGATGATCTTTTCCGAACGCCCGTCACCATAGACGTCTGCCGTGTCGATGAAGGTCATGCCGGCATCGAGGGCGGCGTTGAGCGCTGCGCGTCCGTCCGCTTCCGTGACATCGCCCCAGGCGCCGCCGATCTGCCATGCGCCAAAACCGATGTTGGTGACAGTATGGGGCAGATGGCCGAATGAATGTTGCTTCATGAAAATCCTCCACGTGATCAAGTGTTCCCGGCACTAGCAGCGAGCCGGGCAGGGGGCAAGCGTCGGGGCAGAAGATAGGGCGGCCAGCGGGTCGCGTCGCATCTATTTTATGGAGAGCCTTGGCCGTCCCAGGCGTCCTGTCCCTTGGACGGTGGCGATCTATATCCTACGATCGGACGATAACGTTGAGTTCAATTCGCAAGGGAGCGTGCAGTGGAGATCAAACCCGTCGGAAGCGGGCCTTCGATGAAGGCGCCTGCCGAATACTTCACCGGTGCCGTGCGTCAGGACCCACTGATGGATACCCCCGAGCCGGCACGGGTCAGGGCCGTCAGCGTGACTTTCGAGCCGGGCGCCCGCACCGCATGGCACACCCACCCATTGGGGCAAACGCTGATCATCACATCAGGCAAGGGCCTGGCGCAAAGCTGGGGCGGCCCGCTTCAGGAAATCCGCGCCGGCGACTCCGTGTGGTTCGCGCCTGGTGAAAAGCATTGGCACGGCGCCGCGCCGGATACTGCCATGACCCATATCGCCATCCACGAGGCCCTGGATGGCAAGGCCGCTGACTGGATGGAACAAGTCAGCGACGAGCAATATGCGGGAAAGGCCTGAGGCGGTTCAGAGCCGCTTCAGGCAATAGGAAAAGTGAGCGTGCGATTCGACCGTCAGGAACTCGAATTGCCAGCCATAGTCCTTGCAGAATTTCGTGACGGCCTCGACCACGCCGTAAACGATCGGCTTGACCGTGTTGCCGGTGCAGAAATCATGGCCGGCAATCCGGCCGGTCCGTTTGACCTTCTTCTCGCAGAGCAGAAGCTCCTGCCATGTCAGTTCGAACGAGTGGTCGGTGTCGATATAGGCCCAATCGAGAAAGTCGTCTTCGAACTCGGCAAGCTTTTCGAGCGACGTGCCCTGCATCAGGTGCAGCTGGCCGCTATCGATCTGCTGCTTGAACTGGGTATGGATCTGGTCGAGGCCGGAGCTGTAGCGATCCATGCTCCACGGATCGATGAGATAAAGTTGCGCCGGGCGATTCTTCTCCAGAATCTCGGCGGTGTACTCGCCGAATGCCGCCCCGACCTCGACGCCGATGCCGCCATTCGGAATGCGATAGAGCAATTCGCCGCGATCCGGCAGCAGCCGCGCATTTTCCATGTGATGGGCAGCAAGCTGCGTCCTCGGCATGCTCGCCCTTTGTGCCTGCCGTTCTTCGCGTGTTTTCATGATGATATCTCGGATGATGATGCCTGTGGGCTCCCCGCCGGCGCGGCCGGAAGCAAGATGCTCATATAGCCAACCGGGCGGCCGCTTGGCTACCCCATGGGCCGTCATGGGTGGGTGAGGCGGAAGATGCGAGCGCCGCGTTACACTTCCGGTTCCCACCGTTTGGCGCCAGGGCGCAACAGCGAGAGAAAATGCAGGCCCTTTTAGATTCCCTTTCAGATCGTTGCTCTAGCATTCCAGAAGGTGTGTCCTTCATCGCGAAATTATCGAAAGGAAAGAAGGCGGTCCTCGTCAACTAGGGAAGCTCGTTTATTCGTACTCTCGCGTCGGCAAGCCTCCAGCGAGGCCATTCGCCCAGCACCGGCTACGAATCGGCGAGCAGGTAAGATGCACCACGCGCAAGAGAAGGCGAATCTCTCTTCATCGCGCTGCGTTTCCGAGGCTCATTTTTCCAACCACTTCGCCCCTACTCGAATATCGCTGTTCTATCAACCGCGTACAGCCAACTGGCAGTCCTGTAGGGGTGTTGCTCTCCGGGCCGTTCGGTACAGCGGCTTCGGTGCGTATTGCTGACGAAGCGGTGGGTGCGGATTTCCATTGACGTCGTCGTGGCTGCAGAGTTCGATATGAAGCGACATGGGTGAGGGCGCGCGATGGACTACCAAGAAATCGGTGAGCGTCGGAGACAGCTGCGTATAGACGGCTTTGCGACACTTGCAGATGTTGGCTTTGATGGGGACTGGGTAAGCCCCTACCAGATATCATCTCGGTCTAAGACCGGTCCCGTGCTGCTTGCGCTGCACTGGCTGGATGTGTCGTCAATCACCCAACATCATGCAATCTTGACCAAGCTCGGGTTCCTCCCCGGCATTCTCTTCAACAAGGTCTTAGGCCAAGCCCTCGTTGAGTCGGGTCTCACCCGCTCACACATCTACGTCACTCAGGCATTTCATTTACTGCCCAAGGAACAGCGATCGGAAGGCATTTCGCGCGCCAATGTGGATATCTCGTTCGACCAAGTTACACGGCACGAGCTTTCGGGGAGACGTGTTATCGCTCTCGGAGGCGTCGCCACGGCAGCATGTCGGCGGCACGGTATTTCTCACACCGTCGTTTGCCACCCAAGCGCAAGGGGGCGCACGATATCGGACAAGGCGTTGGAAATCGGCACAGCCCTCGCTGGGTAGGAGGGGGACAACACATCGCGTCGCCCGGGGGCATGACGCTTCGGTATTGAAATATGCGGCCAAAAAGGGAGGAAAATGGTGGGCGATGAGAGACTCGAACTCCCGACATCCTCGGTGTAAACGAGGCGCTCTACCAACTGAGCTAATCGCCCGCTCGCTGTGCGGATCATGTCCGCCGCGTCGGTGGCCGTGATCTATGCGGATCGCGGACAAACCGCAAGAGTGTTTGTGAAGATTTTTTGATTTTTTTGAAGGCGGATCGTCATTTGCCTTGGTTGTGCGCGGATTCTGCCTGTGGATAAAAAACCGGCCGCGACGACGGTCGGTTGATGCGGCAGCCAAAATCGATGCGAGGGGCCCCTTATATAGAAGGGGAGCGATTCATCTCGTTTTTCGTCTCCCACAAACAATTCGCAAACTGTCATCGTTTTGTCTCCAAACCTGCTTGACACTCAAATGCGAACCCCTTAGTTAGCCGCTCATCGAAGCGGCAACGCTGCTTTGACAAGGATGCGAAAGCCTCCGGATTGCTTGAAATGAATGCGGGTGTAGCTCAGTCGGTTAGAGTGCCGGCCTGTCACGCCGGAGGTCGCGGGTTCGAGCCCCGTCACTCGCGCCATTTCAATGCAGATGCTGAAAGGCATCGTCCGGCAAGCTTGGTGTCTGTTATGCGCGGGTGTAGCTCAGTCGGTTAGAGTGCCGGCCTGTCACGCCGGAGGTCGCGGGTTCGAGCCCCGTCACTCGCGCCATTTCTTTCTTCAGGAAATGTTCTCCAATACATCAAGGTTCCGGGCTTTCTTGCCCCGGCCTTTATTGACTTTTGCCGCATGCGGTCGACCGATTTCCCTGTCTGTTTCCGCGATAAGCCATGCAATATCGGATGGGCTGGCATGCGCCTGAATCAACTTCTGTGGATTTGTCGCGACATCATTGCATCTGCTTGGTAAAGTCGCGCGTCGACTATTCGAATTGACCCTCTAAAAGTCTTGCGCCGTGGCTCTGGCTGCGCTAACCACGGCGTTGTTGCAACGCACGTTCGCTTGCCGGGCAAATGCCCATTCGCGCCTCCCGGCGCAGCCGGCAAGCAGGGATGAACCTGATGACTGGACTGCTCAGTTCCTATATTCCGATCGCCATTTTCATTGCTATCGCCCTTGTAATCGGCCTGTCGCTGCTCATTGCGCCGTTCGCCGTTGCCTACAAGGCGCCTGATTCGGAAAAGCTTTCGGCTTTTGAATGCGGCTTCAACGCATTCGACGACGCTCGCATGAAGTTCGATATCCGCTTCTATCTGGTGTCGATTCTCTTCATCATCTTCGACCTCGAAGTCGCCTTCCTCTTCCCTTGGGCCGTTTCGTTCGGCGCGATCGGCTGGTTCGGCTTCTGGTCCATGATGGTCTTCCTTGGCGTGCTGACCATCGGCTTTATTTATGAATGGAAAAAGGGAGCCCTGGAATGGGAGTAGCCCCAAGCGACAAGGCGCTCGTTGCGCCGCATCCGAAAGGCGTGATCGACCCGGCTACGGGCAAGCCGATCGGCAACGACAGCGCCTTCTTCGGTGAGATCAACGATGAATTGGCTGACAAGGGCTTTCTCGTTACCTCCACGCGCGATCTGATCACCTGGGCCCGTACGGGCTCGTTGATGTGGATGCAGTTCGGTCTGGCCTGCTGCGCCGTCGAAGGCCTGATGCAGGTCTCCGGTCCGCGTTACGACATGGAGCGCTTCGGTGTTGCTCCGCGCGCTTCGCCGCGCCAGTCCGACGTCATGATCGTTGCCGGCACGCTGACCAATAAGATGGCGCCTGCGCTCCGCAAGGTCTATGACCAGATGCCTGAGCCGCGTTACGTCATTTCGATGGGCTCCTGCGCAAACGGCGGCGGCTACTATCACTATTCCTATTCGGTCGTGCGTGGTTGCGATCGTGTCGTTCCTGTCGATATCTACGTGCCGGGCTGTCCCCCCACGGCAGAAGCGCTGCTCTACGGGGTGCTGCTTCTGCAGAAGAAGATCCGTCGAACCGGAACGATTGAGCGCTAAGGGCGGAGGACTGTCATGAGTGAAGCCTTGAGCGAACTATCCTCGTATCTCCGCGAGATGCGTGGCGATCTCTTTCTTGATGCATCCATCAGCTACGACGAGCTGAACGTAACTGCGACGCCGGAGACGATTCTGGCGCTGCTGACGTTCCTGCGTGACGACGCCCGTTGCGGCTTCATCAGCATGATCGATATCTGCGGCGTCGACTGGCCGCAGCGTGAGAAGCGTTTCGATGTCGTCTATCACCTCCTGTCGCCGAAGCGGAACCTGCGCATCCGCGTGAAGGTTGCTGTCGCCGATGGTGAGTCGGTTCCATCAGCTACATCAGTCTACATGGGTGCTGAGTGGTTCGAGCGTGAAGCCTGGGACATGTACGGCATTCCGTTCTCCGGCCATGCCGACCTCCGCCGCATCCTCACGGACTACGGCTTTGAAGGTCATCCGCTCCGCAAGGATTTCCCGACGACGGGTTATGTCGAGGTGCGTTATGACGATGCCGCCAAGCGCGTCGTTTACGAACCCGTCGAGCTCAAGCAGGAATTCCGCAATTTCGATTTCACGTCCCCGTGGGAAGGCACCGACTACGTACTTCCGGGAGACGAGAAGGCTGCGAACTAAGATGAGGCTCGACTGTCTTGAAGCCTCTCCGTTCGCCGTCTCATGCCAATTGCCAGCGCGGAGCGCGTCGCTATGACTGAACATAACGTTCGCAACTTTACGATCAACTTCGGACCGGAGCACCCGTCCGCGCACGGCGTTCTGCGTCTCGTGCTTGAACTCGATGGCGAAATCATCGAGCGCGTCGATCCGCATATCGGCCTGCTGCACCGCGGCACCGAGAAGCTGATCGAATCGAAGACCTATCTTCAGGCTGTTCCTTATTTCGATCGTCTCGACTATGTCGCGCCGATGAACCAGGAGCACGCTTTCGCGCTCGCCGTCGAAAAGATGCTGAAGCTTGAAATTCCGATTCGCGGTCAGCTGATTCGAGTTCTGTACTCCGAAATTGGCCGAATTCTGTCGCACATCATGAACGTCACGACGCAAGCCATGGACGTCGGCGCAATGACGCCGCCGGTCTGGGGCTTCGAAGAACGCGAAAAGCTGATGGTGTTCTACGAGCGCGCCTGCGGCGCGCGTATGCACTCGGCCTATTTCCGTCCGGGCGGCGTCCACCAGGACATCCCGCCAGAGCTGGTCGAGGATATCGGCAAGTGGTGTGACCCGTTCCTCAAGATCCTCGACGATATCGAAGGCCTTCTGACGGACAACCGCATCTTCAAGCAGCGTAACGTCGATATCGGCGTGGTGTCGCTGGCTGATGCCTGGTCCTGGGGCTTCTCGGGCGTGATGGTTCGCGGCTCGGGCGCTGCCTGGGACCTGCGTCGCTCGCAGCCTTATGAGTGCTACAACGATATGGAATTCGACATTCCGATCGGCAAGAACGGCGACTGCTACGATCGTTACCTGATCCGCATGATCGAGATGCGCCAGTCGGTTCGCATCATGAAGCAGTGCGTAGAGCGCCTGATGGGCAGCGCCAAGACCGGCCCGGTCTCGTCGATCGACGGCAAGGTCGTTCCGCCGAAGCGTGGCGAGATGAAGCGTTCGATGGAAGCGCTCATCCACCACTTCAAGCTCTACACCGAAGGCTACCACGTTCCGGCCGGCGAAGTGTACGCGGCCGTCGAAGCGCCGAAGGGCGAGTTCGGCGTCTATGTCGTCTCCGATGGCAGCAACAAGCCGTACCGCTGCAAGATCCGCGCCCCGGGCTACGCCCATCTGCAGGCGATGGACTTCCTCTGCAAGGGTCACATGCTTGCGGACGTGACGGCTGTTCTCGGTTCACTCGACATCGTGTTCGGTGAGGTAGACCGCTGATGCGTTTGCTGCCGCTCGTCTCCATCGTTCTTCTCTCGGCTTCCGGAGCATTCGCTCAGGAAGCCGGTGGGCTTGGCCTCAAGCTGGGTCAGGAAGCACCGACGGCGCCGGCAGCAAAGACCTCGATGGGCGACCTGTTGTCCAAGGGGTATGAAATCAAGACCGCCGTTCCAAACGGCGGCAAGTTCGTTGTGTTTTTGCAAAAAGACCAGTCGGCCTATGCTTGCGAGATGAAGTCTCTGACCGCCTCGCAGTGTGGCGCCCTAAACTGACAAGGCGTGAGGAAGAATGTCCGTTCGTCGATTAGCCGAAGATCAATTCCAGCCAGCCGCGTTCGCCTTCAATGACGAGAACGCAGCCTGGGCGGATAAGACGATCCAGAAATATCCCGCAGGCCGTCAGCAATCCGCGGTCATTCCGCTGTTGATGCGGGCGCAGGAGCAGGATGGTTGGGTTACGCGTGCAGCGATCGAGAAGGTCGCCGACATGCTCGACATGGCCTATATCCGCGTCCTCGAGGTCGCGACATTCTACACCCAGTTCCAGCTGGCTCCTGTGGGAACGCGTGCGCACATCCAGGTTTGCGGCACCACGCCCTGCATGCTACGTGGTTCGGAAGGTCTGATGTCGGTCTGCAAGAGCAAGATCCACCATCATCCCTTCGAACGGAATGCTGAAGGCACGCTGTCCTGGGAAGAAGTCGAATGTCTCGGGGCCTGCGTCAATGCACCGATGGTCATGATCGGCAAGGACACTTACGAGGATCTGACACCAGAGCGTCTGGGTGAGATCATCGACACGTTTGAAGCAGGCAACGGCGCGAGCATCACGCCCGGCCCGCAGATTGATCGTCATTTCTCGTCGCCCGAAGGCGGCCCGACGAGCCTGACCGACGAAGAGCCGAAGAAGAAGGCATCCGCCAAGAAGGTTGTTGCAGAAGCAGCAACCGCCAAGGTTGACGCTGCGCCCGTTCCTCCGTCCGAAGCGGCTCGTCCGAAGAGCACCGACGCCGAAACCAACGCGGCCCTGAAGACGCCTGCTACGGCGCCCAAGGCTGCCGCGAAGAACGTCAAGGCGGTCGAAGAACAGGCTGCGGCTGACGTCGGCAAGCCTTCGCTGAGCGACAAGAATCGTCCGGCGGGCATCGAGAAGCCGGCCACTCCTGACGATCTGAAGTTGATCTCCGGCGTTGGCCCGAAGATCGAGGGTACGCTCCACGAACTCGGCATCTTCACCTTCGCGCAAGTCGCGGGTTGGAAGAAGGCGGAGCGCGAATGGGTCGACGGCTACCTGAATTTCAAGGGTCGCATCGAGCGTGACGACTGGGTCAAGCAGGCCAAGGCGCTCGCCAAGGGCGGCGAAGCGGAATATATCAAGGTCTTCGGTAAGAAGCCGCGGTAAGAGGTGAAGCATGTTACAAGATAAAGACCGCATCTTTACCAATATCTACGGCCTCAAGGACAAGTCCCTGAAGGGCGCGATGAGCCGCGGCCACTGGGACGGCACCAAGCAGATTCTCGAAAAGGGTCGCGACTGGATCATCAACGAGATGAAGGCCTCTGGTCTTCGAGGTCGTGGCGGCGCAGGCTTCCCGACGGGTCTCAAGTGGTCCTTCATGCCGAAGGAATCGGATGGTCGTCCGCACTATCTCGTCGTCAACGCCGACGAGTCGGAGCCGGGCACCTGCAAGGACCGCGATATCATGCGCCACGATCCGCATACGCTGATCGAAGGCTGCGTGATCGCCAGCTTCGCCATGGGCGCGAATGCTGCCTACATCTACGTCCGTGGTGAATACATCCGCGAGCGCGAAGCCCTCCAGGCCGCGATCGACGAGTGCTACGACTACGGTCTGCTCGGCAAGAGCAACAAGCTCGGCTATCCGATGGACATCTATGTCCACCATGGCGCGGGTGCTTACATCTGCGGCGAAGAAACAGCACTTCTCGAAAGCCTCGAAGGCAAGAAGGGCCAGCCGCGCCTCAAGCCGCCATTCCCGGCCAACATGGGTCTCTACGGCTGCCCGACGACCGTCAACAACGTCGAGTCGATCGCCGTTGCTCCGACGATCCTGCGTCGTGGTGCTGGCTGGTTCTCCTCGCTCGGTCGCCCGAACAACGTCGGCACGAAGCTGTTCATGCTCTCCGGTCACGTCAACAAGCCGTGCACCGTCGAAGAAGAAATGGGCATCACCTTCCGTGAACTCGTCGACAAGCACGCCGGCGGGATCCGTGGCGGTTGGGACAATCTGCTCGCGGTCATCCCGGGCGGCGCATCGTGCCCGATCGTTCCGGCCAAGGACATGATCGACGTTCCGATGGACTTCGACGGTCTGCGTTCGGTTGGTTCGTCCTTCGGTACGGCAGCCTCGATCGTCATGGACAAGTCCACCGACGTCATCAAGGCGATCGCCCGTATCTCGGCCTTCTTCAAGCATGAGAGCTGCGGTCAGTGCACGCCGTGCCGCGAAGGCACGGGCTGGATGTGGCGCGTCATGGAGCGCATGGCCAAGGGCAATGCCCAGAAGCGCGAAATCGACATGCTGTTCCAGGTCACGAAGCAGATCGAAGGCCACACCATCTGTGCGCTCGGCGACGCTGCCGCATGGCCAGTGCAGGGTCTGATCCGTAACTTCCGCCACGAGATCGAAGCGCGTATCGACCAGTACACGGCGAGCGCGATGGATCACGGTGCGGTTCTCGAGGCTGCAGAGTAAGGCTGATGACGAAGGCGTCCGACAGCACGAAGAAGGAAGGAGCGGCTGATTTTTCGGCCGACTTCGGCCGTCTTGCTGCCGAGATGCTGGAAAACGCCCGGGCCCTGCCGCTGCCGCCGCTGATGATCAATCCGGCTGCGGCGATGGCCGCAGCGACGGCGATCGGTTTCGGCTTTTCCACGCAGATGGCCGGTGCGTTCCTCGGAGCCCTCCAGGGCGCTGTGGAAGCGTCAAACCAGCTGGCCGCTGTGCTCGATGAGACGCCGCCGGATGAGTCTAAGCCGGAAGTGGACGTGAAGCCTGAGAACATTCGCCCAGCACCGGTAAAGACCGCGCCAGGCAAGGTCGAACTTGCCGTTGCTCCGGCTCCGAAGCCGGTCGCGAAGGCGAAGGTCGCGCCACGGACGCGGAAAGCCGATGATCTCAAGCAGATCTCGGGGATCGGTCCGAAGCTTGAGCAGGTTCTTAACGCCAAGGGGATACGCACCTTCGCGGATCTCGCGGCATGGTCGGACGAGGACATCGCGCGGATCGACGCTGAGCTCGGCTTTGAAGGCCGTATCGCGCGGGACGGCTGGGTTGCTCAAGCAAAGGCGCTATCGGCGAAGGGCAGGAAGCGGACGTAATTTTTCGGCCGAATGACTTGGCCGAAGTGAAGTCGAGGCAGAACGACGGACAGGCATGGCCTGGTGTTGCAGATGCCGAATGCCGGTCTCGGGTCTCGGGAGCGGAAACAGAATTTGGACGATACCGGTGCTAGCGGGCGCAAAAATCCGGCCTGGCAGTGGAAACGTTGCAAAATAGATTTGTTTGCCGCCATCCGGCAAACGGAAAACAGGACTGAGTGACGATGGCAAAACTGAAGATTGACGGTAACGAGATCGAAGTCCCGGATCATTACACCCTCATTCAGGCGTGTGAAGAAGCCGGTGCTGAAGTTCCGCGCTTCTGCTTCCACGAGCGCCTTTCGGTTGCCGGCAACTGCCGCATGTGCCTCGTCGAGGTCAAGGGTGGTCCGCCGAAGCCGCAGGCATCTTGCGCCATGGGCGTACGCGATATCCGTGGCGGCCCGAACGGCGAGCTGCCTGAAGTGTTCACCAATACGCCGATGGTCAAGAAGGCCCGCGAAGGCGTGATGGAGTTCCTGCTCATCAATCATCCGCTGGATTGCCCGATCTGCGACCAGGGTGGCGAATGCGACCTGCAGGACCAGGCAATGGCCTTCGGCATCGACAGCTCGCGCTATCAGGAAGACAAGCGCGCCGTGGAAGACAAGTACATTGGACCGCTCGTCAAGACCGTGATGAACCGCTGCATTCACTGCACGCGTTGCGTTCGCTTCACGACCGAAGTGGCCGGCATTGCCGAACTCGGCCTGATCGGCCGCGGCGAGGATGCCGAGATCACCACCTATCTCGAGCAGGCGATGACCTCCGAACTGCAGGGCAACGTCGTTGACCTTTGCCCGGTCGGTGCGCTCACCTCCAAGCCTTTCGCTTTCACGGCGCGTCCGTGGGAACTGAACAAGACCGAATCGATCGACGTCATGGACGCGCTCGGTTCGGCGATCCGCGTCGATACCCGTGGCCGCGAAGTCATGCGCGTCCTGCCGCGCGTCAACGACCAGATCAACGAAGAGTGGATCTCCGACAAGAGCCGCTTCATCTGGGACGGCCTGAAGACACAGCGCCTCGACAAGCCATACGTCCGCAAGGACGGTCGCCTTCAGCCTGCGACCTGGGGTGAAGCTTTCGGCGCGATCAAGGCGGCCGTTTCAGCGACCTCGGGCGACAAGATCGGCGCGATCGCCGGTGACCTCGCTTCCGTCGAAGAAATGTATGCGCTTTCCGAACTGGTGAAGTCGCTGGGCTCCGAGAACCTCGACTGTCGTCAGGATGGGACGGCACTCGATCCGTCGCTCGGTCGTGCAAGCTACGTCTTCAACCCGACGATCGAAGGCATCGAGCAGGCTGACGCGCTGCTGATCATCGGCTCCAACCCGCGCTTCGAAGCTGCTATCCTCAACGCTCGCATCCGCAAGCGCTGGCGTCGTGGCAACTTCCCGATCGGCGTGATCGGTGAGGGCGGCGAGCTTCGCTACAACTACGAATACCTCGGCTCCGGCCCGGACACCCTGAAGGATCTCGTCGACGGCAACCATGCCTTCGCAAAGGTTCTGACGGACGCCAAGAAGCCGCTCATCATCATCGGCCAGGGCGCTCTGTCGCGCAGCGATGGCGCTGGCGTTCTCGCAAGTGTTGCCAAGCTCGCCGGCAATGTCGGCGCGGTTGTCGAAGGATGGAACGGCTTCGCAGTACTGCACACCGCAGCATCGCGCGTTGGCGGTCTCGACCTCGGCTTCGTGCCTGGCGCCAAGGGCGTCGGCGCGGCTGAAATGCTGACTGCGATGGACGTGCTCTTCCTGCTCGGCGCGGACGAACTGAACTTCTCGGCGAAGAAGGCCAAGCTCACGGTCTACATCGGCTCGCACGGTGACGAAGGCGCACAGAACGCTGACGTCATCCTGCCGGCAGCCGCCTACACCGAAAAGTCCGGTATCTGGGTCAACACCGAAGGCCGCGTTCAGATGGGCAACCGCGCAGGCTTTGCTCCTGGCGACGCTCGCGAAGACTGGGCGATCATTCGTGCGCTTTCCGACGTGCTCGGCAAGAAGCTGCCGTTCGATTCACTGAACCAGTTGCGCGCCAAGCTCTATGCGGCATTCCCGCATTTCGCAGCGCTCGACGAGATTGCCGAAAGCGACAGCGCCAAAATTGCCGCAGTTGCGAAAAAAGCCGGCAAGATGAACAAATCCGGGTTTGCGTCGCCTGTGAAAGACTTCTATTTGACGAACCCAATCGCGCGCGCGTCGGCTGTCATGGCCGAGTGCTCGGCATTGGCCCGCAACAACTTTAAAGTCGCGGCAGAGTAAGGGCAGGGGACTATGGAATCGTTTGTTTCAACTTATGTCTTGCCCGGCCTTCTCATGGTCGGTCAGTCGCTTCTCGTCCTCGTCTGCCTCCTCGTCTTCATCGCCTACATTCTGCTGGCCGACCGTAAGATCTGGGCAGCAGTTCAGCTCCGTCGTGGTCCGAATGTGGTGGGTCCGTGGGGACTTTTCCAGTCCTTTGCCGACCTTTTGAAGTTCGTCTTCAAGGAGCCGATCATTCCGGCCGGGGCTGACAAGGCGGTTTTCCTTCTGGCGCCGCTGGTTACCGTGCTTCTGGCGCTGTCGACCTGGGCTGTCGTGCCCTTCGCTGATGGCTGGGTTATCTCGAACATCAACGTCGGTATCCTCTACATCTTCGCGATCTCGTCGCTCGAAGTGTATGGCGTCATCATGGGCGGCTGGGCTTCGAACTCGAAGTATCCGTTCCTCGGCGCGCTTCGCTCTGCAGCACAGATGGTGTCCTACGAAGTCTCGATCGGTTTCGTCATCGTTACCGTCCTGCTTTGCGTTGGCTCGCTGAACCTGACGGATATCGTTCACGCTCAGCAGAGCGGCATCGGAACGCGCCTCGGCCTGCCGGCTTCCTTCCTGGATTGGCATTGGCTCGCCCTGTTCCCGATGTTCATCATCTTCTTCATTTCGGCGCTTGCTGAAACGAACCGTCCGCCCTTCGACCTTCCGGAAGCTGAATCCGAACTCGTCGCCGGCTTCATGGTCGAGTACGGCTCCGCGCTCTACATGATGTTCATGCTCGGCGAATACGCGGCCATCGTTCTGATGTGCTCGCTGACGACGATCCTGTTCCTCGGGGGCTGGCTGCCGCCGGTCGACGTGTGGTTCCTGAACTGGGTTCCGGGCATCATCTGGTTCATGCTGAAGTCGTGCCTGGTGTTCTTCATGTTCGCGATGGTGAAGGCATTCGTGCCGCGCTACCGCTACGACCAGCTCATGCGCCTCGGCTGGAAGGTCTTCCTTCCGCTGTCGCTGGCAATGGTCGTTATCGTTGCATTCGTGCTGAAGCTGATGGGTTCGTGATTATGTCGGCCCTCGTTTCAAGCAATTTTGGAGGTTGAAGATGGCAGGCTTGTCCAACGCTGTCAGCTCGCTGTTCCTGAAGGAATTCGCCAGTGCGTTCTGGCTGACCTTCCGGTACATTTTTAAGCAGAAGGCAACGGTCAACTATCCGTTTGAAAAGGGACCGGTCAGCCCGCGCTTCCGCGGCGAACATGCCCTGCGTCGTTATCCCAACGGCGAAGAGCGCTGCATCGCCTGCAAGCTGTGCGAGGCGATCTGTCCTGCACAGGCGATCACCATCGAAGCTGGCCCGCGCCGCAACGATGGCACGCGCCGCACGGTTCGTTACGACATCGACATGGTGAAGTGCATCTACTGCGGCTTCTGCCAGGAGGCATGCCCGGTCGATGCGATCGTCGAAGGCCCGAATTTCGAATTTGCGACGGAAACACGCGAAGAGCTCTACTTCGACAAGCAGAAGCTCCTCGACAACGGCGACCGCTGGGAGCGCGAAATTGCGCGCAACATCGCGCTGGACGCACCGTACCGTTGATCGAAATTGAAATGCCGGGATGCCGCGCCTGACGCGGCTTCCGGTCAACATGCACCGGAGCTTTGCTGGATCCCTCCTTGCGAAGCTTCATCGGGCAGGGAAACTCCCGGCTGCCCGGGGGAAGATGAAAAAGGCACCAACATGGGTCTGCAGGCTCTATTTTTCTATCTTTTCGCCTTTATCGCGATAGCGTCGGCGTTCATGGTTATCTGGTCGAAGAACCCTGTTCATTCGGTTCTCTTCCTGATCCTGGTTTTCTTCAATGCGGCGGGCCTGTTCCTGCTGCTCGGCGCCGAATTCCTCGCGATGATCCTGCTGGTCGTTTATGTCGGGGCCGTGGCCGTTCTCTTCCTTTTCGTGGTCATGATGCTCGACATCGACTTCACGGAGCTGCGGGCCGGCGTTCTCGAATATGCGCCGATCGGCGCGCTGATCGGGGTGATCCTCGCAGCCGAGCTGATCGTCGTGGTCGGCGGCAGCGTGATTTCGCCTGAGATCGCGAAGTCCGTGGCGATGCCGATCCCGGCCATCACCGACCGGACCAACACCGCGGCGCTCGGCGATGTGCTCTACACCAATTACGTCTACTTCTTCGAAATCGCCGGTTTGGTGCTTCTGGTCGCGATGATCGGGGCGATCGTGCTGACGCTCAAGCATCGCACGCACGTCAAGCGGCAGAACATTGCGAACCAGGTTGCCCGCAATCCGAAGACCGCCGTCGAGGTGGTGACGGTGAAGCCGGGGCAGGGGCTTTGAGGCAGGCGCGAGCTTAAGGAAACAACACAATGGTCATCGGACTTTCCCATTACCTGACGGTCAGCGCCATCCTCTTCACGCTCGGCGTCTTCGGTATCTTCCTCAACCGGAAGAACATCATCGTTATCCTGATGTCGATCGAGCTCATTCTGCTCGCGGTCAACATCAACATGGTCGCCTTCTCGTCGTTCCTGAACGACATCGTCGGCCAGGTCTTTGCATTGTTCATTCTGACCGTCGCTGCTGCTGAAGCGGCCATCGGTCTCGCAATTCTCGTCGTCTTCTACCGCAACCGCGGCTCCATCGCCGTGGAAGACGTCAATATGATGAAGGGCTGATAAGGCTATGTTTTTATATAAGGCTATCGTCTTTCTTCCCCTGATTGGCGCGATCATCGCCGGCCTTTTCGGCCGCGCGATCGGCGCCAAGGCATCGGAATTCGTCACCACCGGTTTGATGATCGTCGCGGCAGTTCTGTCGTGGTACGTTTTCATCACCGTCGGCATGGGCCACCACGAAGGCGGTCCGATCAAGGTTGAAGTTCTGCGCTGGATCCAGTCCGGCGGTATCGACGTCTCCTGGGCGCTGCGTATCGACACGCTGACCTCGGTCATGCTGATCGTCGTCAACTCGGTTTCGACCCTCGTTCACGTCTACTCGATCGGGTACATGCATCATGACCCGCATCGTCCGCGCTTTTTCGCCTATCTGTCGCTCTTCACCTTCGCGATGTTGATGCTCATCACGTCCGATAACCTTGCCCAGATGTTCTTCGGCTGGGAAGGCGTCGGTCTGGCTTCGTATCTGCTCATCGGTTTCTGGTTCAAGAAGCCGTCGGCCAATGCTGCTGCCATGAAGGCCTTCATCGTCAACCGCGTTGGCGACTTCGGCTTCATCCTCGGCATCGCGAGCGTCTTCGTTCTCTTCGGCGCGATCAACTTCGACACCATCTTCGCCAACGCTCCGAGCTTCGCTGCGACTGAGGCTGGAGGCCAGGGTGGCGAGATCGTTCTCAACCTCTTCGGCATGCACCTCGACAAGGCGCACGCACTGACCGGCGCCTGCCTGCTGCTTTTCATGGGCGCGATGGGTAAGTCGGCACAGTTCCTGCTGCACACCTGGCTGCCGGACGCCATGGAAGGCCCGACGCCTGTTTCGGCGCTCATCCATGCCGCTACCATGGTCACCGCCGGCGTCTTCCTCGTCGCCCGCATGTCGCCGCTGTTTGAACTGTCGCCCGATGCGCTGACTGTCGTCACCATCATCGGCGCCATCACCGCCTTCTTCGCGGCAACCGTCGGCCTCGTGCAGAACGACATCAAGCGCGTCATCGCTTATTCGACCTGTTCGCAGCTCGGCTACATGTTCGTCGCACTCGGCGTCGGCGCCTATGGCGCGGCCATTTTCCACCTCTTCACGCACGCCTTCTTCAAGGCACTGCTGTTCCTTTGCGCCGGCTCGGTCATCCACGCCGTCGATGGCGAGCAGGACATGCGTCACATGGGTGGTCTGCGTCCGCACATCAAGGTCACCTTCTACATGATGCTGATCGGTACCCTCGCCATCACCGGCGTCGGCATTCCGTTCACGCCGTTCGGCTTTGCCGGCTTCTTCTCGAAGGACGTCATCATCGAGGCTGCCTATGCATCGCATTCGCCGGTTGCCGGCTTTGCCTTCGCGATGCTGGTGATCGCTGCTCTGTTCACGAGCTTCTATTCCTGGCGCCTGATGTTCATGACCTTCTTCAACAAGCCGCGCGCTTCGCACGAGGTCATGCACCACGTTCACGAGTCGCCGCAGGTCATGCTTGTGCCGCTCTACCTCCTGGCGATCGGCGCAGTCTTCGCAGGCTGGTTCTTCGAAGGCCACTTCTACGGCGAAGAGTACGCCGAGTTCTGGAAGGGCGCTCTCTTCACCTCGAAGGAAAACGAACTGCTGGAACACTTCCATCACGTTCCGGCCCTGGTTGGTCTCAGCCCCTTCATTGCGATGATCGTCGGCTTCGTCACCGCCTGGTACATGTACATCAAGTCGCCGTCGACGCCGCGTGTCCTCGCGCAGCAGCATCGCGTCCTGTACAACTTCCTTCTGAACAAGTGGTACTTCGACGAGCTGTATGACTTCCTCTTCGTTCGCTCGGCAAAGGCGCTTGGCCGCTTCCTCTGGAAGAAGGGTGACGTCGGTGTCATCGACACCTACGGCCCGAACGGCATCGCTGCCCGCGTCGTCGATGTCACCAACCGCGTCGTGCGCCTGCAGAGCGGTTACCTCTATCACTACGCGTTCGCCATGCTGATCGGCGTTGCAGCGCTCGTTACCTGGATGATGCTCGGGAGTGCCCTCTGATGACCGATTGGCCTATTCTTTCCACGGTCACCTTTCTGCCGCTCGTCGGCGTGGTGCTCCTGCTGCTTATGAATGAGAACGGCCCGAACGGCCGCCGCAACGTGCTCAACATCTCGTTGCTCACGACCGTGGTGACCTTCATCGTGTCGCTGTTCATCTGGATCGGTTTCGACAATGCGAACCCGGGCTTCCAGATGATCGAGAAGCACGGCTGGCTCGGCACCGGTATCAGCTACCACATGGGCGTCGATGGCATTTCCATGCTCTTCGTCATCCTGTCGACCTTCCTCATGCCCTTCTGCGTGCTCGCCAGCTGGTTTTCGGTGGAGAAGCGCCTGAAGGAATACATGATCGCCTTCCTGATGCTTGAGATCATGATGGTCGGCGTCTTCGTGTCGCTCGATATCGTTCTCTTCTACGTGTTCTTCGAAGCCGGCCTTATCCCGATGTTCCTGATCATCGGCGTCTGGGGTGGCAAGGATCGCGTTTACGCCAGCTACAAGTTCTTCCTCTACACGCTGCTCGGCTCGGTGCTGATGCTGCTCGCCATCATGGCTATGTACTGGCAGGCCGGCACGACGGATATTCAGGCGCTGCTCGCCTACAAGTTCCCGCCACAGATGCAGACCTGGCTATGGCTTGCCTTCTTCGCCTCGTTTGCAGTGAAGATGCCGATGTGGCCGGTTCACACCTGGCTTCCCGACGCGCACGTTCAGGCGCCGACGGCAGGCTCGGTTATCCTGGCAGGCGTGCTCCTGAAGCTCGGCGGCTACGGCTTGATCCGCTTCTCGATCGGCATGTTCCCGGTTGCGTCCGATTTCTTTGCGCCGCTCGTCTTCGCAATGTCGGTCATCGCCATCATCTACACCTCGCTGGTGGCGCTGATGCAGGACGATATCAAGAAGCTGATCGCCTATTCCTCCGTGGCCCACATGGGCTACGTGACGATGGGTATATTCGCGGCCAACGCGCAGGGTCTGCAGGGCTCGATCTTCCAGATGCTGTCGCACGGTATCGTCTCCGGCGCGCTCTTCCTCTGCGTCGGCGTTGTCTACGACCGCACCCATACCCGCGAGATCGCGGCCTATGGTGGTCTGGTCAACAACATGCCGAAGTATGCTGTTGCGATGATGGTCTTCACCATGGCGAACGTCGGCCTTCCCGGCACGTCGGGCTTCATCGGCGAATTCCTGACGCTGATCGGTGTCTTCCGCGTCAACAGCTGGGTTGCGCTGTTTGCCGCGACGGGTGTCATCCTGTCGGCTGCCTACGCGCTCTGGCTCTATCGTCGCGTGATTTTCGGCGCACTGGAGAAGGAGAAGCTCAAGGCTCTCCTCGACCTTTCGCCGCGCGAACAGCTGATCCTCTATCCGATGATCGCACTTACAATCTTCTTCGGCGTCTATCCGGCTCCTGTTTTCGACGTGACGGCTGCGTCTGTTGATCAACTGGTGCATAGCTATTCGGCCGCAGTCCAGGCAGCGCAGGATGTTGCGCTGTCCATGAAATGATGACGGGACTTTTGGGACATGACCTCTGAAACAATTCTCGCAAGCCTGCATCTTTCCATTCCGGAACTGATCCTCGCGATCGGTGCCCTGGTGCTGCTGATGATCGGCGTCTTTTCGGGCGAACGGTCCGGCCGCATGGTCAGTGTTCTCGCGCTGATCGTGCTGGCGGCGGCTGCACTCTGGCTCATCTTCGTGCCGAGCGAAGGCCTCGCCTATGGCGGCGTCTTCGTGTCGGATGGCTTCGGCCGCTTCATGAAGATCACGGCGCTCATCGGCTCGATCGTGGCGCTGTTCATGTCGCTCGGTCTCGCCAAGGAGAACCAGCTCGACAAGTTCGAGTTCCCGGTACTGCTCGTGCTCTGCACACTCGGTATCCTCCTGATGATCTCGGCCAATGACCTGATCTCGCTCTATCTCGGCCTCGAGCTGCAGTCGCTCGCGATCTACGTCATTGCTGCAATCAACCGCGAGAGCGTCAAGTCGACCGAAGCCGGCCTGAAGTACTTCGTACTCGGCGCCCTGTCCTCGGGCATGCTTCTTTACGGCATGTCGCTGGTCTATGGCTTCAGCGGCCACACGCACTTTGCCGAAATCGCGCAGGCTCTCACGATCGACGGCGCTCGTTCGCTCGGTCTGATCTTCGGCCTCGTCTTCATCCTCGCCGGCATTGCCTTCAAGATCTCGGCCGTTCCGTTCCACATGTGGACGCCGGACGTTTACGAGGGTGCACCGACGCCGGTGACCGCCTTCCTGGCAAGCGCGCCGAAGATTGCGGCCATGGCCATGATGACCCGTATCGTCATCACGGCCTTCCAGCCCGTCATGGCTGATTGGCAGCAGGTCGTGGTGTTCATCTCGATTGCTTCGATGCTGCTCGGCTCCTTTGCGGCCATCGGGCAGAAGAACATCAAGCGACTGATGGCCTACTCCTCGATCGGTCACATGGGTTACGCACTGGTCGGCCTCGCCGCCGGTTCGCAGACAGGTGTTTCGGGCGTGATGCTCTACATGGTCATCTACATGGTCATGACACTCGGCAGCTTTGCGATCATCATGTCGATGCGCCGCAAGGATGGCACCGTCGTTGAAAACGTAGCCGATCTGGCCGGCCTTTCGACCACGAACCCGTTCATGGCGACCGTACTGACGATCCTGATGTTCTCGCTGGCTGGCATTCCGCCGCTCGCAGGCTTCTTCGGGAAGTACTTCGTCTTCGTTGCGGCCATCGAAGCCAAGCTCTACGCGCTTGCCATCATCGGCGTGCTCGCATCGGTCGTCGGCGCTTACTACTACCTGCGCGTCATCAAGCTGATGTGGTTCGATGAAGCCACCGGCGAGTTTGCCCGCGTATCCGGTTCGCTGCGCCTGGTCTTTGGCGTGTCCGGCCTGTTCGTTCTCGCCTATGTCCTCATCGGCGGTCCGATCGGTGGCGCGGCCGAGCTTGCTGCGGCGACGCTGTTCTGATGAGCTTCGACGCACGGCGCCGGATGTCGCTCGACGATATCAGGCACGAGGCTCTGTCGGAGACATCGTCCACCAATAGCGAATGCCTTGCCCGGGCTCGGGCAGGGGACCGCGGTCTCCTTTGGATCACCGCGGAAAAACAGACCGGCGGCCGAGGCCGCCGGGGACGCCCCTGGGTCTCGGAACGGGGCAACCTCTATGCCTCCCTTCTCCTGATCGATGCTGCCCCAATGGAGCGCCTGGGTTCCTTGCCGCTGGCGATTGCCGTGGCTGTTCATCAGGCGGTGCGCGCGGTGCTTCCGGCTTCCGCCGAACCGCTCGAGGTTAAGTGGCCGAACGATATCCTGATTGGGCGTAAGAAGACCTGCGGCATCCTCGTCGAAGGCGAAAGCCTTCCGGACGGCCGCCACGCCCTGGTGATCGGCATCGGTATCAATGTCTCCGTCATGCCGGATAACCCGCTCTACCCGGTAACGTGCCTGCGTGAGCAGGGAAGTGCCGCTTCGCCGGAGGAGCTCTTTGCTCACCTCTTCGCCGCGATGGCAGAGGCGCTTGCAGCCTGGGATCGTGGCCGCGGCATTCGCGAGATTACGGCACGTTGGCGCGAAGTCGCCTGCGGTATTGGTGAAAAGATAACCGTGAACCTGCCTGACCGGTCGATTTCCGGCCACTTCAGCGGAATTGATGATAATGGCCTGTTGATGCTCGATACTGGGGCAGGCAGGATGATGACGATCGCCGCCGGCGACGTCTTCTTTGGATGATTGGAAAAACGAAGACTATGGCGAAGCAGGACGAACTTGTATTTCTGCCTCTGGGCGGCGTGGGCGAGATCGGTATGAACCTCGCTCTCTACGGCTATGGCCCGGCCGAGCATCGCCAATGGATCATGGTCGATTGCGGTGTGACCTTTCCGGGGCCCGATTTGCCGGGCGTCGATCTCGTCCTTCCCGACATCCGCTTCCTCGCCAAGCAGCGCAAGAGCCTGAAGGCGATCATTATCACCCACGCGCATGAAGACCACTACGGTGCGCTGGCCGACCTGTGGCCTGGCCTCAACGTTCCGGTCTATGCCTCGAAGTTCACCGCTGGGCTGCTCGAGGCCAAGCGCAGCTTCGAGAAGTCTGCGATCGGCGAGATCCCGATCACGCCGTTTACCGCTGGCGACACGATCAACGTCGGCCCGTTCAGCATCGAAGGCGTGGGCGTCAATCACTCGATCCCAGAGCCGATGTCGCTGATGATCCGCACGCCCGTTGGCAATGTCATCCATACCGGTGACTGGAAGATCGACCATGAGCCGTCGCTCGGTCCGCTGACCGACGAAGCGCGGTTCCGGCAGTTGGGCGACGAAGGTGTGCTGGCGCTGATGTGCGACTCCACCAATGCGCTGCGCGATGGCGTTTCTCCGTCGGAAAAGGATGTCTCCGAGAGCCTGCGCAAGATTATCGAGAATGCGGAAGGTCGCGTTGCGATCACGACATTCTCGTCGAACGTCGGCCGCATCAGGACGATTGCCGAGGCTGCGGAAGCAGCCGGTCGCGAGGTCCTCCTCCTCGGCAGCTCGCTGAAGCGCGTTGTCGACGTGTCGCGCGATATCGGCATCATGGAGGGTGTGAAGCCCTTCATCTCGGAAGAGGAATACGGCTACATCCCGCGTGACAAGGTCGTCGTTATCCTGACAGGCAGCCAGGGCGAGTCGAGGGCTGCTCTTGCCAAGCTTTCCCGTGACGAGATGCGCAATGTCGCACTCGCGGCCGGCGATATCGTTGTCTTCTCGTCTCGCGCCATCCCGGGTAACGAAAAGGCGATCCAGGACATCAAGAACGGCCTCGTCGAGCAGGGTGTCCATTGCATCACCGACAGCGAGGCTCTTGTTCACGTCTCCGGCCACCCGCGCCGCAACGAATTGCAGAAGATGTATGAGTGGACGCGCCCGAAGATCGTTGTGCCTGTCCACGGCGAAGCGACGCATCTGACCGCCCACAAGGAGCTGGCGGAGCAGTCGGGTGTCGGCATCGTTCCGCGCGTGCGCAATGGTGACGTGCTGCGGCTTGCTCCAGGCCCGGTCGAGGTCATCGACGAGGCGCCCCATGGCCGGATCTACAAGGACGGCACGTTGATCGGCGATTTCGACGAAATGGGCATCGGCGAGCGCAAAAAGCTCTCTTATGTCGGACACGTTGCGTTCAGTCTCGTTATCGACTCGCGCTACGATATTGTCGGCGAGCCGGATATCGTCGCCATCGGACTGCCGGTCTATGATGACGAAGGCGACGAGATGGAAGATGCACTTTATGATGCCGCAGTCGGCGCCATCGAGAGCATTCCGCGCGCGCGCCGCAAGGATCTGGATTTGCTGCAGGAGTCGGCGCGTCGCGCCATCCGCGCTGCTGCGAACCAGATCTGGGGCAAGAAGCCCGTCGTCACGGTCTTCATCAACAAGGTCTGACGAATGCTCGGGCGCGTCAATCACATAGCAATGGCTGTTCCGGATCTCGCTGCCGCGACAGCCGTCTATCGCGATACGCTCGGAGCGACGGTATCCATCCCGCAGGCCTTGCCGGAGCATGGCGTGACCGTTGTCTTCGTGGAGTTGCCGAACACGAAGGTCGAACTGCTCGAGCCGCTTGGGGCGGAATCGCCGATCGCGGCCTTCCTTGAAAAGAACCCATCGGGCGGAATGCACCACATCTGCTACGAGGTCGACGATATTGCCGCCGCCCGCGACCATCTGGTCCGCGCCGGGGCGAGGGTGCTCGGGAACGGTGAGCCGAAGATCGGCGCGCATGGAAAGCCGGTGCTCTTCCTTCATCCGAAGGATTTCTTCGGTGCCTTGGTCGAACTCGAGCAAGTCTGAGCCGGCTGCGGCAGAGTGACACAAAGCCGGCAAATCTCAGCAAGGATCAACACCGGCCTTTGTGTTGACACTAGATCCGGCCTATAAGCAGCCAAATCGCGATAGTCACAGCGCGCTCGGCGGGACACTTTATGCTGCAGACATTTCTTCAGGGCTTTGCCGTCTATTTCATCGTCTGGTGGTTGACGCTTTTTGCCGTCCTGCCGATCGGCCTTCGCACCCAGGCTGAAGACAACGACATCGTCTTGGGTACGGTCCACAGTGCACCGACCCGTTTCCGGCCGCTGTTCGTCTTCTCGATGACGACTATCGTTTCGGCCGTGATCTACGCCGCCTGGTATATTTCTTCGAATTACTTTGGATGGGGCTTCGATGCCCTGCCGCAGATCGGGCCTTCGTTCTCGAACGTTTAAGGGCGTTTGCTCAGCATTTGAGCAGCTGCGGTTTCTGCCGTCATACAGATGTCATCAAATTGCGCCATGAGCTTCCCTAACGGAATGCATGGCTTACGTTGCGGCAGTCTCATCGTGCCTGGGGAACGAATGCCGAAGCTAAAAGGCAAAAAAAAACAAGGCTAAAAGCCTTGTTTTAAGTATCGCGTGATCCTTAACCGTTGCCGGGGCTGCGACGAGCGCGCCTAAGATCTGATCCTCCCAAGACTTGACCGCGAAATCGACAAGAATTTAGCTTCCTGCCTGTTTTGTGGGCTAAAGCTAGCTCAAAGAATGGGCTTTGTCATTAGGTTTTTTTGCATTTTTGCTACACTCTAGCATTTTTTTTCTGTTGATAAGGATTTCGTTCAAACCATTATAATCTCATGTTTTTCTTCGCGTTTATATTTTGCAGGCGCGAACTTGCATTTACGGAAGTCTGCGCGGACCTTTGCCGGGTTTCTTTCCGGCCGCGAAGCGGTTATGAACGCTCACAATATCTATCATCGCCTTCGATTCCGCGATCCGCGGTGTCCCAACAGCTTTGGAATTCGCCATGCGTCTGTCTCGCTATTTCATGCCCATCCTCAAGGAAAATCCCAAGGAGGCGGAAATCGTCTCCCACCGGCTCATGCTGCGCGCCGGCATGATCCGGCAGCAGTCGCAGGGCATCTATTCCTGGCTGCCGTTGGGCAAGCGTGTACTGGACAAGGTCAACAACATCATTCGCGAAGAGCAGAACCGCGCGGGCGCGATCGAGCTCTCGATGCCGACTCTGCAGTCTGCCGAGCTGTGGCAGGAAAGCGGTCGTTATGATGCCTATGGCAAGGAAATGCTGCGGATCAAGGACCGCCAGGATCGCCCGATGCTGTATGGCCCGACCAACGAGGAGATGGTGACGGATATCTTCCGCTCCTACGTGAAGTCGTACAAGAGCCTGCCGCTCAACCTCTACCATATCCAGCTGAAGTTCCGTGACGAGATCCGTCCGCGCTTCGGCACGATGCGTTCGCGCGAATTCATGATGAAGGATGCCTATTCCTTCGATCTGACGCGTGAAGGCGCCGAGCATTCCTACAAGAAGATGTTCACAGCCTACCTGCGCACCTTCGATCGCCTGGGGCTGCGTGCCATTCCGATGCGTGCCGATACGGGCCCGATCGGCGGCGATCTCAGCCACGAGTTCATCATTCTGGCCGACACCGGCGAGTCTGAAGTCTACAGCCACAAGGATTTCGTCGATTTCGACATTCCGGCTGTTGATACGGATTTCGACGACGTCGCCGATCTGGACGCGATCTTCAAGAAGTGGACGTCGGTCTACGCGGCCACATCGGAAATGCACGACGAGGCGGCTTTCAATGCGATCCCGGAAAGCGACCGCCTGTCCGCGCGCGGCATCGAAGTTGGCCATATCTTCTACTTCGGCACGAAATATTCCGAGCCGATGGGCGCCAAGGTGCAGGGTCCTGACGGCAAGGAACACCCCGTTCACATGGGATCCTACGGAATTGGCCCGACGCGCCTTGTTCCCGCCATCATCGAAGCATCGCATGATGAGAACGGAATCATCTGGCCAGACTCAGTCGCGCCGTTCGATGCGATCGTGATCAACATGAAGGCAGGCGACGCTGCCTGCGATGCCGCCTGCGAGACCATCTATGCCGCGCTTTCGAACGCCGGCAAGGACGTGCTCTATGACGACACCGACGACCGCGCCGGCACGAAGTTTGCGACCGCCGATCTGATCGGTATTCCGTTGCAGATCATTGCCGGTCCGCGTGCGGTCGCGAACGGCGAAGTGGAAGTCAAGGACCGCAAGACGGGTGCCCGCGAAACGATGACCATCGAAGCGGCAATCAACAAGCTCTTGGGCTAACGAGAAGGCGGGAGGCAAAATGGCAGACGCAGCGGTGGGCCAGCGGGGTTCCAAATCCGGCTTGGCTCCGGCCGGCCGGCCATTTTCCACCTTCGAGCGCCTTGTGGCGTGGCGCTATTTGCGCGCGCGCCGCAAGGAGGCGTTCATTTCGGTGATCGCCGGCTTCTCCTTCATCGGCATCATGCTCGGCGTGGCGACGCTCATCATCGTCATGGCTGTCATGAACGGCTTCCGGACGGAGCTGATTTCCCGTATCCTGGGCATCAACGGCCATATGATCGTGCAGCCGGTGGATGGACCATTCACCGACTATGCGGCGCTGACCGACAAGTTTGCTGCGGTCCCTGGAATCAAGCTGGCGCTGCCGCTTGTGGAGGGCCAGACGCTCGCATCGGGCGCCGGCGGGGCAGGAACGGGAGCGCTGGTGCGCGGTATTCGTCCCGAAGACCTGACCAAGGTCAAAACCGTTTCCGAAAATATCAAGTCCGGCGACCTTGTCGGCTTCGCGGCCGGGCAGGGCGTTCTCATCGGTTCGCGCATGGCCGACCAGCTTGGCCTCCAGGCGGGCGACAACATCACCCTGATATCACCGGAAGGTGACATTACGCCGATGGGTGTCAACCCGCGCGTCAAATCCTACAAAGTCTCGGGTATCTTCGAGATCGGCATGTCGGAATACGATGCGTCAATCATCTACATGCCGCTCGAGGAATCGCAGCTTTATTTCAATGCCGACGGGTTGGTGCAGTCGATCGAACTCTTCGCCGACAACCCGGACGACATCGACAACCTGCGGCCGAAGGTCGAGGCCGCGGCCGGCCGCCAGATCGCCATCACCGATTGGCGCCAACGCAACCAGACATTCTTCTCGGCACTCCAGGTCGAACGCAACGTCATGTTCATGATCCTGACGCTGATCGTCCTGGTCGCCGCTCTGAACATCATTTCCGGCCTCATCATGCTGGTGAAGGACAAGGGTAGCGACATCGCCATCCTGCGGACCATGGGGGCGACCTCGGGTGCCATCATGCGGATCTTCTTCATGACGGGTGCGGCGATCGGGATCGTCGGGACGGTCGCTGGCGTCGGGCTCGGGGTCCTCGTCTGCGTCAACATCGAAAAGATCCGCGAGTTCTTCTCCTGGGTCTCCGGCACCGTGCTCTTCGATCCGCAGCTCTACTTCCTCAGCCAGCTGCCCGCCGAGATGAACCTCGGTGAAACGATCTCGGTGGTCGTGATGGCGCTGACCCTCTCCTTCATCGCAACGATCTTCCCTGCGTGGCGGGCCTCGAGGCTCGATCCCGTGCAGGCCCTGCGCTACGAATAAGGAATGCTCATTTCATGAAGCGGAATACCGTTCTCAAGCTTTCCGGCGTCGAGCGTCACTACGGCCAGGGTGAGACGCTGCTCTCGATCCTCAAAGGCGCGGATTTCACCCTGAACAGCGGTGAGATCGTCGCACTCGTCGCTCCCTCGGGCACGGGTAAATCGACGCTGCTGCACGTCGCTGGCCTGCTCGAACATCCCGATAGCGGCGAAGTCAGCATCAACGGTCATCCCTGCAATGGGCTGTCGGACGACAAGCGCACGGCAATCCGTCGCAGCGAGATCGGTTTCGTCTACCAGTTCCACCACCTGCTGCCGGAATTTTCCGCAATCGAAAACATCATGATGCCGCAGATGATCGCGGGTCTTCCCCGCGTCGAAGCAAAGCAACGTGCCGCGCAGCTGCTTGATTACATGCGGATCGGCCATCGCGGCGCACATCGCCCAGGCGAGCTGTCCGGAGGCGAGCAGCAGCGCGTAGCCATTGCGCGCGCCGTCGCCAATGCGCCGAGCCTGCTTCTCGCCGACGAGCCGACCGGCAATCTCGACCCGGAGACGGCGAGCTATGTCTTCGATGCACTGGAAGCACTCGTCCGTCAGTCCGGCCTAGCGGCGCTGATCGCGACCCACAATCACGAACTCGCGGGCCGGATGGATCGTCGCGTGACGATTGCCGATGGCAAGGTGGTGGATTTCTGATCAGGGGTGGATGAGACCGCCGCGGTAGTCCAGTTCGTAGGCCCGGCGCTCGTTCACCACGATCACTTCGCGCCCGCTGAAATGACTGCAATCGCCGACGCTCTCGTCGGCATACAGACCGAAGGCATGCTCGAATTCCATGCCGCCTAGAAAGCGCCGATACTCGGCGTACATCTTGGACAGCGCGGCCTTGATCACGACGCCCGCGCGCTCGCCGTCGATCAGCGAATGCTCGACGATGCGGCCGAAGTAGTTCATCGCCCAGACCGGCTTGCTGTCCAGCCAGACCACTTCCTGCCCGGCAAAATCGGCTCCGCCGAAATAGCTGTCGAGATAACGCCACGGGCCGCGCTGACAACCGATGTCATGCGATCCCGGTCGACAGGCCGGCACTGGCCCACCGCCACCGACATAGGTGTTGGCCTTCGCCTCGACGATGAAATCATTCAATGCGGCAATATCCATGCGCCGTTCCCTCCGCCGCGCAACCTCTCAGGAACGCAAGGAATTGTAAAGAACAAAAAGAGAACAGTCTCTATTGTCCGCAGATCTTTTGCCCCGTTTCGTCGGTCCATTCCGCGAGTGGGATGACACGCGGTTCGGCTCTGGCATCCTTGCCGTCCTTCTGCAGCTTGCCGGTCAAGGCATTGTAGTCACAGCTGCCGGCGGCGTCGGGATCGAGCGTGTCGTAGTGATTGTAGGTATAGCCGGCAACGACGAACTGCTCGTTGCGGTAGGCGACCGTCAGCGTCTGATCCCAGCGATCCCGCCCAACGGCGCTGTTTTGTGAATGTATCGCGATCGAGGATTTGCCGACGGCCTTTAGCGACGGTTCCTGGCCGAAGATCCCGTCCGCATTGGTGCTGCCCCAGATCTTGTTTGGCGCGCTCAGCGAAAGTCTGAGGAGCTCATGCTCGCTGTCACGAAGATAGATGTAGATGCCGATCTGGTCATCGCTGGCGCTGTCCGCTGGAGCAACCAACAGCGCAAGATCGTTTTTCCCGTCGGCATCCCAATCACCGCTGGCTGCATCGACGATGCGTGCCGGATCAATCTGCTCGGCTTGCGCGGTTAACGCCGCCGACAGGGTCAATCCTGCGATTAGTACAATCTTAAACATGCTTTTCTCCCGTGGCCACGTAGCCAGAAAAGCGGAAAAGATTCCTGTTGACAATAGAACAAACAGAAAACAAAATAAAAACATAAGAGCACAGGAGAGCCAAATGACTGATATGATCCGCGATATCGCAGCATTCACCTCCATCGCAATGTTCGTTGCCAGCTTCTCGCTGATCTGCATGGCAATGTAGAATTCAGGGGACCGCATGGCTGCCATGCGGTCGATACGCAGGACTTAACTGGACATCGCCACTCCCAATGCCGACAATGCGCCCGATTCATTTGGATGCGCGGAAAGGCATGTCATGGCGGGTACGGAAAAGGACGGCTCGGACGGATTTATCGGCGGTACGCCGGGGTTCGTTCACCTGCGTGTTCATTCGGCCTATTCGCTTCTCGAGGGCGCTCTTCCGCTGAAGAAGATCCTCTACAAGGCGTCGGGCGACAGCCAGCCTGCAATCGCCATTACCGACACCAACAACCTGTTCGTCGCCCTCGAGTTTTCGCAGAAGGCGATGGACGAGGGACTTCAGCCGATCATCGGCTGCCAGCTGTCGATCGACATGGAAGACGGCTTGGAAACGGAGCGGCGTGGTGGCCAGCAGGCGTTGGTCAAGCTGCCGTCCGTGGTGCTTCTTGCCGCAACCGACGGCGGCTATGAACGCCTGGTCGATCTCGTCAGCCGCGCCTATCTCGGCGGTGAGGACGGCCAGGCCGTGCACATTCGCTCGTCGTGGCTCGATGAGAGCGGCACGGACGGGCTGATTGCCCTGACCGGGGCATCGACCGGCCCCATCGACACGGCGCTTAAGGATGGCCATGCAGGACGGGCCGAGGCCAGATTGCTGTCCCTGAAGCGGCTGTTCGGCGATCGCCTCTACGTCGAATTGCAGCGGCACGGGACCTATGACAAGCGCCATGAGCGCAAGATGATCGAGCTGGCTTACGAGCACGATTTGCCGCTGGTGGCCACCAACGAAGCATTCTTTCCGGCGCGTGACGACTATGACGCGCACGATGCGCTGATGGCCGTGGCCCACAACGCCATTGTCTCCGACGACAGCCGTTTCAGGTTGACGCCCGACCATTATCTCAAGAGCCGCGCGGAAATGCAGAAGCTCTTTGCCGATCTGCCGGAGGCGCTGGAAAACACGGTGGAGATCGCCCGCCGTTGTTCTTTCGTCCTGAAGACCCGCAAGCCGATACTGCCGCGGTTTACCGGTGCGACCGACGATCCCGAGGTGGCCGAGCGCGAAGAGGCGCTGGAATTGCGCCGCCAGGCCGTCGAGGGTCTCAACGATCGTCTTGCGTCGCTTGGTATGTCGCCAGGCTATGAAGAGAAGGACTATCGCGAGCGGCTGGAGTTCGAACTGAGCGTTATCGAACGCATGAAGTTCCCGGGCTATTTCCTGATCGTTGCCGACTTCATCAAATGGGCAAAACAGCACGATATTCCGGTCGGCCCTGGCCGCGGTTCCGGTGCGGGCTCGCTGGTCGCTTATGCGCTGACCATCACCGACGTGGATCCGCTGCGCTTTTCGCTGCTCTTCGAACGCTTCCTAAACCCGGAACGCGTATCGATGCCCGACTTCGATATCGACTTCTGCCAGGATCGCCGCGAAGAGGTGATCCGCTACGTGCAGAAGAAATACGGGCGTGAGCAGGTAGCCCAGATCATCACCTTCGGTTCGCTGCAGGCGCGCGCCGCCTTGCGCGACGTGGGTCGCGTGCTGGAAATGTCCTACGGTCAGGTCGACAAGATCTGCAAGCTGGTGCCGAACAATCCCGCCAATCCGACGCCACTCTCAAAGGCGATCGAGGAGGAACCGAAGCTTCAGGAGGAGGCCGACAAGGAGCCGGTCGTTGCTCGCTTGCTCGATATCGCGCAGAAGATCGAGGGGCTTTACCGCCACGCTTCGACCCACGCCGCCGGTATCGTCATCGGCGACCGCCCGCTGTCGAAGCTGGTGCCGATGTACCGCGATCCGCGCTCCGACATGCCGGTTACCCAGTTCAACATGAAGTGGGTCGAGCAGGCCGGTCTCGTGAAGTTCGACTTCCTCGGCCTGAAGACGCTGACGACGCTGAAGGTTGCCGTCGATTTCTGCAAGAAGCGCGGCATCGAGGTCGATCTTGCCTCCATCCCGCTCGACGACAAGCTGACCTACGAGATGCTCTCACGCGGTGAAACCGTCGGCGTGTTCCAGGTGGAAAGTGCCGGCATGCGCAAGGCGCTGATCGGGATGCGGCCCGACTGCATCGAGGACATCATCGCGCTTGTGGCGCTCTACCGCCCAGGTCCGATGGAAAACATTCCGACCTACAATGCTCGCAAGCATGGCGAGGAAGAGATCGAGTCGATCCATCCGACGATCGACTACCTGCTGAAGGAAACCCAGGGCGTTATCGTCTACCAGGAGCAGGTCATGCAGATCGCCCAGGTCCTGTCCGGCTACTCGCTCGGCGAAGCCGATCTTCTGCGCCGCGCCATGGGTAAGAAGATCAAGGCGGAAATGGACCAGCAGCGCGAGCGCTTCGTTGACGGTGCCGTCAAGAACGGCGTGTCGAAGCCGCAGGCCGACAACATCTTCGAGCTGCTGGCAAAGTTCGCGAACTACGGCTTCAACAAGTCGCACGCCGCGGCTTACGCGATCGTCTCCTACCAGACGGCCTATATGAAGGCGCATTATCCGGTCGAGTTTCTCGCAGCGTCGATGACGCTCGACATGTCGAACACCGAAAAGGTCAACGACTTCCGCCAGGATGCAAAGCGCCTCGGGATCGAGGTGATCGCGCCGTCGGTGCAGACCTCGTTCCGTCATTTCCAGACGGGCGAGAGCCGCATCTATTACGCATTGGCCGCGCTCAAGGGCGTTGGCGAATCGGCCGTCGATCACATCGTCGAGGTCCGTGGTGACACATCCTTCGCCAGCCTCGAGGATTTCTGCCTGCGCATCGATCCGAAGCAGGTAAACCGCCGCGTGCTGGAAAGCCTGATCTTCGCCGGCGCCTTCGATTGCTTCAATCTCGATCGCGCCCAGCTGTCGGCCGGCCTCGACCGCATTCTCGGCTATGCCCAAAATGCCCAGCAAGAGAAAGCCAGTGGTCAGATGGGCTTTTTCGGTGCGTCATCAGGCGCGGGGCCGGAGAAAATCGCGTTGCCGCCATTTTCGCCCTGGCTCGCCTCCGAACGGCTTCTCAAGGAGTTCCAGGTCCTCGGCTTCTACCTGACGGCTCACCCGCTCGACAGCTACAACAGCGTTCTACAGAAGATGCGCGTGCAGACCTTTGCGGATTTCTCTGCCGCGGTGAAGCAGGGCGCAACCAATGCCCGACTGGCCGGAACGGTGATTTCGAAGCAGGAGCGAAAGACCCGCACCGGCAACAAGATGGGGATCGTCGTCTTCTCTGATTCCTCTGGTCAGTTTGAAGCCGTCCTCTTCTCGGAAATGCTGAACCAGTACCGCGACATGCTCGAGTCAGGAAAGTCCTTCGTCATCACGGCGACGGGCGAGGAAAGACCTGAAGGCATTGGACTACGCATCCAGACGATCCAGTCGCTAGAGGAAAAGTCACTGCAGATGCAGAAGGCGCTCCGCGTCTATGTCCGCGATTCCGGACCACTGCGCGCGGTTGCCGCTCATCTCAATGCCAGGGGCGATGGTCTTGTCTCCTTCATCGTGATCAAGGAGGACGGACGGCGGGAAGTAGAGGTTGAACTCTCGCAGAAATATCGGATTACGCCGGAGATTGCCGCTGCACTGCGCGCAGCGCCGGGTGTGGTGGACGTGGAACTCGTCTGACCCTTCAGTGGGTCACGGTGATGAAGTCCGTGCCGATGCCGGTCTCTGTCCCGATGCCGGTGTCTGATATGGTGATGGTCGATCCGGCTGTCAGCATCGCGTCGATCTTCCTCCGCGTGTCGTCGGGAATATCGACGCGGCTCAATGCGTTGGTGATCGGCGTTCCCGAGATGATCGAGCTTTCGAGGCCGGTGATACCGAGCCGCTTCATCGCTTGGCGCGAGAGATTGTTTGCGAGCGTTACGCCCATCCAGTTCGCGGTGCCGTTCTCGAAGTCGACCGCGCTGGCCGTCAGGAAGTGTGTTCCGAGCGCGAGCCCAGGATCGGAGATGATCACCGGAGCCGTAAATACCGGGCGGAAACCCTGCCGAACGAGAAGGACGCCATTTGGTGGCCCGGATTTGCCCGCAGCCGCATAGACGGCGTCGATCAACGTGTCACTGATGAGTGACTTTTCGTTGCCCGGGGCTAAAGGATGCTGCGACTTGAAGTCGGTGATCGCCTGAACCGTTGCCGGCCCCAGAAGCCCATCGGGATTGCCGACGGCAAATCCAAGATCGGCCAGTAGGGTTTGCAATTCTATGATCGTCTCACGCTCGCTTCTACGAGTAATGAGGATACGGATCGGTTCGTCGTTGACGGGTGCGACGATCGGCTGGATTTGCAGCCGTGGCATCGCTGCTTCGTTCATGGCGACCTGTACCGGCACTTGTCCGATCGCAGGTCTGAGCTCGACGTCCGACAGGAGAGGAGCTGGCTCTGGCGCCTGCGGATGGAAGAGCGCCGGGTGATCGATCGGCCTCGGCGTGACTTCACCGTCGGTGATCACGACGGGCACGCCCATCGCGGTCATCTTGTAGAGCTCCTTTGCGAATGCGCTCGGCAAACGCACGCAGCCGTGTGAGGCGGGATAGCGCGGCACGGAATTCGACTCGTGCAGCGCTATGCCGGACCATGTCAGCCTTTGCATGAAAGGCATCGGGGCTGCCGAATAGAGATTGGATTCGTGGTACTTCTTCTTCTCGATGACGGAGAAGATGCCGCTGGGCGTCGTATGACCCGGCTTGCCCGTCGAAACTTTCGACGTCGCAATAACCTCCGCACCGTCATAGACGGCAAGCGTCTGATTGCTCTTCGAAACGAAGATTTGCAACGTGCGCGCATCTCCGGCGAAAGCCGGGTGCACGAGCGCGGTTGCCGACAGCAAGCCGAGGCCGAAAACGAGACGCGAGAACATTGAACCAACCAGAACGCAATACAGTGAAGGTAGCCTAGTCCTCGAAACTTAAGGAAAACTTGAAACAGCGTTCCGTGCGACCGGATCGGCACGGAACGCTGGCGAGCTTGGTGCCCTTAAGAGCGGTCGCGCTTGCCGCCGAAGGTATAGCCGGTTTCGACGGTTCCTTTTCCGAACTTGTCGCGCAGCTTGTCCATGGCCGCTTCCGCAGCCGCGCGGCGGCCCGATTGCACATCGACGAGATCACGCGGATCGGCGCGTACGGGATCGCAAAGGTCGGTGACGCCGATGCCGATCAGGCGGAATTTCGTCCCATCGGTTTCTTTCTGAAGCATGTCGAGCCCGGTGCGGAAGATCCGGTCGGCGAGCTGTGTCGGATCTTCGAGCTTGCGGTTGCGGGTTCGCGATTTGAAGTCCGCAGTCTTCATTTTCAGAACGACCGTGTGGCCGGCAATCTCGTTCTTTTTCAATCGCCAGGAAACTTTTTCGGAAAGGCTACGTAGGATCGGGACCAGATCGTCGTATCGCGAGATGTCGTCGAAGAATGTGGTTTCCGCGGATACGCTCTTGGCGGCGTCGTTCAGATGCACATCTCGATCGTCGATGCCGCGCGACAGCCGCGAGAGCCGCTGACCGAGGCTGCCGTAACGCCGCATGAGATCGCTCTCTTCCATCGTCTGCAATTGTCCGATGGTGCGAATCCCGTCTGCCTCCAGTGTAGCGGCGAACGCCTTTCCGACGCCCCAGATCGTTGTGACTGGCCGCGGCGCGAGAAAGGTCACCGCTTCTTGGCGTCCGATCACCGAAAATCCCCGCGGCTTTTGCAGGTCGGACGCAACCTTGGCGAGGAACTTGCAATAGGAGAGGCCCACGGAGACGGTGATGCCTATTTCCTTTTCGACGCGCCGGGCAAACTTGGCCAATGTGCGGGCAGGGGGATCGTGGTGGAGCCGTTGCGTGCCACCAAGCTCCAGGAATGCTTCATCGATCGAAAGCGGCTGCACAAGCGGCGTCAAGTCCTGCATCATCGCGCGCACTTCGCGCCCCACCTTCACGTATTTCTCCATGTTTGGCGGCAACACGACCGCCTGCGGGCAGGCTTCGAGCGCCTTGAACATGGGCATCGCCGAGCGGACACCGTGTATGCGTGCGATGTAGCAGGCGGTGGAAACGACACCGCGCTTGCCGCCGCCGATGATCACCGGCTTGTCGGCAAGCTCGGGATTGTCACGCTTCTCGACCGTCGCATAGAAGGCGTCGCAGTCAATGTGCGCCAGCGTCAGATCGTAGAGCTCGTCATGCCGCACGAGGCGCGGGCTGCCACATGCCGTACAGCGACGTGCCTCGCTCTTCTGCTCGGCAAGGCAGTCGCGACAGAAGCCGGGCGTCTTGGAAGGCAGTTGCATCATGGCTGAGAACAAAGGTTGAACATCGCGACATTAGCTCTTAAACTTGTGAGTCTCAAGAGCGTCGCGAAGCTTTTGGTGGCGCGTCCACGTCGGTGTCATGCGCCACATGCGGCAATGTATGCCGGCCGTAAAATGTCCGGAAAGCCGTACGGTGCGCTCCGTTTCAGCCGGTTCGGGAGGTTACCGGTGCGGTGCCGGATGCCATGTGTGCCCGCAACAGGTCGTGTGCGTGCTCCCATCCCGAGGCAGCGACGATCGGATCGACCGGAACCGGTGCGAAAGGCTTGAAGTCGGCATTGGCCATCATCGTCACGAGCAGGCACTCGGGGACATGCTCGCCGACAGAGAGGAGATTGCGTTGCATATCATCGATGAACGCGACAGGCAGATCTCGTCGATCGTGCAGCTCCGCAACGACGGGCCCCTTCGGCTGTTCGGTCGCAATCATGTCGAAGGCGAGCTCGAAGCGGTCGAGAAGGCGGCGCCGGACGCCATGGTGGCGCGGTGGCATGGCGGTCAGAAAAACGATGTCCGCCTCGTCGGAAAGGGCTTGCAACGTTTCGATCGCGCGTTCCGCCGGCGTTTGCCACAAATCCTGGCTGGCGAAGAACGCATCCTCGAAGGTGTCAACCTGTTCGCGGTCGAGTTCGCTGCCGTCCAGCAGCGAGACGATGTTGCCGTGCAGTCGGAAAGAGCGCGGCAGGAGATCGCAGCGTTGCGAACGAAGGAAAGCGGTGAACGGTGTCAGGAACTCCAGGACCACCTCGTCGATATCGCAGACGATAAGGGGGCGGTCGCCGAGGCGCACCTGACTGGCATTGGTCACGATCTCCATTCTCAATACTCCCCCGACCCCAGGCCCGGCGGCGAGAAATGCAACCACGCCGCATTCAGCGCTTCTGGCGACGTGCCGGTCGCCTCGCAAAAGGCAAGGGCGGTGGGCTCGTGCTGCATCAGAAAATCCATCATGCCGGAAAGAAAGCCCGGATCGCTTATCGCGGTGCGGACCTGTGCGGGCTCAACCCCTGTCAGGGCAAGGAATCGGCCGAAAAGATCTGGGTCATTTGCAAGCCAGGCAAGAACGGCAATTGCGGTCTCTTGCGGGTCTGCGGCGCGCTGTTTGGAAGTCTTGAAGTTGCTCTGCATTTCTCGGGCTAAATTACCTATTTTTCAACCAAATACCGATAACATTCAGCCATCGGTTTCATGGGTCCGTGCGTTCGCATGTCATACTTATGCGGCTGAACGGTTGCCAGAACGGACTTAGGACGCGTGTCATGCCCAAGCAGGTGATGATTGTAGAAGATAACGAGCTCAACATGAAGCTCTTTCGCGACCTCATCGAGGCGTCCGGCTACACGACGATTCAGACCCGCAATGGGATGGAAGCGCTGGAACTTGCCCGCAAGTATCGCCCCGATCTGATCCTCATGGATATCCAGTTGCCGGAAGTCTCGGGCCTCGAGGTCACCAAGTGGCTGAAGGAAGACGACGAGCTGCACGTGATTCCGGTCATCGCCGTGACCGCTTTTGCGATGAAGGGCGACGAGGAGCGTATCAGGCAGGGCGGCTGCGAGGCATATGTCTCCAAACCCATCTCCGTTCCCAAGTTCATCGAAACGATCAAGACATACCTTGGGGATGCCTGACGCATCGGAAAGAAGCCCATGACTGCGCGAATCCTGGTGGTTGATGATATCCCGGCGAATGTGAAGCTGCTCGAAGCGCGGCTGGTCGCCGAGTATTTCGATGTGCTGACGGCCTCGGACGGATATCAGGCTCTGGCGATTTGCGAGCGGAACCAGGTCGATCTCGTGCTTCTCGATATCATGATGCCTGGAATGGACGGCTTTGAAGTTTGCGAGCGCCTGAAGTCCAATGTGAAGACGGCGCATATTCCCGTGGTCATGGTCACCGCGCTCGATCAGCCGACCGACCGCGTTCGTGGCCTCAAGGCCGGTGCCGATGACTTTCTGACCAAGCCCGTCAACGACCTCCAACTGATCGCCCGCGTGAAAAGCCTGCTGCGTCTCAAGACCTTGAGCGACGAGCTGCGCATTCGCGCCGAGACGGCGCACATGATGGGCATCGACGATCTGCTCAGGGGCGCCGACGGGCGCGGCGAGGAGACGGCCGAGGTGATGCTGGTCGACGGCCGGGCCAATTCGCAGGAGCGCATCATCCGGGCATTGAAGCCTGTTGCCGACGTCTTCGCGATCTCGGATGCCCAGGCGGCGATCTTCGAAGCAACCGAGAACGCCTTCGACCTGGTGATCGTGAACGCCAATCTCGATGACTATGATCCGCTGCGCCTGTGCTCGCAGCTCCGCTCTCTCGAACGCACGCGTTTCCTGCCGATCCTGATCATCACGGAGCAGGGCGACGACGAGATGGCCACGCGTGCCCTCGACCTCGGCGTGAATGACTACATCGTGCGGCCGCTCGATCCGAACGAACTCGTCGCCCGTTGCCTGACACAGCTGCGGCGCAAGCATTATAACGATCGCCTGCGTGCCGGTCTGAAGCAGACCATCGAGCTTGCGGTGACGGATCCGCTGACAGGGCTCAGCAACCGTCGCTATCTCGACAACCACATGAGCACGCTGTTTAATCGCTCGATGGCCAGAGGCCGGCCGCTGTCGGTGTTGATCACCGACATCGATCGCTTCAAGGACGTCAACGACACATACGGTCACGATGCCGGCGATGACGTCCTCAGGGAGTTTGCCAACCGTATTCGCTCCACGGTTCGTGGCGCCGATCTCGCCTGCCGCTACGGTGGCGAGGAGTTCGTTGTCGTCATGCCGGATACGGCGCCCGAAGTGGCCGCGGTGGTCGCCGAGCGGTTGCGCCTTGCCATCGAGACGGCGCCATTCGTGCTGAAGTCCTCTGGTCAGGCGCTGGAGATCACCGCTTCCTTCGGGATATCATCGCGCGGCGCGTCGGTGCTCACTCCGGGACAGTTGATGAAGCAAGCCGACCAGGCGCTCTATGAGGCCAAGAACGGCGGACGTAACCGCGTCGTCGCGGCTGCCTGAGCCTTCTCGCTTCTCCACGACAATCCACAGGTAAATGGATGGACGCCCAGAGGGCGTCGCAACGCGTTCCGTCAAAATAGAACCACGTAAGTTCCGGATTTAAGCTTTCGCGCCACAGAAATGGCCCGCCGAAGGTATTTGCCAGGTGGCGAGCGGAACGTGAATAATCGTCGCATTTTCCGGGGATACTCCGGAGCTTCGGTAATCACCAGACTTTAGGAGGCCGCGGCTGCTAATGCTATTGGACTATACTTGCGGACAGCTCCGCCGTATTCGTGCCTATTCTTGCCAAAAGAGATGATTCTTCGCGTTATAAGCTGTTCCAAATCCGGACTTTTAACCATGAAATCAATCTGAGAATTCTAACCATTAAGAATTTGTTGATTTTCTTTCATTTTCGCGCAAATTATCGGCTCATAAGAGAAAAACACTCCTACGGGAGTTGTCGATACCCCATGATGCTCAGGTCCGCCGCATCTCCTGGGTCGTGGGGTCGGTCGGCTGGTATGCAACATTCCGCGGTTCCTCGTGCCGCGTTGCTTGCTGGCCGACCCCCTTTCATGAACACGCCGTCCTTTCCGTCGAAACGGGAAGGACGGCGTTTCTGTTTCTGCGGCTCTCTGGAGAGGTTGCCATTCAGGCAATAAAAAAGCGCGCAGCCGATTGGCGCGCGCTTTTACGAACCGCTAGATCAAGTGATTACTTGATCTTGGTTTCCTTGAACTCGACGTGCTTCTTAGCAACCGGGTCGTACTTCGTCTTCGTCATTTTGTCCGTCATCGTACGGCTGTTCTTCGTCGTAACGTAGAAGAAACCGGTGTCGGCTGTCGACAGCAGCTTGATCTTGATTGTTGTAGCCTTGGCCATGGTCGTCCTGCCTTTAATAAAATGAAAGCCGTGGAAGGCCGGATGGCTCCACGGCAAATTCTGGCGCGAAACTACGAATCCAGCCCGAAAAGTCAAGCCCGCTTTCTAATGAAAAGCAGCCTTACGGCGGAAAGCAGGGCATAAAGGCCGAAGAAAGCGGCAATTGCCCAGGCAAATCCGTTGTTGCCGGCGACATCGATCGCCGCGCCGATGACCTGGGGACCTGCGACGGTGCCGACGGCGTAGCAGAAGACGAACGCCGCATTGGCCGCCGCAAGGTCCGATCCGGTCAGGCGGGAGCCCAGATGGCTGAGGCCGACCGTATAGAGCCCGGCAACGCAGCCGCCCCAGAAAAGCAGCACCGCGGCCATCAAGGCCCAGCTGTGGGACAGGAGCGGCAGCATCAGCGAGCCGATCAGGCCCATGAAAGCCATGCCGGCGAGCAGGGGGCGTTTGTCCTTCATCCGGTCTGAGAGCAGGCCCACCGGTATCTGAAAGATCATGTTGCCGATGCCCATGACCGTCAGCAACAGCGCCGCCTGCGATTCGGTAAAGGATGCCCTGACGGCATAGATCGGGAACAGGGCCAGGCCGCCGGCCTCGACCGCGCCGAAGATGAAGACCGCAGCCGTGGCACTCGGAACCAGGAAGATATAGCGCATGAAATGCAGCTCGGGCTTTTCTTCCAGAACCGGGCTCTCGTGGCGTGCGATGAAGATGGGCACAGCCGCCAGCAGGATGGCGCAGGCGCCGACGCCGAAAGGAATGATGCCTTCGCTGCCGACAATGGAGAACAGCAACGGCCCGGCAGCAAAGCCGAGCGAAAGCACGGTGGCGTAGATGCCGAGAACGAAGCCGCGCTTCGAGGGAGGGGACGCGGCGTTGATCCAGAATTCCGAGAGAATGAACAGCGTCGTCGTCGCGCCGTGGAAAGCGAAGCGCAGCGGGAACCACATCCAGAATTGCTCGGCATAGAAGAAGCCGACGGCGCTGAGCGCTGAAAGCACCACAGCCCAGAGCATTGTCGGGGCGACGCCGAACTTGTGGGCGAGCTTGGTCGTGATCGGCGCGGCCACCATGGCGGCAACGCCGGCCATTGCCGTGTTCAGGCCGATCAGGGTCGACGGGATGCCTCGCTTCTCGAGAATGATGCTGAGGAGCGGAAGGCCGAGGCCGATAGCGATCCCGACAGCCGAGATCGACGAAATGGCAGCCACCAGTGAAGGCCAATGGATTTCCTCAACATCGCCCGGTGTGCCGTTTCGCGGCTGAGACATAAAGCCATCCTTAGAACCACTGCAGGGAATCGCGTGCCGCGAACACATAGAAAGGCACAACAGCACCAAATCCAAGTGACGGCTGTGCTTTACAAGATGAACCGCGCCTGCCGCAATAAGCTGATTGATGTGGGACAGGATTCGTCAAGAAAAGCTTACCGTTGGGCGCACATGATTTGGCGCCACAACACGTGTAGCAGCGCACGCGGCGCTGCTACACGTCAAATGTGTCGTGATGGTGAATGTAGCCGCCTAGCGACGGCGGCCGGGAATTTCGTACTGATCGTGATCGTCGCCATGGCCGCCAAAACCGTGCATCTTGAGCGCCCACTGCAGACCGATGACGCCACCCTTGATCGGCTGGATGACCAGCAGCGCCGCAATCAGCGTTATCGGTGTCCAGATCGCAAAGGTAAGCCACAGCGGCATCGGCCAGACCATGTCGGTCATCATGTAGCCGCCGATGATGATGTGGCCGATCACCACGATCGTAAGGTACGGCGGCAGGTCGTCGGAACGATGGTGATGCATGGCTTCGCCGCAGGCGGCGCAGTTGTCCACCGGCTTCAGGAAATTCCTGAAGAGCTTGCCGCTGCCGCAAGCCGGACAACGATTGAGCATGCCACGCATGATGGAGCGACCGACCGGACGTTCCACTTCTTCGCTTCCTCCGTAACGGATCGTCTGGTCGCTTGAGGTGGTCGTCATCGTCGTTTCCTTTTCTGGCGTCCCTACAACGCCTATCGCCGCCCTCTCGGGGGTCTTGTTCCGGCCTTCTTCCGCGCGTTGTGCGCGTCGCGTCGGCCCGCCTTGTGGAACGAACGCACAGCGGTAGGCATCTTCCGCCCTTCGCTGATCATCTCGAAACGAAGTGCACCGGCGAGCGGAATGGCTTCCGCAAGTTTCACCGTAACGCTATCCCCCAGGCGATATCCGAGACCAGTTTTCTCGCCGGATAGCGCCTGATGCGCCTCATCATAGATGAAGTAGTCCGTTCCTAGCGTAGATATAGGAATGAAGCCGTCCGCTCCATAGTCCGGCAGGGCGACAAATAGTCCCGATTTCGTCACCCCTCCTATGCGCCCTTCGAATTCCTCGCCGACGCGGCCGGCAAGGTGGTGTGCAATGAGTCGGTCCACGGTCTCACGCTCGGCTGCCATGGCGCGGCGCTCGAAGGTCGAGATTTCCGCGGCGATATCGTCCAGTGCGGCTTCTTCGTCCGGCGTGATGCCGCCTTCGCCGAAGCCAAGCGAACCGACCAGCGCGCGATGCACGATCAGATCGGCATAGCGTCGGATCGGTGAGGTGAAGTGCGCGTACTTCATCAGGTTCAGGCCGAAGTGCCCGATATTCTCCGGGCTATAGATCGCCTGGCTCTGGGAACGCAGCACCATTTCGTTGACCATCGTCTGATGCGGCGTGTCGTCTGCCTTGGCGAGGATCATGTTGAAATTGTTGGCGCGCATATTGCCGCCCTTCTGCAGCGAAATGCCAAGCGTTGCCAGGAATTCGCGAAGCACTTCCTGCTTTGCCAGCGTGGGGCCATCGTGAATGCGGTAGATGAGAAGCTGTTTCTTCTTCTCCAGCGTTTCGGCGGCCGAAACGTTCGCCTGGATCATCATCTCTTCGATCAGCTTGTGCGCGTCGAGCCGTGGCGGCACGAAAACCCGGTCCACGGTACCGTCGGGCTTGAGCAGGATCTTGCGTTCCGGCATGTCGAGCTCGAGCGGTTGGCGCCGCTCGCGACCGCGGGTCATGACCCCGTAAGCGTGCCAGAGCGGCTTGAGGATCGGTTCGAGCATCGGCCCGGTCTTGTCGTCGGGATTGCCGTCGATCGCCGCCTGTGCTTGCTGGTAGGAGAGTTTCGCCGCGCTCTTCATCATCACGCGATGGAAGGTGTGGCTGGCCTTGCGACCTTCTTTCGAGAAGACCATGCGCACGGCAAGCGCCGGCCGATCCTGGCCCTCCCGCAGCGAGCACAGATCGTTCGAAATCCGCTCCGGCAGCATCGGCACGACGCGATCCGGGAAATAGACGGAGTTACCGCGCTTCAACGCTTCACGATCCAGCGGTGAGTTCGGCCGGACATAATAAGAGACGTCGGCGATGGCCACCGTGACGATGACGCCGCCTTCGTTATCGGGCGAGGGATCGAGTTCCGCGTACACGGCATCGTCGTGGTCCTTGGCGTCGGCCGGATCGATGGTGATCAGCGGCACGCTGCGCCAGTCCTCGCGATGCGACATGGTCGCAGGCTTGGCGTCGTCCGCTTCGGCGACAACGGCCGGCGGAAAGATATAAGGAATGCCGTGGGCGTGAATTGCGATCATCGAGATCGCCTTCTCCGAGGCAACAGAACCGACGATCGAAAGCACCTTGGCACGCGGCAATCCGAAACGGCCGAGGCGCGCGACCTCGACCTCGACCAGATCGCCGTCCTTGGCCTCGCCCTTGTAATCGGGGTCGATCAGCATCTCCTCGCCGCGCCGTTCGATCGGCAGCAGGCGTCCGCCACCGCCGGGCGCATCCTTGAACACGCCGAGCAGCGCACCACGACGCTTGTCGAGGACTTTGATGATCCGTGCGGTATAGGCCGGACCACCGCGATCGGCGGCAGGAAAGATCTTTGCAAGAATGCGGTCGCCCATGCCGGCAACAGGAGCCTTGCCCTTGCCGTTGCGACCGGCAGGAGAGGTCGACTGTCGAATAGCGACCGCGGGTGCGACACCCATTTCCTCTGGCCATTCCGCCGGTCGGCCGATCAGTTCGCCGTCCTTGTCGCGTGTCGTGATATCCAGCACCGTCACCGGCGGCAGCGCGCCAGGGCGGATGAGGGACTTGCGCGTCTTCTGAAGCATCCCTTCCTGCTCAAGCTCGCGCAGCAGCTGCTTGAGCTCCACGCGGCTATCACCCTTCAGGCCGAATGCCTTGGCAAGCTCGCGCTTGGAGGCCTTTTGCGGATGATCGGCGATAAAGCGCAGGATCACTTCGCGCGAAGGAAGCGCGCCATGCTGGATGTTGAGCGGCGCGATAGATGGCTCTGCACTGGCACGGCCGGCTTTGCCAGGACGCTTGCCCTTCATGTTATCGCGCGGAATTCTGCTCACTCTTCGCTCTTCTTCGTCTTCTTGGCCGGGGCTTTCGCCTTGGTGGCTTTCGCCTTTGCCGGCGCCTTCGTGGCTTTCGCCTTTGCCGGCGCCTTCGTTGCCTTCGCCTCGGCGGATGCCGCCTTGGCCTTCGGCTTACCCTTGGCTGCAGGTGCCTTGCCGGCCTTGGCTGCGATCAGCACCAGGGCTTCCTCGACAGTCAACGCCTGCGGATCAGTACCCTTGGGCAGCGTTGCGTTGACCTTGCCCCAGTTCACGTAAGGACCGTACTTGCCGTCGCGCACGGTAATCGCGCCGCCATCCGGATGGTCGCCGAGTTCCTTCAACGCTGCCGCAGCAGTCCGGCCACGTCCGGCAGGTCCCTTGCTCGCCTTGTCGGCAATCACGGCCACGGCACGGTTGAGCCCGATCGAGAAGACGTCCTCGACGCTTTCGAGGTTGGCATAGGAACCGTCATGCAGCAGGAACGGCCCATAACGGCCGATGCCGGACGAAATCATCTTGCCGGATTCTGGGTGCTTGCCGATATCGCGTGGCAACGAGATGAGCGCCATCGCCTTCTCGTAGTCGATCTCTTCTGGGCGCCATCCCTTCGGCAGCGATGCGCGCTTGGCATCCTTGCCATCGCCGCGCTGGATGTAGGGGCCGAAACGGCCGGAGCGCAGCGTAAGTTCCTCGCCGGTCACCGGATCGGTGCCGAGCGCCTTCGGCTCGTTCAGCGCTGCGCCTTCGGCTTCCGCGCCACCTTCGGATGACAGCTGGCGCGTGTAATTGCATTCCGGATAGTTCGAGCAGCCGACAAAGGCGCCGTACTTGCCGAGCTTCAGGGACAAATTACCGGTTCCGCAGACCTGGCAAATGCGCGGATCGCTGCCGTCCTCGCGCTTCGGAAACACCAGCGGCGCCAGCGATTCATTCAGCGAATCGAGCACGTTGGTAACGCGCAGTTCCTTCGTGTCCTCGATCTGAGCGAAGAAATCCTGCCAGAAGTCGCGCAGAACCTGCTTCCAGTTCAGCTCTCCGGCGGAGATCCGGTCGAGCTTCTCTTCGAGATCGGCCGTGAAGTCGTATTCGACATACTTGGTGAAGAAGCTTTCCAGGAAAGCCGTCACCAGCCGGCCCTTGGAATGCGGGATCAGCTTGCGCTTGTCGATGATCACATATTCGCGGTCGCGAAGCGTTGCGAGCGTTGCCGCGTAGGTGGAAGGGCGGCCGATGCCGAGCTCTTCCATCTTCTTGATGAGCGAAGCTTCGGAATAGCGCGGCGGCGGTTCGGTGAAGTGCTGGCTCGAATTGATCTTCTGCTTGGCGAGGTTCTCGCGTGCATTGATCTCCGGCAGGCGGCCATCCTCGTCGCCGTCGTCGCTCTGCTCGCCGTCTTCCTTCTGGTCTGTGTAGGCGGCAATGAAGCCGTCGAAACGGATGACGGAGCCGACCGCGCGCAGACCGGCCTTCTCGCCGTTGTTGTCGGCGGTGATCTCCGCGGTGGTGCGCTCGATCTCTGCCGAAGCCATCTGGCTGGCGATGCCGCGCTTCCAGATCAGGTCGTAGAGCTTGAGCTGGTCGGCATCGAGATACTGGCGAACCTTGTCCGGCGAGCGGTTGAAGTCCGTCGGGCGGATTGCTTCGTGGGCTTCCTGGGCGTTCTTCGCCTTGGTGGAGTAGAAGCGGGCTTTCTCCGGCAGATAACGCTGGCCGAACTGGTCGACAATGGCGCCACGCGCCGCGTCGATCGCTTCAGGCGCCATCTGCACGCCGTCCGTACGCATATAAGTAATGAGACCGACAGTCTCGCCGCCGATATCGAAGCCTTCATAGAGCTTCTGGGCAACCTGCATCGTGCGCGACGCCGAGAAGCCCAGCTTGGATGAGGCGGCCTGCTGCAGCGTGGAGGTTGTGAAGGGTGGTCCCGGGTTGCGCTTGACGGGCTTCGCCTCGACCGTGTCGACGACGTAGGACGCACCTTCCAGCAGCGCCTTCAGCTTGCCAGCTTCTTCGCCGTTCGCGATGGACCGAGCCTGCAACCGCTTGCCATTGGCTGCAACCAGCTTCGCCTCGAATTCGTCGCCGCGCGGCGTCTTAAGCAGCGCCGAGAGGTTCCAGTATTCTTCCGAGATGAAGCGCTCGATTTCGGACTCGCGGTCGCAAACGAGGCGCAACGCCACCGACTGGACACGTCCGGCGGATCGCGCACCGGGCAGCTTTCGCCAAAGCACCGGCGACAGGTTGAAGCCGACGAGATAGTCGAGTGCGCGGCGTGCCAGATAGGCATCGACCAGCGGCACGTCGATGTCGCGCGGTTCGGCCATGGCATCGAGCACGGCCTTCTTGGTGATCGCGTTGAACACCACACGCTTGACCGTCTTGCCGTTCAGGACGCGCTTCTTGTTCAGCATGTCGAGCACGTGCCAGGAGATCGCTTCACCCTCGCGATCAGGGTCGGTTGCGAGGAACAGGCCGTCGGAGGACTTCACGGCGTCCGCGATATCCTTCATCCGCTTGGCCGAGGCTCCGTCGACCTCCCAGAGCATTTCGAAATCCTGGTCCGGCAGTACCGAACCGTCCTTGGCGGGCAGATCGCGCACATGGCCGAACGAGGCGAGCACCTTGTATCCCGCGCCGAGATACTTGTTGATCGTCTTGGCCTTGGCAGGCGATTCCACCACTACAACATTCATGATGATTCTCTAAAAAGGATACTGGGGCTGGCGGATAGGTAGGCAGAAGGCCTGCCCTGTCATGGTTGCCGGTCTCCGACATGGACAGGGAAATCGTTTCGGTCAAGTGGTTTGCATGCATTTTTACTGATTACAACGCGATGCAACCTGAAGAAGATAAGTGCGTTGTTGCAATTTCTGATTATTGCGCTATCGTTTTTGACGTGTGGTTCCGGCTGCGTCGTGCAGCCTCTCTCTATCTAGACATGAGTCATTCATGGCGGCCAAATACGCAAAACAGGATGCCGGTCGATCCAGCTCCCGCGAGAACATCGCCTTCGTCAGGCAGATGCTGGCAGAGTTGCGCCAGGTGGCGGAAAAGGAGAAGGCCGACATGCTCTGCTACCTTATCGAAATGGCCTATGTCGAAGCCGGCGACCTGCAGGCCCGTATGTAAGACGTCAGCCATCCATTGCAAGAGAAACCAGGCCGCCCGCGTGGCGATGCAGGCGACCGGCGAGATCCAGTTCCAACAGGACAAGATATACGGCCGAGGCCGTGAGTCCGGTGTGCCGGATGATGTCATCGATCTCGACCGGGGTCGGCCCCAGGGCATCCGTGATCCGTGCGCGATCGGTGTCATCGGGCGGCAACAACGAGAATCCGCCGCCATGCTCCGGTTCCTCTGCAACGGGCACAGCAAACAGATCCAGCTGCGACAGCGGCGCCAGTGCGTCGATGACGTCAGCGGGCGAGGTGACGATCATCGCGCCGTCCTTCAGCAGGCCGTTGGTGCCGTGACACCGCGGGTCGAGCGGCGACCCCGGCACGGCAAACACAAGCCTGCCGAACTCGCCCGCAAGGCGGGCCGTGATCAGTGATCCCGAACGCATTGCCGCCTCGACGACGACGACGCCGAGAGAAATTCCGGCGATCAGCCGGTTGCGTCGCGGAAAATCACGCGCTCGGGGTTCCCAGCCGAACGGCATCTCGCTGACGGCGAGACCATTGGTGTTCCAGATATCGTTGAGCAGCCCCGCATTTTCAGGAGGGTAGGGCTGGTCCAGCCCACCCGCCATCGCCGCAATCGTCCCGGTGTCGAGGCTCGCACGATGAGCCGCCGTGTCGATGCCGCGGGCTAGACCGGAAACGATCGCATAGCCCGCTCTCCCACATTCTCCCGCGATCATCGCCGCGAACTTTGCGCCGCTGATCGATGCGTTGCGCGAGCCGACGATGCCGGCTGCCGGCTGTGTTGCGGCCGAAAGATTTCCCTTTACGGCAAGCAGCGGTGGGGCGCCTTCGATCTGCTTCAGCGCCTGGGGATAGTCCGGCTCGCCGATGCCGACGAACCGCGCCCCGAATCGATGCGCGGCTTCCAGCTCGCGGTGAGCTTCAGTTTCTGTGGCGATGCGGATCGAGCGCGTGGCGCCGCCGCGCGCAGAGAGTTCGGGCAGGGCCGCCAGCGCCGTCTCGGCCGAACCGAAATGATTGATGAGGTCCCGGAAGGTCGCCGGCCCGACATTGTCAGAGCGAATGAGACGCAGCCACGCGATGCGTTGCCGGTCCGTCAGCGCAATTCCTTTTGGCCTTGCGCTGCGAGTGTCCATCCTACCCCTTCGCCCCGATCTTGCTTTCCGTCCCGCTTATCAGTCGCGAGATATTGGTCTTGTGTTTCCAGTAGGAAATGGCGGTCATGATTGCCATTACCGCTGCAACCTTTTCTGCGCCTAGTATCCACAATGCAACCGGAATGACAAGCATCGCAACCAGCGCGGAAAGCGACGAATATCGCGTGATGAACGCAACCGCCAACCACACCAGCGCAAAGGCAAGGACCATCATCGGAGCGACGCCGAGAAGCGTACCGATATAGGTGGCAACACCCTTGCCGCCCTTGAAGCCGAGCCAGACAGGAAAGAGGTGGCCGATAAAGGCAAAGAAGCCTGCGATGAGAGCCGCCTCGTTACCGAAGAGGTATCCGACGATCCACGCGGCGGCCGACGCTTTCAATGCATCGAGGAGAAGGGTCGCGGCTGCGAGCTTCTTGTTGCCGGTCCGTAGCACGTTGGTCGCGCCGATATTGCCGGATCCTATGCTGCGCACGTCGCCGAGGCCGGCGGCCTTGGTGAGGATGAGGCCGAACGGGATAGACCCGAGCAGATAGCCGATGACGGCGGCCGCCAGCGCGATCGGCAGCGTGATCTGCCAAGTCATGAGATCAGAGACCATATTCCCTCCGGGCGCTCCCAGTCTTTTCTTATAGAGTATGCACGCACTGTCCGGCGACGTAGGTCGCGACAGCCCGTCCACTGAACCGCGCGTCTTCGAACGGCGTGTTCTTCGAGCGGGAGAGAAGCATGTCTTTCGAAACAAGCCAAGGCTCGTCCAGATCGATCAACACGATATCCGCCTTGGCGCCGGGCTTCAGCGTGCCGGCTTCTAGGCCGAAGATCTGCGCCGGGCGCGTCGACATGGCATCGATCAGCCGCATCAGGCTTACCTGGCCGCTGTGGTGCAGCCGCAGAGCCGCCGCCAGCAGCGTTTCAAGGCCGATCGCACCATCCGCCGCTTCGCCGAAGGGGAGGCGCTTTGTGTCCACGTCCTGGGGGTCATGCGAGGATACGATGATGTCGATTGCGCCTCTCGCCAGTGCATCGACCATCGCCACGCGATCGTCTTCCGAGCGCAGCGGCGGGTAGAGCTTGAAGAAGGTGCGGTACTCGCCGATGTCGTTTTCGTTGAGTGCCAGATTGTTGATGGATATGCCGCAGGTCACGGTCGCGCCGCGGCTCTTGGCCAGCTCTATGGCCTCGACCGATTCCGGCACCGAGATCATCGCCGCATGATATTTGCCGCGCGTCAGCTTGGCGATGCGCAGATCGCGCTCAAGCGGGATGAGTTCGGCTTCCTTCGGTATGCCGCCAAGACCGAGCCAGCTTGCGAACAGTCCCTCATGCATGACGCCGGTGGCGCCGAGATATTTGTCGCGCGTCTCGCAGGAGATCACCGCACCGAACTCGCGGGCATAGGTCATGACCCGGCGCAGGACCTGCGTGTCGTGCAGGCTGGAACGGCCGTCGGTGAAGGCAACCGCGCCCGCTTCCATCAGCATGCCGATTTCGGTCATCTCCTCGCCGGCCAGATGCTTGGTGATGGCCGCTGCCGGGTAGACATTGACCAGCGCCTTGTCCTTTGCCGTCTTCTTGACGAATTCGACAAGCGCGATGTCATCGATCACGGGGTCGGTGTCCGGCATCATGATGATCGAGGTCACGCCGCCGGCTGCCGCGGCGCGGCTGGCCGAAGCGATCGTTTCGCGATGTTCCGCGCCAGGCTCGCCGATATGAACGCGCGCATCGACAAGGCCGGGAGCCGCAATGAGGCCCTTGCAATCGCGAACCTCGGCTCCCTTGGGCACACCATGGTTCCTGGCATCCTTGCCCGAGGCCACGATCACGCCGTCCTCGACGACGATTGTTCCGATTTCATCGAGATTGCGCGAGGGGTCGATAATGCGAACGTTCTGGAAAACGATCGAGTTGCTCATGCGCCGGCTCCTTCGCTGCGGGGGCCGTTGTTCTGCGAGACGAGCAGCGTCTCCATCACCGCCATGCGTACGGCGACGCCCATTTCAACTTGTTCTGCGATCACGCTCTGTGGCCCGTCCGCGACCTCAGAGGCGATTTCCACGCCCCGGTTCATTGGTCCGGGGTGCATGACCAGCGCATCTTCCTTCGCCGCCTTCAGCGTTTCCGCGTCGAGGCCGTAGAAGTGGAAGTATTCGCGCACCGACGGTACGAAGGCGCCGGACATGCGCTCGCGCTGCAAGCGCAGCATCATGACAACATCGGCGTCCTTCAGGCCTTCCTTCATGGAATGGAAGACTTCCACCCCCATGTCGGCGATGCCGGCCGGCAGCAGGGTCGCAGGGGCAACCACGCGCACCCGCGCGCCCATCGCGTTCAGGAGAAGGATGTTCGAGCGCGCCACGCGCGAATGCAGCACGTCGCCGCAGATGGCGACGATGATGCGCGAAAGCTTGCCCTTGGCGCGGCGTATCGTCAGCGCGTCGAGCAGGGCCTGTGTCGGATGTTCATGCTGGCCGTCGCCGGCGTTGACGACCGAGCAGGAGACCTTCTGCGCGAGAAGGGCGGCGGCGCCCGCGCTCGAATGCCTGATGACAAGCACGTCCGGCCGCATCGCATTCAGCGTCATCGCCGTATCGATCAGCGTCTCGCCCTTCTTTACGGAAGAGTTGCCGACCGACATGTTCATCACGTCGGCGCCGAGGCGCTTGCCGGCGAGCTCGAAGGACGCCTGCGTGCGCGTCGAGGCCTCGAAAAACAGATTGATCTGAGTCAGGCCACGAAGGGTCGACGTTTTCTTTTCTCTCTGCCGACTGATCTTGACGGCCTCGTCGGCCTTGTCGAGGAGAAAGGTGATATCCTGCTCTGTGAGCCCTTTGATACCGATGAGGTGGCGGTGGGGAAAGAAGACCATGAACCTGCCTCTATGCTGTCGTCAGCGGCTCTATAAAGAGTGCATGCGACGGCGGCAAGCATGCGCTGTGGGCAAAGACCCGTCTCCCCCTGCAATTTTGCCGAAATTCCGCTAAAGCAAGTGCAAGACGAAATCTAACTTCCGGTTTCCCTTTGCCTGCCTCTTGCACTAGAAGCGATTCATGACATCCGCCGAAGAAAAACTCGCCGAACTCAATCAGCCGAGCCTGTGGTCCGGCATCAACGCCTACAGGTCCGATCCGCTGATCGTCGATCTGACCGGCGGGCTGCCGCGCGGCATTCGCGACGAGCTGGACAGCATGGGACGCTATGTGACCTCTCCGGAGGCGCAGGAGCTGGCACGCATGGCAAACCAGGGTACGCCGCAGCTGCGCACCCATGGTCCGAGAGGCGAGCGTCTCGATGTGGTCGAGTTCCATCCGGCCTGGCACGCCCTGATGCGTCGGTCGATGTCATCGGGCCTGCATTCGTCGGTCTGGGACCCGCAGGCGGATGCGGATGCCAAGGATCAGGCGCACAAGGTCCGTGCCGCTCGCTTCTACCTGACCGCGCAGCTCGAATCCGGGCACCTTTGCCCGCTGACCATGACGAGCGCCTCGGTGGCGGCTCTGTCGGCCTCGCCGGCCGTCCAGAAGGACTGGGCGCCGAAGATTCTTTCGCGCAAGTACGATTCCACCAACAAGCCCGCCATGCAGAAGTCGGCCGTAACGATCGGCATGGGCATGACGGAAAAGCAGGGTGGAACCGACGTCCGCTCCAACACGACAAGTGCCGAGAAGGTCAGTGAGGGCATCTACAGGCTCTCGGGCCACAAATGGTTCATGTCCGCGCCGATGAGCGATGCCTTCATCATGCTCGCGCAAACGAAGGAAGGGATGGGCTGCTTTCTCGTCCCACGCCTGCTGGAAGATGGCTCCGCCAACGGCCTGCAGTTCCAGCGCCTGAAGGACAAGGTGGGCAATCGCTCTAACGCATCGTCGGAAGTCGAGTTCAACGACACCTTCGGCTTCCTGCTCGGTGGTCCCGATGCCGGCGTTCGCACCATCCTCGACATGGTGACGCTGACGCGTCTCGATTGCGCCCTGGCGTCATCGGGGATCATGCGCGCCTCGCTCGCCGAAGCCGTCCATCACACGCGCGGTCGCAGCGTCTTCGGCAAGATGCTGGTCAGCCAGCCGATCATGACGCGTGTCCTCGCGGACATGGCGCTCGACGTCGCCGCAGCCACCGCGCTGTCGTTTCGCCTCGCCGACGCCTTCGACAAGGCCCGCGGCAGCGCTGAAGAGGCGGCCTATGCGAGGGTCATGACGCCGGTTGCCAAATACTGGTGCTGCAAGATCGCGCCGGCGCTGATCTACGAAGCGATGGAATGCATCGGTGGCAGCGGCTACATCGAGGAACGTCCGATCGCCCGGCACTACCGCGAAGCGCCCGTCAATGCGATCTGGGAAGGCTCCGGCAATGTCATGGCGCTGGATGTTCTGCGCATTCTGAACCGCGGCAAGGATCTCTTCGAGACCGTGTTTGCCGGTCTCGCACGCGATCTCGGTCCGGCAGGCAAGAAGACCATCGACGTGCTGCGCGCGGCAATGGCGCTTTGCGAACGCGATGAGGGGGCTGCCCGCCTTCTGGTCGAGCAGCTCGCGCTCGCTGCCGGCGCCGCGGAGCTTTACCGGCTGGGGGCAGGGCGCATCGCCGATGCCTTCATCGAAACCCGTCTCGCGGGTGGATGGCGATCCACCTATGGCATGCTCGATTCGCGGTTCGACGCCAGCTACATCGTCGATCTGCTCTATCCGCCGGCAAGCTGATGACCGAGATTCGCGCTGTTCGGCCCGACGACCTCGAGCAGATCTACGCGATCTCGCTGCTGACCGGTGAATCCGGACGGGATGCCTCTGCTCTCTACGACGATGGCAAACTCATCGGCCACATTTATTCCGCCCCCTACGTTCAACTCAGCCCGCAGACGGCCTTCGTTGCCGAAGACGATGATGGCGTGGCGGGATATATCGTCGGCGTGCACGATACCGTGGCATTCGAGGCAGAGCTCGAGCGCGATTGGTGGCCAACGCTTCGGCGGGCCTACAGAGAGCCGCTGGGCGATCCTTCTGCGTGGAACGCAGACCAGAAGCGCATCGCAGCAATCCATCATCCGGCTCGCTCGCCTGCAGTAATGGTCGAGGCATTTCCAGCGCATATCCATATGAATCTGCTGCCGCGATTGCAGGGGCAGGGCATGGGAACCAGGCTTCTTGATCTATGGTTGTCGCAGGCTCGAAACGCCGGCGTCTGCGGAGTGCATCTCGGCGCCAATGCGGACAATCACAACGCATTGCGGTTCTGGGGTTCGCGCGGGTTCAACCGCCTTGGCGCGCCGTTTGTAGAGCCGTCGGAACGGTCGGTCTGGTTCGGGCAGGCTCTCTAGTATCGCGCAATGTCGCCATCCGGTGATGGTGCGCGATTTGCTGTGGTTGAACGAAACTGTCCACAATCTTTCAAGGCTCTGTCCGTTGCCGGTTCGGAGGTGCGTTGTTACTCACCGATGAGTGACAAATCGGACCCGAATCCCTGATGCTGAATGATCCCATGGTTTTGACACCCATCGCCGGCGCACCGCGCGCTGAACCCGAGAAGCGCGTGCGTGACCGCGGTGCCACTGAAAAGGCGATCCTGAAGGCGGCCAAGGCTCTGCTTGCGGAGGAGGGGTTTCAGAATTTCGGCATCAATGCGGTTGCCCGCCGCGCCGGCTGCGACAAGCAGCTGATCTATCGCTATTACGGTGGACTGAACGGGCTTGTCGAGGCGATCGGCGCTGATCTCGGCACGTGGGTCAAGGATCGAATACCGGAAGACACCGGCGGCATGTTCCTCCTCACTTACGGCGACCTGATGGAGCGCCTGTCACTGCTTTTCCTGGAAGCCTTGCGGGATGACCCTCTGGTTCGTCGCATCGTCGCCTGGGAGGTGTCCGAAAACACCGAGCAGGTCAGGCGGCTTTCCGAAGCGCGCTCGAAGGCTCTGGCCACTTGGCTCGAGCGCATGCGCGGTTCGCTGACACCACCGAAGGGCGTCGACGTTGTCGCCGTCAACGCCATTCTGATCGCGGCCATCCAGCATCTCGTGTTGTCGGCATCCGCCGGCGGCCAATGCGCCGGGCTGGCGCTGAAGACGGCGAAGGACTGGGATAAGGCGGCAACCGCGCTCAAGCGTATCGTCCGTGGGGTCTACGGCTGAGGGCAGGGCTTTCCACAGGCACACCCATCGGCGTTAACCTTAACAAATGGTTTACGTTGCGCCTCGGCGGTTAAGGGGACAGGGTACGGACAGTTCAAAAGTATTGAGTGTCTGGAATCATGGGAACCAAAATCGCGAGAGCCGCGTTCCTTGTAGCCGCGATGATGTTTTTCGCGGTGCTCGCGTTGGATATTGCAGTGCCGGCGCTGGTTCTGGGTCTGATGGCATTGTCGACATGGCCCTCACACGAGCGGCCAGTCGCCAAACGAGAAAGAAGGGCGACCGCATGAAGTGGTTCCTGATCTTCTGGGCCGGTCCGATTGTTTTTCTGGCGGGCTGGTACTGGCTTTCCTACTACGACATGAATTTCGGCATCTTCATGCTGACCCGACAGGTGCATGACCTGACGTTCCAGATTTACGGCAATGTTCTGGGTATTCCGCCGGAAACCATTCCGCCGCTGGTCGCGCGCGCCATTGTGGTCGACAGCCTGATCGTCTTCGCGATCCTGGGCTACCGCAAGCGAAAGGCCATCATCGCGTGGTGGCAGGCGCGTCAGGCTTCGAAGCCGTCGGCTGCCGTCCTCGATAGCAAGGATAGCCTGTCCAGGGCTCCTTGAAGGATAAAGCTCGCCGCTGCCGAATCGATGCGTTCGGCGCGCTTGGCGCGTGACACGTCCATCTCCAGAAGCGCCCGTTCGGCGGCAACCGTCGACAGTCTCTCGTCCCAATAGACGAACGGCAGCGCGGTCTTCTGCTCCATGTTGCGAACGAAGGCGCGTGTCGCCTGGACGCGCGGACCGGCAGAGCCGTCCATGTTCATCGGCAGCCCGATGACGAAGCCCGCGACCTTTTCCTTTTCAGCGAAGCTCAGAAGCACCTCGGCATCTACGGTGAATTTCTCGCGCTTGATGACCGGGCGCGGAGTCGAGAATCGCCGGCCGAGATCCGACATCGAAAGCCCGATCGTCTTCGTCCCCAGGTCTAGCCCGGCTATGGCTTGCCCCGGCCGAAGCGCTGCCGCCAGTTCCTCGATCGTCAGCACCGTCATCGTCGTTTCATCCCGTCAAAAGAAATTGAAGCTGCCGCCGCTTTTCTTTGTGGCTGCATCGGTTATGTCCATAACGATCGAAGCAGGCTTTTGCATCACATAATAAAAGGAGAAATTTCATGAAGATCACTTGGCTTGGTCATTCCGCTTTCCGCATCGAGACCGGAAAGGCGAAAATCCTCCTCGACCCGTTCCTCACGCACAACGCTTCCTTCGCCGGCCAGGACCTGAAGGACGTGACATCGGGCGTAACCCACATTCTGCTGACCCACGGTCACGGCGACCATGTTGGCGACACGGTGGCACTTGCCAAGGAGACCGGTGCGGTCGTTCTCGCCAACGCCGACCTTGCTGCATGGCTCGGCTCCAAGGGCCTGTCGAAGATCGAGATGGGCAATACCGGCGGCACGATCTCGCTTGGCGGTTTCTCCGCGACCTTCACCAATGCGCTGCACTCCTCTGCGCAGATCACCGAGGACGGGGTTTCCCACGCGCTCGGCAACGCCAACGGCCTGATGCTGCACTTTGACGACGAGGCATCGATCTTTGCCATGGGCGATACGGATATCTTTTCGGACATGGCGCTGATCAACGAACTGCACCAGCCTGATATCGGTCTCGTCCCGGTTGGCGACCGCTTTACCATGGGCGGTGCCGTCGCCGCACTCGCCTGCCAGCGTTACTTCAACTTCAAGACGGCGATCCCCTGCCACTACGGCACTTTCCCGATCATCGACCAGACGCCGGAGAAGTTCGTCGCCGGCATGGAAGGCTCGAAGACCGGCGTAAAGGCGATCAAGCCGGCGGAGAGCCTTTCGTTCTGATGCCTGCGCCCTCAAATCGCTTCGGTTTGAGGGCAGGAATTCTGCGCAATCGAAAATGCAGCCCGTTGCGCGCGGCGGACATGGCCTTTATAGCGATAGGAAAAATCCCATCCGGAGAATGCCATGTCCGTCGACCTTGCCACCGTTAAGCGCGTAGCGCGCCTTGCCCGTATTGCCGTCTCCGAGGATGAGGCAAACCGCATGGTCGGCGAGTTGAATGGTATCCTTGGGTTCGTCGAGCAACTGTCCGAAGTCAACGTCGAGGGTGTCGAGGCAATGACCTCCGTCACGCCGATGGCAATGAAGAAGCGCACCGACGACGTTACGGATGGCAACAAGGCTGCCGATATCGTGTCGAACGCTCCGGTCACCGATCAGAATTTCTTCCTGGTACCCAAAGTCGTCGAATAGGGCTTTTCCGCCTCGTTCCGACACCATTGCCATTCCAGATTTGAAGCGAAACATCATGAGCGAACTTACCAGCCTGACCATTGCCGAAGCCCGCACCAAGCTGCGCGCCAAGGAGATCAAAGCGACCGAACTGACCGAGGCCTATATCTCGGCGATCGAGGCGGCCAACGACAAGCTCAACGCCTATATCAAGGTCACGCCCGAAAAGGCGCTGCAGATGGCCGAAGCCTCCGACGCCCGTCTTGCCGGCGGCAAGGGCGGCGAGCTTGAAGGCATTCCGCTCGGCATCAAGGATCTCTTCGCCACCGAAGGCATCCACACCCAGGCCTGCAGTCACATCCTGGACGGCTTCAAGCCGCATTACGAATCGACCGTCACGCAGAACCTTTGGGACGACGGCGCCGTCATGCTCGGCAAGCTGAACATGGACGAGTTCGCCATGGGGTCGTCCAACGAAACCTCGCATTACGGCGCGGTCATCAACCCGTGGCGTGCAGCCGGTTCCAACCAGCAGCTCGTTCCCGGCGGTTCCTCAGGTGGCTCGGCCGCTGCCGTGGCGGCACATCTTTGCGCCGGCGCAACCGCGACGGACACCGGCGGCTCGATCCGCCAGCCGGCTGCCTTCACCGGCACCGTCGGTATCAAGCCGACCTATGGACGCTGCTCGCGCTGGGGTACCGTTGCCTTCGCATCCTCGCTCGATCAGGCCGGCCCGATCGCCCGCGACGTGCGCGACGCTGCCATCCTTCTGCGGTCGATGGCGTCGGTCGATGCCAAGGATACGACCTCCGTCGACTTGCCGGTTCCGAACTATGAAGCCGCCCTCGGCCAGTCGCTGAAGGGCATGAAGATCGGTATCCCGAACGAATATCGCGTCGATGGCATGCCGGAAGAGATCGAAACGCTCTGGCAGCAGGGTATCGCCTGGCTGAAGGACGCCGGCGCCGAGATCGTCAACATCTCGCTGCCGCACACGAAGTATGCGCTGCCGGCCTACTACATCGTCGCTCCCGCCGAGGCCTCTTCGAACCTCGCCCGCTACGATGGCGTGCGCTACGGCCTGCGCGTCGACGGCAAGGACATTGCCGACATGTACGAGAAGACCCGTGCCGCCGGTTTCGGCAAGGAGGTCAAGCGCCGCATCATGATCGGCACCTACGTCCTGTCTGCGGGTTACTACGACGCCTACTACATCCAGGCGCAGAAGGTCCGCACGCTGATCAAGCGCGACTTCGATCTGGCTTTCCATGCCGGCGTCGACGCTATCCTGACGCCTGCGACCCCGTCTTCCGCCTTCGGCATCGCCGACGAGGATCTCGCATCCGATCCGGTCAAGATGTACCTGAACGACATCTTCACGGTCACGGTCAACATGGCCGGCCTGCCGGGCATCGCCGTTCCCGCCGGCCTCGACCACAAGGGTCTGCCGCTCGGCCTGCAGCTGATCGGCAAGCCGTTCGAAGAGGAAACCCTCTTCAAGACGGCGCATGTGATCGAACAGGCCGCCGGCCGCTTCACCCCCGCCAAGTGGTGGTAAGCGAGCGGAAAATCAGAGACATGACCTTCGCCGACCACACCCTGGTCGGCGAAGTCGGTTTTACGGCTTGGAAATCTGACGCATTTGGATGCGCGAAGCGGAGGAGGTGACCATGGCATCGCAGATTGCAGCGCTTGTTGAGGCTTTCGACCATCTGGCCGCCGCGGATTTTGCGATGGGAGCCGAGTGGAAGGCCGTGCACGACATCTGCCAGGCGCACGAAGGCGAACAGCCGTTCGATTGGGGCCACGCGCTCTGTCACCGCATCGAAGGTGACGAGTGGAACGCCGGCTATTGGTATCGGCAGGCGGGCAAGCCGGTTGCTGCCGGCTCTTTCGCCGACGAATGGGCTGCCATGCGCCCGGCATTGCTGAAATGAAAACGGCGCCCTTGAGGCGCCGTTTCCTGTTCATCGGTTGTCGAGTTGTGCTCTGACGAGCCTAAGTCCCCGCTCGGTGATACGATAGGGTTGGCCCGTCTGCGATCTGATCGCCTTCAGCCGCTTCAGCTTGCGGAAGAGGTCGATGTCGAAGCCGGGGTAGATCCAGCCGTCGCGGGTGAAGCAACTGACGGTCTCGAGCTTTCTTCTGTCGTCGCGTTTGATTTCGATGCGGCCACCTTGGGCCAACAGGTGCAGGATGCGCTGCTCCGTGCGTGAAATGTCCATGGAAATGTTGATCCGGTCTTGCGCCTGAAACGGCGCACAAAAACGATCTGACGTCCGGGGCGGACGTCAGGGCTTCGTTTTTTTCGGGCCCATGCGCACAAGAAAACTTGCGGGCAGGGCCTTTACCGGGTCTCTGATGACGAGCTCAACATGGGGATTTGATAGTCGGCCGTTTTTTCCGCGTCAAGCGTTCCGTCCGCGGCACTGTACAGGATAAGATCAGCTCTAGGTGATGCAAGGCTTTGAAACGGCCCGATTCGGTGTTTTACTTTTGTTGCCAGCGCGGAGGTTTGCTTGATCCATATTCGCAATGCCCATGAGGGAGAAGCAGAGCTTCTAAGCGAGATTGGGCTGCGAGCTTGGCAGAAGGTGATGGCGCCCATCGGCGAAGCGGATGCGATGGCGTCTGCTGCACGCAACGCTTTTCTGAATTTTGCGCAGACCCGTTGGCTGACGATCACCGTCGTCGAGTGGAACGGCCATGTTGCGGGCTGGGCCGCCCGCGAGGACCTGGACGAGAACATTTCCGACTTTTGGATCGATCCTTCCTTCACCGGCCACGGCTTGGGTTCCGCACTTCTCGCTTCGGTAGAGAAGGAGGTCGCGGAGCAGGGGCTGGACAAGGTCATGATGCAGACGCACGCCGAAAACGCCGAGGCGATCGGCTTTTTCAAGAAGCATGACTACGTCATTCACTGGCTTTCCATTGCCTATAATCCGAAGCTGGACCGCGATGTACCATCCGTCGGCCTGTCGAAATCGCTCACAACGGAAGGCGACGGCGCCTACGGCGGCTTCTAGAACAGGCCAAGCATCCTGCCGGCGACGCCCGAAATGATCGCAAGGACGATCAGGAGGTGAAGCATCGCAATGGCCATCAGAAGCGACCGGAAAGGCTCCTTGCGCGTCTTGTGACGCAGCAGCTGTTGTGCGGTTATCGCGCCGGGTGTGCCCGCAAGCAATGCGAATGTCAGCAGCGTCTTCTCGCTGATCCGCCGTTGGTCGCGACGTGCTGCCTGTTTATCCACGAAGTAGGCTGCGAACACGAAGGCATTCCACGCCGCAAACACTGCGATTAATTTCATGATCTCGGGTGATGGCATTGGCGGACTGTATCGGGCTTGCGGTTAACAACCAAAAAATCCCCCGCGGCGTCGATGCGGGCACGCGCAACGTGCTGAAAGCCTTGCACCGGAAAGCCATTTCCTTTACCTCACCACTTGAAAAGAACAGCTTTAAAAAGAGCATCTCATGACCCTTGTCGACGTTCGCACGCCTGATCCGAAACGCTTCATTCCCGGCGCCACTGGCGATTGGGAAGTCATCATCGGCATGGAAGTCCATGCGCAGGTGTTGTCCAATTCGAAGCTGTTCTCCGGCGCGTCGACCGAATTCGGCAAGCCGCAGAATTCCAACGTGTCGCTCGTCGATGCCGCCATGCCCGGCATGCTGCCTGTCATCAACGAGGAGTGCGTTCGCCAGGCAGTTCGTACCGGCCTCGGGCTGAAGGCGCAGATCAACAACCGCTCGATCTTCGACCGCAAGAACTACTTCTATCCCGACCTGCCGCAGGGCTATCAGATCTCGCAGTTCAAGGATCCGATCGTCGGCGAAGGCAAGATCGTGATCTCGCTCGGACCGGACCGTCAGGGCCAGTTCGAGGATATCGAGATCGGCATCGAGCGCCTGCACCTGGAACAGGACGCCGGCAAGTCGCTGCACGACCAGCACGCCACTATGTCCTATGTCGACCTGAACCGTTCGGGCGTCGCCCTGATGGAAATCGTCTCCAAGCCTGACATGCGCTCGTCGGACGAGGCTAAGGCCTATATGACCAAGCTGCGCTCCATCGTGCGCTATCTCGGTACCTGCGACGGCAACATGGACGAAGGCTCCATGCGCGCCGACGTCAACGTGTCCGTGCGCCGCCCAGGTGAAGGCTTCGGCACGCGCTGCGAAATCAAGAACGTCAACTCGATCAGGTTCATCGGCCAGGCGATCGAATACGAAGCCCGTCGCCAGATTGGCATTCTGGAGGAAGGCGGCACGATCGACCAGGAAACTCGTCTCTTCGACCCCAACAAGGGCGAGACGCGTTCCATGCGTTCGAAGGAAGATGCGCACGATTATCGCTACTTCCCAGATCCGGACCTGTTGCCGCTCGAATTCGACGACGCCTTCGTCAAGGCTCTTGCAGCCGATCTGCCGGAACTGCCCGACGACAAGAAGGAGCGCTTCGTGCGCGAGCTCGGCCTGTCGGTCTACGACGCATCGGTGCTCGTCTCCGAAAAGGCGATCGCCGACTACTTCGAGGCCGTGGCGGAAGGACGCGACGGGAAGATGGCCGCCAACTGGGTCATCAACGACCTGCTGGGCGCGCTGAATAGGATCGGCAAGGATATTGAGACGACCCCGGTTTCTCCGGCCCAGCTCGGCGGGATCATCGATCTCATCAAGGCCGAAACCATCTCCGGCAAGATCGCCAAGGATGTCTTCGAAATCGTGCTTGCCGAAGGCGGCGACCCGGCGGAGATCGTCGAATCCCGCGGCATGAAGCAGGTCACGGATACCGGCGCCATCGAGGCGGCTGTCGATGAGATCATCGCTGCCAATCCCGATCAGGTCGCCAAGGTTCAGGCGAAGCCCGCTCTCGCCGGCTGGTTCGTCGGCCAAGTGATGAAGTCGACGGGCGGTAAGGCCAATCCGCAGGCCGTTCAGGCTCTCGTCAAGGCGAAGCTCGGCATCGAGGAGTAAGGCCCGTGTACTTCGTGCGCACCGCCAGCGAACGTGATCTCGACAAGGTTCGCGTTCTGCTGGTCGAAGCGTTTCGCTCGGCTTATGCCGGGTTCTACGGCGAGGCGAAGGTGAGCGAACTTGTAGCCCACCTTTTCTCGCCGGCGGCGCTGCAGGCGCGGCTGGTGAAGAAGAACGCCGAGTTTCTCGTCGCCGACAACGGAAAGCATATCGGCGGCGTCGGCTATGCCGCGATGTCGGACGAGATGACGAAGACGGTCATGCTGCATTTGCTATATGTTCAGCCGGCTCTTCATCGGCAGGGTATCGGCCGCGAGATTTTCGCGGAGCTCGAGACCTGCTTTCCGGACGCTGAGATCATGCGTTTGGAAGTCGAGCCGCGAAACGAGACGGCAATCGCATTCTATCGAGCGCACGGATTTGCCGATGCCGGTCGCAACGAAAACAATGGCCCCGGTCAATCCGGAATCGCGACATTGATTCTGGAAAAGCCACTCGAAGCCCATTGATGCCGCCCCTATGACGACCATTCAGACCACCGTCCGGGAAGCCCGGAAAGACGACCTTTCGGCGCTGATCGCGATGTTTGCCGCAGACGACATGGGTGGACACGGCGACACCGTGGCTGCCGAGGCCCTTCCTGATTATCTCAGGGCTTTCGAGATCATCGCTGCATCGCCCGATCAGACCTTGTTCGTCTGCGAGCGTGCGGGAGAAGTGGTCGGCACTTTTCAGACGATGATCGGGACGTCGCTCACCGGCCGCGGTTCGTCCGCGATGATCATCGAGGCGGTCCAGACGCGCGCCGACATGCGCGGCCAGGGGATCGGTGCACTCATGATCGAATGGGCGATCGCGGAGGCAAAAGGTCGCGGTATCAGGCTCGTTCAATTGACATCGAACGCCAAGCGCAGGGATGCGCACCGCTTCTATGAACGCCTCGGCTTCAAACCCTCGCATCTAGGCTTCAAGATGGCTCTTAAATGACCAGCTGTGGCTCTGGAATCACTGGACAATCACGCCTCCTGACGGCATAAGCGTTGGATCGAATTCTGGTCCCGCTCGCCCCTTTGGCAAGCTCAAGGAAAAGACATGAAGAATCTCCTCCTGCAAATCTTCACCTGGTGGAACGGTCAGACGATCGGGACGCGTTTCGCGACCTGGCGTTTCGGCAAGCGCGTCGGCCAGGATGAATTGGGCAATGTATATTACGAAGGCGGGATGTCTTCATACGGTCTGCCGAAGCGCTGGGTGATCTACAAGGGTTATGCCGAAGCCTCCGCAATTCCTCCGGGCTGGCATGGCTGGATGCATCACCGCACCAATACGCCGCCGTCGCAGGAAAACTACGTCGCCAAGGAATGGCAGAAGCCGCATCGCGCAAACCCGACCGGTTCGTCGCAGGCTTACCGCCCGCCGGGCTCCCTCGTCGTTCCGGGCGAGCGTCCGCGCGTCACCGGCGACTACGATGCATGGACGCCAGGCAACTGAGCAGTCCGTTCGGCTCGGCTTTTGGCCACAATTGACCTTTACCCGCAGGTGGCCGCAGAGACTGCGGCCTTTGATTTTGAATTGCGGCGGAGACAGGTAGATATGAAGCTTTTCATGCGGAAAGACGTGCTGCGTGTCGCCGGCTTGGCCCTGGCGCTTGGTACGTCCTTCCTGCCGCAGGCGGCATCTGCCGCTCGCATCGAAAACGCTGTCGCCGTTTTCTCTGGCCTCGACAAGATCACGGGCCGCATCACCACCTTCGATGTTTACGTGAATGAGACGGTGCAGTTCGGTGCGCTGCAGGTAACGCCGAAGGCATGCTATTCTCGCGATCAGGCTGAAGCACAGAAGATCGACGGCTTCGTCGAAGTCGACGAAATCACCCTGGACCGCAAGATTCGCCGTATCTTCACCGGCTGGATGTTTGCCGACAGCCCCGGCCTCAACGCCGTCGAGCATCCGATCTATGACGTCTGGCTGAAGGATTGCAAGGCAACCTCCGACGTGCCGGCGCCAGAAGCGCCCAAGTAATTTCCTGAAAGTCTAGCGGAAATCAGAATTCCAGATGCCGCGATTCCATCGCGGCCGAGAGCATGTGCGCGTATTCGTCTTTCGGAACGTCGATCGCGCCGAAGGTCTTGAGATGTTCTGTCGTGAATTGCGTGTCGAGGAGGGTAAAGCCTTTCTCGCACAACCGGTTCACGAGGTTTACCAGGCAGATCTTGGAGGCGTTCGTCCTGCGTGAGAACATGCTTTCGCCGAAGAAGGCCGAACCGAGCGAAACGCCGTAGAGCCCGCCCACCAATTCGTCTCCATCCCAGGCCTCGACAGAGTGGGCATGGCCCATCTGGTGCAGTGTGGAATAGAGCCGCTTGATCGTGTCGTTGATCCAGGTGCTCGGCCGGTCCGTCGTCTCGGCGGCACAGGCGGCAATCACCGCGTCGAAATCGTGGTTGAAACGGATGTCGAACGGCTTTTGGCGAACCGTTTTCGCGAGACTTTTGGAAACATGGAATTCATCGAGCGGCAAGACGCCGCGAAGGTCGGGCTCGACCCAGAAGATTTCCGGATCGTCTGCCGACTCGGCCATCGGGAAAAGCCCGATGGAATAGGCGCGCAGGAGTATTTCCGGGGTTATGCCTGGAGACTTCCTGCGCGATCCTGCCATCACATGTTACGCGGGCTTGCTGTTGGCCAGATAATTTTCCAGCCAGTGGATGTCATAGTCGCCGTTCGCGATGTCCTGGTTGTCGACCAGATCCTGGAACAGCGGCAGCGTCGTCTTGATCCCGTCGACGACGAATTCGTCGAGCGCGCGGCGCAGGCGCATCATGCACTCGACGCGGGTGCGTCCGAACACGATGAGCTTGCCGATCAGGCTGTCGTAGTAAGGCGGGATCTTGTAGCCCTGATAAGCTCCCGAATCGATACGAACGCCCAGGCCGCCAGGGGCGTGGAAGTGCGTGATCGTGCCGGGCGAGGGCACGAAGGTGCGTGCGTCTTCGGCGTTGATGCGGCATTCGATGGCATGGCCATGGAAGTGCACTTCATCCTGCGTCACGGACAGGCCGCGGCCGGAAGCGACGCGGATCTGCTCGTGCACGAGGTCAATGCCGGTGATGGCTTCGGTGATCGGATGCTCCACCTGCAGGCGGGTGTTCATTTCGATGAAATAGAACTCGCCGTTTTCGTAGAGGAATTCGATCGTGCCGGCGCCACGATACTTCAGCTTCTTCATGGCGTCGGCGCAGACCTGGCCGATCTTCATGCGCTGCTCGACATTGAGAGCTGGGGAGTTTGCTTCTTCCCAGACCTTCTGGTGGCGGCGCTGCAGCGAGCAGTCGCGTTCACCGAGATGGATCGCATTGCCTTCGCCGTCGCCGAACACCTGAATTTCGATGTGGCGCGGCTTGCCGAGGTACTTTTCCATGTAGACGGCTTCGTTGCCGAAAGCGGCTGCTGCTTCGGTACGGGCCGTGGACCAGGCTTCGATCAGGTCGTCGGCGGACTTTGCCACCTTCATCCCGCGTCCACCGCCGCCGGCGGTTGCCTTGATCAGAACCGGATAACCGATTTCGGCGGCTGTCTTCAGCGCGTCTTCTTCGGTCTTCACTTCGCCGTCCGAACCCGGAACGACGGGAATGCCGAGTTCCTGCGCGGTCGTCTTGGCAGTGATCTTGTCACCCATCACCCGGATATGATCAGCGGTCGGGCCGATGAACGTGATGCCGTGTGCTTCAAGAATATCGGCGAACTTGGCGTTCTCCGACAGGAAGCCGTAGCCCGGATGGACCGCGTCGGCGCCGGTAATCTCACAGGCCGCGACGATCTGATGGATGTTCAGATAGCTGTCGCGCGAAGGCGGCGGGCCGATACAGACGCTTTCGTCGGCAAGGCGCACATGCATCGCATCGGCGTCAGCCGTGGAGTGAACCGCCACGCAGGGAATGCCGAGCTCCTTGCATGCGCGAAGCACGCGAAGGGCGATTTCCCCGCGATTGGCTATGAGGATTTTCGAGACCATGACGCCCGCCTTATTCGACGACTACGAGAGCTTGGCCGTATTCGACGGGGCTGCCGTCCTCGACGAGAATTTCAGTGACCTTGCCCGACTTCGGCGCAGGGATCTGGTTCATGGTCTTCATCGCTTCAATGATGAGGAGCGTCTGACCTTCCTTGACCGTCGCACCGATTTCGATGAAGGCGCGTGCGCCCGGAGCCGGTGCCATGTAGGCGGTGCCGACCATCGGCGCGCTCACGGTGTTGGCCGGGTTGCGGGCCGGTGCTGCAGCGGCAGCCGGAGCAGCAGCAAGTGCCGCGGGGGCAGCCGCAGGCGCGGCGTAGGCCGGTGCCGCGATCGGCGCCTGGACATACTGCGTGTTGCCAGCGCGCGAAACGCGGATGCGGAGATCTTCCTGTTCGACTTCGATTTCAGTCAGATCCGTGTCGTTGAGGATGTTTGCCAGATCGCGGATCAGCGCCTGATCGATACCGTTTTTCTTCTCAGCCATGAGTGTTTGCCCTGTCTTCTTTTTATGCCGTCAGATTCTTCAGCGCGTTGAGCGCCAAGATATAGCTATATGGCCCGAAGCCGCAGATGACGCCCTTTACAGCAGGCGCGATCATCGACTTGTGGCGGAATTCTTCCCGCGCGTGAACGTTGGAGATATGGAGCTCTACAACCGGAATGGAAATAGCGCGGATCGCATCGTGAAGCGCAACGGAGGTGTGCGTGTAGGCGCCGGCATTGATTGCCACGCCAATTGCATTGTCGTTGGCCTCGTGAAGCCAATCGACGAGCGTGCCTTCGTGATTGCTCTGACGGAAATCAATCTCGACACCAAGCTCTCGCCCGGCGGCCTTGCAATCCGTCTCGATGTCCAGAAGGGTCTTGCCGCCGTAGATGCCCGGCTCTCTTTTGCCCAGCATGTTCAGGTTGGGGCCGTTCAGGACCAATATTGTTTGCGTCATCGAATGTTCCATCAAAGGTGCGAGGGGAACCTATAGACTCACCAAGGGCCTAATGAAAGCCCTTTGGAAAAGCCAGCCGGAATCGCTCCATGTTTGTCCACATGGCTGAAACGCTTCGATTTTGGCGATTTGATGAGCGACGCCTCAGCAGCTCGTCTTGCCGCAGCTGCGCATGTTCTTCACCTTGGCTTCAAGGTCGTCGAAACCGACGGCACCCTGGACCAGTTCGTTGCCGATCACATAGGAGGGCGTACCGGTAATGCCGAGGCTCTGCGCGAGCTGGTAGGTCTCCTGCACGGACTTCTCGCTGGAGCTTTTCGCCATCTCCGCACGGATCTGCTTTTCGCTGACGCCGAGCGACTGAGCGACCTCGATTGCGCTGGCCTCGTCGGCGCGGCCGTCGCTGCCCAGGAGCGCGATGTGGAACTGGCTGTATTTTTCGGGCGCTAGCTTGCGGAAAGCATCGGAAACCTTGTGGGCTGCAACTGACTCCGGTCCGAGGATCGGGAATTCCTTGAGCACGAAGCGAACGTTCTTGTCCTTCTCCAGCATGCTCTGCATGTCGGCAAGTGCATGGCGGCAGTAACCGCAGTTGTAATCGAAGAACTCGACGATGGTGACGTCGCCCTTCGGGTTGCCGATCGTCATGTCATATTTTGCGTCGAAGATCGTCGATTTGTTGTCGGAGATGGCCGCATTGGCTTTGACCAGTCGTGCCGCGTCCTGCTTCTTCTGCAGCGCATCCTGCACATCAAGCATGATCTCCGGGTTCTCGATGAGATATTGCTTGATGAACTCGCCGAACTCCTTCTTCTGCGCATCGTCGAGAGCTGCGGCCGGGTAGGCGGCTGCGACGGAGGCGGTCAGCGCCAGCGCGGTGAAGATTTTTGGGAGAAGGGCCATTATATCCTCGTTCTTGGAAGCTATGTGCGTCGTTCCGGTCACCGGATACCATTGCCCGGTTAACAAGGTAGAGACGCGAAGCGGCAAATTACGGTGCCTCCCGCTGTCTTTAAACAGGAATTTTAGCATCCGTGCGTCAATCGCGGGATTGTGATGAGCGGATTAATGCGGCAATTGTCGGGCCGCGAGCAACGCCAAGAGAGAAGCGAACGTGTTTTCCATTTCCAAACGCAGCGAAGTCGAGCCGTTTCATGCCATGGATGTTCTGGCGGAAGCGACAAAGCGGCGTGCCAGCGGTCACCCTGTCGTCTCCATGGCGGTCGGGCAGCCATCACACCCCGCACCGCAGGCTGCGCTGGAGGCGACACGGGCAGCGTTGAAGGAAGGCAAGATCGGGTACACCGATGCGCTTGGCATTGCGCGCCTCAAGCACGCTCTTGCATGGCACTATCGCGACCGGCACGGGTTGGAGATCGATCCGGCCAGGATCGCGATTACGACCGGGTCGTCGGCGGGGTTCAATCTGGCGTTTCTGTCGCTGTTCGACGCTGGCGATGCGGTAGCGATCGCGCGGCCCGGTTACCCTGCCTACCGGAATATCCTCGGAGCGCTCGGCCTCAAGGTGGTGGAGGTGCCCGTCACGGCAGAGACGCATTTTACGCTGACGCCGGAAAGTCTCGAAGCTGCCCAGGCGGAGAGTGGCGTGCGGCTCAAGGGCGTGCTGCTGGCGAGCCCCGCAAACCCGACAGGCACGGTTACCGGTCGTGAAGGGCTGAAGGCGCTTGCCGACTATTGCGCGGCAAGCTCGATAGCCTTCATTTCCGACGAGATCTATCACGGCCTCACATTCGCCGGCGAAGAAACCAGCGCGCTCGAGCTCACCGACGAAGCGATCGTCATCAACTCCTTCTCCAAATACTATTGCATGACCGGCTGGCGCATCGGCTGGATGGTGCTGCCGGACCGGCTCGTTCGGCCGATCGAACGTGTCGCGCAGAGCCTCTACATATCGCCGCCGGAGCTTTCCCAGATTGCCGCAGCGGCAGCGCTTGGCGCCGGCGCCGAGCTGGATGTCTACAAGAAGAGCTATGCCGCCAATCGGGAGTTCCTGATGCGCCGGCTGCCGGAAATCGGCCTTTCCATCGCGTCGCCGATGGATGGTGCGTTTTACGCGTATGTTGACGTCACGCGCTTCACCAATGACAGCATGGCTTTCGCTCGACGGATGCTGGCGGAGATCGATGTCGCCGCGACGCCGGGCCTCGATTTCGATCCCCTGGAGGGCAACAGGTCGATGCGCATGTCGTATGCGGGCTCTGAGGCGGAGATTGTCGAGGCGGTCGAACGGATCGCAGGCTGGTTGAAGTAAAGAGTCTTCTTTCAACGAGCTGCGGCCGTTTCCGGAATCATTTTCTTAGCTTGCCGAGCTTAGGTTCAGGCCCGGCAATTCTCCCGGTCCAGCTGTGATACGAGCGCGAACAGCGTTTCCGATACTGGCGTCGGTACCGCCGCTACTCGGCCGAGCACGACGACCATTCCGACGAGCGGCACGATCTCTAGCGCCTTGCCGCCAAGCAGGTCCTGCAGCATCGAGGTCCGCACCGGGCCGATCTGCCGGGCCTGTTCCAGGCGTTGCTCGACCGACATGCCGACATTGGCTCCAAGCGCTTCGCCGACCGCTTTGACTTCCTTCATCACCTTGCCGATCTGCGCGCGAAGGGCGTCGTCCGCCATCATCTCCGACATCAGCGAACGCGTCAGGGCGCTGATCGGGTTGAATGATGCGTTACCCATCAGCTTGCTCCAGATGTCGTCGCGGATGCGCTGCGATAGCCGAACGCCAATGTTCGACCGCACAAACAGCGACTCGATGTCCTTCAGATCCGCGCTGAGTTCGCCCGATGGCTCGCCGAGAATGAAATACCCCTCATTGCTCAGTCTGATTTCTCCAGGCTGGCTGACTTCAGCGCCTTGATGGGCGACGCAGCCGACGATGCGCTGTGGCCCGACCAGCTTCCACAGCTTTCCACCCGGATCGAGTTCCTGGAACTGGCGCTCGGCATGGAGGCTGCCTTCACGGTGGAAGTACCACCAGGGGATGCCATTAAGGATCATCAGGACACGGGTTCCATCCTTGAGCAGGTGCGCCATGCCCTCTGCGGCCGGTCCTAGCTGGTGACCCTTGAGGCCCGTGATGACCAGATCCTGCTTCGGGAGGGTTGAAGGATCGTTGGTCGCGATCACCTGCGCCGTCACCGGGACTTCTGCGCCTGCAGTGAAAAGTGTCAGTCCCTTGCGCTGGATTGCGTCGAGGTGGCTTCCGCGCGCAACGACGGACACGGTGATCTCGCTACCGTGCGAGGCAGCGAGCTTCGCCGCCAGGGCCCCACCGAGCGCACCCGCTCCGAAAACGCAGATATTCTTGATGGACATGAAGCAGGCTCTCCGCGATCGTTGACCGCGTAGACATAGGTCATCGAGCCGGGAAGGCGAATGATATTTTGGTGCAACCGGGCGAACTCAATGCTCGCGCGGCAGAAGTTCGTTGCGGCGAAGTTCATCGATTGCCGCGACGGCGTCCTCGGCGGACCATCCCGCGCGAATTGCAGCCGCAATCATCCTGACTTCCGCTTCGGCCTCGATCTGGAGGAAGAGCGGTTCGAGAGCCTCCTGGGCTGTGAGAATATGGTCATAGGGAGGGGCTATGGACTGTCGGGAGGCTGGCATAGGCATCGCGGCGATTCTCCTCTCTCTGTCAGGCATGATTCATTGCAATGCGCGAAGTGCAAAAAAGGTTCCGGATAAACTTTGGAAAAAGCGGGATCTTGTTCTTTCGCCCCGGCTCTGCCTTCTTGCGCACCTAGGTTAATGCTCGATTCGGTCCCCCGACATGAGGCGGAGCCGGCAGGAAAAGCGCACGAAGGAGATTGCGATGACGAACGCCAAGAACGGGATTTCCGAAATGCGGCCGAGAATTACGGTGATCGGCGTCGGTGGCGGTGGCGGCAATGCCATCAACAACATGATCTCGGAAAGCCTGGAAGGCGTGGAATTCATCGCCGCAAACACGGACGCGCAGGTACTGGCGACCTCGAAGGCGTCGCGCCGTATTCAGCTCGGCGCACACGTGACCGAGGGCCTCGGAGCCGGTTCGCTGCCGGAGGTTGGGCGCGCCGCGGCAGAAGAGTCGATCGACGAGATCATGGATCACCTTGCCGGCTCGCATATGTGCTTCGTAACCGCGGGCATGGGCGGCGGCACCGGCACGGGTGCTGCACCTGTAATCGCGCAGGCTGCGCGCAACGCCGGTATCCTGACGGTCGGCGTCGTCACCAAGCCCTTCACCTTTGAAGGCAACCGCCGCATGAAGACGGCCGATGTCGGCATCGAGGCGCTACGCCAGGCTGCCGATACGGTTATCGTCATTCCGAACCAGAACCTCTTCCGCATTGCCGACGCCAAGACGACATTTGCCGATGCCTTCATGACCGCCGATCGTGTGCTTTATGCCGGCGTCGGTTGCATCACCGACCTGATCGTCAAGGAAGGCCTGATCAACCTCGATTTCGCTGACGTGAAATCGGTCATGCGCGGTATGGGGCGTGCGATGATGGGCACCGGCGAGGCCTCGGGCGAGGAGCGCGCGATGAAGGCAGCCGAGGCTGCAATTGCCAACCCGCTGCTCGACGACATCTCGATGAAGGGCGCGAAGGGCGTGCTGATTTCGATCTCCGGCGGCTCAGACATGACGCTGTTCGAAGTCGACGAAGCTGCAAGCCGTATCCGCGACGAGGTCCAGGACGACGCAGATATCGTTGTCGGCGCTATCTTCGATCGCAATCTCGACGGCAAGTTCCGTGTCTCGGTCGTGGCCACCGGCCTCGATGGCGCACAGACCGGTACGGCGGTTCAGACGGGTGCAGTCCCAGGACAGGACTTCGCGCCTCGCACGCTGCAATAAGCTCTGATTGACGACGTCTTCCAAGACCGCGCGCTCTGCCGAACGCGCGGTCTTTTTGCGTTTGGCCAACCTCTTGTCGATCTTCTGGAAATCGGTTGTGTCCGCCCTAGATCCGTGGGTGCTCCCTTCCGCCCGTATAAGGCGCTCCCGACACATCAGGAAGATCCCATGTCCCAAGACGCTTCCCCAGTTTGGTTCATCACCGGCTGTTCCACCGGCTTTGGCCGGGAACTCGCAACGCTCACCATCGCTCGTGGCTGGCCAACGGTCGTGACCGCCCGCGACAAGGCGCGCGTCGCCGATCTCGTGGCTGGCCATGAAGAAAATGCGCTGGCGGTCGATCTCGACGTCACCGATCCCACTCAGGTGACGGCTGCCGCAAAGGCGGCGCAGGATCGGTTCGGCCGCATCGACGTGCTGGTCAACAATGCCGGATACGGCTACCAGTCGACCATCGAGGAGGCGGACGACAAGGAAATCCGCGATCAGTTCGAAGCCAATGTCTTCGGGCTGTTTTCCATGACGCGAGCCGTCCTGCCGGGCATGCGCGCGCGCCGCCGCGGGCACATTATCAACATAACCTCCGTTGCCGGCTTCATCGGATTTCCGGGCTCCGGCTACTACGCAGCGAGCAAGCATGCTGTCGAAGGCTTTTCGGACGCGCTCTACGCCGAAGGAAAGCCGCTCGGCATCAAGGTCACGTGCGTCGAACCCGGACCGTTCCGGACCGATTGGGCTGGTCGCTCGCTGCGTCAGACGAAGAGCAGGATCGCCGACTATGCCGAGACAGGTGGCTCCCGCATGCAGCAGACTGCGGAATATAGCGGCAGACAAGCAGGAGACCCCGTGCGCGCCGCTCAGGCGATGATCCGCATCACCGAAGTCGACAATCCGCCGCGGCACCTGGTGCTGGGGGAACTCGGCTACAACAACGTCACGAACAAGTTGCGCGAGCGGCTCGCGCTGATCGAGGAGTGGCGGGAGACGAGCCTCGGGGCAGACTTCCCGAAGGCCTAGGTGGTGCCCATACTGTCGGTCGTTTGATCACTGTTTGGGATATGAAAGATTATCGCGGAGGGACGCCTATGACGATCATCTCACGGATTCTTGGATGGCTGCTGATCCTCGTCGGCTTGCTCTGGATCGGGCAGGGGACCGGCTATTTCCCGTATCCCGCAGAGAGCTTCATGATTGCCCAGACCAAATGGGCCTATTGGGGAGTTGTCGCCGTGGTCGCCGGTCTTGCCGTCCTGATCATAGTGAGGAATACCCGAAGAAGGCGGCATTGAAGAAATGGAAAAGGGTCGGAGACCGGTTTCGATCTGCGACCCTTTTGAATGGCCCGCCGGCATGAGCCGACGATAGGCGATTGGCAATCTCAGGCTCGGCGCGAGCGCGCCTCGGAGGCATCGGGTAGTGTTCCATCAGGTGCGCGCAGGCCGCGATGCTTGCTTGCGAAAACCCATTCGACATTGCCCGGTTCAAAAGGGCGCCGCGGGTTGCGAAGCGCCATACGGCGCTCTGAGAGGCTGCGGGGAAGGGTATCGATCATGTCGTTGACGAAGGTATCAAAGCACTCTTTCCATCGCGGCGCGACGGAGACGTCGACGCCCCCGTAACGATGAAAATCGGGATGCTTCCGGGAATAGCACGCGCCGATCATCCAGGCGTGCTGCTGCTTGAGAAAACGTTCTTTGATTGTCATTCGTAGTCTTTTTCATTCCTTGGCGTGATCGACGACATCGGCTTCGGGGCGGTCGCCTCCGTTCGACCGTTCCGTTGTCCACGTGCCGTCCGCACGCTGATATTTAATGTCGGCAAGCTGGCCAGCGAGCGCATATCGCTCTGCGGCTTGTGTGGCCGCTGCCAGTGCATCTTCGCGAGTTGGGATTTTTGCCGCCCAGACGTTGCTCAGGCCACAGCCCGGGCGCCATCAGTTCGGTGACGCGGTAGGTAATCGACATCGATCATTCCTTCAAGAACTTTTCGCAGGAATTTGCGTGGAGGTTTCATCCGGATTGAAACGCTGGGATGCAGCTCGCGCGATGCGTGTTCACTGCCGCTTTGGCCTGTGCGAGGCTGGATTCCACGTTGCGTCTGATCTTGCGCAAGTGCGGAACGCTCCATACGCTCGGAGCGTTGATGGAATCATTCAACGCCTCGCAATAGGAACCCCATGCGCGCTCAGTCGAAGCCGTTCGTCGTCGAAGTCAAAAACTCCCGCCGCCAGGAGCGCCGCCAGTCCGCGTCGATCTGGGGAAATCTGGATCTCGCGGCCGTTGCCGAAGAGGTCGCGGAAGAATTGCCGCAGCCAGACGCTGCGCCTGCCGAAGAGACCGACGTACGCTAATCAACGGAAGCGGCAGACGGGAAGCTCACTCCGTCTGCCTTCTCTGGTCCAGATTCTGCAGGCCTTGCCCCTTGGCGGAAGCCAGGCCGCCGGTCGTAGAGACCTTAATCCAGGAAAAACTCCAGGAGATCGGCGTTGATGACGTCGGGATGCGTCGTGCACATGCCGTGCGGCAGGCCGGCATAGGTCTTGAGCGTGCCGTGCTTCAGCAGCTTGACCGAAAGCGGCGCGGAATCGGCATAGGGAACGATCTGGTCGTCATCCCCGTGCATGACGAGCGTCGGCACTGTGATGTTCTTCAGATCCTCGGTGAAGTCAGTCTCGGAGAAGGCCTTGATGCAATCATAGTGCGCCTTGGCGGCGCCCATCATGCCCTGCCGCCACCAGTTCTCGATGATACCCTGGCTGACCTTGGCGCCTGGGCGATTGAACCCGTAGAACGGGCCTGCCGGCACATCGAGGAAGAACTGGGCGCGATTGGCGACGAGTGCTGCACGGAAGCCGTCGAAAACCTCGAGCGGCAGACCGCCCGGGTTCTTGTCCGATTTCACCATGATCGGCGGCACGGCGCCGATCAGCACGGCCTTTGCGACGCGTCCGGGCTTGGCGCGCGCGACATAGTGGGCAACTTCGCCGCCGCCGGTCGAGTGGCCGACATGGATGGCGTTCTTGAGATCGAGCGCGTCGGTAAGGGCTGCAACGTCGGCGGCATAGGTGTCCATCTCGTTGCCCTGCCATGTCTGGCTCGAACGCCCATGGCCGCGCCGGTCATGGGCGATCACGCGGTAGCCCTTGTTCAGAAAGAACATCATCTGCGCATCCCAGTCGTCGGCACTGAGCGGCCAGCCGTGATGGAAGACGATCGGCTGTGCGTTGGCCGCACCCCAGTCCTTGTAGAAAATCTCAGTTCCGTCGGCGGTCTTGATGAATGGCATGGCAACGTTCCCTCTTGTGACTGTGATTTGCGTTCATGGCATCGATGGCATGCGAGCGTCCGGCCTGCGCCAATATCGTGACGCATCCCGGCCGGACCTGGCTCGCCCGCGCTGCCGTCCTACGTCATCATCATGACGTGGCGTTAGCGGCGCTTCGGGCCAACGGTAATGTGATGCAAATCATCAAGAAGGGAAGATGCCGTCTTGGAGAATGACGGCACAAACAGTAACGTCGCGGCGCCGACCTCCGCGAATGCTCAGTGCCACCGGCGGAACGATCCGCAAACGACCAACCCGCGAATGGACAATGTCGTTGGAGTCAGGCATCAGGAGGTCGGCGCGCTGGTCGCACCAACCTCCTGATTGGGCCTTAGGCGTCAGGCAGGATTGCAGGTCATGCCATTGCGTCTTGCGTTGTCGATGCAGTCGCTGCGGTTGGAGTAGCCTTGCGACGATGCCCCGACGATGCGGCCGTTCGAAGCGGTGCGCCGCCAGCGCCAGCCATCCGTTCCGCTATAGACTTCCCACCTATCCCCATTGGTTGCGACGCAGCTTGCCATGCTTCCCTCCATTTTCGTGCGAATAGGGGAATGGCTAAGCGATTCGCAGGCACGCCTCCACGAACTGACTGCAACTCATGGTGATGGCGTGGGTTGAGGCGGTTGTGCTGGGTCTATGTGGCAGGCAAAACGCAAAAGAGCGGCCAAACGGCCGCTCTTTCCGTATTTCAGCTTGATGTTGATCCGACATTTCCTGTCGGATCTGTTTCGTCAGCTCCGATCAACTGCAGCCGCTGGTGCTGCCGCATGTGTCGCACTTCTCGCAGGTGCCGTTGCGCACCATCGTGAAGTTCTGGCACTCGGAGCACATGTTGCCCGTGTAGCCCTGCATGATCGAGCGCGCCCGGCGTTCGGATTCAAGCTTCTTGGCTTCCGTCTTGGCCGAAGCGGCGTCGGCGGCGGCCTTGTCGGAGAAGAGGGCGGTTGCCTGCTGCTGGCTCTCGGTGACGACTTCCTCGATCACTTCCTCGGCGATCTCTTCGGCCAGTTCCCTGGCGCGCTCCTCGTAGTCGCGCTTGAAGGCGACGATTTCGGAGGTGGAGATAGCCGTCGTCGTTTCGATCTTGCGGGCGGCTGCACCTGCAAACGAGGTGACCGTCGCGGTCGAGGATGCGCGGGCAGGAGCGGCCGTTGCCGAGCCCTTGGGCTCGCCGGATGCCTGGCGTTCGCTGTTCGAAACGATCGTCGGCTTGTAGCCGCGGGTCCAGCCGGTCGAGACGAGGTTCGTCTTACCTTCCTGGATGCCCTTGCCGAGCGCCGTGTTCGAGAAGTCCGACGTATCGACATGCGCCAGGTCGTGGCGGCCGAGATAGGAGACGGCCAGTTCGCGGAACACGTAGTCGAGGATCGACGTGGCGTTCTTGATCGCGTCGTTGCCGATGACGATGCCTGCCGGCTCGAACTTGGTGAAGGTGAAGGCCTCCACATATTCCTCGAGCGGCACGCCGTACTGCAGACCCAGCGAGATGGCGATGGCGAAGTTGTTCATCATCGCACGGAAGGCCGCACCTTCCTTGTGCATGTCGATGAAGATCTCGCCGATGCGACCGTCACCGAATTCGCCGGTGCGCAGGTACACCTTGTGTCCGCCGACGGCGGCCTTCTGGGTGTAGCCCTGGCGGCGGTTCGGCAGCTTCTCGCGTTCGCGGGTAACGCGCTCGACCACACGCTCGATGATCTTTTCGGTGATGGTGACGGCCTGGGCGGCGACCGGCTGCTGCAGCAGATCGTCCAGTGCGTCCTCATCGCTTTCGTCTTCGATCAACGAGGCGTTCAGCGGCTGCGACAGCTTGGAGCCGTCGCGATAGAGAGCGTTTGCCTTCAGGCCGAGCTTCCAGGAGAGCATGTATGCGCTCTTGCAATCGTCGACCGTCGCGTCGTTCGGCATGTTGATCGTCTTGGAGATCGCACCCGAGATGAACGGCTGGGCAGCAGCCATCATGCGGATGTGGCTGTCGACCGAGAGGTAACGCTTGCCGATCTTGCCGCACGGATTGGCGCAATCGAAGACGGCGAGGTGTTCGTTCTTCAGGAATGGTGCGCCTTCCAGCGTCATCGCGCCGCAGACGTGAACGTTGGCAGCCTCGATGTCCTTCTTCGAGAAACCGAGGTGCTCGAGCAGGTTGAAGCCCATGTCGCCGAGCTGTTCGTCGGTGACACCAAGCGTGCCCTTCAGGAAGTCGGCGCCGAGTGTCCACTGGTTGAAGACGAACTTGATGTCGAAGGCCGACTTCAGCGCGGCGTTGACGGCTTCCACCTTCTCGTCGGTGAAGCCCTTGGCCTTCAGCGAGCCGGGGTTGATTGCCGGTGCCTGGTTCAAGTTGCCGTGGCCGACAGCATAAGCTTCGATCTCGGCGATCTGGCTCTCGGAGTAGCCGAGCGTGCGCAGCGCTTCCGGAACGGCGCGGTTGATGATCTTGAAGTAGCCGCCGCCGGCGAGCTTCTTGAATTTCACCAGTGCGAAGTCAGGCTCGATGCCGGTCGTGTCGCAATCCATGACGAGGCCGATCGTGCCTGTCGGCGCGATGACGGTTGCCTGGGCGTTGCGGTAGCCGTGCTTTTCGCCGAGCTCGAGAGCCTTGTCCCAGGCGCTCTTGGCGTGAGCCGCCAGATCCTGGTCCGGGTTCTCGGAGTGGATGAGCGCGACCGGGTTGATCGACAGGCCTTCATAGCCTGAGGTCTCGCCGTAAGCGGCGCGGCGGTGGTTGCGGATGACGCGCAGCATGTTCTCGCGGTTCGGCGCGAACATCGGGAACGGTCCGAGCTCGGAGGCAATCTCGGCCGAGGTGGCGTAGGAGATGCCGGTCATGATCGCGGTCAGCGAGCCTGCGATGGCGCGGGCTTCGTCGCTGTCATAGGGAATGCCCGACGACATCAGCAGGCCGCCGATGTTGGCGTAGCCGAGGCCGATCGTGCGGTATTCGTAGGAGAGCTCGGCAATCCGCTTCGACGGGAACTGCGCCATCATCACGGAGATTTCGAGAACGACGCTCCAGAGGCGAACAGCATGCTCGTAGTCGCCGATGTTGATGCGCTTGGTAGCCGCATCCTTGAACTGCATGAGGTTCAGCGAGGCAAGGTTGCAGGCCGTGTCGTCCAGGAACATGTATTCCGAGCACGGGTTCGACGCGCGGATCGGGCCGGCAGCCGGGCTGGTGTGCCAGTCGTTCATCGTCGTGTTGAAGTGCAGGCCCGGATCGGCCGATGCCCATGCGGCATAGGAGATCGATTCCCACAGGTCGCGTGCCTTCAGCGTCTTCATGACCTTGCCGTCCTTGCGGGCGGTCAGGTTCCAGTCGCCGTCGTTTTCGACAGCGCGCAGGAAGTCGTCCTTGATCGAGACCGAGTTGTTGGAGTTCTGGCCCGAAACCGTCAGGTAGGCTTCCGAATCCCAGTCGGTATCGTAGGTCTTGAACTCGAGGTCCTTGTAGCCCTGGCGAGCGAACTGGATGACGCGGCCGATGTAGTTTTCCGGAACCTGGTCCTTCTTCGCAGCGCGGATTTCGCGCTTTAGGGCAGGGTTCTTGTTCGGGTCGAAGCAATCGCCGTTGTCGCCTTCGCAGTTGACGCAGGCCTTCATGATTGCCTTCAGGTGCTTGGCAACGACCTTGGAGCCGGTGACGAGGGCAGCGACCTTCTGCTCTTCCTTCACCTTCCAGTTGATATATTCTTCAATATCCGGGTGGTCGATATCGACAACCACCATCTTGGCCGCGCGGCGGGTGGTGCCGCCGGACTTGATCGCGCCCGCAGCCCGGTCGCCGATCTTCAGGAAGCTCATCAGACCCGACGAACGACCGCCGCCGGAAAGCTTTTCGCCTTCGCCACGGAGGTACGAGAAGTTCGAGCCGGTGCCGGAGCCGTACTTGAAGAGGCGGGCTTCGCGAACCCACAGGTCCATGATGCCGCCTTCGTTGACGAGGTCGTCTTCAACGGACTGGATGAAGCAGGCATGCGGCTGCGGATGTTCGTAAGCCGACTTCGACTTCGTCAGCTTGCCGGTGAAGGGGTCGACATAGAAGTGGCCCTGGCCGGGGCCGTCGATGCCGTAGGCCCAATGCATGCCGGTGTTGAACCACTGCGGCGAGTTCGGGGCAACGCGCTGGGTGGCAAGCATATAGGCAAGTTCGTCGCGGAATGCGCGCGCGTCTTCCTCGGAAGAGAAATAGCCGCCCTTCCAGCCCCAGTAGGTCCAGGTGCCGGCAAGACGGTCAAAGACCTGGCGCGCATCGGTTTCGGAGCCGTACTGCTGATCCTTCGGGAGTTCCTTCAGGGCAGCCTCATCGGCAACCGAGCGCCACAGGAAGGAAGGAACGTCGTTTTCCTCAACCTTCTTCAGACGGGCAGGGACACCGGCCTTGCGGAAATACTTCTGCGCCAGAATGTCGGCGGCAACCTGCGAAAACTGCGCAGGAACGTCGATGTTTTCGAGGCGGAATACGATCGAACCGTCCGGGTTCTTGATCTCGCTGGTCGCCTTGCGGAATTCAATAGCCGCGTAAGCGCCCTGATCTGCCTTCGTAAATCGGCGTTCTATGCGCATTTGCCTTAACCTCTAGCTCGCGCGCCCCGTCCCCGTTGACCAAGGCGCAAGTTTCCACGTCCGGCTACGCCGGGAAGAGCGCAGCCAGTTCTCGTTTCCGTACCGTCACAGGAGTGTCATCCGGAGATGTCTTTCCTGTATCTTGTGGTGATGGTGGCTGCAAACACTAAATATAGTATTAACAGCTTATTATCGCCAGCCCCGGATGTTGTTTTTTGGAGATCAAAAATCGCACACGAAGCCCCTCATGGCCGGCATCCTTCATGGATGCAAAGCCCTGATTCTACGCTCGATTTTTGATGAGAACCGGCCTCGTTACTTCCGGTTCGGCAGCCGCCGCAACATCGAATGTCATTAAGTTGAAAAGAGGCGATTCCGTCAAGGGGTGGTTTTTAATGAAGTGTTCACCACAAGATATTGTGGATCGGCCTGTGGAGACTGGGGAAAAGCGAGTCGCGCTGGAATTTCAATGGGTTGCTGCGGCAAGCGTAGGTCAAAAAGCCAAAACGGAAGAAAATCGTCTAGATTGCAGTTTTCGGGGTGGCTTTTCGCGTCCAAATACGCCTTGCGATTCGTCGTCGCGAATATGCTCAAAGAGCGTCGATCGCGATCGTCACCGTGGCGATGCCAATCGGTTGTCCGTCATCGCCCCTGATCATGAAACTCGCCTGCGTTTCCAGCAATTGTGTCTGCTCGTCCCGCTCGGCCCGGTCGATGAAGACCTCGTCCGTGCCGCGGGCGAAGGTCTTGAGAAACTTGTCTTCGTCGCCTTGCCAGTAGTCCGTGGTAGCGACGCTTTGCCCGACATTCAGCCCGTGGCGATCGGTAACGAAGATCTCGACGATCGTGCCCTGCGAATCATCTTGCTTGGATTTGAGGTAGCGCGACACCGGTTTGCCGAGAAGACCCTTTACCATTTGCCATTGGCCCGTCTGGATTTCCGAGCGATAGGTGTTGTCCAGCACCCTGACGTCCATGTCGCTGACATCACCGAACTTGGCGTTCTGCTCTTCTATGGCTTTGTGAACGATCGGCGCGGCGATGATCGGCTTGATGCGCTTTTCAACATACTCCCGCACGACCGACACATAGGCCGGCTCGGAATAGGCGGGATAGGGGGTCGAGTGGAACAGGATAGCAGCAACTGCAATCATGCCGACGTAGCGCCAACGCGTCATATCCATCCCAGCATCGCGTTTGCGACCGTGCCCCAGAGGTATCGTCCGGGCAGCGCCTCTGCCGCACCGGAATGTCAGCTGAGAATAAGGCGTCCGCGATCCCGCGGACAGCAGATTTCCGAATATCGGTAAATAAAGATTGGAACAATTTATGGTTGTTCCAACCTTATCGTTGCGTGCCGGCGATGCGGCTTAGCCGCGGCTACCCTTGGAGATCGGCTCCTGGTAGGTGAAGCCCATGTCCCACGGGAAGTAGATCCAGGTATCCTGGCTGACTTCCGTGACGAAGGTATCGATCGTCGGAACACCCTGCGGCTTGGCGTAGACGCAGGCGAAATGGGCTTTCGGCAGCAGCGTTCGCACTTCCGAGGCGGTCTTCCCCGTGTCGGTCAGGTCATCGACGACAAGCACGCTTTCGCCGCCATCGGCCAGAAGTTCGGACGCAATACCCTTGAGGAGCACCATCTCTCCCTGGTTCACGTAGTCATGATAGGACGCGACGCAGACCGTCTCGATCAGGCGAATGTTCAACTCGCGCGAGATGATGGCAGCCGGCACGAGGCCGCCTCGGGTAATGCAGACGATGGCCTTGAAGTCGCGCTTCAGGCCAGCGAGTCTCCAGGCAAGGGCGCGAGCATCGCGGTGGAACTGATCCCAGGAAACAGGGAAGGCTTTATCGGGAAGGGACATTGGCTTGCTCCGCGGCATGAAGTGATGACACGCCGGTTGCCGGCGGCCGGACGCTCTTCCGCCGTTTTCGGTCAAACGCAAATCGCGCAGCCGAAACTGCGCGATGGAAGGACCGGGGCCGGAGGCGTCGTCGGTCGTCGCAATTAGCGGAATTTGGGGCTAAAACGCAAGCCCCAAGCTGATCCTATCGTGAAAGCAGAGTCAGGGCCGTCATCGACTGGAGCAGGGTCTTCGTGGTTCCACCGAAAATTAGCTGCCAAAGGCGCGAATGCGTATAGGCGCCCATGACAAGCAGATCGATGCTGCTGTCCGACAACCGGTTCTCGATCGCGGTCGATGCGTGCCTGTCGGTCGTCGTCGCCGTCGCGAGCGTCACTTTCACGCCGTGCCGGGCAAGCGTGGCTGCGATCTCAGCACCTGCCACCGCCGCGGACTGGAGCGCATTGTCAACAGGATCGACCGAAAATACCTCCACCTCATCGGCCGCCTTGAGAATTGGCAGCGCGTCGAAGGTTGCGCGCGCGGCTTCCTTGGAGCCGTTCCAGGCGATCAGCACGCGTTTGATCGGCTTCGGCTTGCGGATGACGAAGGGGATCATCAGCACCGGTCGGCCGCTGTCGAGAAGGAAGTTGTTCACGTCAACGTGGCTGTCCGACGGCTTTGCCGGGTCGGCCTGCGAAGCAATCAGAAGGTCGGCGCTACGGGCGCTTTCGATCAGCGGGGCGGAGCCATATCCGGTAGAGGAGGCGAAGCTGCGCCACTCGAAGGAAATGCCTTCGGTCTGGGCTTTGCGGCGAACGATGCGCTCGATGTCCACCGTCTCCGAATGCGCCATATCCTGCAGCGCCTGGACTGCAACGGGATCCGGTATCTCCATAGGGGCGACGAGAGGCACAACGGCAATGGTTTCGGCATGAAGGCCGATCACATGCGCGTCGTTGGCGGCAGCGATCGCAAAGGCGAAATCGGCGACCGCGGTGCAATTGTCGGCCGTATCGAGAATGGCGAGTATCGTTTTGTAAGACATGAGTTTCTCCTTGCGCGGCTAAAATCGGCTTTGGATAAGCAATGCTCCTTGTCGGCGTGTATCTCCTTGACCCAGATCATGGGCGGTTGGCTCGCGTGAAAGTCTATGCCTCCGCAGAACTATTTTCGAGCGTTTCTCGTTCCCTGCGAATGGTTTCGATCATCGCCCGGACATCCGCGCCGGCAGCATCGATAAGCTCCTGGGAGCGCCCGCGGACAACGATCTCCGTGGAGAACTTCTGGCCGACATAGCGCGGGTAAGAGCCGATGCTGGTTTCCGGATGTGCCTTCTGGATCGCGGTCAATGGCGTGCCGATGTCACCTTCGCCATAAGGGCACGACACGGCCAGCGAAAGGACCGGTGTGCCGGTCCGAAGTGTCGGAAGCACGGCATCGACCATGGCCTGAAAGACCTGCGGCACGCCGGCCATCACATAGACATTGCCAATGACAAAGCCCGGTGCCGTCGAAACAGGGTTCGGAATATGGCTCGCGCCGACCGGCATGCGCGCCATCCGCTTGCGTGCGTCGGTGAACTCCACCTCGCGGCGCTTGTACATGTCGCCGAGCAGGGTCATCGCTTCGTCATTGTACTCGCAAGCAACCCCGAAAGCCTTGGAGACTGCGTCCGCGGTGATGTCGTCGTGTGTGGGACCGATGCCGCCAGATGTGAACACGTAGTCGTACTTCGTCCGCAAGGCGTTCAGGGCGCCGACGATCGCATCCTCTTCGTCGCCCACGATGCGGACCTCCTTGAGGTCGATGCCGGCCAGAAGCAGCATGTCGGCGAGGTGGCCGATGTTCTTGTCCTTGGTGCGCCCCGAAAGCAGCTCGTCGCCGATGGCAAGGATCGCTGCTGTCACAATCTGGGTCATTGAATGCCTCTATCTTCACGGATGATTTGGCAGCAAACTTATACCAAACGGAAGAGACGGGAAGCCTTCCCATGGATCGCAAAAAAGTGAATGCGGGGCTGACATCGTCCAGTATGATTGAACAGTCCGTTTCCGGCGCCGTGACTGGCCGCACTCAATCGCCTGCGATAGCTATTTGCCACACGCACCATGCGTTTCGAGGCAATTTGCATGATCACCGAGTTTATCAAACGAATTCTGGTTGGCACGCCAAGCTCGTCACCAGCAGCATCACCGAAGAAGGAAACCAGGAAAATGGCTAAGGTTCTCGTACTTTATTACTCGTCCTACGGTCACATCGAAACGATGGCATATGCCGTCGCCGAGGGTGCGAAATCGGCCGGCGCCGAGGTAACGGTCAAGCGCGTTCCGGAGCTCGTGCCGGAAGAGGTTGCCAAGGCCTCGCATTTCAAGGTCGATCAGGCGGCACCGATCGCCAAGCCGGAAGAACTGGCCGAATACGACGCCATCATCGTCGGTGCCGGCACGCGCTTTGGCACCGTAGCTTCGCAGATGCGCAACTTCTGGGACCAGACGGGCAGCCTGTGGTTTGCCGGCAAGCTGGTCGGCAAGGTCGGCTCGGTATTCACGTCGTCGGCAACCCAGCACGGTGGCCAAGAATCGACCATTCTCGGCTTCATCCCGACTTTCCTGCACCAGGGCATGATCGTTGCCGGTCTTCCCTATGCGTTCCAGGGCCAGATGGGCGTTGACGAGATCAAGGGCGGATCGCCTTACGGCGCCTCCACGATCACGGACGGCGACGGCTCGCGCCAGCCATCTGCGGTCGAGCTGGAAGCCGCCAAGTATCAGGGCGCGCACGTCGCCAAGATCGCCGCCAAGCTCGCATAAGCCAAGCGTTCAAGACATTGAAGGGCGCGACCTAACGGTCGCGCCTTTTTTCTGGGAGCGATCGTCGCGCCTGTTGCGTGAATGCCTTGCGAGATGGCCGGGGCTATCTCACCGATGCCGCTTAGCTACCGACCCCATGAAATTTCGCTGCGTAAAAGAAGAGCGGTATCAGTACCGCAAATGCGATCAAGAATGCCGTGCCTGCTCGAAACAGTCGGAGGCGCCGTGTTTTCGCGCCGTCCCAATCGTAAACCATCGCCTTACTCCCACAAGACAAGCTTTACAAATTACACGCCAAAAGCCTCAGCTTTGAAGGCGCTGGCATAAAAACACATTCTAACATTGCAATAAAGGGGGCTCGTCGCAAACGTTCTGGTTGGTCACAACCAATTCTGGGCGCCCTGAAGCGCAGCGTTTCCCTGGAGATTGTGCTGGCGATGGTGCGGGCGGCGGGGGTCGAACCCGCACAGCCAAGGCCGAGGGATTTTAAGTCCCTTGCGTCTACCAGTTTCGCCACGCCCGCGTGCATGACCGCAATAGCTTGGCCGGCCCGTTTTGGAAAGGGCTGCAAACCACAAATCCGTCGCGCAAGATGTCTTCAATTCTCGTTCTCGGGATCGGCGTTTTTATACGAACCGCCGCCTTCGGTAGACGCGATTGACGCCGGCTAAATCTGCGTCACAGGCTGGCACGCGAGCGTTCATGCGTGATAGTCTGAGGCCAGAATATCTATAAAGGAGAACAAGATGAGCAGATTTCGGGCACTTTTGGCGGCTGGAGCGCTGGTCACTCTTGCTGCGATGGCGTCGGCCTGCTCGACCCCGCAAAATTCGATGGGATCTGCGTCTGGCTATACACCGGGTGATTCCATGAACATTGCATGCGCGCAAGGCTTCAGGCCGAGCGATAATCGTTCCTGCAGCTACTGATGCTGCCGGAGACGCAGGCAAACCAGCCTGCAATCTCCGATTTCATATCGTTGGCGTTGGCTCTTGCTACGCGCCCTGTTCGTCCGGTTTCATCGGGCGATACCGGTTGAGAACCGTCCCGGCGAGAACACCGAAGGACGCTCCGATGGCCTTTACTGCTGCGTCGTGCAGGCGCGCATGTCGGGTTGGGGACAGATACTGCAGATATTCGATCGCGACCGCACCGAAGATCAGGAGCACAGCTACTGCGAGCCAATGACGTGGGTAAGCCAGCGCAAACGCAAGGCCGACAACGAGGTAGGCGAGTGCACGGTCGAGATTGACCGACGTGATCGTGTGAGGACGCAGCCCGATGGGTGAAACGGTGACGAAAATGATGCCGGCGAGGAGGAACCAGGCGACCGGTCTGGCGAACTTGTATGTTATCATTGTTCTATTCTAGCGATGTTGCACTGCGTTGGAACCGCACAAATGCGTTATCAGACGCGGTTTTTACGCGTGCCGGTGGCTGCTTTTGCGCGACCGAACGGTTGCGGCCGAAAACGGACTTCATTCGGCTCTGCTCCTATGCGATAGCGAACCGCGCCAACAGCAAAGGATAGTGACCGTGGACAGACAGGATGTCGAAGCTGCCGAGGAAGCGATGCGCAGCCTCTTTCCGGCGACGCCGCTGCAACTCAACGAGCATCTTTCCGCCCGCTATGGCGCCGATATCTGGCTGAAGCGCGAGGACTTGTCGCCGGTGCGCTCCTACAAGATTCGTGGTGCGTTCAATTTCTTCCGCAAGGCGATTGGTGAGGGCGCGTCCGACAAGACCTTCGTGTGTGCCTCCGCCGGCAACCACGCGCAGGGCTTTGCATTCGTCTGCCGCCATTTCGGCGTTCCCGGCGTGGTGTTCATGCCGGTGACGACACCGCAACAGAAGATCGACAAGACGCGCATGTTCGGCGCCGAGTTCATCACCATCAAGCTGACCGGCGACTTCTTCGACCAATGCTACAAGGCCGCGCGCGATCATGTCGATGCGATCGGCGGCGTCATGGTGCCGCCTTTCGACCATGTGGATATCATCGAGGGGCAGGCGACCGTTGCCGCTGAGATCGAGCAGCAGTTGCCGGAGGGTACTGTTCCGGACCTGATCGTCATGCCGGTCGGCGGTGGCGGCCTTGCGGCGGGAACCAGCGGATATTTTCAGGGCGTTGTTCCGAAATCGGGGTTCGTCTTTGTCGAGCCGGCCGGGGCGCCGAGCCTGAAGCGCAGCATCGATGCCGGCGAGGTCGTCACGCTTCCCAAGGTCGACAACTTCGTTGACGGTGCCGCCGTTGCACGGATCGGCGATCTGAATTTCGCGGCCCTCAAGGACTTCTCCACCGATCAGGTCATGCTGATGCCGGAGAACGCGATCTGCGTGACGATCAGCGAAATGCTGAACGTCGAAGGCGTCGTGCTCGAGCCTGCCGGCGCACTGTCGCTGACGGCCATCGCCGCGATGGATCCGGCCGCGATCAGGGGCAAGACGGTCGTCGCCATCGTCTCCGGCGGCAACTTCGATTTCGAGCGGCTGCCCGACGTCAAGGAACGCGCGATGCGTTATGCGGGACTGAAGAAGTACTTCATCCTGCGCCTGCCGCAGCGCCCCGGCGCCCTGCGCGATTTCCTCAACCTTCTGGGGCCTGAGGACGATATCGCCCGCTTCGAATATCTGAAGAAGACGGCGCGCAACTTCGGCTCGATCCTGATCGGTATCGAAACCAAGGCGCCGGAGAATTTCGCGCAATTGATTGCGAACTTCGAGAATGCGGGCATGGGATTCGAAGACATCACCGAAAACGAGATCCTGGCAAACCTCATCATTTAACTTTGACGACACGAACCGGCGTGATAAAGGCGAACCATGGCTTCGATATTTTCCAGCATTCTCTCGATGTTTTCCGGCGGCGCGAAGCCGACGACGTCGGCGTCCGGCGTAGTATCCGATCCGCAGCTGTACGGCGATTGCACGATCTATGCCGAGCCGCAAAAGGAAGGCAGCCAGTACCGGCTGGCAGGGCGTATCGAGAAGGTTGTTGGCGAGGATGTCCTCGTGCGCAATTTCATTCGCGCCGACATGTTCTCCTCTTCTGATGATGCGATCGAATGCACCGTGCGCAAGGCGCAGCAGATCATCGATCAGAACGGGCCATCGCTCTTCGCCGATGGTGCGAAGACACGTCAGGTCTGATTATTCTGCTCTTTTGAGAGATAAACTGACGCGTCCGTGTCGGCCGCGCGCTGTTGCTCATCCAATCTTAAAGTATTGCAGCGAATCTTGTTGGCAGCAGGCTTTGCAGGACCGTGTTGTGCATCAGGATACAAGAAGACCGATCGTCATTCTTGCCGCTCAGGGAAGGTGCGGCGCGACCCGCCGCCATGCTGACCGATCGGCGACCGCGCTTCGGTTGAACGAAGCGGAACGGGGGACCTGATGGAAACCCTCAACCTCCTTCTTTTTGCAATCGAAGCCGTCGGTTACTTCGCGCTAATGGTGACGCTGCTGCATTTCCGCCACCGTCTCGGCCTGGGCATGTTCCTGACGGCGCTCGGCGTCATGCACTTCATGGAAACATATCTGGCAGCCGTATTTTATGTGCCGGTGCCCTTTGGCATCGTTTCACCCGGCTCATCGGTCTTCTTCGCTGGCAAGCTGATGATGATCCTTATGCTCTATCTGCATGAGGATGCCGCCGTTGTCCGCCAGCCGATCTACGGATTGTTCCTCGGCAACCTGCTGACCGCGGCGATCGCGTGGTTGCTGCAGTGGCATTCGATTATCGAGATCTCCGCCGGAAAGGCGCCCAACTTCGATTTCCTTAACGAGATGGGCGGACTGATGATGTGGGGGACGGCGCTGTTGTACCTCGATTCCATCGGGATCATTCTGCTCTATGAACGTCTGGGCCGCGTCTTCAAACGCAAGATCGTGCTGCGCTTCATGATCTGCGGCTTCGTCATGCTGACGTTCGACCAGGTCGGCTTCTTTGGAGCTTTGTATTACTTCGTCGGCGTGCCAGCCGCGGCCTTCTGGGGTGGCTGGAAGGCGAAGATGTTCGCGGTGTGCATATACACCGTGCTGTTCGCCATCTACGAACGCTGGATCCGCCGTGGCGTCAGCACCATGAGTGCGCGTCCGGTCGGCGATATTTTCCACGACCTGACGTTCCGCGAGCGATACAACGATCTCTTGAGCCGTACGGGCAGGGACGTTCTGACAGGTCTTTATGACCGTGCGCGCATGGAGATCGAAGCTCCGACGATGATCTGGGATTCTCTCAAGCAGGGGCAGTGTGCCACCGTGCTTATCCTGGACGTCGACCATTTCAAGGACGTCAACGATCAATTTGGTCACTTGCAGGGCGACGAGGTTCTCAAGGCCATAGCGGCGCGTCTCGGCACGATCCTGCGCGCCAGCGACCGGATGTTCCGTTTCGGCGGCGAGGAGTTCGTGGCCGTGTGCCCGGTCACCGATCATGCCGAAGGGGCGCGTCTGGCGGAGCGGTTGCGCTGGACGATCGCGAACAGCGTCAGCACGCCCGATGGCCGCCCGGTCACCGTCAGCATAGGCCTTGCTTCCGCCGACGAGGACGGCGTTAGCTTCACGACGGTGCTGTCGGTCGCTGACGAGAGGCTCTATCAGGCGAAGAAGAACGGCCGAAACTGCGTCATCGGTGGTTCCCGACTGGCCGAGGTCGGCTGAGCCGCCAACAAAAAACGGCCGGCAAGCCGACCGTCTTCTCAAATTTCTATCGCAGGCACCGATTAGGCGGCGAGGGCAATCTCTTCAGCGCGGGCCTTGGCAGCGCTGATGGCCTTGTCTGCTGCTTCAGGACCGAACGCGAGTCCTTCGACGTAGATGGTTTCGATGTCGGTGATCCCGAGGAAGCCGAGAACAGACTTCAGGTACGGTACGGCATGGTTCATGCCGGCTGCCGGGCCCTGCGAGTAGACGCCACCGGATGCCAGAACGACATAGACCTTCTTGCCAGTGGCAAGGCCGACCGGGCCGCTTTCCGTGTACTTGAACGTGCGACCGGCGCGGGCAACGTTGTCGATCCAGGTCTTCAGCGAGGAGTAGATGCTGAAGTTGATCAGGCCGGTGCCGATAACGATCGTGTCCGCAGCAAGGAGTTCATCGACCAGCGCATCGGAAGTCTTTGCGGCTTCGGCTTCTTCTGCCGTGCGTGCTTCAGCAGGCTTGCGGATGGCCGCGGTGAACAGGTCGTCGATATGCGGCAGCGGGTTGGCTGCGAGGTCACGGCGAACGACGACGCTGCCCGACTGCTGGGCCTGCAGCTTGTTCGCCAGGTCGACGGCGATGGTGGTCGAAAGAGACTCAGCACGCGGGCTGGAGGTCAGGAGCAGGATGGACGACATGACTGTAATTCCTCTCGTCTTGGGCTTTGGTGGTCCGCTTGGGAGGTCATGACCACTGGTTCGCGATGAGAAATATGTCTGGTGGGCTATCGAAAAAACTGTGATAATGTCGATCGAAACTATCTATGAATTGGATGGACGATGCTTCCCAATCCCACTCTTGATCAATTGCAGGTGTTCCTGACAGTTGCCGAAAGCGGTAGCTTCTCGGCCGCGTCGCGCGTGCTCAACCGTGCCCAGTCGGTGATCAGCTATACGATCGCGAATCTCGAAGCACAGCTTGAGATGCCGCTTTTCGAGCGGTCTGGAGCGCGTCAGCCGAAACTGACGGAGGCGGGCAGGGCGATGCTCGAGGATGCACGCCGGCTGATGACGGATCTGCATGTCATGCGTGCGCGCGTGAAAAGCCTGAAGGAAGGCCTGGAGGCCGAGGTTTCGGTCGCCATCAGCGTCATGGTTCCATCGCAGGCGATGGTCGATGTGTTGCGCGAGTTTCGCGATCGGTTTCCATCCGTCGCGCTGAATTTGACCGCCGGCGAACTTGGCATGGTCATGGACGCCGTTCAAAGCGGCAAGGCAACCATCGGGATCGGCGGAGCTGTTCTCAAGCAGGATGATTCGATCCTGATCGACAAGATCGGCCATTCCTTCATGATCCCTGTCGTGGCGGCCAATCACCCGCTGGCCCAGATCGATCGTCCGCTTACGCTCAGCGATGTTCGCGAGGAAGTGCAGCTTGTCGTCACCGATGCATCTGGCCTGACCAAGGGGCGGGATTTCAATGTGCTTTCCTACAAGACCTGGCGCGTCAGCGACATTGCAACCAAGCATGCGCTGATCCGCGGCGGTCTCGGTTGGGGAGGCCTGCCAGCGTCGATCATCCGCGAGGATCTGGTCAGCGGCGCGCTGGTCCATCTCGATCTTCGCGCCTACGAACAGGGCGAGTATCCGATCTATGCGATGCGGCGTATCGCCAACCCGCCAGGACCGGCCGCGACATGGATGATCGAGGCGTTTCGCTCGCGCCTGTCGGCATGCCCCAACCATGCGGATTTCACCGCGTCACTCAGCGAAATTCGCACGCCGGAGATACCTCTCGCAGCCGAATAGGCGAGAGGTCTTCCGGTTGTTATCGGGCCAGAACCGGCTTCACTTCACGGTGGAAGAACCGGAAGTAAGAAGAAACCTGGGCTCGCGCGTTGGAGTTCGTGTCGAACTGTATGCCGAGCCGGCCGTTGTGGGTCCAGCGGATGACGCCATGCAATATGCCAAGATCGTCCGCGAGCAACTGTACACGGCTCCCGGAGGCTGCGTGCAGTGGAGATCTGATCTCGAGTGCAACACCGCTCGTCGAGAGGTTTAGGATGCGGGCGTCGACTTCCTTGTTGAGATAACGCACCTTGCCGAATACACGGCACGGCTTTCGTTCGGCCTTGCGAGTAATGATATTCAGATTGCGCATCATGCGGTTCTCCCTCAAATGTGGAAGCATGATAGCAACGACAGATTGATATCGCTTTATTAGCGTGCATAAAATTGCACGCATTGAATTTACGTCCTGGCAGTGCCTCTGGCTGCGACCACGTGTTCACGCCAGATCGTGAATATGCCGGATGCCACGACGATTACCGAACCAACGATAGTGTTGAGATTGAGCGTCTCGTTGTAGACCGTGACACCGATGATCGAGGCGTAGACGAGCTGCAGGTAAGTCAGCGGCTGCACGGCCGCGGCGTCGAGCATGTCGTAGGCGCGGATCAGGAAGTAGTGGCTTGAGATGCTGGTCATGCATACAAGCGCCATCCAGCCCCAATCCCAACCCGACATCCAGGTCCAGTAGAATGGTCCGACCAGCGTCATGGCGATACCGCCGACGACGCCGGTGTAGAAGAAGCTGGTCATCGCCGGGTCGTCCCGGCTCACGAGGCGTGTCGCGATAACGTAGAAGGCGAAAAGAAAGCAGGAGAAGATCGCAAGCAGCAGCTTGAAATCGAAGAAGCCGCCTTCGGGCTTGAGGATCAGGAGCACACCGGCAAGGCCCGCACCGATTGCCGTCCAGCGCCGCCAGCCGACGCGCTCGCCAAGCAGCGGCATGGAAAGCAGGGCTATCAGGATCGGCGTACCTGCGAAGATCGCCTGCGAATGGGCGAGGCCGATAATTGCGAAGCAGCTGATCGCAACAACCACCTGCGCGGCGAGCAGAACACCTCGGATAATCTGCAGCACCGGTCGTTTGGTGCGAGCCGTCGTCCGGATCCCTCCGCGCATCTTCGACGCCAATAGGATTGTGAAAAGCGCAAACGCCCAATAGCGGATCATCGTGACGAAGACAGGCGGATATGTGCTTGCCAGGTGTTTCGAGATACCGTCCTGCAGCGAGAAGATGGTGATCGCCAGAAGGACGAAAATGTAGCCTTGCGTCTTCGATTTCATGGTCTGTTCTATGACTGCGGTATCGGCGGGTTCATCGAAACTTCTCGATCGCCACGAGACTAAAGACCGACATTCGGACGATCGATGATCTCGCGCAGCGCGAAGCTGGAGTTGATCTTCACGACATGGGGCAGGGCTGACAGCCAGTCGCGATGGATCCGTTCGTAGTCCTCCAGATCGCGAGCGGCGATTCGCAGAATGTAGTCGTATTCTCCCGACATGAGGTAGCAAACAAGGACGTTTGGACAGCGCTTCACCGCTGCCTCGAATTCGGCCAGCGTCTTCGCGAACTGGCCCGACAGCGAGATGTGCACGATGGCGATCATCTTGTAGTCCATGGCCTTGTGCGACACATGCGCATGATAGCCGCGAATGACATCGCTTCGCTCGAGTATATCGAGCCTTCGCGAGCAGGCCGATGCTGAAAGCCCGATCTTGGCGGCGAGATCGGCATTGGTGATGCGCGCGTTCGTCTGAAGCGTTTTCAGAATCGCAAGATCAATGGCGTCGAGTTCTGACATTCGAAGAACTTTCGATTTTTTCCCGATATCTGCAATATTCTTCGAAAAATCACGTTCGCGCAAATCCTCTTTGCAAGGACATTTCACAGCCACGGTGATTGGATTTCCCTGTCAAAACACTTCCGCAAAGCGGACATAAAATGAGAGGAACGCCAATGCGTGTCGGTTGCCCGAAGGAAATCAAGAACCATGAATATCGTGTCGGTCTGACACCCGCGTCAGTTCGAGAATACGTTGCACATGGTCATGAGGTCTGGGTGGAGACAAAGGCAGGCGCCGGTATCGGAGCCGATGACAATGCCTATATCGCCGCGGGCGCGAAAATCGCTGCCTCAGCCAGGGATATCTTCGCGAAATGCGACATGATCGTAAAGGTCAAGGAGCCGCAGCCATCGGAATGGGCTCAGCTCCGCGAAGGACAGATTCTCTATACCTATCTTCACCTCGCGCCGGATCCGGAGCAGACGAAGGGGCTCTTGGCCGCAGGCGTAACCGCTGTCGCCTATGAGACCGTCACGGACGAACGCGGCGGGCTGCCGCTACTGGCGCCAATGTCGGAAGTCGCCGGTCGCCTGTCGATACAGGCCGGTGCAACGGCGCTGCAGAAGGCCAACGGCGGGCTTGGTATCCTTCTCGGCGGTGTACCCGGCGTGTTGCCTGCGAAGGTCGCGATCATCGGCGGTGGCGTCGTGGGGCTGCACGCGGCTAGGATGGCTGCCGGTCTCGGCGCCGATGTCAGCATCCTCGACAAGTCGCTGCCGCGCCTGCGCCAGCTCGACGATATCTTCGGCGGACGCATCCACACGCGCTATTCGAGCATTCAGTCGCTGGAAGAAGAGGTATTCTCCGCCGACCTGGTGATCGGGGCAGTCCTGATCCCGGGCGCGGCCGCGCCGAAGCTCGTCACCCGCGAGATGCTCTCCGGAATGAAGAAGGGCGCAGTCATTGTCGATGTCGCGATCGATCAGGGCGGTTGCTTCGAAACTTCCCACGCGACGACGCATTCGGATCCGACCTATGAGGTCGATGGCATCGTTCATTACTGTGTCGCCAACATGCCCGGCGCTGTCCCGGTCACGTCGGCACATGCGCTCAACAACGCAACGCTGGTCTATGGGCTGGCCTTGGCCGATCGCGGGCTCCGTGCCATCGCCGAAGACAAGCACCTGAGGAATGGCCTCAATGTTCACCGCGGTCGCGTCACCAACAAGCCGGTAGCCGAGGCCCTTGGCTATGAACCTTACGCTGCGGAAAGTGTACTTAACGTGGCGTAAGTTAGGGGCGCACTGGAAGGGAAGCCGGCTGCATCGCTGCAGCCGGCTTCTTGCTATCTATCGATCCGGCACTGGTAGCAGTTATTGCGTGCCGAGCGCACGTGGACATAGGCGATATCGGCCCGATCGAGCAGCGTTGAGGCGTAGGCGGGAATGTCTGCGATCGGCGTAACGGCACCGGTGCCGTAGACAATCCTGTTATTGGCGCCATAGCCGCGAACGATGAAGTCGCGGCTTGTCGACAGGACCGGTGGTAGCACTTCGTCTGCGGCGTAACGCTCACAATGCTGTTTGTGCAGGAAGACCGGGCCGGTTTCGGCATAGGGCTGAAGTTCAGGGAAAGGCCGATAGGCAAAGACGAGGACCTCGTCGCCCGAAGCGATGTTTCGGAGGCAGTGGCGGCACGGATGGCCGGGGCCATCGGAGACCATTGTTTCCGGCAGGTTATCGTAGGCGTCGCGGCCACCGTTCCAGATGTGTGCGGCATCGGTCGTCGGCATTGCGGAAAACTGGACGGCAGGCATGGCAAATCTCCTTTGAGTTTCGCCATCAATGACTCCGGTGAAGGTCGCCAGCCACCCGATCCTTGCCGGTCAGCCCTTTTTCACGATCTCGAGCAGTTCCTTGTCGCTCAGCGGCCGCACGATCGCCGTGCCGGTCGAGACGGGCGAGAAGCCGAACATCTGATAGAGCTGCAGCGCCCTCGGATGGTCGAGGCTATTGGTCGTGGTGATCACCCGCCTCGGATTGTGCGTCCAGATCGCATAGAGCGCCTGCAACAGGAACCATTTGCCGATACCAAGACCGAGCGCATGCTCGATCAGGCCGAAATGGCTAAGCTCGATCGTGTCTTCATCCTCAACGAGATACTCGTAGAAGCCGGCCGGAGCACCATTCACGTAGAGCACGCTGATTGTATTGCGCTTGTCGTGCAGGACCGCGGCAAGGTCTTCCTCGCTCATCCGCAACCGGTCGACCCACTGCCAGCGGGCACCGACCTGGCGGTAGAGGTGGCGGTAGAACGCCGGCGGGATTCCCGGCGCGCGCATGATCGCTGTCTGGATGTTGACGGGCACCGGCAGGCTTGTCTTCGGCGGTGCCGTCATCTCGAGACGCGTGACGTGGGCTTTCAGTGACGAAGGTGTTTTTCCCATGGCGATCAGGCTTTGACCGTTTCGGGCGGCCCGGTGACCACGGGTGTATCCTCGCGGCTACCCCACTCGCTCCAAGAGCCGTCATAAAGCTTGTTGTCGGCATGGCCGAGCGATTCCAGCGCCAGTGTAATGATGGCCGCCGTGATCCCGGAACCGCAGGACGTTACCACCGGTTTCGACAGATTTATGCCGGCACTCTCGATCGTCTGCTTCAACTCGGGCAAGGACTTGAAGCGGCCCTGGTTTGCGAAAACACCCGATGGAAGGCTGCGTGCGCCCGGCATATGGCCAGATCGCATGCCGGCGCGCGGCTCGGGCTCCGTTGCGGCGAAGCGGCCCGCGCTGCGGGCGTCGGCTATCTGGAGAGTGCCGCCGGAGACGATTGCCTTCATGGCCTCCAGCTTGACGACACGCTTGTCGTCATACGCGGGGGTAAACGTCTTCGGCTCATAGCGCTGTACGATCGTTCCGAGTGGGCGCCCCTCGGCCTTCCAGCCATCCAGCCCGCCATCGAGCACGAAGACGTTCTTCGCGCCCATCACGCGAAACAGCCACCAGACGCGCGGCGAGGCAAAGAGGCCGATGCCGTCATAGACGACGATCCGGTCATTTTCTCCAATGCCGAGCTTGCCGACTTCGGCGGCGAACTGCTCGGGCGTGGGGATCGTGTGCGGCAACGGTACGGAATGATCGGCGATCTTGTCCTGATCGAAACGGATGGCGCCGGGGATGTGGCCAGCTGTATATTCGGCGTCAGCATCGCGCTTCTGGGCTGGAAGATAAAAGGAGGCATCCAGTACGCGCAGATCAGGCTTTCCGAGTTCTGCCTGCAGCCAGTCGGCGGACACGACAAAACGGCTCTTCTCTTCGCTCATTCCACTCTCCCTTATAATCAGGCTTCGTCACCGGGGGCGCCGAAGCGGATGCGAAAGCGCCGGTTCTCCTTGCCTTTTTTCTCGATCTTGGCGATGTGAATCTGGCCGACTTCCTGCGTTTCCGACACATGTGTGCCGCCGCACGGCTGGCTGTCAATCGCCGAGTTTTCGCCGATGCAGACGAGACTGACCCGCCCGAGGCCCATCGGCGGGCGCACGTTCTTGGACTTCACGATGCCGGGGTTGGCCGCCAACTCCTCATCGGTGATCCACTGCAGATAGACAGGATGGTTCTGGCCGACGAGTTCCATCAGCTTGGCGGTCACCTCGTCCTTGTCGATGGTGTCGGTCATGTCGAAATCGACGCGGCTTTCCTCTTCGCCAACAGCCGCACCGGTGATCGGGTAGGAGCAGACGACCGAAAGCAGATGGCAGGCCGTATGCATCCGCATCAGCTTGTAGCGCCGCGGCCAGTCGACATGCAGGACCAGGGCCTCGCCGACGCTCGGTCGCGCTTCTCCTTCGAGCGGGACATGGACGATGATATCCTTGCTCGCTCCGTGACGCGTCTGGCCAAGGGTGATCTTGCTGCCGTCTGTGCGTTCGAGAAAGCCGGTGTCCCCCGGCTGCCCGCCTGATGTGGCATAAAAGCAGGTCTGATCCAGCTCAATGCCCCCGTCTTCGTGAATGGCGGTTACGACCGCCTCGCATGTCGAAAGATAGAAGTCGTCACGATAGAGGGCATTGACGGGCATGGGGTCTCACGCTGCTGGTTCGTAGGGGATCTTCAGATCCGCCGACGCCGTCAGCCATGCCGGAACAGGCAAGCCCTTCGACGTCAGGAAATCAGGATTGAAAAGCTTGGATTGGTAGCGGTTGCCGTAGTCGCAAAGGATCGTCACGACGGTGTGGCCGGGGCCGAGGTCCTTGGCAAGGCGAACGGCGCCAGCGATGTTGATTGCCGTCGAGCCGCCAAGGCAAAGTCCCTCATGCTCGACGAGGTCGAACACGAAGGGCAGGGCTTCTGCGTCCGAGATGCTGTAGGCAAAGTCAGGCGTAAAGCCTTCGAGGTTGGCCGTGATGCGGCCTTGACCGATGCCTTCCGTGATCGAGGAGCCCGCGGACTTCAATTCGCCATTCTTGTAGAACTCGTAGAGGGCAGCGCCATCAGGGTCGGCGATGCCGATCTTGACGTCCTTGCTGAAACCTCGGAGACCAGCTGCGACGCCGGCAAGCGTGCCACCGGAGCCGACAGAGCAGATAAAGCCGTCGACCTTGCCGTTCGTGTCGTTCCAGATCTCTTTCGCCGTTGTTTCGATGTGAGCCTGGCGATTGGCGACGTTGTCGAACTGGTTCGCCCAGATCGCGCCGTTCGGCTCGCTCTTGGCGAGTTGTTCCGCAAGACGCCCGGAAACCTTCACGTAGTTGTTGGGGTTTTTGTAGGGAACGGCCGGCACTTCGACGAGTTCGGCGCCGAGCAGTTTCAGCGCATCCTTCTTTTCCTGGCTCTGGGTTTCGGGAATGACGATGACCGTGCGATAGCCGAGCGCCTTGGCGACAAGCGTCAGGCCAATTCCTGTATTGCCCGCCGTTCCCTCGACGATGACGCCGCCGGGTCTCAGCAGTCCCTTTTTCTCGGCATCGCGGATGATGTAGAGCGCCGCGCGATCCTTGACCGACTGGCCCGGATTGAGGAATTCGGCCTTCCCGAGAATGGTGCAGCCTGTTGCATCCGATGCGCCCTTGAGCTTGATCAGGGGGGTATTGCCGATTGCTTCGAGCACGGAGGGATGGAAGGTCATGGAATCTGCCTCTTTGGGACTCTTAGTTTAAGAACGGTCTTTTCCCTTCACAAGGCTAGGTTGGCAAGAAATGCTATTCCACGCCTGCGGCAAGCGCGATAAAATTACTCCTTATGACCCGCTGGCGTGGTGGATCCCGGATCGAGCGGTCCGGTTGTGATCCGCAGATTGACTTTCGGCGTATGGATGACGACAAAGCAGTCACTGAAAAGCGGAAACGACCGAAACGGTCATGGTTCACGAGCATATAGACACGATCGATGCACTGATGGCGCACTATGTGGCCGGTTCTCTTCCTGAACCTGCGCGCGTGCTGGTGGAATCACATCTGGAAATGAAGCCTGACAATCGCGGCCTGGTGACGGGTCTCGAGCTTCTTGCGGGCGAGGCGCTGGAGGATATTTCCGCGTCCCCGATCGGTGACAGGGATGCGCAGCTATCCTCGATCTTTGCCTCCGCCGCTCCGCGCGGCAGCCGTGGCGACAGAGCCGACAAGAGTTTTTTCCCCACATCGTTGCGCAACCTCGTCGGCTTCGACGTCGATAAGGTTCCGTGGAAGCGGAAGCTTCCCGGTTTCAGGGAGTATTCGGTCGATATCGACGGATGCGAGGTGAGCCTGATGTGGATCCGTGCCGGTCGCGCGCTGCCGGCCCACACGCACAAGGGAATGGAGCTCATCCTCATATTGGATGGCGCGTTCACCGACAGCCGGGGACGGTTCGGTCCCGGTGACATCTCGGTTGCCGACGAGACGGTCGATCATCGGCCGATTGCCGAAACGGATCGCCCCTGCATTGCTTTTTCCGTTTTGGATGCGCCGGTGAAGTTGACCGGATCGTTCCGTCAGCTGATCGGCGACCTCATCGGCTGAAAGCAGCCACAATGCCATGATAAAGGCATGAATCCGGGGGCACCACGGAACTCCCGGACCTGCTTCTGCGTTTCGCAATGCAGCCCGGAGGAGATTGCCATGCAAGATTTCGTCGCCCGCCCCGAACACGGAATTGTCTGGATTTCCGGTGCGAGTTCCGGGATTGGACGGGCGTTGGCGTTGAAGCTTGCGGGCGAGGGGTACAAGGTCGCTGTAACCGCTCGCGATCATGAAAAGCTGGTCGAGCTCCAGACGGAAGCAGGTCCGCTATCCGGCAGCATTGTCGTTCTCGATGGTGATGTCACCAATGCCGAAGACATGGAGCATGTGCTCGCTTCCATCGAATATGAGCATGGCGCGATGGCGCTGGCGATCTTCAACGCGGGCGTCTACCTGCCCGTCAGGGCCGAGGAACTGCGCCGGGATGATTTCGAGCGCAGCTTTGCCGTCAACCTGAATGGAGTGGTGAACTGCCTCGTGCCGGCGGTACGACACATGAAGGCGAAGGGACAGGGGCAGATCGCCATCGTCTCGTCGGTCACAGGCTATGGCGGCCTTCCGACAAGTGCTGCCTATGGCGCAACGAAAGCCGCCTTGATCAACATGGCCGAAAGCCTGAAGTTCGATCTCGATAAAATGGGAATCCGGATTCAGCTCATCAATCCGGGCTTCGTCGACACGCCGGCGACCAGGAAGAACGAATTTCCCATGCCCTCGCTGGTATCGGCCGACGAGGCTGCACATCAGATCTCGGCAGGCCTGAAGTCGCAGGCGTTCGAGATCACCTTCCCGAAGCGCTTCACCCTGATGATGAAGCTGTTAAGGCTCTTGCCCTACGGCCTCTATTTTCGGCTGGTCAATCGCTTCACCGGCTGGGATGAACGGTCACCCACCAAGCGTCACAGGCCGGTGATGACGCATCCCGCCGAATAGCCATCCAGCCCAACCGGCCGCCAGACGGCCAAGACAGACCGCTTCCGCAGCGAGGCGATCATCGAATTTCCGTGCGATTTGATTTCGGAGTGAAGCATAAACGAGGCGGATGGGGGCCAGACAGGAGGTCATCTGCCGACGGCCCACCATCCGCTCTCGTCAGCTCCGCGAAAAGACGACCTGACGGACGTCTATGTTTCGGGCGCGGAAGCCTGCTTCGCAATAAAACAAATAAAATTCCCAGAGCCGTTTGAAACGCTCATCGAAACCCAACGGACGAACGCGCTCCCAAACCGACCAGAAGCGCTCCCGCCATTCGGCAAGAGTTCGAGCGTAGTCTAACCCGAAACCAAAGTCCCTTACCAGTGACAAATTCACTTTCCGACCAAGTTCTGCAAGGTGATCGCGGGTCGGAAGCATGCCCCCGGGGAAGACATATTTCTGGATGAAATCCGGATTGCTGCGGTACTGCTCAAACGATTCCTGGCGGATCGTGATGATCTGCAGGCCGGCCTTGCCACCGGGTCTCAGGCATTGCTGCAACTTCGAGAAATAGGCCGGCCAGTATTTCTCTCCGACGGCCTCGAACATCTCGATGGAGACGATGCGGTCGTAAAGGCCGGTCTCATCCCGATAGTCCTGAAAGCGAAACTCCACCCTGTCGCTGAGCCCGGCCTTGCGGATCCGGTCTTCGGCAAAGGCAAGCTGCTCACGGCTGATGGTGAGCCCCGTCACCCGGCAGTTCAGTTCCGTTGCTGCGAACTCCGCGAAGCCGCCCCAGCCGCAGCCGATCTCCAGGACGTGGTCGCCTGGCCGAATGCCGGTTGCTTCCGCCAATGCCCTATATTTTGCATGCTGGGCGGATTGCAGATCGTTCGCGCCGGTCGAGTAGAGCGCGGACGAATAGGTCATCGTCGGATCAAGCCACTGCTTGTAGAAATCGTTGCCCAGATCGTAGTGAGCCGAAATGTTTCGCTTCGAACCGGCCTTGGTGTTCGCGTTCATCCAATGACGTACCCGCTCTGCGAACCGGACGATGCCACCCTTGCCGTTCGCGTAGTTTTGAGCGGTGTCCTCGTTAATCAGGAAAAGCTCAAGGAAAGCCGAGATATCGGGGCTGTCCCAGTCGCCGTCCATATAGGTTTCCGCGATGCCGATCGTGCCGCTTGCCAGCGCACGATAGGCAAGCTTCCAGTTCGCGAGACGGATGGCCGCGTCCGGTCCCGCTGCGCTCCCCTTGATGAGCACGGTGCGACCGTCCGGAAAGGTAATTGTCAGCGAGCCGTGCTTCAGCTGCAAGAGTGCACGCAACGCAAGCTTGCCCCTTAGCGGTACGCCTCTCGAAGCTCTTGCGATGTTTGCGGGCGACAGCAATATCGCGTCCCGCGCGAAAGAATCCCGATCCTGTGCATCCGTCATAATTTTCTCCTCCGGCATTATTCTTTTTGCCGGCTAAGGACGACGATCCGTTGGAATACCCCGCCCCCCGGCGATATATCAGAACGCTAATGTCATTCTGCTGCCTTCGCAACCTCATAAAAAGGCGTGATGCTGACCGGCGGTGGCGGTGGGGGACGTGAAATGTAGCGCGCTCCCCTCAACCAGAGCTTCAACGCTTCCCAATGAATGCCACCGAGGATCTTGAATGTCTGGAAGGGAATGCGCACCACAAGCCTTCCCAGCGTATGTGTCGTGAGCGGAAACTGGCGGCCCGAGAATGTCGCCGCAAGCAAGGGTCCGTCCGAGTCCGTTTCCAGAATACGCCAGCGGATCTCCTTGCCAGGCGGCAACATGCGGAAATGATACCGCATATCCATGCCGATGAAGGGTGAGACGTGGAAAAGCTTGTCACAGCTCTGGCGTACGCCTGCTTCGGACAGCTGTGTCTCACCGACAGGGCACAGATAGGTGTGACGCTCGCCGAAGGTATTGCGCACCTCGTAGATCATGGCCGTTAGTACGTCGCGATCGTCGTAAGCGTAGTAGACCGACAATGGGTTGAAGACGTGCCCGACAATGCGGGGGTAGCAGACCAGGAATATACGCTTGGCGCGCAAGCCGACCCTTGCAAGAAGTTCGTCCGCGTAGGCCCCTATCGGCTGCTCGCCGGAATGGTCGCTTTCATGAAACGAAACGAGATTTCGACCATTGACGGAGAAGAGGCGCGATACGCGATCTGCCTCTACGAGGCGGTCTAGGTCGATGCAGAGGGAAAAGACCCTGTAGCGGAATCGGTGACCAAAGGGCTTCATCCGCTGGTGCATGACATCGCCGACATAAAGGCATGCAGGGGCAGCCGGCGGTGGACCGTTACCCTCCATGCATACCCCAAGGCTTGCCGTTCTAGCAGTCATACGACGTCGTCCAGTTGCGTCTGGAGCGAATGTTGATCGCTCGCTTTCCACGGCGCCGTTGCCCCCAGTGCGGCGGCTGCCGCCAGCCCGGAGACAAGGCCGTCTTCGTGAAATCCGTGGCCGGTCCAGGCGCCGGCAAAATAGCTGTGGTTCTTTCCCTGGATGCCGGCAAGGGCTTTTTGCGCGGCAATGCTGTCCGCCGAGAATTGCGGATGCTCATAGCTGAACTCCGCGAACACCTTTCGGGAATCCGGCTCACGCTCGGGATTGAGCGTTACGAACAACGGGTACCTCGGGTCGATTCCCTGTAGCCTGTTCATCCAGTAGGTGACGGCAACGCCTGCTTCCCCGCTCGCCTTGCTTGAGCGCAGATAATTCCAGGACGCCCACACTTTCTGGCGTTGAGGCATCAGGCCGATATCCCGATGCAGCACCACCCTGTTCGGTTGATAGGGGATCGCAGCCAGCAATTTTCTTTCCTGGTCGTTGGCGTCGATCAGCATCCGGCTCGTTTGATCGCTGTGGGTGGCGAAGATGACCTTGTCGAACCTCTCCTCCGCGCCGCTTTCGTCGATGACAGTCACGCCCGCCTGATCGCGCATGACGCCATGGACGCCCACGCCGAGCCGCAGTTTGTCACCGAGCGGTGTCAGTAATTTTTCCAGATAGTTGCGGCTGCCACCGGTAACGGTACGCCATTGGTGCTGCTTGCTGTAGATGAGCCTGTGATTGTCGAAGAAGTTGACGAATTGCTCCGCGGGAAACTGCAGCATCTTTTCCGCAGGGCTCGACCAGATGGCGGCCGCCATCGGGACGAGATAGTTGTTCGTGAAACCCGGCGAAAAACCGCGCCAGTCGAGATAGTCGCCGAGAGACCGGGCAGCAAGGTGCCCGTCGGCGCGATCCCGAAGGCACATCCGGTTGAACCGGAGAATTTCGCGGATCATCAAGAGGAAGGTCGGCCGCAACAGATTGCGTTTCTGCGCGAAGATCGATGAGAGGCCGCCGCCGCTCCACTCGAGCTTGCCGTGATCGAGCGAGAGCGAAAAGCTCATGTCGCTGGCATGGGTGTGCACGCCAAGCCAGGCAAACAGCGCTGTCAGGTTCGGATAGTTGGGTTCGTTGTAGACGATAAACCCCGTATCGACCGGGATGCGCACGCCATCATAGTCCACGTCGACCGTGGCCGTGTGACCACCTGCGCGCGGGCTCTTCTCATAGAGCGTGACTTCGTGCAGCGGATTGAGAGCCCAGGCAGCGGACGCGCCTGAGATGCCGGAGCCGATCACGGCGATCCTCAGGCGTCGCTCAGGTTGCTGAAAATGTGCGTTCATGCGGCAGCCTTAGTGGCGTTGTACGCCTTCAGCGCTCCTTCTCGGGCGGTGGCGTGGTCAACCATGGGTTCCGGATATGTCTCGCCGAGTCTAACGCCAGCCTTCTCCAGCACGCTTGCCGGCGCTTCGAATGGCCGGTGAATGTATTTGCTCTCGAGTTTTGCCAGTTCCGGCACGAATTCGCGCACGTAGGCGCCGTCGGGATCGAATTTTTCGCCCTGGAGAACGGGATTGAAGATCCGGAAGAATGGCGCGGCATCTGCCCCTGAACCCGCTACCCACTGCCAGCTCGCCGCATTGCTTGCAGGATCGGCATCGATCAAGGTATCGCGAAACCACCCTTCGCCGCGGCGCCAGTCTATCAGCAGATCCTTGACGAGAAAGGACGCCACGATCATGCGCACCCGATTGTGCATGAAGCCATGCCGCCAAAGCTGGCGCATGCCGGCGTCGACGATCGGGTAACCGGTCTGACCACGCGTCCAGAGCCTGAATTGCTTCGCATCGTTCTGCCAGCTGAATCCATCGAAGCGATCATTCCAGTTGCAGTAGGGAAGCTTCGGGAAGTGATAGAGCAGGTGGTAGGAAAACTCTCTCCAAACCAGTTCCTTGCGGAAATGGATGATGTCGTCCGGCGATAGCGGCAGACCGCGCGTCGCCTCCCATATACGAGCAGGCGAGATGAGCCCCAGCGCAAGGTATGGGGAGAGCATCGATGTTGCCTGCTTTGCAGGAAAGTCCCGTTGCTCCTTGTAGCCTTGCATGGCGCCGTCCAGGAAATCGTCCAGTTTCGCCCGCGCCGCTTCCTCGCCGGGCTCCCAGACCTCGGCGAATTCGCCCGCCCAATCCGGTTTCACCGGAAGAAGCTTCCACGACGACAGGTGTTCCGATCGGGGCTGATGCGCGGCAAACCTGATCGAAGAGGGCGCATCGAGCGGACGATGAGGTTCGGGAGCACTCTCGAAGGCGCGCCAGAACGGCGTGTAGACCCGATAAGGCTGTCCAGCCTTGGTTAGCAGTTTCAATGGTTCATGCAGAAGCTGGCCACCGAAATCTCTGGCATCAACCTGGCGTCTTTCCAATTCGCGCAGGATGCGAAAGTCGATCGCCATGCCCGCCGGCTCGTAGCGGCGGTTCCACACGACCATCTGGGCTCCTGTGGATTCGATGAGATTGCTCAAGACCTCAAACGCATTCCCCGAGGTCAACATAAGCCTGCCGCCGAGGGCGGTGAGCGATGCGTCGAGCCGCTCCAGCGAATGATGAAGCCACCAGGCTTGCGCGGCGCCGAGCGGGCCCGTCCCCGCGGTTTCCGGCTCCCTGATGTAGAGCCCGATGACCGGTCGCCCCGATTGGCATGCTGCGTTGAGCGCATGATTGTCGTCGAGGCGCAAATCCTTGCGGAACCAAACTATTACCGGTTTTTCCGTGTCGTCTGCCAATGATGCCATTCCCGTTTTTTCAGTTTCATCCTGTTACGGATCGACGAAGGATCTGGATCAAAGGTTTCAGTTGGATGCGGAGAGAATTCCGCCGTCTATCTGGCTGTTGTTAGCGGGGCACAAGCGATGTCGGCAACCGGGAAATGCGCGGTCTGTCGTTCGACATGGATTTTCTAACCTTCGGCCCGGGCGTGGAGCGTTGTTTCTTTAGTCCATCAAAAACATAGACAATAATCGTGCCAGTATCGAAGCCGGTGCGGACCGACAGGAGAAAAGCATGAGCATTGTTCGACAGTTTGACCGCCTTTGCGCCATACGCGACCAATTGGAAGCGAGGCTTGACCTCCATGAAGCCCGCTTTTGTCTCGGCGGCGAGGATATTGATGACGGTACCGAACGGGATCTGCGGGAACGTATTCTTGAGGTGAGGGAGGAAATCTCCGCCCTCGAACATCGTCCGCGTTATTTCGACCTTTAGGCACGCAAGATGACCGCGACTCTCGTTGTCCCTGGACTGGACGGATCGGACGCAGGCCATTGGCAGCGCTTCTGGGTCGAAGATGATCCAGACAGCTTTATCGTTGAGCAGGACAACTGGCGCGCCCCCGTTGTCGACCAGTGGGTAGACCGGCTCGAGGCGGCTCTTGTCGAGCAGGGAGAGGCCTTCATTGTCGCTCACAGCCTCGGCTGCATCCTGACTGCGAAGCTTGCCGACAGGCCATCCTCCTATCGTATCAAGGGCGCGCTGCTCGTCGCCCCCTGCGATCTCCCTGCGACGGAAAAGCGGCATCCCGGCGTAATACGCTTCGGCACGATGCCCACGCGCGCGCTGCCGTTTCCCAGCATCACCGTTGGCAGCCTGAACGACCATTACATGGAACTCGATCGGCTGACGCTCTATGCCCGCCTGTGGAAGACCGAGCTGAAAAACATTGGGCTCGCCGGCCATATCAACATTGCCAGCGGTTTTGGCCGATGGGCTGGTGGCTACGCTTTGTTGGGCAATCTGAAGGAACGTGCAAAGGCGCCCCGCCGACGTGCCTGAGCGGCACGTGCTCGACCGTTGCCGGTAGGCACGCGCAATTTGCTTAATGTGTCGAGAGGGACGTTGTCGGCAAGAATTGCATGGCGTCGTCGCCCGCATTCTCATCCATCTGCCTTGCGCGACGTTCGCGGGCTGCGGTCTTCAGCAACCGCGCAAACGAAGTGAGGCTGGTACCGTCGGCGTGGAGCACCTGCCTGATGAGCGGGTCCCGCAAGATCTCGGATATCGTCATGTCCTGCATGGTGTCTACTCCCTTGATGGGGAGAACCTACCTGACGGTTGCAACGGGCAGATGTCGCGAGCGTGGCGGAAAAGTGGCGAACCTTCTTCCGGCAACGGCGCCGCCTGTCATCCACCTGTCACAGACAGACGCGAACATCGCAATGCGATGCGGCGCTCGGCAAGAATGGCCATTGATCGCCTTGCGGCACGCAAGCAGGAGCAACCATGGCAGATGAGCAGCCCCTGGTCGAAGTGCCTACCGATGCCGGTAGCGCGTCACCTCGTGCCCAGGAGGCCGCCCAAAGGGAAATCGCCCAGGCCGGTGCGATCTGTTTCAGGAAGAAGGCGAAACAGCCGCTTGAGGTCCTGCTGATCGGCAGTCGTCGCAACGGACGATGGGGCATACCGAAGGGGCACATCGAACCCGGCGAAACCACCCGCGAGACAGCCACCCGCGAAGCTTTCGAGGAAGCCGGTATCCGGGGGAAGGTGGCGAAGAAGATCGTTGGATCCTTCACCTATACGAAGGACAGCAGCGTCCTGACCTATCGCGTCGAGGTTCACATGTTGGCTGTAGCCGAGGTCTTGCGGGATTTCCCGGAGAAGGGCATACGCCGCACGCAATGGGTTTCGATAGATGTTGCAGCCCGTGAAGTCGCCCAGCCAGGCCTTCGGCAAATCCTGCGGGACCTCTCCTGATATCCGAGCGATCCTCAAATTTTATGATGCGCCCCCGCGAAGCCATGCTTTTGTGCGGGCAAACACAATCACGCGAGGCCGGCGGCGAAACCCGTTGTTACCGTTGACAAGCGGTCTATTGAGGTAGAAAGGGCGCGTCAGACAATACTCATTAGGGCGCTATTGATCTCGCGCCGGGCAGTCGCTCAATGGATACACTTCAAGCCCGGCAGGACAGCGTTCTGCGTCACCCCGGCTATCTGAATTTCGCAGCCTCCCGCGTCTTTTCTTCCCTGTCATTCCAATGCGTCGCCATCGCGATGGGCTGGATGATCTACGATCAGACTCATAGTGCCTTCGCGTTGGCCCTTGTCGGCCTCTGCCAGTTTCTGCCCATGGTCTTGCTGACCTTTGTCGTCGGCCACGTCGCCGACCGGTTCGACCGGCGGCGCATAGGCCTAGCGTGTCAGCTGATCCAGGCGGTCGTCTCGGCGTTTTTGGCGGTTGGTTGCTGGCAGAACTGGCTGGCGCCAGCGGGAATACTCTCGGCTGTCACGATCCTCGGAGCGACAGTCGCCTTCGAGCGACCAACCATGGCGGCGCTGCTTCCAAGCATCATGCCGTCGTCGATGCTGCAGCGGGCGATCGCAACCTCGACCTCGATGATGCAGACGGCGTTGATTGTCGGCCCATCGCTGGGCGGACTGCTCTACGGTATCGACCCTGTTGCGCCCTTCGTGGTCGCAAGCGTGCTCTTTGCGATCGCGAGCATCAACGTCATCTCCATCAGAATGGAATGGACACCGGCCAAGCGCGAACCGGTGACCCTTACATCGATCTTCGCCGGTGTATCCTTCATCAAGAGCCGACCGGTCATGCTAGGGACCATCTCGCTCGATCTCTTTGCCGTTCTCCTCGGCGGGGCGACCGCGCTGCTGCCGATGTTTGCCCGTGACATTCTCCATGCTGGACCGTGGGGGCTTGGGCTGCTGCGTGCCGCGCCTGCGATTGGGGCGCTGGCCATGTCCATCGTTCTGGCGCGGCGTCCGCTGACCAGCAAGGTCGGCGCCAAGATGCTCTCGGCCGTCGCGGTGTTTGGCGTTGCGACGGTGGTTTTCGCGCTGTCGACGAACATCGCGCTGTCGATCGCCGCCTTGCTGGTGGTCGGTGCGTCCGACACGGTCAGCGTTGTCGTGCGCAGCTCCCTTGTGCAGCTGCTGACCCCGGACGAGATGCGCGGCCGTGTCAATGCCGTCAATTCGCTCTTCATCGGGACGTCCAACCAGCTTGGTGAATTCGAATCCGGCATGCTCGCGGGCATCATGGGTCCGGTTGCAGCCGGTGTGATCGGCGGCGTCGGCACAATCGTTGTGGTGCTCTTGTGGGCGAGACTGTTCCCCGATCTTCGTAAGGTCAAGACATTGCAAGGCTAATCCGAAGCCTCGCTAGCCAAGCAGAAGGTGGCTTTCTGCCTGCCTTGCAGCACATTTGTTTTCGGGTGCGCGGAACTTTTCTTCAAGCGCCGAGTTATCACCGGCTAAACACCTTGAGGGAAACATGTCAGCGACGGCCTCGACTGCGACGATCGCGTCCGCCTACGATGAGCGATATCGCCATAGCGTAGACGGACTGGCGGACTATACGATCTATTTCCTGGATGCCGCAGGCAACGTCAGCAGCTGGAATGCGGGCGCTGAACGGGCGAACGGATATTCCAAGAGCGAAATCATCGGCCGCAGTTTCCTGTGCTTTTACTCACCAGAAGACCGTGCTGCGGGGCTCCCTGAGCGGGCGCTGGCTACCGCCCGGCTCGATGGTCGCTCGCAAAGCGAAGGCTGGCGTCTGAGGCAGGACGGCACGCGCTATTGGGCGAGTGCGATTATTGACGCTGTCTATGCCGCGTCGGGCGATATCCTCGGTTTCGCGGTCCTCACCCAGGATCTCTCGGAACGCAAGACGGCTCAATCGGAGCTTCAGCAGAGCGAGAAGCAATTTCAGCTGCTGGTCCAAGGCGTCACCGACTACGCAATCTATATGCTCGATCCCGGTGGCCATGTTTCGAGCTGGAACTCGGGAGCCGAACGCATCAAGGGTTACACCGACTGCGAGATCGTCGGAAAACACTTTTCGACCTTCTACACGGAAGAGGATCGGGCCGCTAACATGCCTGGCAAGGCCCTGCAGACAGCGTCCGACGTCGGCCGGTTTGAGAAGGAAGGGTGGCGGGTCCGCAAGGATGGCTCGCGGTTCTGGGCCAGTGTCGTCATCGACGCCATTCGCGACGGCGACGGGCGCCTTCTGGGCTACGCCAAGATAACGCGCGACATCACGGAAAAGCTGAATGCGCAGAATGCGCTGGAGCGCGCGCGCGAGGAACTTTTTCACGCCCAGAAGATGGAAGCGGTGGGTCAGCTCACCGGCGGTATCGCGCACGACTTCAACAACTTGCTGACCGCAGTGCTGGGGAGCCTGGAGATCGCCCGCAAGCGTGCCGCCGACGGCCAGGACATCACGCCGCTGCTCGACAATGCGATCCAGGGCGCGCAGCGCGGCGCCAGCCTCACGCAGCGGATGCTGGCCTTCTCACGGCGGCAGGAGCTCAAGCTGGTCGCCGTAGACGTCATCGATCTCATTCAGGGCATGATGGACATGCTGCAGCGCTCGATCGGCCCCACGATCTCGATCGAGAGCCGATTCGCCGCCGCGCTGCCGCTGGTGACGTCCGATCCCAACCAGCTTGAGAGCGCCATCCTGAATCTTGTCGTCAACGCGCGCGACGCGATGCCGGATGGAGGTGCCCTTGTACTGTCCGCGCGTCCGGTCAAGGTGGGCGCCAATGATGCTTCCCAGTTGACTCCCGGCGGTTATGTCTGCCTGTCGATAGAGGACTCTGGGCAGGGAATGGACGCGGAGACGCTTCAGAACTCCACCACGCCGTTCTTTACGACGAAGGGCGTCGGCAAGGGGACGGGGCTCGGCCTCTCCATGGTGCAGGGCCTGATGGGGCAATCCGGCGGCAAACTCGTCCTGCGGTCTGCTGTGGGCCGGGGGACGGTGGCTGAGCTGTGGCTTCCAGTGGCCGAGGACGGCCAGGAGAAGGAGCCAGCACCAAGTGACGCCCCCACGGCGAGCGTAGACCAGGCCCTGACGGTGCTTGCGGTCGACGACGATGCTCTGGTGCTGATGAACACCGTACTCATGCTGGAGGACCTAGGATACACCGTGGTCGAGGTCCACTCGGCGCGCAAGGCGCTCGACGTTTTCCAGAGCAGCGGTCCGTTCGATCTCATCATCACCGACCACGCGATGCCCGGCATGACCGGATCGCAGCTGGCAGCCGAAATCAGGAAGCTGCAGCCAGATATGAAAATGGTGCTCGCCACCGGTTATGCGGAATTGCCCCCCGGCGGAGACGAGAAGCTGCTGCGATTGGCAAAGCCATTCACCCAGGCACAGCTCGCTTCGGTGATCGCAAAAGCGATGGCTGAGCCGATTCCGCTGAACTGAGGATGGGCGTGCCGCCGATGGCGCGCCTTCGTATCCATTTGATTTCAGGAAATAAAAAAGGTCTGCATTTTTCAATGCAGACCTTTTGAAACTGGCTCCCCGGGCCGGATTCGAACCGGCGACCTGTCGATTAACAGTCGAATGCTCTACCGCTGAGCTACCAGGGATCACCGCTCGCCGCGGTGTGAGTGGGCTAATACAAATGCTTGGCCGATTTGCCAAGCAGTTTTTTCAAAAAAATGACATTCGCTTGTATTCAGTTTGGTTATCCCCATCTCCTGTGGATGACTGACCAGCGCACAAACCCCGAAAAACAAGGCGCCAAGCGCTTTGGCATTGATCATTCCACCGGCCACATCGTTATGGGTCCAACACGCATCCCGCTGCCGCGATCGCGCGCTGCCCGCATGTCGATCGGCGGTTTGCTCGTTATTGGGGGATGTCTGGGGTTTTTGCCGGTTCTCGGCTTCTGGATGATTCCACTTGGATTCGTCGTCTTGTCGCACGACCTGCACGCCGCCCGTCGGATGAGGCGGCGCTTCTCCGTGTGGTGGGAAAAGAGGCGGAAGTCCCGCCTCTGATCAGCCAAAGAGGCCTGCAGCCCAATAGAAAGCCGCAGCAATGAGCGCTGCAGCAGGAAGGGTCACGACCCACGCGACCACGATGTTGCCCGCCAGGCCCCAGCGTACGGCCGACACGCGCCGTGCAGCACCCACGCCGATGATCGCACCGGTGATAGTATGGGTGGTCGAGACGGGGATACCCAGCCATGTGGCACCAAACAGCGTCAGCGCGCCGCCCGTTTCAGCGCAAAAGCCCTGCATCGGATTGAGCCGGGTGATCTTGGAACCCATCGTATGGACGATTCGCCACCCTCCGAAGAGCGTGCCGAGTGCCATTGCCGACTGGCAGGAGAGCACGACCCAGAGAGGCACATGGAAGCTGCCGCCAAGATATCCTTGCGAATAGAGCAGGATGGCGATGATACCCATCGTCTTCTGCGCATCGTTGCCGCCGTGTCCGAGCGAATAGAGCGACGCGGACACGAACTGAAGGATGCGGAAGGTTCGGTCGACGGCGAATGGCGTCTGTCGAACAAAGATCCAGGAAACCACAAGCACCAGGAAGAGCGCCAGCAGGAAACCGATCATCGGCGACATGACGATCGCGCCCGCGGTTTTCAGCAGCCCGCTCCACACGATGGAGCTGAAGCCGACCTTGGCAAGTCCTGCACCGACAAGGCCGCCGACCAACGCATGCGAGGAACTGGACGGGATGCCGAAGACCCAGGTGACGATGTTCCACACGATGGCACCCATCAGCGCGGCAAAGATCACGAGCGGTGAGACGATGGCCGGGTCGATGATGCCGGTGCCGAGCGTCTCGGCAACATGCAGCCCGAAGAACAGGAATGCGATGAAATTGAAGAAGGCTGCCCACAGGACCGCGTATTGCGGGCGAAGCACCCGCGTCGAAACGATCGTGGCGATCGAGTTTGCCGCGTCGTGAAGACCGTTCAGGAAATCGAAGAACAACGCAACCGCGATCAGGCCGGCGAGCAGCGGGAAGGCGAGGGTGGCATCCATCAGACGTTCTCGATCACGATGCCGCTGATTTCGTTGGCAACGTCTTCGAACCGGTCGACGACCTTCTCCAGTTCGCCGTAAATCTCGCTGCCGATGATGTAGGCCATGGGATTGGAGCTGCCATGGCGGAGGAAAAGCTCCTTCAGCCCGCGGTCGTGCAGCTCATCTGAGTGACCCTCGACCCGCGTGACCTCTTCGGCGATCGCCGTCAGGCGCGGCGCATTGGCGTTGATCCGGTCGAGAAGCGGGATCGCTTCGGCAACCAGGTGCGCGGCCTTGACGATGGCGCTTCCCATTTCCTGCATGCGTGGGTCGAACTCTTTCTGCTCGAACAGGCGGATCGTCTTGACGGTCTTGTGCATCATGTCGATGGCGTCGTCCATCGACTGGATCAGATCCTTGATGTCGACGCGGTCGAATGGCGTGATGAAGCTGCGGCGGACTGCCTGCAGGACTTCGCGGGTAATGTCGTCTGCCTCGTTCTCGAGCGCGACGATGCGTTCGCAGTGGCGCTCCGTGTCCTTGCCCGACAGCAATTCGTTCAATGCTTCGGCTGCGCCAACAATCGTGCGCGAGTGTTGGGCGAAGAGGTCGAAAAACCGGTCCTCTCGCGGCAGAAGTTTACGAAACCAGCTGAGCATACTATCCATCCGTGTGCTAATTTTTAGAGGCCCGTCATAAAATAGCGTGACATGCAATAAAAGTGTCACAATTGGACCAGAGCGATTCTTTTTCTGTTTGTTGCCTGCGGTTGCTTTCAAGCCACAAGCGGGATGAATGGAACCTGCAAAGCCGCAACGCGTTGAAATGATAGGCGCAACAGCGCTATCGTTTCGCATCGCGTTGAAAGGCTACGAAAATGAAACGGCTTGCGACAATCGTTTTGGCTCTGGCGACGGCCTTTTCAGGCGTCTCGCCGGCATTCGCTGAGAACTCCCGGGACGAGCAGTCGGTGCAGAGCCGCGGCACGTTTGGCGATTCAGGCGTCGACAATCATCGTTCGAATGGCTGCAACATTTATCGGTGCGGTGGACGATATCGGCACGGCTACAACAATCGGTACTATAACAACCGATACCATGGCGACCGCTACTACGGGCGGCACTACAACCATGACTACAACAATACCGGCGCGATCATCGGCGGCCTCGCTGCTGGCGCGCTCCTCGGCGGCCTGATCGCTTCGCAGCCCTACGCTCGTTCAAGCGGAGACCCTCACGTCGATTGGTGCTACAGCCGCTATCGCTCGTATCGGGCCTACGACAATACCTACCAGCCGTATTACGGCCCGCGTCGCCAGTGTGTGGCGCCGTGATGGGTCGAGGAATGGCCGCGCAGGCAACCTGATTGAGCCTGCCTGGCCGGCCTCACACGTCGTGCTCGTACAGCACGAAACGAAGGACATCGAAGTTTTCTCGTAAGTTTCCGGCTACCGCCTCCGTCGTCACCGGTCTGTGACTTCGCCACCGCAAATCGAACGCGAAGATCCTTCGATCATCGGTTCCTCGTCTGGTCGCCATAAACCGAACCTCGCAATTGTAAGGAGCGAGCACTTTCGCAAGGCTATCCGCAGCAAGATCTGTCGTTGTCAGAATTTCGACTTTCGCCCGATGCCGCCTCGGCAACCAATCATCCAGTGCTTTCAATGGTGATAGGAAGACAAACGCGACCGCCGTGCCGACGATGCCGATGCCGATCTGCCCTCCACCGAAGCAAAGGCCAATCGCCGTCATGGCCCAGATGGTCGCCGCGGTGGTGACGCCGGTGACCAGATTGCCGCGGTGAAGAACCGCACCACCGCCGATGAAACCAACACCGGTCAGAACGCCCAGAGCGAAACGCAAGACGTCCATGCGCGCGAAGCCGGAATGTTCCGTTCCCTCGACGATCAGCAAGGCATTGGCCTGGAGCATGGCCAAACACGCGGCCAGTCCAACGAGGACAGTCGTTCGGAAGCCGGCCGCATGGCCGCCCTGTTCTCGATTGATTCCGATGAGGGATGCCGCAATCACGGTCAGCAGGATCCGCAGGAGGATATCGGCCCACGCCAGTTGCTCCGACATCCTGTTCAGCATTGCGTCTGCGAGCCACATCTAAACGGGCCTTTGTTGCGCTGGTATCCTAGAACGCCCCGCCGAACCTGTGTTCTGGGTGCAGGCCCGGCAGGGACGCCGGCACTTTGGAGCACGGCGAACGAAGGATGTGCGTGCGTTCGTCCGCCGCTATCCCAGGAGTTGACCGCAGGTGGCTGACCCAGCGATCATAACCTCAACTGTTGGGGAGGGTGCTTGTTCCACCAGATTCCAAAAAGCCGGCGGGAAGGCGGCGACCGTTGGACCGACGCGGAAATCGCTACCCTGCATATCACTACCCCGAGCGTTTTCTGTCGAACAAAGGCCTCGCTTCAGAGTGCCGAACCCTCATTCAAGGCAATCAGCGAGGTTTTGCTCCATCTCGCTCGCGATCGACGTGTCGCGTCGCCGGGACTGCACGAGATCGATCGCAACCGTCAGCGCGCGGCGACCTTGGCTGCTGTCGATATCGAACCCATGTTTCGCACACCATTCGCGGACAGCGTCAATCACGAGTTCGATTTCTTGGTCGGATAGGGAAATAAGGGATTGCAACATTTGGCTGCTCCTCCGTTCGACGGTAAGAGCACTTAGCAACTCCCAAGTGGCCTCTACCATTCGCACTGGGGCCGATATCGGTAGTGTACTCTCAATCCTGGGGAAGACAGGATTCATTTCTGGCCCGTTGGCTTAAGCTTGGGCTGTTCGGCCGCCAGCTGCGATCGGCGCTGGCGGCAAGGGCAGGCTGGGCAGATGCCACAGCCTCGGCGCCTCCCATTGGGGGAGGCTTGCTTCAGGTCACTTGTTCTGAAGCAGCCAAATCTTTCCGGCCATCGATATGCCGTAGACATCGGTCAGGCCGTCGTCGCTCACATGCCGGCGTTCCAGTAGGCCTGGTTCTACAAGTTCGACCAGGGTTTTCGCGGTGACGGTCTTGATCTTTTGCGGGCGCTCTTTCCAGCGATCGGACTTGGCGTAGGTCACCGTCGCGTTCTCGTGTGTCCACTTGCTTGCAGGCTGAGGATACAAATCTCCATCCCGAGCGAGTTTCAGTCCAGCAATCTGGGATGGGGTCAGTTCAATCATGTCCGAAATCCTCTTGCGTCCTGCGTTCCGTGTTTGACGGCGTCGCCGCATGCCTTTGAAAATCAAAGCGCGTGCAGGAAAGATGCGATACGCAATTGCCTGGCAGTCAAAGTGATCCGCAGGCAAATCATTGATTCAATTGGTGAAAGTTGTTGGAGGCCTCGCCCGGAATTGAACCGGGGTACAAGGATTTGCAGTCCTCTGCGTCACCACTCCGCCACGAGGCCTCACGACACTTGGTTTGTTCAAGCGTTGGCGGGCATTTAGAATGAATAGAAATCGAGTGCAAGAGGCTTGTTGAAAATCCGCCAAGGATTTTGGATTGGAGGCAGGCTCCACAAAGCAAAATGCCCGGGAAGGGGCCGCTCGTTAGCCTTTAGTTGGCTGTTCGCACCAGTCCCATTGGCGAAATGCCGTTCATCACGACATTCGGCGCTCCAATGCTCACCAAGGGAATCAGGAGCACGATCACCAGCAACGCGAAAATGAAAAACCCGCCCAACACATTAGCTCTGTTCAATTATGACCACCGATCACTTTATTAATGAGCCTGAATCATCGCCTTAAATGCTGACAAGCGCCTGAATGGACGCCTCTGGATTGCCCGAAGGAAAATATGCGCGCATGGCGACCGCTCGCCTAGCGGCGTCGGTCGCTTGTGGAAGGGTATCGAGCTGTCACTCCGGCTGTTCAGCCGTGCTCGCGACCCCAAAGCCCGCCGAAAACAATGGCGATGAGCGTTGCCAAGATGAAGAAATCGAACAATGAGAAATATTCAACGACGGTTGACATGGTATTCTCCTCCTAGTTCCTCCGGTTGTAATAATACCACATCGCGCGCCTTTGTTCCATCTGTTACGCCTCCGCCGTTGCGCGGAAGAGACCTATCACCCGAATTCTTGCCGCAGCCGGTCAGGAAGCCTTGAAAGCCGGTTCCCCTGAGATTAAGAGACGAGCAGACAAAACCGCTTTTCACTGGGCGAGAGGGCATGATGAATTTCGAAACGGCACGCGCAAACATGGTCGACAACCAGATCCGTACGACGGACGTCACCTCGCATTCCGTGCTGACGGCTTTTCTCGCGGTGCCGCGCGAAGCATTCGTACCGGAAAAGTCGAAGGCACTTGCCTATCTCGACAACGATGTTGAAATCTGTCCGGCAGCAGGCGGCCAGCCTGCTCGCTTTCTGATGCAGCCATCGCCGCTTGCCAAGCTCCTGCAGCTTGCCGCAATCGGCAAGGACGATGTCGTTCTCGATGTCGGTTGTGGCACGGGCTATGTTTCGGCTCTTCTGGCTCTGCTCGCTGGATCGGTCGTTGCCGTTGAAGAGGATGAGGCGCTTGCCGAAGCCGCCAAGGCAAACCTTGCCTCCTATGCGAACGTATCCGTGGTTGCGGGCCCCCTCGCCAAGGGCAACACCTCTGGCGCCCCCTATGATCTGATCTTCGTCAACGGTTCGGTCGAAGAGGTTCCGGCCACGTTGCTCTCGCAGCTTCGCGACGGCGGTCGTCTCGTGACCGTTCAGGGATACGGCGGTTCGGCACGCGCCAAGGTTTTCACCAGCGAACGCGGCGCGGTGTCCGAGAACGTCTTTTTCAATGCTTCCGTGAAGCCGCTCCCCGGTTTCGCCAAGGCTCGCGAATTCGTATTCTGAGCTTGATTGAAGCAGGCAATTTAACGCGGGCACCTTGGGTGCCCGTTTTTATTTCTGCCGCCGGTGCGCATTGATCTGTAACGGCGGAGAAAACTGTGCATTGCGACATTCATTTGATTCGCGATGATTTTTTTCCCCATTCGGCTATCCTACAGTCTGGGTGATTCGGATGCCCACTCCACGCAATCCGGTCGTTGTTTCTGAATAACGGGGATAGATATGGCTCAGCCAAGCGTAGCGCGTGAACCGTCCATGGAAGAGATTCTGGCGTCGATCCGCCAGATCATCGAGAGCAATGAGCCGGGTGCCGGTCGGGCACTTTCGGCTTCGCTGCCGCCGGTTTACGGCAACGATGACGAGCGCGACTCTGACATCCATCTGACGGTCGACCAGGCATACGCGGGCGTCGAGTTCCCCGAAACCGTGCCGCAGCCTGACCCGCGCTTCGTCGCTGCGAATTCCGCGGGATCGGCGCCGGTTCCTGACGCACCGGCACGCGCAATGTCGCTTGCCGATGTTGCCGCACGTGTCCGCGCTGCTTCCGAGCGAAACGCCGCGCAGCTTCGCGAAGTGCCGCCGGCATTCCGCCAGCCTGAAGTGCGGGCCGAGGCGCCTGTGCATATGTTCGAGCCGCCCCAGGCTGCCGTCGAAACGAACCGTCCTGTTGAGGCTGTTATCGAACCGGCGCCATTGCCGCAGATCGTGGAGGCGCCTGCTGAAGTGCCGGCCCCGGTCGTTTCCCCGCAGCCGGCATTCGCCGAAGCTGTCGAGCCGACGCCGGCCGTTTCTATTGCAGCTCCGATGTCGGAACGCCTGCTTCCCAGCATCGTCGAAGAGACGCAGCAGTCGCTGCTTTCACAGGATGCCGGTTTGCAGATCGCCCGTTCGTTTGAAGAGCTTGCAGCCGCTATCGATGGCGCAGAGCGCCGTTCGCTTGATGAGATCGCCGAGGACATGCTGCGTCCCATGCTGCGCGACTGGCTGGACGACAATCTGCCGACCTTGGTCGAACGCCTCGTGCGCGAAGAAATCGAGCGGGTGGCGCGCGGTCCCCGCCGCTGAGCGGACCAGTCTTTCTCTGAAGAGCCGCTCCGGTAACCGGGGCGGCTTTTTTATTGACTTGCCCGCAACCATCCTATTTACAACCCGCATCATAGAACCTCTCCAGATCTGGTCCCCAAATGCTCGATAAGACCTACGATTCCGCCGCCGTTGAACCCAAAATCGCTGCGAAATGGGATGAAGCGGACGCTTTCCGCGCGGGCGCGAATGCCAAGCCGGGCGCTGATACCTTCACGATCGTCATCCCCCCGCCGAACGTTACCGGTTCGCTGCACATGGGCCATGCGCTGAACAATACGCTGCAGGACATCATGGTCCGTTTCGAGCGCATGCGCGGCAAGGACGTGCTGTGGCAGCCTGGCATGGACCACGCCGGCATCGCCACGCAGATGGTCGTCGAGCGCAAGCTGATGGAGCAGCAGCTTCCCAGCCGCCGCGAAATGGGCCGCGAAGCTTTCATCGAAAAGGTTTGGGAGTGGAAGAACGAGTCGGGCGGTCTGATCTTCAATCAGTTGAAGCGCCTTGGCGCCTCGTGTGACTGGTCCCGCGAACGCTTCACCATGGACGAGGGCCTCTCAGAGGCTGTTTTGGAAGTCTTCGTCACGCTCTACAAGCAGGGTCTGATCTACAAGGACAAGCGTCTCGTCAACTGGGATCCGAAGCTGCTGACGGCCATCTCCGATCTCGAGGTCGAGCAGGTCGAGGTGAAGGGAAACCTCTGGCACCTGCGCTATCCGCTTGAACCCGGCGTCACCTACGAGCATCCGGTCGCCTTCAACGAAGACGGTCAGCCGACCGAATGGGAAACCCGCGACTATCTGGTTGTCGCCACAACGCGTCCTGAAACGATGCTCGGCGACACCGGTGTTGCCGTCAATCCCGAGGATGAGCGCTACAAGGGCATCATCGGCAAGCACGTCATCCTGCCGATCGTTGGCCGCAGGATACCGATCGTCGCCGACGCTTATGCAGATCCGACGACCGGCACGGGCGCGGTCAAGCTCACGCCCGCCCACGACTTCAATGACTTCGACGTCGGCAAGCGTGCGGGGCTGCGCGCCATCAATATCCTGAACATCGATGGCACCATCACGATCAAGGAAAACGAGGACTTCCTGGAAGGCCTCGACAATCCGGCGGCGCTGCACGGTGCGTGGGATCGACTGGAAGGTCAGGATCGCTTTACGGCGCGCAAGTTCATCGTCGAGATCTTCGAGGAAGCGGGCCTGCTGGACAAGATCGAGCCGCACAAGCACATGGTCCCTCATGGCGACCGTGGCGGCGTGCCGATCGAGCCGCGGCTGACCGAGCAGTGGTATGTCGACGCCCAAACGCTGGCGGAGCCTGCGATCGCCTCCGTCCGCGATGGCCGCACCAACTTCGTGCCGAAGAACTGGGACAAGACCTACTACGAGTGGATGGAAAACATTCAGCCGTGGTGCATCTCCCGCCAGCTCTGGTGGGGACATCAGATCCCGGCGTGGTATGGTCCCGACGGACAGGTCTTCGTCGAGAAGACCGAAGAAGAAGCCTTGCAGGCCGCGATCCAGCACTATCTCTCGCACGAAGGTCCGATGAAGGCCTACGTCGAGGACCTGCTTGAAAACTTCAAGCCCGGCGAAATCCTGACGCGCGACGAAGATGTGCTCGACACTTGGTTCTCGTCGGCGCTTTGGCCATTCTCGACGCTCGGCTGGCCCGAGCAGACGCCGGAACTGGCGCGTTACTACCCGACCAACGTCCTTGTCACCGGCTTCGACATCATCTTCTTCTGGGTCGCCCGCATGATGATGATGGGCCTTCACTTCATGAAGGATGAGGACGGCGTTCCGGTCGAGCCTTTCAACACCGTCTACGTTCACGCGCTGGTTCGCGACAAGAACGGTCAGAAGATGTCGAAGTCGAAGGGCAACGTCATCGATCCGCTGGAACTGATCGACGAGTACGGCGCCGACGCGCTGCGCTTCACGCTGGCGATCATGGCCGCCCAGGGGCGCGACGTGAAGCTCGATCCGGCCCGCATCGCCGGATACCGCAACTTCGGCACCAAACTCTGGAACGCCACCCGCTTTGCCGAGATGAACGGCGCCAAGAGCGATCCGCACTTCGTTCCCGAGGCGGCGGAGCTGACGATCAACCGCTGGATACTAACGGAACTGGCCCGCACAGAGCGCGATGTGACAGAAGCGCTGGAGGCCTACCGCTTCAATGATGCGGCTGGCGCGCTCTATCGCTTCGTCTGGAACCAGGTTTGTGACTGGTACCTTGAACTGCTGAAGCCGGTTTTCAGCGGCACGGACGAAGGCGCCAAGAAAGAAGCACAGGCGTGCAGCGCTTACATTCTCGAAGAGATCTACAAGCTGCTGCATCCCTTCATGCCGTTCATGACCGAGGAGCTTTGGGCCCACACGGCGGGCGAGGGTGTCGAGCGTGACAACTTGATCTGCCACACCGAGTGGCCGGCGCCGTCCTACGCGGATGATGCGGCAGCCGACGAGATCAACTGGTTGATCGACTTGGTATCCGGCCTTCGCTCTGTTCGCGCGGAAATGAACGTGCCGCCTTCGGCGATTGCGCCACTGGTGGTTGTCAACGCCAACAGTCTGACCCGCGAACGCCTGGCTCGACACGACGCTGCGATCAAGCGGCTGGCCCGCGTGGATGGCATCTCGCTCACCCACGAAGCACCAAAGGGTGCTGCACAGATCATCGTTGGCGAAGCGACGGTCTGCCTGCCGCTCGGCACGCTGATCGATCTCGGCGCCGAGAAGGCGCGGTTGGAAAAGGCAATCGCCAAGGCCGACGGAGAGATGGCACGCATCAACGGCAAGCTCTCGAATGAGAAGTTTGTGGCCAATGCCAATCCCGAAGTCGTTGCCGCCGAGCGCGATCGTCTGGAAGAGTTGCAGGGGCAGGTGGCGAGCCTGCGGACTGCACTCTCACGTGTAGCTGAAGCATCGTAAAGTCAACGCACGGTAGTATGAAATTCTAAGGCGCCCGATACAGAATCGGGCGCCTTTTTGTTTCGCTGGACTGGTTCTGCATGTCACCTGGTGGGGATCAGTGGCTTAAGGCGCCATTTTTGCTCGATTTTGTGCGTTTTCCACGGTCCGTCGGCGAAAAATCTGAGTGTTGTTTGCAGGTTACAGATATGCCCCAGCGTGGAACGTTTGTCCGCCGATTGTGTGCAATTTTGAACATTGGTAGATTTTTTTTCTAAATGATCAAATAATTGACGTGCCCGTCAATTGATTACGTAAATGATCCATTAGCTCACTTTCCAATCGCGTCCGATCACGAAGTTGCCATCTTCGGCAATCGCTTGCACAGTCTGCCATCAAAAATTGCCTCAGTGGGGGAGACACATTGGCATCGCGTATGGCATCAGCAAGCATTCTGTCGCTTGCTCTATTTTCAACTCTGGTTCAGCCGTCCTTCGCTGGGGGCCTGGATCGTGGTGGCTACAACATCGATCAGTTGTTCGATGCGTCGCAGTTCTCGATTCAGTCGGGCGTGATCTATGTCATGCCGCAGCGCAAGCTGAAGGACGCGAAGGATACCAACCCGGCGGACGGATCAGGCAGCAACGGTTTCGGTGCCGGATCGACCACTGCTGATGACACCGAGAATTTCGCCATTCCGTACGGCGGAATCAAGGGCGGTTATGGCGACGTCGATTGCTTGCTCGACTATTCCGAGCCTTTTGGAGCACACACCAATCCGGGTGCAAATTGGGTCGGCGCCCAAAACAACATCGAAACAGAAATCAAGACACGCAACTACGCTGCGACCTGTTCGTATAAATTTGATGTCGGTCCGGGCCAGCTTCGGGTCATCGGCGGCACCTTCTATCAGGAAGTTGAAGGTTTCAAGGAGCGCTACGTCGTCAATCCCGCTTTGCTGGGTGGTACCGGCACAGGTATCGGTCGACTGGATCTGGAGGATCAGGGCTGGGGCTGGCGCGCAGGCGTAGCCTACGAAATTCCGGAATATGCGCTTCGCGCCAGCTTGGTCTATAACAGCCGCGTCAAATACGACAACCTGACCGGCACGGTTGATCTGACACAGGTCACCGGAGCGGTAGCACCATACAACACGGCGCCTTATGGCACGGTAACGAATGTGTTTGGGGCCGCCGAGGCGCCGGATTCGCTCGAGCTGAAGCTGCAAAGCGGTATCGCGCCTGACTGGCTAGCCTTTGGCTCGGTCAAGTGGACAAACTGGAGCGTGCTTCAGTCGATCGCGTTGTGCCCGACCTCGACCAGAAGCATCAAGTGCACGCCCGGAGGCGCAACCGAGCTCACCTCGCTCGACCTCCTCTATCGCGATGGATGGACGGTCACGGGTGGTGTTGGTCATAAATTCAATGACCAGTGGAGCGGTGCGGTAAGTCTGACCTGGGATCGCGGCACCAGCCATGGCTACGGTGCGCAAACCGACAGCTGGACCCTCGGCGTCGGAGCTGCCTACAGCCCGACGGAGAACATCGAGTGGCGGGTCGCCGGCGCACTTGGCATCCTCACCAGCGGCTCCTCGGGCGCCATCACCCAGAACGGGATCACCTATGGTGATGACGTGTCTTACTCCTTCGGCAATGATTTGATTGCTGCTGTCTCGACCAGCATCAAGGTCAAGTTCTGAACCTCGAAGATGACCTCAAGATCAGCCCGGCAAATCGCCGGGCTTTTTCTTTGTGTATGGACTGTTAAGCATGGTGTTTCCGCGTCTCATTTTGTGACGATTCAGCAACAGTTTTTTACCACCATTCGCGTAAGATGCGCTTCGGGGCAAATTGTCCATTTCCCGCCACAAACGAGGCGCAGCGGTAAGCTCGGGCGAGGGAATGACAGGCATAAGGTGCGCGTAAAGAGTAAGATGGGTCGGTTTTCATTCAGTGCAGGCAAGGCAGGCGGGAAGTACGGTAAAGTTGATGCCGCTGCTGTCGCATTGCTTTTGCTGCAGGACGATCCAGCCAAAAAGCTTCGCTCGTGCGCACCGCGTTCCAGTCTTTCCTCCTATCCATTTTCCGGGATGTTGCCGGCGCCGGAATCGGCTTCCGGTAACAACGACTCAGGTTTTGTCACAATTGGTGACTACCTATGTTTTGAAGGCGGCAGGTCGCACAGCGACGCCACGGAAATGAGCTTGTTGGCATCGCAGGAATGCCGCGCCGGGGAACGGGCGGATGAGGGCGATGCGCAGAAAATTGCAGCTCCAGAAATGGAGCGGGGCTGGATGCGACGCGGGCAAAGGGGTCTTCGAACCCGCCGCGGGATCGCTCGCCGGGAGGAATACGTCCGTGGCTCGACGAGCTTGCGGAATGGAAGCGAAAGAAACCGAGTGACATGCTGACGTTTGAGTTCAGATCTCTCAGAGTGGTGCTTGCGGGGCTTTCCGTCGCCTGTTTCGCGGCGGTGGCCTGTCCAGCGAGTGCATTCGACATCAAGTCGGGTGTCACAAAGGAATCCGGTCCCTTCGATCTCTTCAAGTTCGGCTTCAAGGCCTATAAGAATGGTCAGAAGGAAGAGGCGGTCGAAGCTTACAAATACGCCGCCGAAAAAGGACATACCGGCTCGCGCTGGGCGCTCGCCAACATGTATGCCGATGGCGACGGTGTCGCGCAGAACGATTTCGAGGCATTCAAGATCTACAGCGAAATCGCGCAGCAGGGCGTCGAACCCGGTTCCGAGGACACAGGCTTCTTCGTCAACGCCTTGCTCTCGCTCGCTGGCTACTACAAGCACGGTATTCCGGGAAGCCCCGTCAAGACGGATCTGAGCCAGGCGCGTCAGCTCTATTTCCAGGTCGCCTCGACGTTCGGCGTGCCTGAGGCGCAGTTCCAGCTCGCGCAGATGATGCTTGCGGGTGAGGGCGGCAGCACCAGCACCCAGCAGGCCAAGAAATGGCTCAACCAGGCGCGCAAGAGCGGCCATCCCGGTGCCATGTCGGTCTTCGGCAACATTCTCTTCCAGGAAGGCCAGACCGCCAATGGCCTCGCTTTGATGACCGCGGCGCTCGATCGCTGCAAGCCGAAGGATTGCGGCTGGATGGAGTCGCTGCAGGAGCAGGCCTTCTCGGTAGCAAGCGAAAACGATCGCCGTTCGGCCATCTCGTTGTCGCACAAGATCGCGACAACGACAGAATAGCTTAGCTCGCGTTCAGCGCTGCTGACAAACCCGCTTAATCTGCGAAATCGAAATAGGCGACGACCGGCACGTGGTCCGAGGGCTTTTCCCAGGCGCGTACGTGCTTCTCGATAGCTGTCGACGTCATCCGGTCCGCCGCTTCGGGCGACAGCATCAGATGGTCGATGCGGATGCCGTTGTTCTTCTGCCAGGCGCCAGCCTGATAATCCCAGAAGGTATAGGCGGGAACAGCGTCGGTGGTCGCGCGCACGGCGTCGACCAGGCCAAGGCCTTGGAACTTGCGGAACGCTTCGCGGGTCTGGGGCAAGAACAGGGCGTCATTCTCCCACACCTTCGGATCGAAGCAGTCGTGCGGCTCGGGAATGACGTTGTAGTCGCCGGCGAAAATCAGGATCTCTTCATAGGCGAGGCGTTCGCTGGCGAATTTGTGCAACCGCTCCATCCACGCCAGCTTGTAGGTGTATTTCTCGGTCTCTACAGGATTGCCGTTCGGCAGATACAGGCAGCAGACGCGTGCCACGCGGTTGCCGGGCAGCGAGAACACGGCCTCGATGAAGCGCGACTGCTCATCCAGGGGATCGCCGGGAAGACCCCGACTCACTTCGTCGGGCTTCGATTTGGAAAGAATGGCAACGCCGTTGAAGCCTTTCTGGCCGTGCGTCTCGACGTGGTAGCCCAGGGCCTCGATCTCCAGTCTCGGAAATCCTTCGTCGATCGTCTTTATCTCCTGCAGGCAAACGATATCGGGATTAGAATCCCGCAGCCACTGCGTGAGATTGTCGATGCGCGCCTTGACGCCGTTGATGTTCCAGGTCGCGATCTTCATGGGGTGTCCTGTTCAGCGTTGAGGCTTTCTTCTATCGCGCTCCTTGGACAAACCACAACATGATAAACCGGCCGGAAGGCGTTCTTCGGCCGGTTCGATGTGGATAGAGCAATGGATCAGATGGAGAAGCTGGTCCCGCAGCCGCAGCTGGCGACAGCATTCGGGTTCTTGATCTGGAAGGATTGGCCAAGCAGGTTGTCGACGAAATCGATCTCCGATCCCGCCATATAGACGAGCGAGAGGCTGTCGATCAGCACCTTGGCGTTGTTTCTTTCGACGATGATATCGTCGTCCTGGACGTTGTCGGCCAGATCGAACTTGTAGGAAAAGCCCGAACAACCGCCGCCTTCGACAGAAACACGCAATGCGCTCTTGCCGGGCTCCGTGCCGACGATCGCTGCGATTCGTTTTGCCGCCGCTTCGGAAAGCGTTACACTTGCATCAGTCATATCTGCTCCTGCCGGGGTCAAGATCCGGAGAGAATAGCGTTTCAGCCAACGTTCAAATGGCTGTTTTCAAAGGCACTTGCGCTTTATATCACGAAAGTGCCGCTTCCGGCAAAGCGGCGAAGAAAGGGCCTCTTTGCCGTTTATGCTCTCTATAGGTATGAAGGGCGCAAAGCGGCGTCAATGGGCGGGTGCCGCAAGATGACGAGTGACGGTGAAGAATGACGATCGACAGGGGTGCTTTAGGTTTCGGCGGTAGTGACAGGGCAGTCTTTGCGGCCGACCCGTGGAAAACGCGCGGGCGGCTTTATCCGGAAAGCTCGAGCCCCACCCGATCCGACTTCCAGCGCGACCGCGACCGCATCGTCCACACGACGGCCTTTCGCCGCTTGAAGCACAAGACACAGGTCTTCATCGCCCAGGATGGCGATCACTACAGGACCCGTCTTACGCACACGATCGAAGTGGCGCAGATCGCGCGCGCATTGGCGAGGGCGCTGAAGCTGGACGAGGATCTGGCCGAGGGCGTGGCGCTCGTTCACGACTTCGGGCACACGCCATTTGGCCACACAGGCGAGGATGCCTTGCACGAGGTGTTGTTGCCGTACGGAGGCTTCGACCACAACGCCCAGTCGCTGCGCATCGTCACCAAGCTCGAGCGCCGCTATGCCGATTTCGACGGCATCAATCTGACCTGGGAAAGCCTCGAAGGGCTCGTCAAGCACAATGGTCCGTTGTTGACCAAGGATGGTGTGGGAACGCGCGGGCCAGTGCCGCAGCCCATCCTGGATTATTGCGAAATCCACGATCTCGAACTCGCTACCTTTGCCAGCCTCGAGGCGCAGGCCGCGGCGATTGCCGACGATATTGCCTATAACACCCACGACATCGACGATGGTCTGCGCTCCGGCTATCTGACGTTCGAGATGCTGGAAGAGATTCCCTTCCTCGCAGGCCTCATGGCCGAGGTGAGGGACCGCTATCCCAATCTGGAGCCCAATCGATTCACGCACGAGATCATGCGCCGCCAGATCACCCGCATGGTCGAGGATGTGATCTCGGTCGCCCAGCAGCGCCTTGTCGAAGTGAACCCGCAGAGCGCCGACGATGTCCGCCAGGCAAGCCAGGTGATCGCGACATTCTCGGTCGGGATGGCTGAAACGGACAAACAGATCAAGGCGATGCTGTTCAAGCGCATCTACCGGCACCCGGAGATCATGCGCATTCGCGCCGGTGCGGCGCAGATCGTGACCGACCTCTTCGGTGCCTACATGGCCAATCCCAAGGAGATGCAGAGCCACTACTGGGTCGATCACATCGCCGGTCTTGCGGAAGCGCCGAAGGCGCGCCATGTCGGCGACTATCTGGCGGGGATGACAGATACTTATGCCATCAGTGCCCACAGGCGATTGTTTGACCATACTCCGGATTTGCGATAGGCAGCGGTCGCCCGGCAAAAGTCGGGCAAATGCCTTGTGGCTCAGCCTATGCATGGAAGAGTGCGATGAACCTTTTTACCGATTTCGAAGCCAGGATTAAAACCGCCCTTGAACAGATCGATCTGGTCAAGGAAAAGCGATCCGAGCTGGATTTCGGCCGTATCACCGTCGAGCCGCCTCGCGACGCGAGCCACGGCGACGTCGCAACCAATGCCGCGATGGTCCTGGCAAAGCCGCTGGGCAGCAATCCGCGCGCTCTGGCGGAAATCATCACCGCCAAGTTGAAGGAAGACGCCGACGTCGCCGACGTTTCGGTTGCAGGCCCTGGTTTCATCAACATCAAGCTTGCCGTCGGCTACTGGCAGCGGCTGCTGGCGTCGATGATCGAGGCAGGTACCGATTATGGCCGTTCGACGCTCGGCGCCGGGAGGAGCGTCAACGTCGAATACGTCTCCGCCAACCCGACAGGGCCGATGCATGTGGGCCATTGCCGTGGCGCCGTTGTCGGCGACGCGCTGGCAAATCTGCTCTCCTTCGCCGGCTTTGACGTCGTGAAGGAGTATTACATCAACGACGCGGGCTCGCAGATCGACGTGCTGGCGCGGTCGGTCTTCCTGCGGTATCGCGAAGCACTTGGCGAGAAGATCGGCGAGATCCCGTCTGGCCTCTATCCGGGCGACTATCTGGTGCCGGTCGGCGAGTCACTGGCGCGTGACTACGGCGTAAAGCTGCACAACATGCCCGAAGATCAATGGATGCCGATCGTCAAGGATCGCACGATCGACGCGATGATGGTGATGATCCGTGAAGATCTGGCGGCGCTCAATGTCCACCATGACGTCTTCTTCTCCGAACGCACGCTGCACGCCCACGGCGCAGCCGCGATTCGTACCGCGATCAACGACCTGACGTTCAAGGGGCATGTCTACAAGGGCACGCTGCCGCCGCCGAAGGGCCAGCTGCCGGAGGATTGGGAAGATCGCGAGCAGACACTGTTCCGTTCGACGGAGGTGGGGGATGACATGGATCGCCCGCTCATCAAGTCGGACGGTTCCTATACGTACTTCGCGGCGGACGTTGCTTATTTCAAGAACAAGTTCGACCGTGGCTTCAACGAGATGATCTACGTTCTCGGCGCCGACCATGGCGGCTACGTCAAGCGCCTGGAAGCGGTTGCTCGGGGCGTCTCGGAAGGCAAGGCTAAGCTCACGGTGTTGCTGTGCCAGCTGGTCAAGCTGTTCCGCGATGGAGAGCCTGTAAAGATGTCGAAGCGCTCTGGCGACTTCGTGACACTGCGCGACGTGGTGGAAGAAGTCGGTCGCGATTCGGTGCGCTTCATGATGCTGTACCGGAAGAGTTCCGAGCCGTTAGACTTCGATTTCGCCAAAGTAACGGAGCAGTCGAAAGATAATCCGGTCTTTTACGTACAGTATGCGCATGCTCGCTGCATGTCGGTCTTCCGGCAGGCGAAGGAGGCATTTCCTGATCTCGACACGTCTCCGGAAGTGCTGGCAAAAGCCGTGTCCGGTATCTCTGATCCCGCGGAATTGCAGCTGGTTGCGAAGATTGCGGAGTTCCCGAGATTGGTCGAGTCCGCGGCCCAGTCGCAGGAGCCGCATCGCGTCGTATTCTACCTCTATGATCTCGCCAGTTCTTTCCATGCGCATTGGAACAAAGGCAAGGATCAGGTAGACTTACGATTTATTAACGATAAGAGCCGAGAATCGAGTATAGCCAGACTTGGACTGGTGTACGCCGTTGCGTCGGTTTTGAAGTCGGGACTTGCAATCGCAGGGACCGCTGCGCCGGAAGAGATGCGGTAGCGTCACCATTTACCCACAATGCGCTGGCACGAAACCTTTGCATTTGCGAGTGGATGAGTATGGCAGATAAACAGCGGGCGTATGACACGCGTAAGAATACGGACCTCTTTGCCGACGACGATCCCTTGGCAGAACTTGCCCGTATCGTCGGCTTCGAGCCTCGAGTGGCGGCCAATACTGTCGCCGACGAGCCTAGGTTGGAGCCTGCCTTCAACCTAGAGGACGAATTGCTGCGCGAATTCGAGCGTTATGACGCTCCCCATGCGCCCGCGGTAATCGATGCCCCTGCTGAGGTCGAATTCGCAGAGGTTGTGTCCCATGTTGAGCCAGCGTTCGAAGTCCCGGTTGCGTCCGAGGAAGTGGAACACGCGGTTTATGCGCAGCCTGAGGCGCGCTCCGTTCTTTCGTCCGCCGATTGGACGTCGGGCGTGCCGCGGGCCGAACCCATTTCCGGTGGTGCTCGGGATCTGATCGAAGAGCTGGAACTGTCGATTGGCGCTGCGCCTTCGCCGGTTCAGCCCGCCAAGGCTCCGCAGTGGTCAGCTGCCAGCATTCGCTTGCCGCTTGCCAACTTCCATCCGGCACGCCGCGAAGAGCAGGCCGCTCCGGTCGCCGTGCCTGTAGCTCCGCCGGCGCCTGTTGCGGCTGCTGAGCCGGTCGCTGTTTCTCCGGCCGCCGAATTCGAAATCCCGGCCGCTGCAGGCTTTCCTGCCGAGATCGATCGCCACGAAGCCTTTGAGGCTCACGAAGTCATTGAGGCTGTTGTCGAAGCACCGGTTGAAGAACCGGTCGTGGATCATGCCGCTTTCGATCTGGCTGCCGCCGCTCGTGACGGCGAAGTTCAGGCGGACGCCGCTCTGACGGAAGCGGAACCGGTCGAAGTCGATGACATCGTCTTCGATATCGATGATCTCCTTGCGGATGTATCTCACTATCCGGTTCCCGAGCGCCAGGTTGCGGCTGAGCAGCAGCAAGCCGTTGCTCCCGCCTTTGTGCCGCCGCCGGCCGCCATCACGCTGCCGACGCCGCCTGCTCGGATGCCTGAGCTAGAAGTCGTTGCTGCCAAGGCTGAACCAGAAGCGGAAGATCCTTTTGCCGGTCATGACTTCGAGCTCGACCTCGAAGGTATCGAACTCGAACTGGCCGACCTCGATTTCGTCGAGCCTGTTGTCGCACGCGAAGTCGAGCAGCCTAAGCCGCAACCCGTTGCGCCGATAGCTGCATTCGAGCCGCGACCGGCACCGATTCCGACGCCTGCTGTCGCGATGCCGGCGCCCGCCTATCAGGCGCCAGCGGCCTATCAGGCACCCGCGCCAGCCTATCAGGCGCCTGCGCCCGCTTATCGCGCACCTGCGCCCGCTCCGGTCACGCCGGTTGCCCCCGCCTTCTCTTCCGACGCGGCCGATGAACTGCCGTTCGATCCTTCGATGATCGCCGATGCCGAGTATCATCCGGAAACCGTCGAAGAGATGCACGTTCCGGCACTGCCGCCTGTCGAAAAACATGAGCCGGTGGCCACTACTTCCGATTTCGATTTTGACGTCGATGCCGAAATCGCCAACCTGCTCGCTCCTGCAAAGCACGCCGAAATGCCGGTGAAAGCGGCTGCGCCAGAATGGCGTCCCCGCGCCAATGTTTCGGTTGCGCCAGCGGCCGTACCGGTCGCCGGTCAGCCGGCTCAAATGCAGGGCTTCGACGAATTCGAACGGGCGCTGGAAGAAGACTTCCGCCGCAGCGTCAACGAGCCGGTGCAGCAGCGTCGCGAGAATATCTCCGAGGTTCAGATCCAGTCGGCAAGTGACGCCGAGGATATGACCCGTGCACGCTCCATGAAGCGCATGCTGGCGGCCGCTGCCGTGATCGTCGTCTTTGGTGGTGCTGCCTATGCCGGCTATTCGTTCCTGGCACGCGATGGCGGCCTCGGCATTTCTTCCGGCGAACCGCGCGTTATTGCGGCGGACAAGGAACCGGTAAAGGTCGTGCCCGAGAACCCGGGCGGCAAGACCGTTCCGAACCAGGACAAGGCCGTCTACGACAGCGTTGGCGGTGCGGCGGCGGAAGCGCCGAAGCAGAAGGCTCTCGTCTCCAGCGATGAACAGCCGGTCGATGTTGTCCAGCGTACGCTGACACCAGAAACGTTGCCTGAAGACAATGACAGCGACACGGCTCTGCCGCCGATGGCAACGCCAGTCGGCGAAACGCAGGATCCACGCTTGCTGCCGACGCATGACGCGACGGATACCGCGGCTGTCGACGACTCAGATGCCGACAAGGCGCCTGCGGTTTCCGCACGCAAGGTCCGCACCATGATCGTCAAGCCTGACGGTACGCTTGTTGCTCGCGACGAGCCGGCTCCTGCGCCGACGGAACCGACTCTGCCGAAGCCGACCACGGTGCAGACGCAGAAGATTCCGGCAGGCAATTCCGCCAGCGGTACGGCTGCAGACTTCCCTGCATCGAGCCAGCTCGCATCGGCTGACATTCGCTCGACGCCGGTAGAGAAGACCACGCCGTCCGCGGCGCAGGTCCCTTCCGAAAACGTATTGGCAAAGGCTGCGGCTGCTACGCCGGAGAACGTTGACCCGCCCGTCCGCGCTGTCACGAGCAAGCCGGCTACCGACACCGCACCGGTTCCCGCAGCACGTCCCGTCGCTGCGGCAGCGGCACCGGCAGTTCCTGTTGCCGCTGCTCCTGTAGCCGAGGCCGCTCCTGCTGTTGAGAAGCCAAAGGATGTCGCCGCTGTTTCTCCGGCGGCAACCCAGCCGAAGACGGCTGCAACAGCGTCGGGCGCCTACGGTGTGCAGATCGCATCGCTTCCTTCCGAGGAAGAGGCAAAGAAGTCCTATGCCAGCCTGTCGAAGAAGTTCGCGAGCGTGCTTAGCGGTCGCAGCTACGAAATCCGCAAGGCTGAGATTGCAGGCAAGGGCACATTCTATCGCGTTCGCATCCCGGCAAGTTCGAAGGACGAAGCCGCAGCGATCTGCGAAAAGTATCGTGCCGCAGGCGGCTCCTGCCTGATCTCGAAGTAACGTTCGAAGAGACCCAGTAAAAAGCGGCGGGCAATTGTCCGCCGCTTTTTTTGTGAATGACGGTTGACGCTGCTCGCAATTCTTGCGGGCAGCTTTATGATTCGGGTATGACCGAATCAAAAGCAATGATCCTGGGCTGCAGCGGCCTTTCCCTCACTCAAGATGAGAAGGCCTTCTACGAGGCCGAGCGCCCCTGGGGCTTCATCCTCTTCGGACGGAATATCTCCGAACCGAACCAGATCAGCGACCTTGTCGCCGAAATGCGGGATAGCGTCGGCTGGCACGCGCCGGTCATGATCGATCAGGAAGGTGGCCGCGTGCAGCGCATCCGTCCGCCGATCCTGCAGCATTATCCTTCCGGGCAGCAGCTCGGCGATCTCTATCGCAAGGACAAGGAAAAGGGGAAGCGCGCCGCCTGGTTGATGTCGCGCCTGCATGCCTTTGATCTTTCGAAATTCGGCATCAATGTCGATTGCTTGCCTGTCCTCGACGTTCCCGTCGAAGGCAGCAGCAACGTCATCGGCAACCGTGCCTATGGTGGCGATCCGACAACCGTGACCGAGATGGGTATGGCGGCAGCCAACGGCATGAAGGCCGGCGGGTTGTTGCCGGTGATGAAGCATATGCCGGGCCATGGTCGCGGTTTTGCAGATTCCCACCACGAATTGCCGGTCGTCGACGTTTCGCGTGACGAACTCGAAGTACACGACTTTCCGCCCTTCATCGCCATGAAGGACGAGCTGATGGCGATGACCTGCCACGTCGTCTTCGCCGCAATCGACCGCGACAATCCGGCGACGACCTCTAAGAAAGTCATCAACGGCGTCATTCGCGAGCGCATCGGTTTCAACGGGCTGTTGCTTTCCGATGATACGTCGATGAACGCGCTTGCCGGCACGATCGGCGAGCGAGCGGCGAATATCATTGCAGGCGGATGCGATATCGTGCTGCATTGCAACGGTCACATGGACGAGATGCAGCAGGTGGTCGCAAACGTGCCGCCGCTGCAGGGCAAGCCGCTGGCGCGTGCTCGGGCCGTGGAGAAAGGGTTCCCGACAGCGGATGCTGCCGAGGAAGCTGCTGTCCGGGCTGAATTCGATGCCATGTTTGCGACAGTCTGATCGCGAAAGGAGCAGGGCGGGGTGAACGCGACAAAGGGGCCTGAACGGCCGAGCGCAGCGGCAACGCCGATGGACAAGCTGTGGCAGGACAACGGCGCCGAGCGTGCGTCTAACGATCCCGCGCTGCTGATCGACGTCGCCGGCTTCGAAGGTCCGCTCGACCTCCTGCTTTATCTGGCCCGCAACCAGAAAGTCGATCTGTCGCGCATCTCGGTTCTGGCGCTCGCCGAACAGTACCTGCAGTTCATCGAAAGCGCGCGGCGCATCCGCATCGAACTGGCTGCGGATTACCTGGTCATGGCGGCGTGGCTGGCCTACCTGAAGTCCCGCTTGCTGATCCCGCAGCAGGTGAAGGACGAGGGGCCCTCCGGCGAGGAGATGGCCGCAGCGCTCGCCTTTCGCCTCAAGCGTTTGGAAGCGATGCGAGAGGCCGCAAGCGGTCTCATCAACCGCAATCGCCTTGGCCGTGACTTCTTCGCGCGCGGGGCGCCGGAGCATATTCCGGATCGCCAGCAGTCCGCTTACGACGCGAGCCTCTATGACCTTCTGACGGCCTATGCGTCGTTGCGCCAGCGACAGGCAGTGACACAGGTTACGATCGCACGCCGCAACGTCTGGTCGCTAACCGACGCCCGTGAGTTGCTCACCCGCCTGATTGGCGAGGTCGTCGACTGGACCGCACTGGAACAGCACCTGCTGCGATACATGGTATCGCCGGAAGACAGGGTGACAGCGATCGCCAGCGCCTTCGCGGCCTCGCTCGAACTCGTGCGCGAAGGCAAGCTCGAAATCCGCCAGGAGGGCGCTTTCGAGCCGATCTACATGCGACGTGGACCAAAACATGCGACACTGCAGGTCGTTGAACAGGAGCGACCGGCTTGACCGATCTGGAAGATCAGGAAATCGAGAGTGAAGACAGCCGTGGCTCAGAAAGCGATAACCGCGCCCATGCCGAAGCTGAGCGCATAGTCGAGGCGTTGGTTTTTGCCTCCGCGCAGCCTGTCTCGGAGGGCTTCATCGCCGACCGCCTGCCGCGCGCCCTGAATGTTCGCAGCATCATGCTGAAGCTGAAGGAGCAATACGCGCACCGCGGCGTCAATCTTGTGCAGGTGGACGATGCCTGGGCCTTTCGAACGGCGGCGGACCTGTCCTTCGTCATTCGTCGCGACGACAACGAGGTCAAGAAGCTTTCGCGTGCAGCGCTGGAAGTGCTTGCGATCATTGGATATCACCAGCCGGTGACGCGCGCCGAAATCGAAGATATCAGAGGCGTTCAGACGTCGCGAGGCACGCTTGACGTTCTGATGGAGGCGGGCTGGGTTCGCTTCCGTGGTCGGCGACGTACGCCGGGCAGGCCGGTCACGCTCGGCACGACGCGGGAGTTTCTCGATCACTTCGGTCTTGAGGAACTGCGCGATCTTCCCGGTCTCGAAGAGTTGAAGGGGGCCGGGCTGCTTTCAGGCCGCATCCCCGCGAACTTTAATATACCGTCTCCTTCCATGAGTGATGAACTGACTGAAGATGAAGATCCGATTACGCAGCTGGATCTTGAGGAGCTCGGCCTCCTGGCACCCGGGGGCTCATCTGAGGAATAGTTCGGTCCGTCTTTGTTTTGCCACGCATGGCGAAAACAATGCTTATCAAAACTTTTCGAATGACAGATGGCTTGTCACCAAGGGCGATCCCGTGACATTAAGCGTCATCCTAGGGGAATTTTGATGTTGGTTTTGGTGTTGGAAATTCTTACATCAACAGACATCGCAACAGGGAGTTAGAGTAATGGGTTCTTTTAGCATGTGGCACTGGCTGATCGTTCTGGTCATCGTGCTGTTGTTGTTCGGTCGTGGCAAGATTCCCGAACTGATGGGCGATGTTGCCAAGGGCATCAAGAGCTTCAAGAAGGGCATGAACGACGACGAGACGCCGGAAACGACTGGCAAGACAGTCGATCACAAGGCCGACGAAACGAAGTAATCACGTCCGGGCAAACGCCGCCCCCGCGTTTCCCGCCCAGGAGCCTTGAATGTTCGATATTGGCTGGACCGAGCTGCTTGTCATCGCGGTCGTACTGATTGTGGTGGTTGGTCCCAAGGATCTGCCGCCGATGCTTCGTGCGTTCGGTAAAATGACGCAGAAAGCCCGAAAGGTCGCCGGTGAGTTTCGCGCCCAGTTCGACGAAGCGCTGCGCGAAGCCGATCTCGATGACGTGCGAAAGACGCTGAGCGACGCTCAGAAGCTCAACCCCGTCAACAGCCTGCGCGAAGCCATGAACCCGCTTCGGCAGATGGGCAACGAGATCAAGGCCGACCTGCAGAAGGCAACGACGGTCGACAACAAGACCGAAGTGCCTCCGAGCGTGATGGCCACTCCGGAGCCGGCGATGAGTCTGCCGGAAACGCCGCCAGTCATGCCAGCACCGACGCCGCAGCCCGCTGCCTCGGCCGAGATGCCCAGCGTTGCTGAAGCAGCAAAGCCGAAGGCTGTTCGCAAGCCGCGCGCCAAGGTCGCGGACAAGGCGGATGCCGTTGCTGCCATCGCGGTCGCACCCGTCGCAGTCGCGCCTGCTGAAAAGCCCAAGCGGGCACCGGCGAAGGCTGCTGCGGCCAAACCTGCCGCGGCAAAGACTGCTACCGCGAAGAAGCCTGCGGTGGTCGCCGCTGATACCACAGCCGCTCCGAAGAAGACGGCAACAAGGAAAAAGAAGGGTGATGCATGAGCGGTGATATCGAAGACAAGCCGCAGCCGTTGATCGAACACCTGATGGAGCTGCGGACGCGGCTGATCTGGTCGATCGGCGCGTTCTTCGTTGCGTTCATCATCTGCTTCATCTTTGCCAAGCACCTCTTCAATGCTCTGGTCTTTCCCTACAAGTGGGCTGTGATCTGGGCGCATCTCGATGTGTCCAAAGCCCAGCTGATCTATACGGCGCCGCAGGAGTTCTTCTTCACCCAGGTGAAGGTAGCCATGTTCGGCGGCCTCGTGATCGCATTCCCGATCATCGCCGCGCAGATCTACAAGTTCGTGGCGCCTGGCCTCTACAAGAACGAACGCGCGGCGTTTCTGCCGTTTCTGATCGCGTCGCCGCTGCTGTTCCTGATGGGCGCGTCGCTCGTCTACTTCTTCTTCACGCCGATGGTCATGTGGTTCTTCCTGACCATGCAGCAGGCGCCTGGGGAAGGTGATGTTGCAATTTCGCTGCTGCCGAAGGTCTCCGAGTATCTCAGCCTCATCATGACGCTGGTCTTCTCGTTCGGCCTGGTGTTCCAGCTGCCGGTCATCACGACGCTGCTGGCTCGCGTCGGGCTGCTGACCTCGGAATGGCTTCGCGAGAAGCGTAAGTTCGCGATCGTGCTCGCCTTCGTCGTGGCCGCGGTGCTGACGCCGCCGGATCCGATGTCCCAGATCGGCCTTGCACTGCCGACCATCATTCTCTACGAGATTTCCATCTACGCGGCGCGACTCGTGGAACGCCAGCGTGCCCGCGAGGCGGTCGAAGAGTCTGACGGATCTGCGGACGTTGCCAAGACGGACAACGTCTGAGCGATCACCGAACACTCTCAATGAGCGCTTCCGAACATCCGGTCGAAGCCCGGTCAGGCTTTGGCCGGGTTATCCCTTTTGCAACGACCTGGAACGACGATGCTCGATATCAAATGGATCCGTGAGAATCCCGAAGCGCTCGACGCAGCACTGGCCAAGCGTGGGGCAGAGCCACTTGCGCAGAGCCTGATCGCACTTGACGAGAAGCGCCGCTCCGCGGTCCAGAAGGTGCAGGACATGCAGTCCCGCCGCAATGCCGCCTCCAAGGAGATCGGCGCGGCCATGGCGCAGAAGAACAACGAGCTCGCGGAAAAGCTGAAGGCTGAAGTCGCCGACCTCAAGGTCCTGCTTCCGGCGGCCGAAGAGGATGACCGCCGCTTCTCCGACGAGTTGAACGACGCCCTGTCGCGCATTCCGAACGTCCCGCATGACGATGTACCAGTCGGCAAGGACGAGCACGACAACGTGGTTGCCCGCGTTACCGGCGAGAAGCCGCGTTGGAACCATACACCGAAGGAACACTTCGAGATCGGCGAAGCGCTCGGTTACATGGATTTCGAAACGGCGACAAAGCTCTCCGGCTCGCGGTTCACGGTGCTGACCGGCCCGCTGGCACGGTTGGAGCGGGCGCTTGGCCAGTTCATGATCGACCTGCACACCAGCGAGCATGGCTACACGGAAGTGAGCTCGCCGCTGATGGTGCGCGATGAGGCGGTCTTCGGCGTGGGGCAGCTGCCGAAATTCGCCGAGGACATGTTTCGCACGACGGATGGCCGCTGGTTGATCCCCACCGCCGAAGTCACGCTCACCAATCTTGTGCGCGAGCAGATCCTCGATCAGGAAAAATTGCCGCTGCGCTTCACCGCTCTCACCCCGTCCTTCCGCTCGGAAGCGGGTTCGGCAGGGCGCGATACGCGCGGGATGCTGCGTCAGCATCAGTTCTGGAAGTGCGAGCTCGTTTCGATCACCGACGCGGAGAGCTCGATTGCCGAACATGAGCGTATGACGGCCTGCGCCGAAGAGGTGCTGAAGCGCCTCGGCCTGCATTTCCGGACGCTGACACTCTGCACCGGCGACATGGGCTTCGGATCGCGCAAGACCTACGATCTAGAGGTCTGGCTGCCGGGACAGAACACCTATCGCGAAATCTCCTCCTGCTCGGTCTGTGGTGATTTCCAGGCACGCCGAATGAATGCTCGCTACCGTGGCAAGGAAGACAAGGCGACGAAGTTTGTCCACACGCTGAACGGTTCCGGCACTGCCGTTGGGCGCTGCCTGATCGCCGTGCTCGAAAACTACCTGAACGAGGACGGTTCGGTGACTGTTCCTGACGTTCTGGTGCCCTACATGGGTGGCCTTACGAAGATCGAACGGGCGGCCTGAGTTCATGCGCATTCTGCTCACCAACGACGACGGCATTCACGCAGAAGGCCTTGCGGCGCTGGAGCGGATTGCGCGAACACTCTCCGACGACGTCTGGATCGTTGCGCCCGAAACGGATCAGAGCGGGCTTGCGCATTCGCTGAGCCTCTCTGAGCCTTTGCGCTTGCGCAAGATCTCGGACAAGCATTTCGCACTGCGCGGCACGCCGACCGATTGTGTCATCATGGGCATCAAGCAGGTCATGGATATCAAGCCGGACCTCGTGCTCTCCGGCGTCAACTCCGGCTCGAACGTTGCCGACGACGTGACTTATTCGGGCACCATCGCGGGTGCGATCGAGGGCACGATGCAGGGCGTCCGTTCCTTCGCGCTCAGCCAGGCCTATATGCACGCCGATGGGGTACGCACGGTTCCGTGGGACGTCTGTGAAGCGCATGCGCCCGCCTTGCTCGATCGGCTGATATCGCTCGAGCTCCCAGAGGGAACGTTCCTCAATCTTAATTTTCCGAATTGCCAGCCTGAACAGGTCGAGGGTGTCGAGGTGACCGCACAGGGCAAGCTCGCCTTCAACCTGCAGGTGGACGCCCGCGCCGATGGCCGCGGTTTTCCCTACTACTGGCTGAAGTTCGGTGAGCGTGCCGGCGCCTTTGAAGAGGGAACGGATATTCACGCTCTCAAGCATCGCAAGATTTCGGTAACGCCTTTGAAACTGGATCTGACTGATTATTCCGTACAGGACCGCGTGGCGCGGGCGCTTTCGGGTACGGAGTAAATCGCTTTGACGGCACGTCTGGTGGAGAAGGAAGGCTTTGCGGCGCTCGTTTTGAGGCTGCGGGCAGAAGGCGTGTCCGATATCGACCTGCTGACCGCTGTCGAGCAAACGCCGCGTTCGTTGTTCGTGCCGCCGCAGTTCGCCGAGCAGGCCTATTCCAGCCGCACCATCCCCATCGAGTGCGGCTCCTTCCTCGAAGGAGTCGACCTCGCTGTCCGAACCCTGCATTCCCTGAGGGTCAAGCCCGGCCAGCGCGTTCTCGAGGTCGGCACCGGCAGCGGCTTCATGACAGCCGTGATCGCGCGGTTGGCAGAGCGGGTGTTGACCATAGACCGCTACAAGACATTGACGGCCAATGCGCAAAAGCGGATTGAATCGCTTGGAATCCGCAATGTCATCGTCCGACAGGCCGACGGAAGCGCAGGCCTGCCGGGCGAGGGGACTTTCGACCGCATTCTCGTTACGGCAGCCTTCAATTCGATGCCGCGCTTCTATGCCGACCAACTGGTCTCGGGTGGTTCGATGATCGCGCCGCTGATGATTTCCGAGACCGAATGTCGCCTTGTGCGGTTGACGAAGACCGGCAGCCGTTTCGAGCGCGAAGAGCTTTTCAACTCTCCCTATCTGCCCATCGTGCCGCGCATCGCATCCCAGCTCTGAGCTGGCGGCGCGTCCTATGGTTAGCAATTTCTCAAAAAAATCGCACTGATTCCGGCGCTTTAACCGGGTGGTAATACTAACGCGCTTTAATCATACCCACAAATGGTTGCGTTATTCAGTGTGGGTCGAGTCATGCGTTTCAGTCTTTCGCCTAAGTTCGGGAAGTCTGCCGGTAATGTTCTGATGGCGGCTTTTCTGGCGAGTGCCGCAACGGGATGTAGTTCCGATGTGACACGTTTCGGCGGTCTGTTCTCTTCGTCCGGTCAGGACCAGATGACGACCAATTCCATACCGCGCAGAAACATGAGCGGCCTCCAAGGCGATCCGGTTCCTCGTGCCGACCTCCAGGGTGGCGCGATGCAACCCGACTATTCCACTCAAAACCAGGCGATGAACCAGCCATACCCGGCCGCGCAGCCCGCTTACGGTTCGAGCGCTCGCATGGCGTCCGCTCCGGTCTCCGTGCAGCGGTCCGAATTGTCTGCGCCGGGTGCCGCCGCTCCTGCCCACGAGAAGCAGGTTGCTCTCGCTCAGCCTTTCCCCGCAGCAGTCGCTCCGAAGAAGTCGGCGCCGGTAATCGTTCCGCCGAAGGCTGATACGGATTCTATCGTCACCGGCACCACGCCGAAGGTTTCCGGTTGGTCGGCGACTAATGCACCATCCGTCACTCTTCGGCCCGGCGAAAACGTCGCGACGCTGGCAAGGCGCTATGGTGTGCCGGAGAAGGAAATCCTGCGTGCCAACGGCCTGAAGACTGCATCTGCCGCCAAACCCGGCCAGATCATTCTGATCCCGACCTACAATGGCGGCGCCGCAAAGGCCTCCGCTCAAGCAGCGGATCTCTCCAAGGGTGGTCAGGCACCGCAGCCCGGCAAGTCGCAGGAACAGAACGTCGCGGTCATGCCGGGCGCCAATTCCGCTCGTGACAAGTCGGTAGCGAGCGCCGATCCGACCGGCAAAATGACTGCTGGCAAGGGACCGAAGGGCGCTGGTGGAACCTATGTGGTCAAGCCTGGTGACTCGCTCGCCAAGATCGCCAAGGCGACGGGCAACAGCATCGATGAACTCAAGGCCGCCAACAATCTCGGCGCCGGTTCGATCCGCATCGGCCAGGAACTCAGCATTCCGAATGGAGCGGGTTCTCCCGACGCGATGAAGACCGCATCGATCCCGGCCAAGGCTGAGCCGAAGCCGGTTGCACAGCCGGTGTCGGCAACGACCACCGCCGCAGCCCAGCCTGCAACCTACAAGGCTCCGGTTGCGACGGAGACCGTCGATGACGCCGCGAAGAAGGAAGTGGCATCCGCAGCGCCCGAGGCAACAGGCATCGGCAAGTATCGCTGGCCGGTTCGTGGTGCCGTCATCGCCGCCTACGGCGCCAACGTCAACGGCAGCCGCAACGACGGTATCGATATCTCGGTGCCGCAGGGAACGCCGATCAAGGCCGCTGAAAATGGTGTCGTGATCTACGCAGGCAATGGCCTGAAGGAACTCGGCAACACCGTTCTGGTTCGCCACGACGACGGTACCGTCACGGTTTACGGCAACGCCGACACCCTGAGCGTGACCCGCGGCCAGAAGATCCAGCGCGGCCAGACTGTCGCGGTCTCGGGAATGAGCGGAAATGTCAAGCAGCCGCAGGTTCACTTCGAAGTCCGTAAGGACGCAACGCCGGTGAACCCGATCACTTTCCTCGAATAGGTAGTTCGTATCGAGGACCAAGCAAAAGCCCGGCCGAAAGCCGGGCTTTTGTCGTTTTGGCGGTAATGTCGCTATCCCGCGCGATCGAGCGCGATGCGCATCCGACCGGCGAGGTCCTGCACGTACTGCCATGCGACACGGCCCGAGCGCGCACCCCGCGTCGTCGCCCATTCGAGCGCCTCGGCGTGCATCTTTTCCCGATCGAGCGTGAGCTTGAAGTGATCAGCATAGCCGTCGATCATCGTCAGGTAGTCTTCCTGGCTGCACTTGTGGAAGCCAAGCCAGAGACCGAAACGGTCAGAAAGCGAGACCTTCTCTTCGACGGCCTCGGACGGATTGATGGCCGTCGACTGCTCGTTCTCCATCATGTTGCGTGGCAGGAGGTGGCGGCGGTTCGACGTCGCGTAAAAGAGCACGTTTTCCGGCCGACCCTCAATGCCACCGTCAAGCGCTGCCTTCAGCGACTTGTAGGCGGTGTCGTCGTGATCGAATGAAAGATCGTCGCAGAAGACGATGACGCGATGCGGGGTGTTCTTGAGCAGGTCGAGGAGCGTCGGCAGGCTGGCGATATCCTCGCGGTGAACCTCCACGAGCTTCAGCGATACACCGCTCTCCCGCCGGACATCCTCATGCACGGCCTTAACCAGCGACGATTTGCCCATGCCACGCGCGCCCCAGAGAAGGACATTGTTGGCCGGGAAGCCGTCGGCGAAGCGAACGGTGTTCTCGTGGAGGATGTCACGGACGCGATCGACGCCCCGGATGAGCTTGAGGGCGACGCGATTGGGGCGCGCGACCGGCTGCAGATGCGAGCGGGCCGGCGACCAGACGAAGCAGTCCGCCGCATCCCAGTCGTTGACGGCGGGGGCCGGACCCGCCAGCCGTTCGACCGCATCGGCAAGACGGCGGAGTTCGGTGAGAATGACAGTGTTGACGTCTTCGGCCATAGCTTGTCCTCCTTGGGGCCTTGCGGCTGTGAGCCGTTCGCTTTTCGCAGCGGGGTAGCATGGCCTTTTGCGAGCGGAAAGGTTATTAGGCAACGGAATCGGTACGGTTTTCGGCTGTTTCTGTTGCATTCGCAAAGGCCGTAATTATAGTCCGGCCACCCGGCAAAATGGCGAAGTTCCGCCTCCGGAAAAGTTTTGAGGAGTTTAGCATGTTCGTCACCCCGGCATTCGCCCAGGCTGCAACCGACACCGCGGCATCGCCGTTCGGTTCGGGTTTTGAAATGATCATCCTGTTCGTGCCGCTGATGGTTGTCTGGTATTTCCTGCTGATCCGTCCGCAGCGGGCACAGGCAAAGAAGCGCGAAGAGACACTGAAGGCAATCCGTCGCGGCGACCAGGTCGTCACCGGCGGCGGCCTCGTCGGTAAGGTCACCAAGGTTGTCGATGACAAGGAAGTCGAAGTTGAAATCGCTGACGGCGTCCGCGTTCGCATCGTTCGCAGCGGCATCTCTGAAGTTCGCGTCAAGGGCGAACCCGTAAAGGCCGACGCCGCGTAACGAAGACAACCCCCGCGAACCGGGTTGGCCGGGTCGGATATCGTCGAGAGAAAATGCTTCATTTTTCCCGCTGGAAGACCATTCTGATCTGGTTCGTGGTGCTGGTGGCCGTGTTGATCGCGGCCCCCAATCTTTTGTCGGACAGGCAGCTTGACCGCCTGCCGTCCTGGGTACCTCACGATCGCGTCGCACTCGGCGGCGATCTGCAGGGCGGGACGCATGTTCTCTTCGCAATCGAGAAGGCCGACATCGTTCGCGAACGCCTCGAGAGCACAGTCGCGGATGTGCGCGGGAAGCTGCGCCAGGCCAATATCCGCTACACCGGCCTGACCGGCAACGATCAGACGGTGACGGTGAAGATCACCGATCCGGCGCAAATTCAGGCCGCCGTTGATACGCTGAAGAGCCTGGTGGTGAGCACCAAGGCTGGCCTCTTCGGAGGCTCCACGCAAAATCTCGACTTGCAGCAGGCCGAAGGCGGCCAGTTGACGCTGCAGATCTCCGACGCTGCAATCTTGAGCGGGATGGCCGCGGCTCAAGCGCAGTCGCTGGACGTCGTCCGTCGACGCATTGCCGATATGGGCAGCGAGAATTTCACCGTTCTGCCGGAGGGCTCCGATCGTATCGATGTGGAAGCGCTCGGTGCTGTCGATCCGGAGCGGCTGAAGAATATTCTCAACGAACCAGCCAAGCTCTCTGTCCGGATGATCGACGAGAGCATGACAGGACAGGAAGCGCTGGCTGGACGCTGGCCAGCGACGTCGGAAATACTCTACTCGCTGGATGATCCTCCAGTTCCCTACCTCGTCGACAGAGCGGACTTTATCACCAGCAAGAACATCGTCGACGTTCAATCGAAGGTAGACGCTCAGACGCAGGCCGTTTCAATCACCTACACGCTGGATGCCGAAGGAACCGAGCGGCTCGCGCAGAAAACCCGACAGAACATCGGCCGGCACCTTGCGATCATTTTCGATGACCAGGTGATGGCTGCTCCCCTGATCAATGCTCCGATCCTCGATGGCGCAGGGGCGATCCCCGTCAGCTTTACGGAAGAGGGTGGACGTGACCTCGCGCTGATGCTGCGCGCGGGTGCCCTGCCTGCAACGCTGACAACCGTCGAGGAACGCACTGTCAGCCCCGCGCTCGGTTCGGAATCGGCACGCGCCGGCCTCGTTGCTGGCATCGTCGCCGCAATCCTCGTCATCGGCCTGATGTTCGGCTTCTATCGCGGGTTGGGCCTCATCGCCGCGCTCTCGCTTCTGCTCAATCTGATCGTCATCCTCGCGGTACTCAGCCTTATCGGCGCAACACTGACCCTGCCGGGCATTGCGGGGATCGTGCTGATCATGGGCATGGCGGTGGATGCGAACGTGCTCATCTACGAGCGCATTCGCGAAGAAGCCAAGTCTGGTCGCCCGTTCTTCCAAGCCATTGAGCATGGATATTCCAAGGCGATCATGACGATCCTCGATGCTAACGTCACGATCTTCATCGCGGCCGTCATCCTGTATTTCCTCGGCAATCACGCAGTCCGCGGCTTTGCCATTACGCTCGCGGCCGGAATTTTGACAACCGTATTCACGGCCGTAACCCTGACGCGGTGGATCGTCGTCACCTGGCTTCATAGACGTCACCCAAAGCATCTGCCCAAGGATGTGCGAACGGGTATCTTCGACCGCGCCAATATCCGTTTCATGGGCATTCGCCGCTACACGTTTAGCGCCTCGGCAGCGTTGTCGATCGCCGCGATGATCGGATTTGCGACCGTCGGCATGCATCTCGGCATCGATTTTGCCGGAGGCTCGATCGTCGAGGTCAAGGCAAAGCAGGGTGCAGCCGATCCTGACGACATCCGCGACCGCCTTGGGGATCTGAACCTCGGTGACATTTCTGTCCGTCGGCTCGGCGATCCCGCGAGCGCGTTGATCCAGCTTGAGTCCCAGGGCGGCGGCGAGAATGCCGAGCAATCGGCGATCACGCTTGTGCGCGATGAACTCGGCGACGATTACGATTTCCGTCGGGTCGAGGTGGTCGGTCCGGCAATTTCGGGAGAGCTGACGAAGGCGGCCACGCTTGGCGTTCTGGCATCACTTGCGGTCATTCTGATTTACATATGGATGCGGTTCGAATGGCAGTTTGCTGTCGGGGCGATTATCGCGACATTGCACGACATCATCCTTGTGCTCGGCCTGTTCGTGTTGACCGGCATGGATTTCAATCTGACCAGCGTCGCCGCATTGCTGACCATCATCGGCTATTCGTTGAACGACACCGTCGTCGTCTACGATCGCCTGCGCGAGAATCTTCAGCGTTACCGCAAGATGCCGTTGCCGATCCTGATCGATGCAACGATCAATCAGACGCTGTCGCGCACCGTCTTGACGGCCGCGACGACGATGCTTGCGCTACTGGCGCTTTCGCTTTTCGGCGGAGAAGTGATCCGCTCCTTTGCCTTCGTCATGCTCATCGGCGTTGCCATGGGCACTTTTTCCTCCATTTACATCGCAGCGCCGGTACTGATTGTTTTCAAACTTCGTCCGGACGCGTTCGACAACGACCAAGACAGGAATGCAGCGGAGCCGGGCACGAAGACCGGCAATCCGGCAATATGAGACCATGGCAAGAGGCATAGAAATACGCGAGGCGCATTTCCCCGGGCGCGCGCCGATCGATACATATGGCAATGGGGGCTTCCGCTTTGCGGACATGTCGCACCGCGGCTCGATCCTCTGCCTGCCCTCGGGAATCTACGGCTGGGACATGGACGCGACGAAACCGCTTTCCGTCGAGAGTTTCGAGCGCGTGCTTGCCGAGGCAGCCGAGATCGAATTTCTGCTGCTCGGCACAGGAACAGACATGCGCCCGATCCCGGCCGACCTGAAGGTTGCGCTCAAGGCCGCAGGCATCTCGTCCGACTCGATGAACACGGGGGCTGCTGTGCGCACCTTCAACATCATGCTCATGGAATCGCGCGCAGTGGCTGCCGCGTTGATCGCAGTCTGAACATGGCCGACCAATCAATGACGAACCAGGATATCTGCCTGGCGATGCTGCGCGACAACGATCGCGACCGTTATCTGGCCTGCCTGCTGTCACCAGAAGACAAGCGCGGCGCGCTGGCCGCGCTCTACGCCTTCAACGCGGAACTCGCGCGCATCCGCGACCTCGTGCACGAGCCGCTTCCCGGCGAAGTCCGCATGCAATACTGGCGCGATCTGCTGGCGGGCAGCGCCCACGGTTCGACCGAGGCCAATCCGGTGGCATCGGCACTGTTGACGGCGATCGACACACATCGGCTGCCGCGCCAGACACTTACCGACATGATCGACGCACGCATCTTCGATCTTTACGATGACCCGATGGAAACGCGGACCTCGCTCGAAGGTTATGCCGGTGAAACGGCATCTGCGCTGATCCAGTTGGCAAGCCTGGTGCTGGCGCCGGAAGACGCTGCGAAGTCCGCCGAAGCCGCCGGACACGCTGGCGTTGCCCAGGCCATCGCCGGGCTTTTGCTGCTGATGCCGCTGCATCGCCACCGGGGCCAGCTTTACATCCCGCTGGAAATTCTTGCCGCGACCGGCCTTGATCGTGATGCGTTCCTTGCGGGGCAAGACAAGCAGCGCATTTCGGCTGCGATCCAAGCCTTTGCCGGTCTCGGCAGGGATCATCTCGCCAAGGCACGTGATGTCGCGATAGCACCTGCCGTCTTCCCGGCATTTCTGCCGGCGGCGCTGGCCAGCAACGTTCTCGCCAGTGCCCAGAAGGCCGGCGTAGGGTTGTTCGAGCGGTCGCTTCAGCAGTCCCAATGGCGCCGCCAGATCAGCATGACACTCGCTCTTGTGCGCAAGAAAGTCTGATGGGTTCAAACTCGCGCAAGGCTCGTGCATTATGGATAGTGCTGCTGCCATGTTTTGAACGGAGAACGGCGTGAGCATAATCGTCTGGTGCGTCATATTCGCCATCGTCATCGCCATTGCTGTCGTCTCCACGCGCATGGCGTCGCGGAACCAGGAAGATGGCCTGCACGATACCGGGCTCGCGATCATCGAGTTCAATCGCGCCTTTCCGAACGAGGCGATCCGCCAGCTGCAGGCGACTGCCGATGGGCAGGCCGTATTTGTCCGTCTTCACGACAACAAGGCGGGCTTCATGCGCAACATGCAGCGGCATTATTCCTGCCATGTCATCGAACCCGGAAGAGTGCGCGTGCTGAGCTCGGAAACGGGCAGAGGCTTGAGCATCCAGTTTCTGGATGCGCCCCATCACAACGCCACCTTCGAGTTTGCCTCTCCAAGAGAGGCGTCCGAAGTGTCGCTCTGGCTGCTTGGCAACTATGTCGCCGATCCCGACAAGGAGTTGCCGGCAACCAATCCATCGGCTGCCAATCGCCACTAGCCCACGCCGGCCGACGCCGGCCCATCGCGTGGTCAAGCGCTGCACTGCGTTGTTTTTTTTAGCATTGCCTCATGTTGGAAATGGGCGCAAGATTTTGCCTCATCCGGTGAATGTTTGAAACCGTTTCACAACGCGATGGAGGCGCATGATGGTGCTTGCAATCAATGATATCGCCCCGGATTTCGAAGCTCAGACAACGCAAGGAAAGATCAGTTTCCACAACTGGATCGGCAATTCCTGGGCTGTGCTGTTCTCCCATCCGAAGGATTTTACCCCCGTCTGCACGACCGAGCTCGGCTACATGGCGAAGATCAAGCCGGAATTCGACAGGCGCGGCGTGAAGATCATCGGCCTTTCCGTTGATCCGTTGGAACGACATGTTGGCTGGCTGAAGGACATCGAGGAGACGCAAGGCGTCAGACCGAACTACCCGATGATTGCTGATGTCGATTTCGCTGTCTCGAAGCGCTACAACATGCTGCCGGCGCTGGTGTCGGGTGATCCGACAACGCGTACCGCGGCCGACAATCAGACTGTCCGCAATGTTTTCGTGATCGGGCCCGACAAGAAGATCAAGCTGATCCTGGTCTACCCGATGACGACAGGCCGGAATTTCGATGAAGTGCTACGTGTCATCGATTCCCTGCAGCTGACGGCAAAGCACAAGGTTGCAACGCCTGTGAACTGGAAGGACGGCGACGACGTCTTTATCGCCGGGTCCGTCTCGGACGACGATGCGAAAAAGCAGTATCCGCAGGGCTGGACGTCACCGAAGCCCTATATCCGCATCGTGCCGCAGCCGCACGGTTAGCCTTCGCGAGATAGTGGCGGACAACAAGTGCCCGCCAACTCTCCTGTCAGGCCGTTTCCGCCAAGGGCGCGGCCTGACCGAGCCAGGTTGCGCAATCGGCGAGCGCCCGCTTGGCGATCAGCTGACGCTTCATGATCGTCTTGTCCTTGCCACGGAAGCGCTTCACGCCTTCCGGCTTGACGATCGAACCCGGTTGCAGTTCCGGGAAAAGACCGAAATTGATGTTCATCGGCTGGAACGAACGCTTTCCGGGCTCTTCGTCGGTGACGATATGGCCGCCGGTGATGTGGCCGAGGAGCGAACCAAGCGCAGTTGTCGCCGGTGGCAGCGAGACGGCTTCGCCTTTGCGCTCTGCCGCTGCGAAACGACCGGCCAGCAGCCCGACGCTCGCGCTTTCGACATAGCCTTCGCAGCCAGTGATCTGACCGGCAAAGCGCAGGCCAGGCCGCGACTTCAGGGTCAGCGACGAATCGAGCAGCGTCGGCGAATTGATGTAGGTATTGCGGTGCAGGCCACCAAGGCGCGCGAACTCGGCGTTCTCGAGGCCGGGAATCATCCGGAAGATCTCGGCCTGCGCACCGTATTTCAGCTTCGTCTGGAAGCCAACCATGTTGTAGAGCGTGCCGAGCGCATTGTCCTGTCGCAGCTGGACGACCGCATAGGCCTTCACTGTCGGGTTATGCGCATTGGTAAGGCCCATCGGTTTCATCGGGCCGTGGCGCAACGTCTCGCGGCCGCGCTCCGCCATGACTTCGATCGGCAGGCAGCCGTCGAAATATGGCGTGCCTTCCCATTCCTTGAAGCCCACGGTGTCGCCGGCGATCAGCGCATCCACGAAGGCATTGTACTGCTCTTCGTTCAAGGGGCAGTTGATGTAATCCTTGCCGGTGCCGCCCGGGCCGACCTTGTCGTAGCGCGACTGATACCAGCAGATATCCATGTCGATGCTCTCGCGGTACACGATCGGCGCGATGGCATCGAAGAAGGCAAGTGCGTCAGCGCCGGTCTCGGCCTGTATGGCCTGCGCAAGGGAAGGGGCCGTCAGTGGTCCCGTTGCGACGATCGCTAGGCCCCACTCCTTCGGCGGCAGACCGGTGATTTCCTCCCGAACGACGGTGATCAGCGGATTGTCGTGGATCGCCTTGGTCACAGCGTCGGAAAACCCGTCGCGATCGACGGCGAGCGCTCCGCCAGCCGGAACCTGATGGCGGTCGGCACACGCCATGATCAGCGATCCGGCCATCCGCATCTCGGCATGGATCACGCCAACCGCGTTGCTGGTCGCGTCATCGGAGCGGAACGAGTTCGAGCAGACAAGCTCTGCAAGGCCGTCCGACTTGTGGGCGTCGGTGCCGCGCACACCGCGCATTTCGTGCAGGACGACGGGGACGCCCGCGCTGGCGATCTGCCATGCGGCTTCCGAGCCGGCGAGCCCGCCGCCGATGACATGGATGGGGGAAGAAGTAGAGGTCGTGTTCATGGCGGCTGATTATCACGCCGGCCGGGGACATGGAACCGAAAGAATCAACGACCGGGCACATCTTCAGGCGTCCCGGCGGGTTCGCGGAATTCTCCCAAGGCGTCGACGACAAGGAAAAGGAACCAGCCTTCATCTGGCCGCGCGGCGAACGGCGCGTGATGCTCTCGACCGCCACAAACTCGGCGCGGCAAATTCCCTCAACAAGAATGGAAGCCTCTAGCGAGCGGAGGACATCATGAACCAGTACGTTACCGATATCGATGAAGCATTGCGGCCGCTCGATCTACGACGGACGGCCGTGCCCGAAGTGGGCGTTCAAGATCAGGCGATGGAGAAGCTTGCGTCGATACAGGCAAGTCTCTCAAATCTTGTGAAGGCGCGAGATCAGGAAGTGCAACTCGGCAACGGCAAGTCGATACTGGACGCTGTTAGCCAGAGCTGATCCAACGATAGGTCGGCGACCGTGGGCCCGCTTAATATAGACGATCAATCAGGAAGCGGATCGCGCAGGGGCATTGGGAGTGGTGTCCCGATTGGCCGGGGGGGTGTCCCGCGCGATCCTAGATGAGTCATACCAGAGGCGCGTGGAAAATAAAAGAACCAATAGGTACCCAAAATATTGATAGGCAGTCTTGCCTCAATCTTTAGACCCCGATCGCTAGCTTGATGCTTCTTGCGCAATGCGGCCTCCGTAATCACAGTGCATCGCTACGGCTGCTCGCGTGTACCCGGAGCCGCCTCACGCTGATCGGCATCCTTGAGATCCGCCGCGACAATAAAGCTGTCGGTATGCTGCCTGACGGCCTCACGAATGGCATCAAGTCGTGGGAGGTCGTCGCCTTCCAGCTGGTCAGCTGAGTGGCCGATCTCGTGTTCAGCCTGCAGCCAATGGTCTGTATGCCGGTCTTCCGGCCTGCCTTCGCGTTCCCAGATTGAATAGGCGCGTTCTCTGATAGCTTTTTCGCGGTCGTTCATTGGAGCCTCCGGCTTCGTTCCGCGGCTGAAAGATGAAAGCCCGGCGCTAGGGGAGCACCGGGCTTTGAAGTCGGCTGGCACTTAGGGCGGTTGCCAGCCATGCGCGCAACGTGTTTGGGGCGTGCGTTGCAGACATAAAACGCGGCTTTCAGAAAAAGGTTCCGTGCACCGGCAAGGAAGTCGTTTTTCTGTATGGGGCAGCAGATTGCTTCGGCTCACAAGGGGCTCGTCCAGAGGTTTGGGGCTCCGGCCAACGCGATCCGCCAAAAGAGCGCCAAGGCGCGTTCCATGGGGATATCGCACGTGAAAAAGCCCGCCCTGGGCCCGAGCCAGGACGGGCTCCTACCGATCCGACCCCATCGGACCACGGCTGCCTTCTTACCGCTATCTAGACGTTAGCGCTTTGGAATATACGTGCAATTCCAACCTTGGCCGATGGTTAGTCGGTAAGGTTACCTCGGCAGCGGTACTACAGGGAAAATCCGTATCCTGGAAAAGGAAAGCCCGGTGCGGAGGGACCGACACCGGGCTGACATTTCCAGCCAGCGGCCCTCGTGACCGCCTGCCGAAGCAACGCCACGGGAGCAACGCCGCTGCCTGATTAATGGCTGGCCTTACGGATTGTTCCAAGACGGCTTTGCGCGTTGCGTTGAGTGAGCAGTATCGACCCACAGTCGAATGTATATGACATGGATACATCCAAAAGCAGGCGGTCTTTCCCAATTAGTATAGGATCCAGGCAGCTATCATCGCCTCGTCGCATCGATATACTTCGTCGGCTTAGTGAGCGTTGTGTATGCGTGCGGGGGGGTACCATGTGCGACTTGAGTTCGGAGCGATGGGATGTGGCGATCGTTGGGGCGGGCATGGGCGGATCTGCTTTGGCCTATTCCCTTGCCCTTTCCGGATTTAGCGTTCTGATCGTTGAAAAGGGCGAGGCTGAAGTCGACAAAGACGCCTCGGACGCCGAGAGCTTCGATCCCGAGACGCGGATGCTCGCGGGCCTTTGGCCTCACCCCGTTGAAGCAACAGTCGATGCTTCCAACGTCAGATTCTTTCCCGCCTTGGGGTGCGGCCCGGGCGGCTCCACGATTCTATACGGTGGCACGCTCGAGCGCTTTCAGCGCGATGACTTCAGTAGAGCTGACGATCGCGGCAATCCAACACCTTCCTGGCCGATCTCTTACGACGACCTGACGCCATTTTACCGGCTTGCGGAAGAATGCCTCAAGGCACGCGGCGGTCGGGATCCCTTGCAGTCGGACGCCGAGGAACTTCAGAATACCGTTTCGCTGAATGCAACCGACCGTCATTTCTTCGCATCGCTGCGTTCCAACGGCATGAACCCATATGAGCTCCGTACCGCCGGCGACAGCGATTCCCGTGGCGGCAAGATGAATGCATACGATGCCTTTCTCGATCCTGCCATCAGATCAGGCGGGGTGCATCTGCTTGCAAGGTGTGTTGCCAAGCGCATCGGGGCCGGTCCGAATGAGGTGACGGGCCTTCTGTGTCAGCAGGATGGGCGGGAATTCGAGGTAAAGGCGACGATCTATGTCCTCGCAGCCGGCGCGCTGTCGACACCTGTTCTGATGCTCGGTTCCGCGAGCCCGCTTTGGCCAAATGGAATCGCCAATTCATCGGGTTTGGTGGGACGCAATTTGATGTTCCACATCTCCGACTTTATCGCCGTCTGGCCACGCCGTGGAGGCAGGGTTTCGTCGCCGGCGAAATCGATCGGCTTTCGTGACTTCTATTGGCACCAAGGCGAAAAGTTGGGCCAGATACAATCGACGGGGCTCACCGCTGGCCGTTCGAACATTCTGCAGTATCTGAAGGAGCGGTTTGATACGGGCCGCTTGCGATTGCCCCGATCGCTGAGGCCGCTCTTGCATATTCCTGCTTTCCTGGGCTCCTTGTTTTTTGGGCGCGCTACGATCTTCGCCTCGATCATGGAAGACCGCCCCTATTGGGAGAACCAAGTCTTGCCCGGCTCACCGGCGGCCGGCGAGATCCGCTTTCGCTACACGTCGCGTGATGAGTTGAAGGGCCGAATAGCGCGGTTTCGAAAACTCTATCGCCGGGCATTTTCCGGTCACCGAATGTTCTTGCTTAGCACTGGGCAAAACCTCAACTACGGTCATGCCTGCGGCACGTGCCGGTTTGGCGACAATCCTGAGTCATCGGTCTTGAATGCGAACAATCAGGCGCACGATCTTGCAAACCTGTTTGTCGTCGATGGTTCGTTCTTTCCCAGCAGCGGGGGAACCAATCCGAGCCTGACCATCGCCGCGAATGCGCTGCGCGTCGGTCAGCATATCGCGCAGCGTTTATCCAGAGTGGATCTCAACGAGGATTTAGATGTTGCTCGCTCGGCCATGCCTGCGACCGTACAATAGCTGATCGAGATCAGCGCGGCGCTCAGCACTCAACGCGATCGAAGTCGATCAAGGCAATCAATAGGCCAGAAACGCAAAACGGCGCCATCATGGCGCCGTTTTGGAAGCTTCACGCACTCGCTATTAACGGAATGCGCGGGAAGCGATGTTGCGGATTTCGTAGCGGTTGACACCGATGTCGGACAGCGTCTGGTTCGACAGGCTGGCGAGTTCGGTAAGCGTACGGCGGTAGCTGATCCAGCTCTTTGCAATGCGAATAGGGTTCATGGTCGTTTCCTTAGAATGACAATCGTGGGCGGCGTCATTGCCGCTCGAACGTGGTTGACGCTTATATAGGCTTCTGCAGTCATATTGTGCAGTGCAAATATTAGTCGCCTGCCATGCAATTGTGCATATGATGCACACCCAATGAGCAGTCGTCATTTTTTGAGCAAGTGCAAGGCACGGGAGTTGGCCGCAACCGGAGCGGTATCCAGCTGATGGACAAAAGAAAACACCCGCGGCCTGAGGCAGCGGGTGTTTCAATAAGGCGATCTGCTAGGGAGGAAGCCGATCGCTATGTATTAACGGGTTGCTTCGCGAGCAACGCGATGAATGTCGGAGCGGTCGATGCCGAGGTCGTGCAGCTCACGGTTGGTCATGCGGCCGAGTTCGCTGACCGTCTGACGATACTTGCGCCAGTTGTTGAAAGAGCGTGTAAGGTTCATTTTAAGTCCCCTTTCCGAGGGTTGCGTCTGCCAGCTGCCGCCCATCGGCGCTGACTTCCAATTCGATGACTCCAATATATGTTGCGCTGCGAAGAACTAACAGAGCCAAGATTTCAGAGCACCTATGCGGTAGCTGCATTTCTCAATGGCTGGATTGGGCTATTTTCGCCGCTCTTGATTAACGGATAGGCAGAATCCCCGATTTTTTGAGGCGTCGGCTTGGTGTCCTGCCAATCGAATCCCACGCAGGCGTGCGGCTCCGTCACCTTTGCCGGGCCGCGCGATCGCGACAGGGCAAACGAAAACGCCCACCGGGGGAGGATCCGGTGGGCGTCGTGTAGGTGACTGACGACTGGGAGGAGGAGTGTCATCAGTCTATCGGAGTGCGCTGGGAGGAGGAGTGCGCGGCTCCGAATCTCGTTACGAAGATAACTTCGCAGGCTTTCCGGCAAACCGGGCCGGGGCACCATCCCCAAGCTTCTGATCGTCTAAATAGTATGACTTATTTGATTTTTGCAGTGCAATATCGACATGGTGGGTATGCCGCTTGTGCATGGCTACTTCGATGCATCCCATTTTCGGTGTCAGGCGTTATCGCGAGATTAAGATAAGGCCCCAAACTCATGTCATGGGGAATTTGTCGCCGCCCGTTTCCTCCGCGGCCAATCAATGTCTATAAGATTGCACGTTGGGGCGCAGCGTTGCGCATATTGCGGAGTGAGGCATGTACCGCGGTCGTCTGGAAAGAGACTTAGCAACGTGGGTCGGCAAGGGGTTGTTGACCGATGAGGCAGCAGATTCGCTGCTCAAGGAATACGACACACGCCCAGCCAGCTTCAGTCTCGGCAATGTGCTGATGATTCTGGCGGCGATACTGCTGGCGGCTGCCATTCTGCTGGTCATTGCATCCAACTGGGAGCAGATCCCGCGTCTGGTGCGCGTCGGCGTGATACTAGCCTTGATCTGGGCTGTGCACCTGGGAGCTGCGGCCATGCTGGCGCGCGGTGCTGTTGCGGCAGCCAGCGGATTGCTTGTTATCGGGACCCTGAGCTTCGGCGGAGCGATCTCGCTTGTTGGGCAGATGTACCATTTGTCGGGGGACGAGCAGACCGTCATGTATCTGTGGTTTGCCATCGCTGCTGTCTCGGCCGTGCTTTTTAGATCGGCCGTCGTTACCGCAGTCGCAGGCTTCCTGTCTTGGGCGAGCTTCGCCGTCTACCTCAACGACTATGACATGCGGTGGATGAGCTTCCATCCGTGGGTGGCGCCGTTGATGACGGTCGTGATCATCGCGCTGGTACGGTACACCGGCGCCGACCGCGCTCGACATCTTGCCTATCTGCTGCTGGTCGGGTGGTTGGCATGGCTCTATACATTCGACTCGGACATCCGGTTCGCGTATGCCTATGCCATCGTCGGCATGCTGGTCTTCGTTCTCGTCGGTCTGCCTATCTCGCCATTGTCTCGACTGGCCAGGACGGCAGGCGCGGCGCCGGCATTTTACGCATTTCTTGTTGCGATCATCGGTCTGTTCTTCCTGCACGTGGAAATCGATCAAGGCGGGCATTTGATTGTCCTCGGGGTGGTCACCCTGGCATCAGCGATCCTGGCCATTGCCTTGCAGGGGCGGGACAACGGCGCCGTCCGTTATCTCGCTTACACGGTGTTTGCGATTGAGCTGCTTTATCTCGGCTCCGTGACGGTTGGATCGGTCCTGGGGACGTCGGGCCTCTTCCTATGCTCCGGGCTTTTCGTCGCCGCGGTTGCATGGGTGGTTATTCGCCTAGAGCGCAGATTTGCGGTGAAGGCCGGGGAGGTCAGCCAATGAGCATCTTTGCAGCCGCCGCTGCCTCCATACGCCGCTATTGGGTCGCAGCTATCGCCGTTGCTGCACTGCAGACGGCAGTACTTGGCTACATCATCGAAAGCCGTGCTGCGATCCTGAGGAACGGAGCGGAGGTGCTGTTGAAAACAGCGCCCGTCGATCCGCGCGATTTCCTCCGCGGCGATTATGTGGTGCTGAACTATGACATTTCCTCAGTGCCCGTTCAGTCGATCGTCGGTGGGGTGCCCGCCGAGCCCGGTGAACGCAGTCTCTGGGTGCGCCTGAAGCCGAGCGATGGCGGTTTCTGGAGTGTTGCCGAATCGTCGTTCCAGCCTTTGCCCGAACAGGCGGGGGCTGTCGTTGTGCATACCAGGCCATTCTATAGCTATGGCTCTTCGACTGGCGACAGCATCCATGTCGAGTATGGCATCGAGCGCTATTATGTGCCGGAGGGCGCGGGCAGGGCGTTGGAGCAGGCCCGGCAGGATGGCGACGTGTCTATCGCCGTGCGCGTTTCGTCCGATGGTACGCCGCAGATTCGCAGCCTGCTCGTCGATGGCAAACCGGCCTACGACGAGCCTCTCTACTGACTTCGCGCCGTATCGTGCGAAAAAGGGCATGTGAACATCGGAAATCCCTGTCATTTGCCCTTCATTTTTCCTTTGCCTCCACCAAATCGGGTGATATAGAGACGCCGCGCTCCGGAAGGCCTCATGTGCAGGCATATGCATGCGGTTTTTGAGAACGCGGGTATGGTGAAATTGGTAGACACGCCAGATTTAGGTTCTGGTGCCGCAAGGCGTGGGAGTTCAAGTCTCTCTACCCGCACCAAAGCTGGCTTGCAGGCGAGGGACCGAAACCGGTGCCCCTCGATTACCCGGCAGCAAGCGCCGTCCCGTTTAAACGGGACGAACAAGAATTGAGAACAGGCCACGCCCGGCAACTTTCCGGCGTCGTGCTCACCGAAACAAACGGCGTCTGGGCACGGCCGCCACGAATTGAAGGTAGGAAGACATGCAGGTTATCGAAACGCTCGCTGAAGGGCTGAAGCGCGAAATCAAGGTCGTAATCCCGGCCAAGGACATGGAAACCAAAATGAACGAGCGTCTGGCCGACGTGAAGGACAAGGTCCGGATCAACGGCTTCCGTCCGGGCAAGGTTCCTGCCGCTCACCTCAAGAAGGTTTACGGCAAGTCCATCATGGCCGACCTCGTTAACGAGATCGTTCGCGAGCAGCCGACCAGCATTCTTGCTGAGCGCGGCGAAAAGTCTGCTACGCAGCCGGAAATCGCGATGACCGAGGACAAGGACGAGGCAGAACTGATCCTCGCCGCTCAGAAGGACTTCGAGTTCACGCTGTCTTACGAAGTTCTGCCGCCGATCGAACTGAAGTCCGTCAAGGGCGTCAAGATCACCCGCGAAGTCGTTGATATCTCCGACGAGGAAGTCAACGAGCAGGTTCTCAAGGTTGCCGAAAGCGCCCGTTCTTACGAAACCAAGAAGGGCAAGGCTGCCGACGGCGACCGCATCACCATGGACTACGTCGGCAAGGTCGACGGCGTTGCCTTCGAAGGCGGCACCGATCAGGGCGCCGAACTCGTTCTCGGTTCTGGCCGTTTCATCCCCGGCTTCGAAGACCAGCTCGTCGGCACCAAGGCTGGCGACGAAAAGACCATCACCGTCACGTTCCCGGCTGACTATCCGGCCAAGAACCTTGCTGGCGCTGAAGCCACGTTCGACGTTACCGTCAAGGACGTTGCTGCTCCTGCAGACGTTGAAATCAACGACGAACTGGCCAAGAAGCTCGGCCTGGAATCGGCTGATCGCCTGAAGGAAATCGTTCGCGGCCAGATCGAGTCGCAGTACGGCTCGCTGACCCGTCAGAAGGTCAAGCGCCAGATCCTCGACCAGCTCGACGAAATGTACAAGTTCGAGACTCCGACGTCGCTCGTCGACGCCGAGTACAACGGCATCTGGAACCAGGTCGCCAACGACCTCGCGCAGTCCGGCAAGACCTTCGAAGACGAAGACACGACGGAAGAGCAGGCTCGCGAAGAGTACAAGAAGCTTGCTGAGCGTCGCGTTCGCCTCGGCCTCGTTCTCTCCGAAATCGGCGAAAAGGCCGGCGTCGAAGTGAGCGAAGACGAAATGCAGCGCGCCATTTACGAGCAGCTGCGTCAGTACCCGGGCCAGGAAAAGCAGATCCTCGAGTTCTTCCGCAGCCAGCCGGGCGCCGCTGCTTCGATCCGCGCACCGATTTTCGAAGAGAAGGTCATCGACCATCTGCTGACCGAAATCGACGTCACCGACAAGAAGGTAACCAAGGAAGAGCTGCTCGCCGACGAAGAAGGCGAAGGCTCGGAAAAGGAAGCCAAGAAGACTGCTCCGAAGAAGAAGGCTGCTGCCAAGGCAGAAGCTGCTGAAGGCGAAGAAGCCGCTCCGAAGAAGAAGGCCGCTCCGAAGAAGAAGGCTTCCGAGGAAGGCGCCGAGTAATCATCGGTACCAACTAGACATGAAACCCCGCCTCGTGCGGGGTTTTTTGTTTTCCGGTTCCTGAAGAGAGGTGTCGTGATCCGGACGTCATACGTCAATGGGAGAGGACGTACGCTGCATAGTTGCAATCTCGATCGATCGCGCTCAGATTGAACGCATGAAGAGGAGGCGCGGGCAATGGCATCAGGTGCGGATCTCAGGCAGGCGGTAGAAGAAATCTTCAAGGCGCGCGTCGATGGCGATATCGACCGATTGATGTCACTGGTGGATGACAATTGCGAATTCCGCGTTGTCGGCAACCAGCACCTGTCGCCGATGACAGATGCGGTCAGGGGCGTCGAGGCCATCCGCACTGCGATGGAACAGCTGGCGGCGAATTGGGATATGGCCGGGATCGAGATCGAATCCATCCATGTCGACGGCAATGTGGCATTCGTTCACCGTCGCGGCCAGATGCGCGCCGGCCCCGTGGCGTTTGATACCGAGATCATGGACAAGCTGACATTCGAGAACGGAAAGGTTCGGGAATGTGTAGAGTTCATCGATACGCTTCAGACCGCTGCCGTGCTTAACCTTGTCCAGCTAAACACTGCTCAGCAATGACAGGGCAGCATCAAGAGCGTGTCACCATCTGGGGACGACGGGTGGCGCCCCTCAAAGCGCGCCACTGGTTTGATGGGCATGGGTCAGTTCCGCCACCTTCTTGATATGCGAAACAGCGGCTAGGCCGCCGGCGGTCTTGGTGAAGAGCTCCAGCGTTTCGTCCTCGTGGTCACCGACCGGTGTCAAAGCCTGGTCCATGTAGCTCTTCGTTTTCTTGTCGCGGGCGATGAAGAAGGCGCTGATCGCCAGCCGCGCGATGGTGCCGCCGAACGAGAGATGTTTGGCGATGGTCTGCGCAACGAAACGCGGCCAGAAGACCAGGGCGCTTTCGCGAGGCAGACCGGGACGTCGTTCGGAAGGGTGCTTCAATCTCAGCAGCCCGCTTTGCAGCGGATGTACGTTTTCCAGCGGAACGGTCGTGGCAAAAGACACGAGGACCTTCACGAGGCTGGCCAGCGGCACGCCGGTCGCAACGGCACGCCGCAACAGCGTCTTCATATGCTCAGGCGAGTAGTAGAGCGACCATGCTTCCTGGTAGATGCTTTCCCATTCCTGCTTGGTCATCTTCGGGTGTGCCGTACACACATGCTCGACATCATAGATGTTGAGGTCTGCGTCCATCTCGACGCCCTTTCTCCAGAGCGTCTGGTGGTCTTCGGAGCCGGGCAGCGGTGTAAGGACGAAGAACTCGATGACATCAAGCGGCAGTTCGTGCTGGATGATGGCGATATCGCGCCGGATCGATTCCGGTGTGTCGGACGGAAAACCAAGAATATAGCCGGCGAGCGTCATGATGCCCTGGGCTTTCCAGGCCAGCAGCATCTTACGATACTCGGTGATCTTGTTCTGGTTCTTCTTGGCGACGGTCAGATTATCGGGATTGACGTTTTCCAACCCGATGAAGACGCGGGTAACGCCGGCGCGTTTCGACTTTTCGATGAAATTGGGGATCTTGTGGCACAGCGTATCGACCTGGATCATCAGGCCGAGCGGAATGCCGTCCTTCTCTCGAAGCTGGATCAACCGGTCGAAGATGGCTTCCCAATCGCGGTTGCGCGCGAAGTTGTCGTCGGTGATGAAGAACTTATGGATGCCTTGCGCCCAGTTCATGCGCACCAGCTTCTCGACATCGTCGGCTGTGCGAAAGCGGGACTTGCGTCCCTGCACGTTGATGATCGTGCAGAAGGAGCATTGATAGGGACAGCCGCGACCGGCATCGAAGCTCGTGCTGAGGCCCAGCGTCTGCGCGACATTGGCCTTCGGCAGAAACGGCACCGCGGCACCTTCGATGCTCGGCAGATCGTTCATGAAATTGTAGAGCGGTTCCAACTCGCCCTTGGCGGCATCCTGAAGGACCTTGTCAAGGCGCCCCTCTGCCTCTCCCGCGAACATGGAGATGCCCATTTCACGGCAGGCTTCCAGGCCGACAGCAGTGCCGTCCAGCATTGCGAGACAGCCCGAGACGTGGAACCCGCCCATCGATACCGGTATGCCGGCGTCGCGGAAGGGGCGGGCGATATCGAGCGCTCGCGGATACTGGTTCGACTGAACGCCGATCAGGCCCACCATGCCGAAATTGTCATTGGCCTTCAGTTGCTTGAGAAGTGCCGCGATATTGACCCGAGTATTGGTCTCATCGACCACGGTAATGTCGATCGTGACATTCGGTCCGAGCACCTTTCTCTCAGCGCAATCCGCGGCAATGCCGTAGAGGGCCGCGAGCGAGTTAGAAGGGATCATTGCCCGCCACCAGCGGATCACATAGCCATCGTCGTCGTAGTGCGACGGCTTGATGAGGATGAGCTGGAATTTCCGTTCAGCATTCTCAGACGAATCGTGCACGGCTACTCGCTGGTAAGAGAGAACCCCAGTCATTGACGCTAACAGACACGGCATAGAATACAAGCCACGCTTTGTCGCGCAGCCCGAACGAAGAAGGCGCACCCGTTCTGGATGCGCCTAAGCCGTTGTTAGGATGTATGTATTCACGAAAGCGGGAGGCGCCGAGGCGATCGCGCCAGGCGCATTACAGCTCGGATTTGATATCGCCCATTCGGTTCCAGGCATCGAGTCCGGCAATTTTGTAGGCCTCTGCCAGCGTCGGATAGTTGAAGGTATTCTCGACGAAATACTCGACCGTGCCCTTCAGATTGAGCACCGCCTGACCGATGTGAACCAGTTCGGTTGCGCCTTCTCCGACGATATGAACGCCGAGCAAGCGGCGCGTCTTCAGCGAGAAGATCAGCTTCAGCAGGCCCGTATCGAGACCCATGATGTGGCCGCGCGAGGTTTCGCGGAAGCGTGCAATGCCGCATTCATATGGAATGCCGCGCTCCTTCATTTCTTCCTCGGTGAGCCCGCAGGTCGAAATTTCCGGCACGGCGTAGATACCGTACGGGAAGTATTTCGGCGGCTCCTTGGCGACTGCGCCGATCGCCACACGCGCTGCGATACGGCCCTGTTCCATGGAGGTCGAAGCGAGGCTCGGGAAGCCTACGACGTCGCCTGCCGCAAAGATGTTCGGCACCGATGTCTGGAAGGTTTCCGGGTTGACCTTGAGACGACCGCGGCTGTCCGCCTCGAGGCCTGCTGCTGCCAGATTGAGCGTATCGGTCGCGCCCATGCGGCCAGCAGCGAAGAGAACCATGTCTGTCACCAGTCGGCGACCATTGTCCAGCTGCAGCTCGACCTTCCCATTGTCGAGCTTCGTCACCTTGTCGGCCTTGGTGCCGAGCAGGATCTTCATGTTGCGGTCGCGCAGCTGATAAGTGAAGTCTTCAACGATCTCTTTGTCGATGAAGTCGAGCATTGTCGACTTTGGATCAACGAGCGTGACGGCGGTGTCGAGCGCGCTGAAGATCGTCGCATATTCGATGCCGATGACGCCGGCGCCGATCACGACCATCGAGCGCGGCAGCTCCTCGATGTCGAGCAGCTCGTCGCTATCAAGCACCGTCTTGTTGTCGAAGGGAATGTAATCGGGCCGGAACGGCTTGGTGCCGACCGCAAGCAGGATGCTTGCGCCCGTGACCTTGACCACTTCTCCATCGTCCTTGACGATTTCGAGTGTCGAGGGATCGACGAAGCTCGCCTTGCCGCGCATGTGCTGGACACGGTTGCGGGCGAACTGGTGTTCCAGAACCTCGACTTCGTGGTCGAGCGTGATCAGGAGGCGACGCCGCAGATCGTCGGCGCTGATCTCATCCTTGACGCGATAGGCCTTGCCGTAAAAGCCACGTTCGCGCCAACCCGATAGATTGAGCGCCGTTTCGCGCAGTGTCTTGGAAGGGATCGTACCCGTGTGAACGGAGACACCACCGACACGCTTGCCCTGTTCGATGACCAGAACCTTCTTGCCGAGTTTGGCAGCCTGAATTGCGCCGCGGCGACCCGCAGGGCCGCTACCTACAACAACGAGATCGAACTGGAACATGAAGTGGTCCTGATTGGGAGGCTAGAATCATTTTGCGACGCAATATGTCGCGTGTCCACGGGTAGCTGGTCAATGTTACAGATTGTTTTACGAGCATTGCTCAGGAATAAGAGACCCAAACTTGGGTTCCGGCTAGTTGTGGCGTTCGATCCGCCGCCCAATGAACTCAGATCAGCCGCAGTCCCTTGAGGCTCGCGTGACCTTCCTTGCCGATGATGATGTGGTCGTGAACGGCGATCCCGAGCGGCTTTGCCGTATCGATGATCATCTTGGTCATGTCGATATCGGCACGCGATGGCGTCGGATCGCCGGACGGGTGATTGTGGACGAGAATGAGCGCGGTGGAGGAGAGCTCCAGCGCGCGCTTCACCACCTCGCGCGGATAGACCGGCGTGTGGTCGACCGTTCCAAGCCCCTGCACCTCGTCGGCAATCAGAGCGTTGCGCTTGTCGAGAAAGAGAATGCGGATGTGTTTCCTCGTTGAAGAAAACACATATATTACAATCGATTACGGGAGACGTCCCCCAAACGTCCCCCGCGCGTCCCTCATTCCGTGTTCTCGGTACGTTTTGCCAGCCGCATCTCTGCAACGCGACTGGTCTGCTTGAGCGTGCCGCGGTTATATCGAGCACTTGTCTGGCGGTTCTTGTGACCCGCCGATTTCATGACGTCGGTCTCAGCCGCGCCGAGATCGTACGCTTCTGTGATGGCGCCTGCACGAGCGTCCATGCTCCAAACGCCCTTGGGTATTCCGGCCTTGTCTGCGACGACGCGCCAACGCTGAGTGAACTTCCTATTCTTGTAGGGCGTGTCGTCGACACGCTCCGCGATAATCATTGGACCGACACGGCGCTCGACAGGGACCATGCCAATTTCTTCTAGGACGGTCGGATGCAGCTTCAGATCGTGCTCCACGGGAAAGCCGGTTTTTGTGTGTGTCTTGCGCAGCACCATATCGTCGTCGATGTCGCTCCACACCAGACCGTTGACCCATCGCTTGTCGCGAAAACGGATACCGCCTTCGGTCTGCTCGGCCACCGGCTCCCATTCGCCAATGACGTCCTTTTGGCGCATTGCCAGCTCGAACTGCAACACAGTCGCCAGCGCAATCGACGGAAAGCCCTCGGCGTGAGCCGTTGTCCGAATGGCTGCAACATGATCAGCCGTCATTACTGACGTGCGGGCCGGCGGCGTCTTGAACCGGATCTTGCCAAGTACCGTGTCGGCGCGAAAGCAATCTTCGATGCCGAGCGTGACGCCGTAACTGACAAGCTGGCGCACGGTATCAATGGCGTGCTTGGCTCGCCAAGGGCGAGGGGACTTACCAGGCACCTTCGGCTCGCCCCAGGACGCATGCCAGCGCTTATAATCTGGACCTAGCACCTTGCCGACATTGCGAGCGCCAACGGTTCGTTCGATGATGACGAGCGACTTGAGGATGTTCTCGCGACTGTTCCACTTGATCGTCTGGAAGGGAGAGTCCTCGTTAGTCTGAAATAGACGAGATAGGCTCTTGAACGAACCATCGTACGATGGGGCGGCGTGTTCGCCACGAGACGCCCAGGCGATCATTTCGGCCTGCTGGATCTGGCAACGCGAGGCGAGCTGCAGGCGGCCTTCCGGTGTCACCGGGTAGTGAAGACGGATCGATGAAGGCCGGTAGCCACGCTTCACGAGATCGGCGCGAGCTTCCCAGTATTCGCGGAACGTCCCGTCTTTGTTGCGCTTTCGCTTCAAACCAGGTGCATCGGTCACTGCCAATTCTCCACACCGTCAACGCCAGACGGCAACTGAGATCCGCCCAAGCCGTGGCGGCGGTCGAGGAAGGCTCGCACCGCCGGCCAATAGCGGCAGCCCGTCAATGGATCGATGCGCGGCAAGCCTTCTCGCTCCCACACGACGGCGAGGGCGGTCCACTGCGTTCGGCTTTTGGCACCGAGCACCCGTTGAGCCACGGCGGCCTCCGAGAGGTAGAGCGGCGAGTTGTCGTTGGCGGCGGCTGGCATCGGTCCTCCTGCTGTTGAAACTGGACGAAGTTCAGGACTGATTTACAAATTGTGCAAGAGCACCGGCCGGCGCGCCTCTGATGTGGGCGAGGGTGGTGACCGCGCCGGCCATAGGTGACTGGGAATAAAAGAGGGTATGCCGAGATTTGGGCATACCCGGCGCGCATTTTTCGCGCCTAAAACTCATCGCGGATCCAGCTGGTGTAGAGCAGCCAGTCGATAACTCCGCGGCTGTCGGTGCAGGTCTTGCAGACCAGGGCGAGATTATCTTTGCTGTCTCGCCCGCCGTCTGCTCTGCGGCGGAGGTGCTCTAGCATCCCCGCGTCGTGCCTCTGACGATCAGGCGGCCAGTAGCTCAGGCGGACGAACTTCCGGCAATACGCGCACCGTCCCTCTTGCAGTACGAACAGGAGCGCGGCGAGTGCCCGTTTTTGTTTCGTCGTGAACCGGCGCAAGGTATTGCCCCCGTACGGTGCGCTGCTGGCGCTCGGCGCATTGGATAGTGATGTCGTAGATCTCGCGCCCCATGGCAGTCAGCTGGCGGCCTGTGATGACCGCGCGATCGCCATGAAAATCGACCAGTTGGCCGATGCGGAATTCGAATGTGGGTCGTCTTCTGCCTACCAGACTACGAGGTAGTGCAATTCTTTCGATGTGGCTCTGTCCTGCTGGCATCTTTGGTCTCCTCGATTGCGTCACCGTTCTAAATTCGGTACAACGTATCAATATCGAAACATTTTCGATACGTCAACACGATTTTGAAGCGGTGTATCAAAAATGAATGCCACGCAGTGCAAAATGGCTCGGGTAGCCCTTAACCTTGGGGTGCGCGATCTCGCCGCTTTGGCCAAAGTAGCGCCAGGAACGATCTCTCGGTTCGAGGGTGGCGAGGAATTGAAAGAGCGTACCGTCGACGACATACGCTCCGCCCTAGAATCTGCCGGTATCGAATTCATCAACACCGACCGCGGCGACGGCGTCGTCAAGCTACGGAGCGCTCAGTGAGAGCCGCAGCCGTCCTGTCGTTTGCTTCTCTACTCTTGCCAACGGCCGCGCTTGCCTTGCAGTGCGCGCCAAAGGACAATTCAGCAAGAATCCTATCCTCACCGTCGCCTAACAACATTCATCCGGATTGGCGGGGCGATGCGTATGTCGGCATGAGCTGGACATTTGAGGCCTATGGAAGCGCCGAAGACGGAACCGGTAGGTATCTTAGAGGAAACCTTATCTCGCCCCGCGGCGGATTGGCGAATACCGACGTGTATATTCTCCGCAAAGAGTGGGACTGCGAATGACCAACAGCCTCCGCGATATGCCGCTCACTTCCGAAGACCTTGCCGTCTGCAACACGGTCCTCGACGACATCTCACGAGAGTTCGGCATTGTCGCTGACACGCAGACCGTAGCGCGGCTCGCGTCCATTATCATCGAGCTCTTCAGACAAGGCGTGCGCGATCCGGAGCAGCTCAAGCTGCTGGCCGCGGCTACGCGGGAAGAGGAAGCGTCGTGAGTAAAATATCCGATTTGATCGCGTCTGCCATTACTGTTCATGACCGCTATCGGGCCGGTCTGATGGAACGCGAGACGGTTCGGGAATGGGTGTCGCGCCTCGGCGCCTATCCTGGACCGCACGGCGAGCGCGTGCGCGAAGCAGCCGATTGGTTTCGAACAAATAAGTCGGAGCCCGTATCCGCCGAAATCTGGCTAGTGGATGTCGAGCGTCTTAAGGCAATCTCCGACGGGTGAGAGCGTGCGGAGAGACTACCTGTCAGAAACGGCAAGTCCAGTTATTCGTCGGTCTGAACCCCGCGCCGCAAGCCGGATTTCGAGAGGTCCGGGGATTGTATTGAAAGTCGGGCGGAGTCGGGTTGGGATGCGTCGTGCAGGCTGCATTCAGCACTGCCATGCCGATCATTAATCCGGCGGCTATCAATGATTAAATTTTGCTCATTGGGGAAGTTTTCATAATAAAAACCGGCCGCAAATGCAGACCGTTTTCAACCCGGTCTATTTAGCCACTTGTTTAACGTGGCTGCAAGCCGACTGGCCAAATCACCACGGGATAAAGCTGCAATACTGCCGTTGCGCGCTTGCGCGAATGTGTCGAATTTGGTCTTCTGGACTTCCTGGCAGCGGGGAATGCGGCATCAGCTTGCAGGCAAACCGCACTCTCCCGCGTCAGGTGGCTCCCCAAGGGCGGGATCAGCGCAAATGCTGATCTCGCCGACAGCCAGAAACACACTGCTATAAGTGCTCCCCTACCGCAACCAACTGTGTTGTGAAAATCGCAACTTTTCCACGACGGGATGCGCGACACGTCGCTAAAACGTCGAGTTCGTGCGCTGTCCGAGATCAGCCTGGGTTCGCGCAAGCTCGTCAGACCGAAAGAGCGTCCATCATCCCCAACGAAATCTTGAGAAGTCCAACTCAGAGATCGACTCTTAGTTGAAATTCTGTTTCGTTTTGATCGGGACATTGGGGACTCATATGAAGCTCAAAATCGCATCAGCGCTGGCAATCGGCGCGCTTCTTGCCGCGTGCCAATACAAGGCGGAGCCACTGCCGGTTGCCACATACAATGTGTACTCATCATACGACGGGAAGCTGCCCGGAAAGTATCTGCTTTACGTCGATGCCAGCAAGCTAAACAAGCCAATTAAGCCCTCAGATTACAACTGTGCGGCTCATACGTTTCCGCTAGATCTCTCGACTAGCTTTGCGAGTTCAGTACGACAGACCTTTGCCAACCTAGTGACTGAACTTGAGGTCGTACAACAGCCCGTAGGTCGTGACGATCTTAAGTCCCGAGGCGCCCGGGGTATGATCATTGTTCGCGGCGAGGAACTGAACGGACGGCTCCGGGTCGTACCGGGGTTCTGGTCAGCGGGAATGGAGACTGAGGTCGCGCTAGCGGCCTCGATCACGGTCGATGGTCTAGGTGGGCGCCTGCTCGGCACGACGGTCTCCGGCAGTGGCAACGGTCAAGCCGATGCGGGTTTGGCATGCGAAGGTGGAGCAAAGTCACTGGTGGAATCCGCGGAGCATGCACTCAAAGAGGCTCTTGGGCGCTTAGGTGAGGCGCTCACAAACTCGGATCGCGTTCGAAAAGGAGCATGAGCGTGGGAGGCGGACAATGAAAACTATGCTCGTTTTGCCAACTCCTTCGAGGATGGGCTAACTCATGGCGAACCAAGTGGGAAAACAAGCTATTCCCGGTCCTCAGCCAGAAGTCAGCGCGATGATTTTTTCTTGCGGTGTACTCGGAGGGGTGATTGCAACTGTATTTGGAGTTGTTGCAGCTGGCACCTCCCAATCCGCGTGGATCAGCGCGGCGGACTCTGCCACCTTGATATCGGGGTTTGGTGGCGCAGCGCTCGGCGGAGGAATCTCATGGCTCCTAGCTCATCAAACCTCGCGGCAGGCAAATGAGAAGGATGAAAGGCGACGGTTAGAAGAGGAGATCGCCACCGCGTCGTCGGCCTGCTTAAAGCTTCTCTCAATTGCCAACGGCCTTTTCACGCTCAGAAACTATATACGAAGAGAGCGTGATCTCCACCCGGAGGCAACTCGGCTGCATGAGGCAATACGCCCGATAACCGGTCTAATCGAGCTCAACTCGCCCTTCTTAACGTCGGATTTTGCGGCATTCTTTCGGGTAGACAAGGGTGAGTTGGCCAACCAAGCCCTGCTATTGGAACCACGCTACAGGGCGACACTTGCGGCAATCAGGACGTACAACGAAGAACATGTGCAGTTCCAGCGGATGCTTATGCCGTTCCGAAGAGGCAAGGATCAGCCCATGCGCATCGAGGCAGATCAAGCAACTTTGGCGGAGATCTTGACTAGGATAGAAATCCTCGATGCATTGATTACGCCAATCGTGGCGCATGTGGAAGCCGACTTCACGGAAGCGAAAGCGCTATGCGAAGCGTGGGACCATGCACTTTACGACCTTTATGGAAAACACTTTCTGCAGATCGCCGATGTGGCTTCGAACGACGCCACTGAATAGCTAAGTCGACCCGCCTGCCGGCCCGGAGTTCCCAAACACTCCGGGCCGGCTAGCCGACTTCAAGCCGCGACCGGATCTATCTTCTTCCCGACCTCATCCGGCCAGGTCACAAGACGACGCTGTTCGTATCCGTGCGACCGGATGATGGTCAGATCCAGATGCCCCCCGACGCAGAAGATTTGTTCCGCAGCCGGATTCGATGGATTTGGCCGCTTTCGCGCACGCATGTATTCGAACATGAATGGGCCAAATTTCTCTAGTGGCGCGACGCCGTCGCCCGGCTGCCAGCCCTGAGCAACCATTTGCTCGTGCGGTGGATGCTCGCCCTGTCCGAAACCAAAGGGCATCTTGTGCAGAGCAAATGGCGCAGGGGCGCCCAACTCGTCGAACGTCGCAAAATAGAGCGTAACCGGACCATATGTTTCGGAGATGGCGCCGATCGCAATCTTGACTGGGCTATCGCTTGCAAAACCCTCGGACGCGATAACACTGAGGGAATTCTCCAAAATGGCCATGGTGCCATCAACAGAGCCGGTCGCCATGGCTGCTTCGAGGATCATGTTGGATAGCGCGTCGATGGCGCGCACGGACCCGCTACCCGTCACGGCCAATGGGACGAACGGCGATGTTTTGACCTTGCAGCCAATCCCAACGACGGTGCCGTCCGGAAGGTACGTGGCAGCGTCGGAAAGTATCTCGACGCGATCTCGATATGGCTTCAAAGTGAATGCGGTCACGGACGGCCCTCCTCTAAGATGAAAATTGTGCCGCTTAGGCTCTCCTGAGCCTTTGTTTGCGCTTCGATCGCGGCGGTTCTCTCCTGAACCTGCTTCACCTCTCGATCGTAGTCGTCGAGCTTGTCGCGCTTTGTTTTGCCAGAGCCGGAAGACGGAACCTTGTATTTCTGGCCATCGAGGTCTACTTGCTGCGGCGTCCAGCCGTCTGGCACTTTCGGACCTTGCATCTCGCGAACGCGGCCCGTTTTCGCGCCTTTCTGTCCTAGAACGCTGTTTTGAATGGCGTCGGCGGTCAGCTTGCCGGCGTTCTCGATCTGGCCTGCAAACGCATCGTTGATGCGGCTTGTGATCAGGTCATTCTGCTTGATGGTAAGGGCGCCGCCGAAATACGATTTGACGGTTTCATCACCCGGCAGCATGTCAACGAGAGCCGCGCCAATCGCGCTGGCGCCACTTTTGTCGCCGAGATATCGGAAGAAATCTTCGGCCGTCGTACGAGCTTGATTGAAGGCCGAGGAGATTTCTCCGATTTGCAGGATGAGTTGATTAAAGTTGATCTGGTCGATTTCCGTCGAAATCTTCCCAATCGCTTTTCCGACCGTTTCAGCCGCAGAGGAATTTTCATTGAATTTTGTCGTCGCGTTGATCAGCGAGTTTCGAAGATTGTTGAAACGCTGCGCAATGGTTTGCGTCGATCCAGCCAGCTTTTCATCGAGGACGTGCGAACCTGCTTCGATCCCGTCGAAGAAAGCCCGGTTCGAAAGCTTTCCAGCCTTAACCAGGGCCGTGAGCTTGGAGACATCGCCACCCGCCTGCTTGATGCCGGATGCGGCCGCCTGAAGCAGCGCCGGCATGCCGTCGACTAGGGAACCCCATTCTTCGGCCTGTATCTTGCTGCCGCCGAGAGCTTGAGCGAGCTGCAGCAGAGCGCCGCTCGACGCCTCAGCGCTTGAACCTGAGATGCGAAGCGCCTTTCCGACATTGTCAGTCAGTCCCACGAGCTGGTCACTGGAAACGCCGAGCTGCTTTTGAACCAAGCTAACGCGACTATACAGCTGCACCAGGCTTTCGATCGGCGCCGAATTCTTCTGTGCGGATGCAAACAACCGATCATAGGTTTTCGCAAGCTCGTCACCCGAAAGGCCCGCAACCTTGAGCGCGTTCGTGATATTCGTGGCCGAGTCCGAAAGCGACTGGAAGCCGCGCGCGCCGCCAAGGATTGCGAAGGCCTTGGCCGCAGTCGAACCGATTGATGAAAATGAGTTGGAAAGGTTCTTGTTCATCGCGACAGCGCGACGCTCGATCGCCGATAACTGCTTGTTGCCGGCGTTGCTGGCGCGGGCCATCGCGCGCTCGTACTTCGTTATATCTGCCGAGAGCTGGACAACCAGCTTTTCGAGATCTTGAGCTGCCATCAGCCGTCACCTCGCAAGAGCGTGCGGAATGGTTCGCCCGTGGGGGCGTCAGCTGTAGTTTTCATCGGTTTTTCCTTAAATTCAGCGTTGTGAAAATCGCACGACGCTAGACAATTTACGCGCGAATCACCTAGCCTGCATGTTGGTTGCCATCGGCTACTTTTGTTTCGGCGATCTTCGGATCGTTACTCGGCACGGGCACGGGGCCGCATTAAGCGGAACTGGAGCGGTGGGCTCGTTCCCGCTGTGAAACGAAGGGGGATAACAACTTGACCAACAGGTTGAAGTCGAAGCTCGTGAAAGTACGGGCGTATGTCCGTCGACGGTTCAATCGCCAGGAGCACGTTCGTGCACATTGGCGGTCGCACCCGGACCAACTTTCATTCAACTTTTAGATCAGGCGCGTGCACCTGATCCGTCGATGGCAGCTACCGAATGTTTCGAGGAGGAGATTGGAATGGTGATACTCAGGTCATCTGCTATCCGGCAGGTTGAATACAATTCAGCGAGCAGCACTTTGAGCATTTGGTTTGTCGAAAGTGGCGGACCTTACGATTATTATGGCGTGCCGCAACGGATCTATGAGGGGCTTATTCGGGCACGTTCGGCGGGAACCTTCTTCAACGATTACATTCGGGACCACTATAAATCGAACCGTTAACGCCGGCGCTTGCCGCGCTTCGGCCGCGGATCACCGAATATTTCGAGCGCCCACGGTGACGGCAGTTCAGGATGGCGTGGCTTTTCCAGGTATGCCTCTCCCATAGTACGCCAGGCCTCTTCGATCACAGCGGTGTCAGGACGCCCGTACTCGTCCATTTCGACGCCCAGCATCTGCAACTCCCACAGCAGATCGTAGCCCGTCGAGAAGACGGCATCCCACGCATCTACATCTCCTTGCCGTCGGATCTGAACTCGCCGTTTTACCGGCATCAGGCGCGCCCTCCGTAGTCTCTCGTTCGTGACATTCGAGGCGCCTCAGGTGTGTCAACGCCGTCGAGGGCGAGCTCTCGCAGTAGCCGAGCGAAGGCAATTCGAGCGTTCTGCATGATGTTCACCTCGGGGCGCTCCTTTGGCTGTCCAAAACGATCGAGGAATGTCTGGCCGTCTCGATCGAGCACTTCGCGTGCGCCCTGCGCCTGGTCCCAGGCTTCGGCAGCCAGTTGCAGCAGTCGAAGGTGATGGTCCTCCAGGTCGAAGTCAGCCATCACCGAACGCCACCATTTTTGCGTCGCCGGCCGCAAATGCGGCGGCGCTTTTTGCGTTTTTGCCATCTTTTTTCACCGTTTTTGGATGGGTTTCCAGATCGAAATGCCTTGCCGCAAAGGGCTTCCAGCTGGGCCAAATATTTTCTCAACCGGGGCATCACGATTGTGCGCGATGGAGCCTCACCGTTCCGCAGAGAGGCGGCCGGCAAAGCCGTGAGTACCCCTCCCACCCACATCACCAACCGATCACGCGTTCGATGCGGTATTCAGGACACCAAGTCTCTGAGCCATCGTCGAGCTCGAGCCGATAGCTTCTGAAGAGCGGATCCGATCGACCGGTCGATACAGACATCGCGACGATCTTGCCGCTGTCACCTCGGCGCGTGCGCACGACGTCGCCAAGCGCATATTTGAATTCGACTTGCATGTGGTTACCTCAGTGGAATACCGCGGCTACGCATTGCAGCCTCAGCTTTACTGGTGGGCTTGGAACGATTGGCGACGACCGCTGCTGACGTGGTCTCGTAAGCTGGCATGCCGACCAGAGATACTTCCCAAAGCGCTGCCTCGGTGATCGTGCGGAGCGGTAGATCTTGGCCGTCATCGCGCCATTCCTCGGCAACGACAGTCATGGCAAAGGAACATCCCTTCACATCTTGTCGGCCGACCGTTCCCAGTGCTTCTTGTCCGGATGGCGTTGTCGGATCTGGCCGCAGCCAGAAGTACAGGCCGATGCGATCATCTCGAAGATCGAGAGTGCCTGCAGATACCCGACCGAGCACTCGACCCTGATCGTGAGCCAAGAGGGCCAACACGTCGGAATGATCCTTGAGCGAACGACTGAAGCAGCCAGGCGCCAACCGTTCCCGGAAGGCTCCTGCAATCACCGTCTCTTCGTTGTAGATAGCAGCATAGCCGCTAATCGCGTTCGTCATTTTCTGGCGGCCTCGATGCGTTTTGCGAGGCGAGCAGACCGGATTTCAAGCGCGATCTGCTCTGGCTTCTTGTCTGTTTGAACTGCCGACTTGCCAGGAAGGGTGACGGAACGCTTGCCGGTCCCGCGCCGCTCTATTGCTCGCTCAATTGACATGGCCGTTGCCCTTTGCTTCCGACACAAATCGGGTGACGCCGTTATCGTTGCCGGCGAAGAAAGAGGTCCGAGCCGTCGGCATATAGCCGATCTGCACTCCTTCGCGCTCGAGAGCATCGAGCACGCTCTCTGCTTCGTCATAGGCAAACTTCGCAGCTTCGAGGGCCGCGACGAACTTCCCGATGCGCTTGGCGTACTCGCCTTTGGCGATCTTACAGGCGGCCAGCGAGGCGGCGCCGAGGCGGTCGTCGCGTCGACGACGAATGATCTCGACAGCCTGCTCCAGATCTGCCGCCCGCTGGCGCAATTCGCGCAGCCGCTTGGGACGCTCAAGCAAAGATAGATCGACGGTCTCGCCGATCAGTTCGGCAACGCCTGGGCGCATGGCAGGGGCGCGGCGCGCTCGAATGTCTGCCTCAAGATCGTCAGCATCACGGGAGATCTGGGCGAGTTCATTGCTGAGAGTGGTGTAGCGCTCAGACAGCGCCCCATATTCGCTGTCGGCGTCGGCGAGACTTGGTACTTCGAATGCTTTAGCCATTGACGGCCTCCCTTATGAACTGTGCGAACGCCGATCCCGGAATGCGCGTGGCAATGCGGGCCTGCGAAGATGGCTGATGATTGGTGAGACTGCCTGCCGTCTGGAAGCGCTGGACGTTGCCGTCCGCCCAGATCAGCGCCAGTTCCGGCCACCCGTGCACGACCTCGATCGTGAGGCCTTCGAGATTGTCACCGTCTAGAGACATGCTGGCGAGAACGGCCAACTGGATCTCCGCATTTCGCGGAATGGTAAGTGGTCCGCCGCTGACGTCTGCGCCGCCAGGTGTGGTGGCAAGCGCTGCGCGGGTCGCGGACGCGACGTTTTCGAGCAACGCTCCCGACGCAGTGGCAACGGCGAGGACGATCGCGTCAGCGCGGTCGAATTCCGGTGCTCGGCCAGGCCCGCCAGCAGGGAGCATTCCGCTCTCGCGAAGTCGTCGGGACACATTGTTGACGCGCGTCAGGCGAACGCCGGTCAGTTCGCTGACAAGGCGGTGAATTTTGGTGGCTTCGGTCATGCCGCCACCCAAGCGAGTTTGTCGCCGGGCTGGGCGTAAAACGTATACTCGGTAGCTGCCGCCACGAACTGCCGCGGGCCTGACGATGCGTTGGGCACCGGGCCGAGCGATACGAAGGAATCGACCGTCGAACGAACCTGAAAGATTGGATCTCCGGCCGTGTCAGAAGATGCCGGCGCAGTGTTGGTGGTGGTGCCTGGTGACGCGAGGGTCTCGCTCCAGATGGTCCGGCCTATGGCTGATAGCGTTGCCCATCTGTTTGTGGACGAGCCTGCGTACCCGCAAGCTACATGCATTCCTGAAAGCGCCATTGGCGTTCCTTCCGAATATTTTGCTGATGGATATGTCAAAAAAAGCGCCGTGAGGCGCGTTGAGGCAGGCGGCGCGCAGCCGGGTGCCTGATGGCCGCGCGCTCTGCCGATCGACCGACGGAAAGGAAGATAACCGACGGGATGGTATCTGCGTGGCGTACATCCGGCCTCCGCAAATGGGGTCCGACGACAACCTGCCCGTTGTCGTCGGCGTTTGATGGCATCGACCAATGGCCCTGCCGTCAAAAACAAAAGGCGACCCGAAGGCCGCCAATTGAAATCATAAAACCATTATATCACATCCGGGCGGGGCGACCCCCACCCCCTATGCGACGCTTCGAATGGCCCTGCGGTTATCGTTTGCCGCCTTGTGGAAAGCGATAGGCAGATCGGCCGACTTTCTGCCAAGCGTTGTGACGTGCGGGTTCTCCATAGGCGTGTTGTCGTTTTCCGCCCGTCGCTCTTTTGCTTTCATGTCGCGCAAGTCAGCGAAGCACTCGTGCGCAATCAGAAGCGCGTCGATGACTTTCTGCCTTCCGAGCTTCGCCGAGTCTTCTTTGTTGCCGCCGTACTCGCGGCCAATCGAAGCCATCGTCTTGCCGAACACCAGGGCGTCAACCAAGGGCCGCCAAAGGTGCATGAGCCGATAGCGAACGAAGGCTGCAGCCGACTTTGCGTCGATGTGGCGCTCACTAATGCCGCGGCTCCCAGTGTTCGCTGTTTCGTACACGTCTGCGAAATCGGCAGCGGTGGAGCGAAGCTTTTCACCAATCCGGCCGGTTCGGAATTCTGCCTCTACCGGCATGCCTTCCGCGGCCCACTTACGCTCTTCGGGGGAGGCCAACAGCGGCCTGGCATCCTCGAGGAGCTCTCGACTTGCTTCCTTCGAACCTATGTTGCCGCGGACCGCAAGGCGATAGCGGTGCGGCATCTCCGTGGCCTGATCTTCGGCAGCCTTCCTGGCCAACGTGATGCGGGCGCTCTCCAGGGAGTCGCGTTCACCAGTATCGAAGAGGTGGGAATCCAACCAAGCGATGCCCGATGACAACCGAAGTTTCATCGGCTTTTTCGGGAGCGGCTTTTCGAAATCCCACCTCCCGCTCGCATCGCGGCCGTATGTCTCACCAGTGCGGTAGGGGTGCCGTTCCATTGTGCGGTAACCAGCGCCACGCTCGGTGTTGCCGAGCCAATGTGCCCGGTCTGCAATCGGTACGTCCTTGAAGTCGACGGCGTTATCGTTGGCCGGGATGTGCTTAAGGGGTGGTTTCGCAAGGGTGATTTTCTTCGACAGGGGTGCAGCCTTTCGAAAGAGGAAGTCTTGCCGCCTCGGGACGCCGAGCGGCCGGCTAAAGCCATGCCGATGCGGCTGGCCTATGTATTTAGGCTGTTGCGCGGGAAATCCCAAGTGAGCGACTTCCCAAATAGTCTAAAGTTGAAAAGCGCGAAAACCGTCAAGGGCAGGGTAGCGATTTATTTTCACGGAATGGTGGAGTTTTTGATGTAGCCCGCTTGCGCGATGCGACCGCGACAACCATCTTAGGTGCAACAAGCGAACAGCCGGGTGAAGATGGCCACCGCCCTTGCTGTAATGCTGAATGGGAAACAGCCGTCACACTGGTCTATTGTGCGCTCGCCGGCTCATCAAGGTCCACAGCACACAACGATTGGAAAGGGAGCGTCATGCACGCGAAGTTTCTTATCGAGGCCAACCAGTCGGAAGGAATGTTCCGGATGGGGTTTGATCTCAAGATCAGTATGGCCTCGGTCCTGGCTTTCTTGCGATTCTGGTGAGAAAGGCCCTCTCGCGAAAGCGGGAGGGTTTTTTGTTTGCCTGTGGATAACTTCGCCTCATTTTAGCTTTCGGGCAGCTGATTTTTCATCAGTTGGCCAACAAAAGAAAACAATGCTTTAGATGCGCTTGCCCGCAGATGCTTACCGTTTTCGCGTTTAAACGGTTGACAGTGCAAGGGAACAGAGTTATCCCCACCGTTAATTTTCCGTTAATGTATAGCTTGTGCATGGTTGCGACTCATGCGAAAAAAGGCCCGTCGAAATGATTCGACGAGCCTTTGTTTGTTTGTGCCGCGGATGCCTAGCTTGCCGCGAAGCAAGCAGTGCGTCCACAGCGGTAGTCTCAGCAACTCCGTAGATAGCGCCCAAAGGTTAATTTGGCAAGCTAGGAGAAAGAGCCATTAAGAAATGGCAAATGGAAGCAAGACTACTCCTCGCGGCCGCGACTCCAGTTCCGGCCAGTTCATCCCTGTTAGCGAAGCTGTTCGGCGCCCGAGCACTACCACGGTAGAGCGCGTGCCAAAGCCTGGCTACGGCGACACCAAGAAGTAGGCGAACATTCGGCGGCGGGATCGCTCCCGCCGCTATTGTTTTCAATGGAGAAGCCATGACAGACAGAAAACTTCCCACGCCACCCTCGACGACGTCTAAGGGTAGCCCACTGCCGGGCAGGACAGGCGTCGGAAACGCCGAAGCCACCAAGTCGTTCACCACGAACAATGTCCCCAACAAGATTGGTAAGCCCAAGCCTGGCGGCGGCTGATGGCTGACGTGTGGAGTTGGCCAAACGCGGATCTCGGTTGGCTATCTGATCTCATCACAGTCGTTGGATTACCAATCGCCATCATCGGTCTATTTGCTGTTCGCCGACAGATGAAGAACGACCGGCTAGCCGTGTCGGCTGGCGCGCTCGGTGAGCTCCGGGCGAGCATGATGCAGCGTGTTGACCGTCTGCACCACGCCAACAAAACCGAAGATGTGGTTCTCTGGTCTGACGAAGTTCAGGAACTGATGAACGATATCGAGATGGCCTGCGCGATCTACCTAGACGGCCAGATGTCAGGGCGAACCGGAAGGTTGGCAAAGAACATGATCTGCGACTTCTTGGACATGTTCAACCACGATGAAGATCTCCGCGAGGAAATGGTGAAGGCAATTCATGCGCCCGATACCTTCGCTAACATTCGAGATTTTAGGGCAAGGGTAATTCGACATGATTAGATCAAGCCAATTGGCACATAAGCGTGTCGCCGAGCTGCAACCCGGTGAGCTTCTCCGGATCAGCTTTGGTACCACAGCGGGCATTGCTGTCTTTATGAAGCATCTGAACAGTGGTGGCGGATTGGTCGGTGTGATCAAATCGGCAGATTTCAATCGGCCAATGACCTGGTACGCCCTCGATGACGGCGAGCGAGTTATGTCATACGGACCAGACTGGTTCCTTGAGGAAGTGCATGGCGACGCGACTGCTGCCGGTCGCCGTCACGTCGCTGATAGTGCACGCCTTCATGTCCAAGGACATGAATTGGTAATGACCTTCATTCCGCCGGAACATCAAGTAGGTCAGCCAGTCATATCCTTTGGTTTGAGCACGCTAGACAAGACGGAGCTCAGCCGTCACGCAGCACCTGTTGTTAAATGGCAGATATGGGAAAGCGAGGGTCACCGGGATCGAGGCGGCGCCCCTCTGGTGGATATGACGCAGCCCGCATGATGTTAGCTCACACGGCCCATTAAGCGACGTCGAGTTCTTCATCTTCATCCTCGTAGGCCGTGCCAATCTTCGCGCACCATCCACCTATCGGAGTGGTATCGACGACTTCCTTGAAGCGCTTAGTTAGACGCGGCCCGCTCGTATTTGGCACCCAAGGCCGCGAGCACGAAACGAAGCTATTGCCGTTGATCATCAGGTCGACCTTGCATCCGACCAGGTCTTGAGCGTCATTCGTCTCGACCAAGTCCACCGCCTCCAAGACCTTTCGAAGATCTTCCTGGCCACGTTCCTGTTCTCCTTGGTCGGGACTTTCGTACATGAGGAACTGCTCGATTTCTTTGCCGTCATGCGTTCGGTAGTAGATCTTCAACGACTTCCCGCCATCGTCTTCGTAGGTATAGTCTTCCACCCGCTCAATTACGCCTAAGGCAGGCTGATCGGGATACACTGTGAAGTCGGGCGCTTCCTTTTCGTCTTCGGTCTGGTTGTCGTTGGTGGGCTCTGGTGTTGGTGCCGGCGCGTTTGCCTGTTTCCCGGCCTTCTCCTTGGCCTTGTATCCTGCCGGCGGATCGCACTCGAACTCTTCGCGCTCCAGCCACTTTGCCAAGGTAAACCGGGGAGCGTCAGCTTTGCCTTGCGCAGCCCATGCGGAAAGCCAAAGGCCGGCCGCATCGACGATCCGTGTATGCAGGTCTCCATCCGGTGACAATTTCGCATAGGCGGCTTTCGCTTCAGCTTTCGCCTTGCGATATCCGTACGCTTTCCATAGCTCTTCGAATCCACCTTTCGCCGTTCCCGCCGTGTCGGCCGATAGGCCAGACAAAGGCGGCGCCACCGGCGCGGCGAAATCAATATCTCTTTCAGGTAACTCGGCCTGTAGGCCGGTTACTGTAAGAGATGTTTTGGTATCGTGGGCAATACCTCTAAAACTTCCAGAGGTATCGTCAGCAATACCGCATGAGGTATCGTGGACGATACCGCTAGTAGCGGTATCGCGTGCAATACCACTAGAGACGAAACCAAAATTGAGGGCGTATTCGGTGGGCCTGGTACCGGCGCCTTCGCGGACAACAGAGAACGCACCGTGCTCTACAAGACGTCGGGCGGACGCAATGATATTGGGGCGGGTGGCGCCAGTCTTCTCTTCAAGATAGCGGAGGCTAGCTCGCGAGTTCCCGTAGCGCCCGAAGTAGCGCTCGATGATAACTGCTGCGACCTTGTGATCGAGCCGTGTTGCCCAATCCGTGTGGATGATGGCGAGCAATAAGTGATGCTGGCTGAGCAGGCCGTCAGTTCTGTCGCTCATCACGCAGCCGCCTTAAATGCTTCAACAGCAAGTTCGGTCAGGCGGGCAGACAGGGCTTCGGAAAAGGTGGCAACGCGGCGAGATCCTGCGGCCTGCGGGGCGAAGATGAAGTGCCGACCGTCGCTTTTCTTCATCAGGCGGAGGCCGTAAATGCGAACGTGCTCGTTGAGCTCGAAATCGACAGAAGCAATGCATTCGGTGCTGCGAGGATTGCGCACCTTGTGGCAGTATAGAACCTTCAACGGTTTTCTCCCATGTTTGCGCGCACAAAGGCGCGGCCCGCCGACGGCTGCCAGCAGGCTGTTAAGTGCTAACGGAGTAGGGGACGTCACCTAACGTGACGCGGGACGCGATATAATTAAATCAATCGCTTACGATAGAATGCGGAACTGCTCGCGCGTTTCATGCGCCATGGCCGCGTGGCAGTATTGAATGACCGATGACCAGGACGACAGAACCTGCTTGCCACGCAGCTCGCCTTTCAGCGTCCTGTGAGCGACCGTCGAGACCAGTTTCAGGTCGAGCGCTACGGCTTCGCCGATCCCCTTTATCTCCTGCAGGAGCGTAATCGGCGCGCCAAATACGCCGGCCAGGGAACCGAAGCGATCCAGGAGCGCCTTCGCGATCGGTTTCGTATCCCGACGGGGTATCAGGCGAAAGAGCAGCAGTTCCAGGAGTTCATAGTCGGCGAGAGCCGTATCGCCATGTTCGCGAAAGCGGCTCCGCAGCCGCTCGCGATGTCCATGGTAATGTTCTACCGCACTCGCGGGCGCCGCTTGGTGGGATGATGCTGGTGCCCTGGCTGGATGCTGCTCGGCGAAGAACAGGCGTTCGTCCGGGGCCTCGCTGATCGCGAAGGCCTTTTCGTCATCACTTTGTGAAACGGGATCCTTCGCCATCAACCACTCATCGGCTCAAGGGAGGCAACCCAGGGCGATCAAGGCCGCCGGGCGACAGGGTGAAGATCTCGCAGCCCGTGGCCGTGACACCGACCGCATGCTCGTACTGAGCCGACAGCGAGCGGTCTCTTGTTACCGCGGTCCAGCCGTCGGCCAGGACCTTCACGTGCGGGCGTCCGAGATTGATCATCGGCTCGATCGTGAAAATCATGCCCTCGCGCAGTTCCGGGCCTTCGTTGGCGCGACCGTAGTGCAGAATGTTCGGAGAGTCGTGGAAGAGCGCACCGAGGCCATGGCCGCAGAAATCGCGCACCACAGAGCAACGCTCCGCTTCCGCATAGGTCTGGATTGCTTCGCCAATGGCGCCGGTGCGCGCGCCGGGACGGACGGCGGCAATCCCGCGTAGCAGCGATTCGTACGTCACTTCCAGCAGTCGCTCGGCAGCGCGCTTGATCGTGCCGACTGGATACATGCGGCTGGAGTCGCCGTGCCAGCCATCGACCACATAAGTCACGTCGATGTTGACGATATCACCCTCGCGCAGCGGCTTGTTATCTGGGATGCCGTGACAGACGACGTGATTGATCGACGTGCAGGTGGACTTGGTATAGCCGCGGTAATTCAACGTCGCGGGATAGGCGCCGTTGTCCATGCCGAACTCGAAGACGAACCGGTCGATCGCGTCGGTCGGCAGGCCGGGCTTCACGATCGCTGCCAATTCATCAAGGCAGCGCGCAGTCACCTGACATGCCTTTCGCATCCCCTCGAATGCCTCGGGGCCGTATAGCCTGATGGCGCCCGTGTTTTTCGTGGGCGCGGAGGAGGCTTCGATATAGTTCACCATTGCAGGGCCTTAGCAGAAATTGTCTCAGTCGTTCATAATGCAGCTATGCCGGGTTCGTCCATCGCCATCAATGGAGGGACCATGATTTCTGGCCTGATCGGCGCCCCTTGGATCAGGAGCGCGACGAAAACAGGGAGGCGAGGGTTGATGACGGCTTGCTCTGCATGCTGGTGACGACCACCAGCTGGCGGATATCCCCACGCTTGAAGGCAGCGAGGAAGCGCCTGTAATCCTTGAAGGAAACGCAACCGTTGGAATCGCCGCGGGCGCCGAGCATGTAGGTGTGCGCAAGCAGACCGACACGATTGTAGACATTGCCTGCGCCGCCGACCGGGTTGAGGCGGATCGCCTCGACACCGTGGAACAGGCTTTCGCGCATGGTGAGCTGATAGGTATGCGGCGGCGTCGGCCCACGGTTCTTTTCATGCACGAAGCGGGGGTTGTCGCGCATCTTGCCGAGACCGGAGTGCGCTTCAAGGCGCTCGCCGCTCGGAAGGTAGACCGTGTTGGCAGAGATGTCATAGACGGCTACGCCATTACGGGCGACAGCATTGGACCGCTTCGGCACCATCGGTATCTGGCCTTCGTCGTCGCCGACATCCGGCCGCGCATAGGCGAGGACGGGTTCGGCTGGGCGCGAGGCGTGGTCCGCAGCAGGCGCGCGCTTTAGCCCATCCGGGCGGGCCATCGGCAGCGGTATCGATGCATCACGATCACTGAGGACCAGATCGAATGGCTGCGTAGCATTGTCCTGTGCGGCGTCCTTCATCTCGGTGTCGGGCGCGACGCTCGCGACCTCGATGTCGGCAGTCTTGGTGGGGCCGCTGTTCGGTGCGGTCGTCGCGCGCGGTGCGCTGGCAAGCGCAAGAAGTGCCGGGCCTTCAATCGCCGCGACCTCTTCCTTTGACGGAATGACGATGCGATCGTTCGATGCCACCACGTTGGTCGCGGTTCGTACGACCGGCAAACTGTCGTCCTTGGTCTTTTGCTGAGCAGGTGCTGCGGACGCGACAACTGTTGCTGCGTGCGGCGGCGCGGCTTCCGCGACGGCGACGGGAGCGGAAGTACCAATGAACGCCGTCATCAGCGCCGACGGGGCCAGAACGCGACCGTTCTTGGACGGGCTGGGCGCCTTCTCGGCAGTCAGCATGCCCAGGCGCGAAAATTTCGTAACGTGGACAAGGCGCTGTTTCGCCGGCGCAACGGCGGCGACCTTCGGTGCGAGCGTTATGTCTGTGAGTGATCTGACCGGTGTCGACGGCGCAGCCACATGCATCGCTGCGATCGTTGTCACGATCCAGGCAGAAGCTGCAAAGCTAGCACCAACAAGAGTTGCACCCGAGAGAAAGTTGAATGAGCGGCGTAAACGAGAAATGGACTTACCTATGGGCCTGGTATTGGCAAACACATCGACCGCAAACGCCATGACACTCGTCTTTCACAACTCGTTACTAGGCCGGCGGTACTGACAGGTGAATACTTCTTCGCCGGGGCCGGTAATGGAGCAACGGGGCCAAAATGCGGCCCGGCATCATTTCCGGCTGATTTCTAGGATGACGAATTATGGTAACCAATTTCTTTACGTGAGCGATTTATCTGCTCGATAAGAAGGCACGCAGATACGATTTTTGGGGTCGTGTCCCGGAGCTTCAGCCTCCCGATTCATGCCAAATCGCCTCTATCCTTTTGTGTTAAATTGAATATTAGTGAAATGTGTTATTGGCACCAAAGTCTGCTATAAAAGCGCAACGACAACCCGCCTTTGGGAGAAGCCGATGTCTTCGACGGATGGTGTGGCCGGCAGCGATATCTCGCCGGCATTATTGGTTGATGCCATGTTCGCGACGCGCAAGACGTCGGCGATCAAGGCGGCGATCGAGATCGATCTCGTCACAATTCTGGGCGACGGCGGAACCGCCAGACAGGTGGCTGAGAAGGCGCGGTGTGCCGAGCGCGGCGTGCGGATCCTCTGCGATTTCCTCGTCGTATCGGGATTTTTGACGAAGAGCGGCGAGACCTATGCGCCGACCCCATCGAGCAAGGTCTTCCTCAACAGGCATTCGCCAGCCTATATGGGCGCCGCGATCGATTTTCTGGCCGCTCCGCAGATGCTGTCGCTTCTGCTCGACGACCCCGCAGCCTATGTTCGCAACGGCGGCGCCGTTGGCTTGGCGAACGTATCGGCCGACAATCCCGTGTGGGTGAAGTTTGCCCGCGCCATGGGGTCCTTTACCGGCACGAGTGCGATGGCCCTGGCGTCGGACGTGGCGACGTGGCCGAAGCCGCCGGCCAAGGTGTTGGACATCGCAGCCGGTCCCGGTGCGTTCGGCATAGAGATCGCCAAGGTGGCGCCATCGGCGAAGGTGGTTGCCATTGATTGGAAGCCGGTCCTAGCAGTGACCGAGGAGAATGCGACGAAGGCGGGCGTCGCCGGACGCTTCAGCTTCCAGCCCGGCAGCGCTTTCGATCTCGATTGGGGACGTGACTACGATCTCATCCTCCTTCCCAATTTCCTGCACCACTTCGATTTCGATGCGTGCGTCACGCTTTTGAAGAAGGCGCGGGCAAGCCTGGCGCCCGCGGGCCGGGTCGCAATTGTCGAGTTCGTTCCGAACGACGATCGCGTCTCACCAGAGTTTCCGGCTGCGTTTGCGCTGGTGATGCTGGCCTCGACACCGAAGGGCGACGCCTACACGGAGCGGGAATTTGGTGAGATGGCGAAGGCAGCCGGCTTCGGCGGTGTGACAATGAAACCGCTGCCGCCGACGCCAGCGAGCCTGATCTTCCTGCAGTGAGAGGGCGTTACCGAACCCCGTGAGCTCACGCTCGTTCGGTCACGTAGCTTCCCGGTGCTTCTTCAATTGCATTGAGCGCAGCCCCTCCGGGCTTTCGTGCCGGGACGCGTTTGTCGTCCTTTGCCTCGATCCAGGCCTGCCAGTGCGGCCACCAGGAGCCGGGGGCCTCTTCCGCTGTATCGAGCCAGGTTTCGTATTCGTGTTTAGCGGGGCCACCGGTCCAGTATTGATACTTCTTCTTGTCCGGCGGGTTGACGACGCCGGCGATATGCCCGGATCCAGCGAGAACGAAATCGACCTTGCCGCCGAAAAACTGGCTGCCGAGGAAAACCGACTTGGCGGGCGCGATGTGATCCTCCCGCGTGGCAAGATTGTAGATTGGAATCTTCACGTCCTTCAGCGACAGTTTCTGGCCGCCGAGAACCATTTCGTCTTTTGTCAGCGCGTTTTTGAGGTAGCAGTTGCGCAGATAGAAGGCGTGGTTTGCCGCTGCCATGCGCGTGGAGTCGGCATTCCAGAACAACAGATCGAAGGGCATCGGTTCCTGACCCTTCAGGTAATTGTTGACGAAGTAGGGCCAGATCAGTTCGGAGGCGCGCAGCATGTTGAAAGCCGTCGCCATCTTCGATCCGTCGAGATAGCCCACCTTATCCATCTGCGCCTCGAGCGACGCAAGCTGCTCCTCGTCTACGAAGACCTTGAGGTCGCCGGCGTGGGTGAAGTCCACCTGTGTCGTGAAGAGCGTGGCCGTCTTGATGCGCTTGTTCTTTTCTTTGGCATGCAGCGCAAGCGTAGCCGCAAGCAGCGTTCCGCCAACGCAATAGCCAATGGCATTCACATCCTTTTCGCCCGTCGCCTTCTCAACCGTCCCCAGCGCGAAGTCGATGCCTTCGCGGGCATAGGCGGTCCAATCCTTTTCAGCGTGGCGTGTATCGGGATTGACCCAGGAAATGACGAAGACCGTGTGTCCTTGGTCCACGCACCATTTCACGAAGGATTTCTGCGGGTTGAGGTCGAGGATGTAGAACTTGTTGATCCACGGTGGGCAGATGAGGAGAGGACGCTTCAGCACCGTCTCGGTCGTCGCCTCGTACTGGATGACCTGGCAGATCTCGTTTTGCGCGATCACTTTGCCCGGCGTCAGCGCCATGTCCCGTCCGACCGCAAACTTGCTCATGTCGGTCTGGCGCAGTTTCAGATCGCCGTGCCCGGCAACGATGTCTTCCGTCAGCATCTTCATGCCGCGAACAAGGTTGTCGCCGCTGGTTGCAATCGTCTCGCGATAGAGCTGCGGATTGGTGGCGACGAAGTTCGTCGGCGAAAGTGCCGCCGTGATCTGCTTTACATAAAAGCCGGCCTTGTGGCGCGTATGCTCGTCGAGCCCCTCGGTCTCGCTCACGAGCTTTTCAGCCCAGTCGGCGGTGATGAAATAGACCTGCTTCAGGAATTCGAAGAAGGGATTCTTCTGCCAATCCTCGTCCGCGAACCGCTTGTCCTTGCGCTCCGGCTCCGAAACCGGCGATTCGCCCTGCATGCGCTGCATCGACCGCATCCAGACGCCGAAGTAACTGCTCATGAGTTGGGTTTGCGCCTCAAACGCCCGACGTGGGTCCGAGATCCAGTATTCGGTGACCTTGGAAAGCGTCTTGACCATATCAGCCATCGGCTCTGCAACGTTCTGGCTGATTTCGCCCCGCTCGCGAGGCGCAAGCCAGGCGGAGGCCGCTTTGCCGAGATTTTCCAGGGCGCGCGCCAGGTTCATCGCCATCGCCTCCGGATCCTTCATGAGGTAAGGATCGAGGTCTTTCGCATCAAAGCTCGGGGCTTTCGCCTTCTCGTCGCTCTCGTGCTTGCTGTCGGTCACGCATATCCTCCGGCGGCAGCATGTCTCTGCATATCGAGTTGTACATCTGGAAAGATCAAGAAAACAAGTTCCGCTGAGATGCGCTCATGCTATTGCTTTGTGGGTGCGACGAATCTAACAGTCGAAGCAGCTTAGGATCTGGAACCTCTGGCATGACCAAGAACGGCATTCGCATTATCGCAAACGTTACCCGCATCGCGCTGATTGGCGCCGCCGCGGCGATGACGCTTGCGGGATGCATGCGAACGCCTGAGGAGAAGGCGGCGTTCGCAGCCAAGCAGGCAGCGCCGACGGCGGTCGTCATGAATCCGACAAAGGGTGCGGCGCCGACTGAAAGCGGCCTGGCGCACACGCCCGATGGTTATCCATCCTTCGGTGCACCGCTGACGGCGGCGAACGTTCAGATGAGCGACGAGGAAGCCGCGGGCCTTCAGCACAAGCTGTCGGCACTGGCGTCCCAGCGTAAGGCTGGAACGATCTCCGAGGCAGAGTATCAGCGTCGCGTGGCCGAATATCGCAAGCTCGCAGCCGAACACGGCGCCGACACGCTTTCCGAAATCAACAATTAAGGCCTTGCCTTCGCGGTGATTTGGAAGCAAAGCCTTCCGCGAGTAGCGGAAGATGAAATTTTCCTGATAATGCGCAGTCTGCGCGGAATTCCGTCAAAGAATCGCCGCGCGCTCAAGGTCTGATCAATACGGCGCTCGCGATTGTGAAGTTCGTATCGCAAGCGACCGGAGTTAGGACGAACTTCGATTGGCGGTCATGGTGGCCGCATTTCCGTGGGGAAAGAAATGGAAGAGTTTCACAAAGTCCGGCGTTTGCCGCCTTATGTTTTCGAACAGGTCAACCGTTTGAAAGCAAGCGCGCGAGCGGGCGGGGCCGATATCATTGATCTCGGCATGGGAAACCCTGACCTGCCGACACCCAAGGCAATCGTCGACAAGCTGTGCGAAGTGGTCCAGGACCCGCGCACTCACCGCTACTCCTCGTCCAAGGGCATTCCCGGCCTGCGCCGCGCCCAGGCCGCTTACTATGCGCGCCGCTTCGGCGTGAAGCTCAATCCGGATACGCAGGTGGTCGCCACCCTCGGCTCCAAGGAAGGCTTCGCCAACATGGCGCAGGCGATCACGGCACCGGGCGATGTCATTCTCTGCCCGAACCCGACCTATCCGATCCATGCCTTCGGCTTCCTGATGGCTGGCGGCGTGATCCGCTCCATGTCGGTCGAGCCGGACGAGAGCTTCTTCCCGCCGCTGGAACGCGCCGTGAAGCATTCGATCCCGAAGCCGCTTGCGCTGATCCTCAACTACCCCTCGAACCCGACGGCATTCGTCGCGACGCTCGATTTCTACAAGGACGTCATCGCCTTTGCGAAGAAGCACGACATCATCGTGCTCTCCGACCTTGCCTACTCGGAAATCTACTTCGACGACAACAATCCGCCGCCGTCGGTCCTCGAAGTGCCGGGCGCCATCGATGTTTGCGTCGAATTCACCTCGATGTCGAAGACCTTCTCCATGCCCGGCTGGCGCATGGGTTTTGCCGTCGGCAACGAACGCCTGATTGCGGCGCTGACGCGCGTCAAGTCTTACCTCGATTACGGCGCCTTCACGCCGATCCAGGTTGCAGCCACCCACGCGCTGAACGGCGATGGCTCCGACATTGCCGAAGTACGCAATGTCTACAAGCGCCGCCGCGACGTGATGGTGGACAGCTTCGGCAAGGCAGGCTTCGAAGTGCCGCCACCGGCCGCGACGATGTTCGCCTGGGCGAAGATCCCGGAAAAGTTCCGCCATCTCGGGTCGCTGGAGTTCTCCAAGCTTCTGGTCGAGAAGGCTGACGTGGCTGTCGCGCCTGGTATCGGCTTCGGCGAGCAGGGCGACGATTACGTTCGTCTGGCGCTCGTCGAAAACGAGCACCGCATCCGCCAGGCGGCCCGTAACATCAAGAAGTTCATGTCCACTGCGGACCAGACGATGCACAATGTCGTCTCGCTGAACGCTCACCGCTGATATAGTAATCCCTCACGGCAGCCGCTTCTGGCGGCTGCCCTTCATGACACATTTCAGGATCGATCCATGGCAGATGCCCTCAAAATCGGCATTGCGGGCTTGGGTACCGTTGGTGCTTCGCTTGTCCGTATCATTCAGCAGCGCAGCAACGAGCTTGCCGCTACGTGCGGCCGGCCGATCCTGATTACGGGCGTCTCAGCCCGTGACAAGACCAAGGACCGCGGCATCAATGTCGGCGGTATCGAGTGGTTCGATCGTCCGGAAGATCTGGCGGCCAAGGGTGATATAGACGTGTTCGTCGAACTCATCGGCGGCGCTGAAGGTTCGGCCCGGGTGGCCGTTCAGACGGCACTTGAACGAGGTCTCCATGTGGTGACCGCCAACAAGGCTTTGCTTGCCTATCACGGCGTGGGCCTGGCGACCATCGCGGAAGAAAAGGGCGTGCTCCTCAACTTCGAAGCGGCCGTTGCCGGAGGTATTCCGGTCATCAAGGCGCTGCGGGAGTCGTTGACGGGCAATACCATTTCGCGCGTCTACGGCATCATGAACGGCACCTGCAACTACATCCTCACCAAGATGGAGAAGGAAGGTCTTTCGTTTGCGGATTGCCTGAAGGAAGCGCAGCGCCTCGGCTATGCCGAAGCCGATCCGGCTTTCGACATCGAAGGCAACGACACGGCCCACAAGCTGTCGATCCTGACGACGCTCGCCTTCGGCAACCAGATTGCCGCCGATGACATCTACCTCGAGGGGATCACCAATATCTCCATTGAGGACATTCATGCAGCCGCTGATCTCGGTTATCGCATCAAGCTGCTGGGCGTGGCCCAGCGGACCGATACCGGCATCGAGCAGCGCGTGCATCCGACCATGGTGCCGGTCGATTCCGTCATCGCGCAGGTCGATGGCGTTACCAACGCCGTGGCGATCGAATCCGACGTCCTCGGCGAATTGCTGATGGTCGGTCCCGGTGCCGGCGGCAACGCCACGGCGTCGTCGGTCCTCGGCGATATTGCCGACATCGCCAAGAGCCGTCCGGGCGCGCAGCAGGTTCCGGTCCTCGGTCATCCGGCCAAGGCGCTCGAGCCCTATCGCAAGGCGCAGATACAGAGCCATGAAGGCGGCTACTTCATCCGCCTGACCGTGCTCGACCGCACCGGCGTCTTCGCCAGTGTTGCTACGCACATGGCTGAAAACCACATCTCGCTCGAATCGATCGTGCAGCGCTCGAAGCAGCATCTCGCCCCCTCGCACCACCAGACCATCATCATGGTCACCCATGCGACGACCGAGGACTCGGTCCGCAAGGCGGTCAACGCGATCAAGGAAGAGGGCTTCCACGTCGGTGAACCGCAGGTCATCCGCATCGAGCGGCCGAAAGAGAACTAGGTCGCTGACATAGAATTGCCGCCAAAGGCAACGATGAACACCGCAACGACGAAGACGCCGGCACGTAACTGTTGCCGGCGTCTTCGTTCCAATGTTCTGTGGGCAGACGTATATTCAGGTCGACACGCCTGTAATTAGCCAGACAATGCGCACAGAGGCGAATAGATCGCCACAAGCGGGTTGTTTATCGGCAGACATGATCAAACACAGAAACGATATCGACGGATTGCGGGCCTTTGCCGTCGGCTTCGTGGTTCTCTATCACTGCGGTTTCTCGAAGTATGTCCCCGGCGGATTTGTCGGTGTCGACATGTTTTTTGTGATTTCCGGCTTTCTGATCACCGGAATAGTCTACTCCGCCATTGAACGGGGTGAGTTCAGCATCGTTGAATTCTATAATCGCCGCGTACGACGCATATTTCCAGCCCTTGTCCCCGTCTATCTCGCAGTAATGGCGTGGGCGTTCATCACCAAGATGCCCTCGGGTGCCCACGAAGTGGCGAGCAATGTCATTTCGTCACTCCTTTTCGTCTCAAACTGGTTCTTCTATACCAAGGCGGGCTATTTCGACGATGCGGCAGCATCGAATTACGTCCTTCATACTTGGTCGCTCTCCGTGGAAGAGCAATTCTACATCTTTCTGCCACTTGCCTTGCTCATGCTTTCGCGTGTCAGACGCATGCCTACCGTTGCCTTGCTGGCGGCCATATCTGTTGCCAGCCTCGCTGCTGCGCAATGGATGGTCTCGGTAGACCAGTCTGCGGCTTTCTATCTCCTGCAATACCGTGCTTGGGAGTTGCTCGCGGGCGCGCTTCTGGCGATCGGGCGGTTCTCGCAGCCATCAGATGCGAGGATTGGCAACGCTTTGGCGTTGTTTGCGACGGCGCTGATTGCTGCAAGCGCTTTCGGACTTTCCGAGGCCATTCCGTTTCCCGGATTGGCGGCGTTGCCGGTGTGCATCGGGACGCTTCTGCTTATCTACACCGGGGCAGGTGGTGGAACGGTCGTGTCACGCATGCTGGGCGCTCCAGCCATCAGATTCGTCGGCCTGGTCTCCTATTCCTTCTACCTCTGGCATTGGCCGGTTTGGCTCGCCGGGTCGGAGCTGTTTGATCCGAACGGCGTCCTTGAAAAGCTCATGCTGATAGCGATCAGCTTCGTGCTGGCGGTGTTGTCGTGGCGATACGTCGAATCGCCCTTTAGGAGAACGCCTTACGGGATAAGCAGTCTTCGTGCTGTAAGCTACGGCGTGATCTGCCTGTCTGCGATGTCCGTCGCCGCAGTGTCCTTACCGCTTCTTTCGCAGGCGGTCTGGCAGGTCCCGCCGAGTGTCGAGACGCTGGATGGCTTTCGGTATTCCGGCAACGCCACCGATTATCGAAGCGGCACATGTTTCCTGTCGTCCGCGAGCGAGAAGCCCGAGAAGTTCCAATCCGACAAATGTCTCGCCATCTCGGATGTGAAGCCGGACTACCTGCTAATCGGTGACAGTCATGCCGCCCATCTCTACGCGGGACTGGTTGCCACAAGAAGCATCAATGTCTTGCAGGCCTCCGCCTCGGGCTGCAAACCCATGATCGGTTCGACGGGCGCGGAGCGCTGCACGAAGTTGATGTCGTTCGTGATGAACGATTTTCTGCCGAAGCACCGCGTGGATACCATCATGCTCTCGGCACGGTGGAAGCAGTCAGACCTTCCGAGCTTGCTGCAGACAGTTGAATGGTTGAAGCAGTACTCTGATCGCATTCTCGTCTTTGGTCCGATTGTGGAGTATGAGGAGCCGCTACCCAAGGTCCTGGCGAAATCATTGTATTACGGCGATCCTGATCTCGTTGCGGAGTATCGTGTAGATGACCAACAAGATACGGATCGCATCATGAGCGCGGAGTTGGGAAGGGCTGGGGTTGAATACATCTCTGTCTACAAGGCGCTTTGTCCCGACAAGAACTGTACCGTCTGGGACGCCGCCCACCTGCCGATCCAATTTGACTACGGACACCTGACGGGCGCCGGCTCACGCTTGCTGATCAACAGGGTCGAAACGGCTCTGCTCGAGCCGCGCAAAACCATGCGGGGAACGCGTGACGGAAATCGATAAACTATCTAGCTGGGCGTTGAATCCCTTCGCCCCCACGCCCACCAATCCAGTTTGAGATAAATGACTTTAGAACCTGCCGATCCTGTACAGCGAGCGTTTCTGGGTGTGGAGAAATCGGTTCTCGACAACCGCTGGATAGCGCGGCTGGATCAGGCTGGCCAAAACCGCGCGCTTGCGATGTCGCAGATGCATGGTCTCCCGGATCTGATTGCGCGCGTTCTTGCTGGACGTGGCGTCAGCGTTGAAGAGGCTGTCGAGTTTCTGGATCCGACGCTGCGTGGCCTGATGCCCGATCCCTACACGCTGACGGATTGCGAGACTGCTGCCAAACGTCTGGTCGAGGCGATCCGTGGCCGGCAGCAGGTTGCGATTTTCGGCGATTACGATGTTGATGGTGCATCGTCCTCTGCCTTGATGTACCGGTTCCTGACGCATTTCGGCGTGAAGGCCGAGATCTATATTCCCGACCGCATCTTTGAAGGCTATGGACCCAACCCCGCCGCGATCGATCAACTGATCGACAACGGCGCCCGCCTCATCGTCACCGTCGACTGCGGCTCGACAAGCCACGATGCGCTGGCCGCGGCGGCCAAGCGGCATGTCGACGTCGTGGTCGTTGATCACCACCAGGTGACACACGAGCTGCCGCCCTGCCATGCCCTGGTCAATCCGAACCGGGAGGACGACCTTTCAGGGCAGGGGCACCTCTGCGCAGCCGGCGTCGTGTTCCTGGTACTCGTTGCCACTTTGCGCTTATTGCGCGAGGCCGGCGATCAGCGCGCGCGTTCCATCGATCTGTTGCAGTGGCTCGATATCGTGGCGCTCGCCACCGTGTGTGACGTTGTTCCCTTGAAGGGGCTGAATCGCGCCTATGTCGTCAAGGGTCTGATCGCCGCGCGCCATCAAGGCAATGCCGGGCTATCCGCGCTGTTTCGCAAGGCCGGGCTCGCCGGACCGGTGACACCATACCATTTCGGATTTCTGATCGGCCCTCGCATCAATGCGGGCGGGCGGATCGGCGATGCCGCCCTTGGTAGCCGGCTGCTTACACTGGACGATGCGGGCGAGGCGGAGGTGATTGCCCAGAAGCTCGATGAGCTCAACCGCGACCGGCAGGTCATGGAGACGGCAATGCTGCAGGAAGCCGAAGCCGAGGCGCTGGCGGAGTATGGTGACGGCGAGGGCGCTTCCGTGATCGTGACGGCGCGCGAGAAGTGGCATCCGGGCATTGTCGGTCTGATCGCCGCGCGGCTCAAGGAGCGGTTCAAGCGACCGGCCTTCGCGATCGCCTTCGATCCATCGGGCAGGGGCACTGGTTCCGGCCGGTCGATCAACGGCTTCGACATGGGCAAGATGGTGCGCGCGGCCGTTGACGAAGGCTTGCTCGTCAAGGGAGGCGGCCACGCCATGGCGGCCGGCCTGACGGTCGAGCGTGACAAGCTGGGTCGGCTGCGAAGCTTCTTCTCCGAGCGCGCCGAAAAGACCGTGGCGGCGCTGGTCGCCAACGAAACACTGAAGATCGACGGTGCCATCGGCGCAAGCGGTGCAACGATCGACCTGATCGATCGTCTTGAAACTGCAGGTCCGTATGGTTCCGGCCATGCGCAGCCGGTTTTCGCCATTCCAGCCCACCGGCTTCGCGATGCGCGCCTCGTGGGAGAAAAGCACGTCAAGGTGACCTTGGAGGCGATGGACGGCGCCCGCCTCGACGGCATCGCCTTCCGCGCGGCTGACACCCAGCTCGGCAACCTGCTCCTGAATTCGAGAGGCGGAAGCCTCCACGTCGCGGGCTCGCTTGGCGCCGATCACTATCAAGGCTCGCGCCGTATCCAGCTGCGCGTCTTCGACGCCGCCTTGGCGCGATAACGTGCTGCCCCACCCGTCCCACGGCGCGGTGGGATCCGCGCGAGATACTAACCCATCGCATTGCCCATCAAGTGCACGGACGCCGAGAGACTACCGATTGTCCAAAGACTGGCGGCCGGTAGACGCTGCGACTCTGTCGCAGGCGATCATCTTAACCCGCTGAGTTTTCGGCCTGCCACACTGCACGCAGATGCGTATTCCGGTACCAAGTTCGGCGCGAAAAATGTGGAGACCGGACTTGGTCGCCGTCTCGCCAAGGCTTTCCTTCATCAATATCGACTTCCCGCCTTAAGTCATGGAGGCTTCTCGCAGATTAAATCGCAGGGTAGCCACCGAGGAGGGCGTGGCAAGATCAATTTTTGATTTAATTGACAAATGTCAAAAAGCAATCTCAGATTGATTTGAAGTGGAGCATTGGAACCTCGTCGACCGCCGCATCTGGACTTGGAATTAGATCATGACCACCTTCGCCAGGCTAGGCTAGCTTGGCTGCCTTGTGGTAGGCACTATCCCTCAGCCTAGTGTTGGAGCCATTGCATGAAAGGCCTTCGCATCTATGCCAGCCCGGATGGCGAGTCACATTTCGATGAAATCGAACTGCCGACGACGAAGAGGGCGGTACACTCCGAAGCCGCCCCGTTCGACGTCACCGGCAGCTATACGGCCTCCCACGTACGGATCACCCATATCCCGGCCGGGATGCGTGAGGTTGCGTGGCATAGGGTGCCGGAGCCCGTGCTGACGGTGAGACTTGATGGCTCGGTAGAGTACGAGACGAGCGACGGTGAGGTGCGGTACGTTCCGGCGGGCAGTTTCGTGCTAGTTGAGGATACCCACGGCAAAGGCCATTTGTCGCGCCATTCCCCGGAAGCGCAGACGGTCATCTGGATTTCGCTCCCCAACGGTCTTGAACTGCCGCCAGAATAGCTGGTCAACTCGGCGGACAGCGGCGTAACAGGAACGACCTTGCTGCCGGAAAGTCGTCAACTACGACCGGCCGCTTTATGACTGTTGGATAAACGTCGGATAGGGCAGGGCTTGTCCTGCAGACGAAACTTTCGCTTAGCCGCGAGCGATTTGCGTAAACATGTCGCATGGTAGCAATAAGCTATATCAGCAGACAGATTTCCCGACATCCGTATAGGGGAAAGCGGCAAAAAATCAGCGAACCCGGAAAGTCGAATTTCTGTCCTTGCACAGATAAATATTTGATTCTAAAGAGAAAACGATGGCACGCCCTAGGGGAGTCGAACCCCTCTTCCCAGAATGAAAATCTGGTGTCCTAACCGATAGACGAAGGGCGCTTCCTTCGTGGTGGCGCCCTTATAGTCAGGCACTTTGAGTCACGCAAGCGGCAAAAGAGGAAAAAATGGCGATAGGGCGTATTTTTCTTTGCCTGTGGATTAATGCCGGCATCCGCAGTCGCCGAAAAATCGAAGGTGAAGGCTTATGTCATTGATTGTGAATGATATTTAATGACAAGAAAATAGAGGCTTGCCGCACACGAGCGGTGCGGCAAGCCGATTAAGTCGTCGGCAGTTCAGGCGCGAACCTCGAAAACCATGTTGAACGGCGTCTCGGTCGCGCGGTGGAAGTGTTTGAAGCCGGCGTCGAGGGCCACCTTGCGCAACTTCATTTCTCCCGCCTGCGCGCCGAGTGCCAATCCGACGTCCTGAGACATCGAGGCCGGCGTGCAGATCATCGTCGACGCCCCGTAGTAGACGCGGCCGACCGGGTTGAGATTGTCCTTGAGGCGATCATGCGCAAAGGGTTCGACAATCATCCAGGTACCATCAGGAGAGAGCGATTCCTTGACATGCTTGCCGGCGCCGACAGGGTCGCCCATGTCGTGCAGGCAGTCGAACATGGCAATCAGGTCGTAGCGCTGAGCGGGGAAGCTTGCCGCGGATGCCTGTTCGAAGGTGACGCGATCGTCAACACCGGCCTCCTTGGCGGCGGCCCTTGCCCGTTCGATGGACGGCATATGATAGTCGAAGCCATAGAACTTGGAGGCGGGATAGGCCTGGGCCATGAGAATGGTCGATGCCCCATGGCCGCAGCCGATGTCGGCCACCTTGGCGCCTGCCTTGAGCCGTGCTTCCACGCCCTCGAGTGAGGGTATCCAGTCGGCGACCAGATTGTTGTTGTAGCCGGTGCGAAAGAAGCGTTCGGTTCCGCGGAACAGGCAGTTGCTGTGTTCGTGCCAGCCGACGCCTTTGCCGGTTCGAAATGCTTCCGCGATCCGCGGTTCGTCCGTCCACATCGCCTGCACGACCTGGAAGGCGCCGGCGAAGAAGGCGGGGCTGTCTTCTTCCGCAAAGACCATCGCCTGTTCGGGCGTAAGGCAGAAGCGGTCAGTCTTCTCGTCATAGGTCAGATAATCGGCGGCCGCGAGAGCGGAGAGCCATTCGCGAAGGTAGCGCTCCTTGATCGTGGTCTTCTTGGAAAGCTCCGTCGATGTCACGGGTTCACCATCGGCCATCGCCTTGAATAGACCCACTTCATCGCCGAGCACCACCAAAGCACCGGATACGGCAGCACCGACGTCGCCGATCAATCGGCCAACGAGGGATTCCACTTTTTGCATGTCGGGTTGGCGCATGTCATCCTCCATCAGAAATGCAGGGAAGAACCAGCGCGGTCATTCTACCACCCGCTGCCATGCTCGCGCAAACGGAACGGATGGCGCCGCATTGCCCACGCCGGCGCCCCGCTCGGTGCCCGACAATTTATCGTAGCGGTTGCGAAAATGCCGCGTTGACAAGAAAAATACCGGGAATGATAGTCGATTTGCCTATCCGAGGCGTTGGAGGAATGACCATGATCAAGCATTTGACAATTCTTGCTTCCGTTTCCCTGCTGGGCGCTCTTGCGTTCGCAACGCCATCCTCGGCGCTGAGCATGAAAGAGTGCAGCGCAAAGTATAAAGCGGCGCAGGCCGATGGCTCCGCCAAGGACACAAAGTGGAACGACTTCCGCAAGGCACAATGTGGCCCGGATGCGACCGCCGAGCCTGATGTCTCCATGGCCACCGGCGAAGAGCCCGCAAAGCCGACGATGAAAGCTCCGACAGGCGTGAAGTTCCCGACCGCGGTCGATTCAAAATATTCCAGCGAGACACCCGGCAAGGCGCGCATGCACACCTGTGTCGATTCCTATCACGCCAACAAGGACGCCAACACGCTCAACGGCCTGAAGTGGATCCAGAAGGGTGGCGGCTTCTACAGTCTCTGCAATGCGAAGCTGAAGGGCTAGTACCAGATTTCGAAAGAAGAGCCTGTCGATCCGCGAGGGCTTAGATGTTGTTAGCGAGGCTGGAACATTGTGATGATGTTCCGGCCTCGTTTGTCATTGAGATGCCGCAGCATGTGCATGGCAATAAAAAACCGCCGGGCTCGCCCGGCGGTTTTCGCTATCGCTCTTGTCGCGCGCCCTAGTGCAGGATCTGGCTGAGGAAGAGCTTGGTGCGCTCGTGCTGCGGATTGTCGAAGAACTCGGCCGGCGAGTTCTGCTCGACGATCTGCCCCTGGTCCATGAAGATGACGCGGTTGGCGACCTGGCGCGCAAAGCCCATTTCATGGGTCACGCACAGCATCGTCATGCCTTCTTCGGCGAGACCGACCATCGTATCCAGAACTTCCTTGATCATTTCAGGATCGAGCGCCGATGTCGGCTCGTCGAACAGCATGATCTTCGGGTTCATGCAGAGCGAGCGAGCAATTGCCACGCGCTGCTGCTGGCCGCCCGACAGCTGGCCCGGATATTTGTTCGCCTGTTCCGGAATCTTGACGCGCTTGAGGAAGTGCATGGCGATCTCTTCCGCCTGCTTCTTCGGCATCTTGCGCACCCAGATCGGCGCCAGCGTGCAGTTCTCGAGAATGGTCAGGTGCGGAAAGAGGTTGAAGTGCTGGAACACCATGCCGACTTCGCGGCGCACTTCGTCGATCTTCTTGAGATCGTTGGTGAGCTCGACGCCATCGACGACGATCTGGCCCTTCTGGTGTTCCTCGAGACGATTGATGCAGCGGATCATCGTGGACTTGCCCGAACCAGATGGGCCGGCGATGACGATGCGTTCGCCGCGCATGACCTTGAGGTTGATATCGCGCAGCACGTGAAAATCACCGTACCACTTGTTCATGTTGACGATGTCGATTGCCACATCGGTCGTCGACACCGTCATCTTTTTCTGTTGGGCTTCAGCCATGTTTCTTTCCCTCATTCTTATCGTTTGTGGCCGGTATCAAGATAGCGCTCCATGAAACCTGAATAGCGCGACATGCCGAAGCAGAATAGCCAGAAAACGAAGCCTGCAAAGATCAGGCCGGTCCTGGCAGTTACGGCGGTTGCCCAGTTGGCATCGGTGAAATTAAGCTTCACGATGCCGAGCAGGTCGAACATCCCGATGATTGTCACCAGCGACGTGTCCTTGAACATGCCGATGAACGTGTTGACGATGCCGGGGATGACCAGCTTGATCGCCTGCGGCAGAATGATCAGCCGCGTCTTCTGCCAGTATCCGAGACCGAGCGAATCCGCGCCTTCGAACTGTCCCTTCGGGATGGCCTGCAGACCACCTCGGATTACCTCGGCCATGTAGGCGGACGCGAAAATGGCGACGCCGATCAGCGCTCGCAGCAGCTTGTCGATCGTCCAGCCGGTCGGCAGGAAGAGCGGCAGCATCACGCTCGCCATGAACAGGACGGTGATCAGCGGGATGCCGCGGATGACTTCGATGAAGACCACGCACACCATTCTGATAACAGGCATGTGCGACCGCCGACCGAGCGCCAGGATGATGCCGAAGGGCAGGGACACCGCGATGCCCACAAAGGAGAGCACCAGCGTCACCATCAGGCCGCCCCATAGGGACGTTTCCACCACCTCGAGGCCCAGGCCGCCATAGAGCAGCCAGAAGGACAGGATGGGGAGCGCAGCGAAGAGAAGGAGGGCGTTCAACCCCTTCCTGGGTATCTTCGGAATGAGCATGGGAACGAGCAGCAGCACGAAGAGAACGCCGACGATCGTCGGGCGCCAGCGCTGATCCAGCGGATACCGACCGAAGATGAACTGGTCGAACTTGGCGTTGACGAATGCCCAGCACGCGCCGCTCCAGCCGTCCGGCTGGATGCCGCCCTGCACGGTGGTCGCGCAGAATGTACGATCGGAGCCCTGCCAGACTGCCTGGATGAACAACCAGTTGATCATGTGCGGCAATGCCCAGGCGAGAACGGCAATGGCTGCGACGGTGAGGACGACGTCCTTTGGCGTTGCGAGCAGGTTCTTGCGAACCCAGGCCGCTGCGCCCCTTTCCCCGCGTGGTGCCGGTTCCGGCGCAAGGATCGCTTTTCTGACGTAAGAGGTGTTCGATACCGACATCTTATCTCTCCACCAATGCCATCTTGGCGTTGAACCAGTTCATGAAGATGGACGTCAGGATACTGAGCGTGAGGTAGACGATCGCCCATATCAGGACGACTTCGATGGCCTGACCTGTCTGGTTGAGGATGGTGCCGCCGACGGCGACGAGATCGGAGAAGCCGATGGCGATGGCCAGCGACGAGTTCTTCGTCAAGTTGAGATACTGGCTCGTCAGCGGTGGAATGATGATGCGCAGCGCCTGGGGCACGACGATCAGCCGGGTCGTGCTCGAAGGATGCAAGCCAAGTGCGCCAGCCGCTTCGGACTGCCCTTTCGCCACGCCGCGGATGCCCGCCCGCACGATCTCGGCAATGAAGGCTGCCGTATAGAACGACAAGGCGAGAAACAGCGACATGAACTCAGGGCCGACCACAGAGCCGCCGGTGAGGTTGAACTTGCCCGCAATCGGAACATCGAAGGACAGCGGCATGCCGCTGACAAGGAAAGCCAGGGCCGGCAGGCCGACAACAAGGGCGATGGACACCCAAATGGTGTGAAACTGCTTGCCCGTTGCTTCCTGTCGCTTGTGTGCCCACCGGGCGGTGACAACGCTGGCGACAATGCCAACGAGCAGCGCCGCGCCCACGAACCACATCCCTATATCGAAGAGCGGCTTCGGAAAGGCCAGGCCGCGGTTGTTCAGGAACATGTTGAGCGGCAGGTGCAACGATTCGCGCGGCTGCGGCAGCACCGCCAGAACGCCCTGGTACCAGAAGAAGATGACCAGCAGCGGCGGAATGTTGCGAAACACCTCAACATAGACCGTACACAGTTTGGCGATCAGCCAGTTGTGCGACAAGCGCCCGATGCCGACGACGAAGCCAATGATCGTGGCGGTGATGATGCCGGCAACCGCAACGAGGATCGTATTGAGCAGGCCGACGATGATCGCCCGACCATAGGTCGAGTCGCTGGAGTAGGAGATCAGCGATTGGCCGATTTCAAAACCGGCGCGTCCGCGCAGGAAGCCGAAGCCTGAAGCCGTGTTGCTTCGGGCGAGATTCTGCGCGGTGTTGTGAGCGATCCACCAAACGAAGCCGACGAGGACAACAATGGTAAGGACCTGAAAGAATATGCCCCGTAGCCTGGGGTCATATATGACCGACCGGAAACTCCAGCCGGTGCTAGGCAAAGGTGTCGTCTGCACAGCCTCTTGCGTCATGCCGAGCCAATTCCCCTATGAGCCCTTTTTTTGGGCTTTTCTTTGTGGTGGAAAGGCGACGCTAGCCGCCTTCCCACGCTTTCAGAACCGGTGGCGCGCTTAGCGAACCGGAGGAGCGTACTGGATGCCGCCCTTGTTCCACAGAGCGTTTAGGCCGCGCTGGATCTTGAGCGGGCTGCCCTGGCCAACGTTGCGCTCAAAGACTTCGCCGTAGTTTCCGACGCCCTTGATGATGTTGTAGGCCCAGTCGTTGGTGAGGCCGAGATCCGTGCCGATCTTCGTATCGGCTTCCGTGCCGAGGAAGCGCTTGATGTCAGGGTTCGGAGAGTTCTTCATCTCGTCGACGTTCGCCTGGGTGATACCGAATTCTTCGGCATTGATCAGCGCGTAGGCCGTCCAGGATACGATATCGAACCACTGGTCGTCGCCCTGGCGAACGGCCGGGCCGAGCGGCTCCTTGGAGATGATCTCGGGAAGAATCATGTGCTCATCAGGATTCTTCAGCGTCAGGCGCAGCGAATAAAGGCCCGACTGATCGGTCGTGTAGACGTCGCAACGGCCTGCGTCATAGGCGGCATTGACCTCAGGCAGGTTTTCGAAAACGACAGGATTGTACTGGAGGTTGTTCGCCTTGAAGTAGTCGGCGAGGTTGAGTTCGGTCGTGGTGCCCGACTGAACGCAGATCGCTGCACCCGACAGCTCCAGAGCGGACTTCACGTTCAGGCTCTTGCGAACCATGAAGCCCTGGCCGTCGTAATAGGTGACCGGGCGGAAATTGAAGCCGAGAGCGGTGTCGCGGTTGATCGTCCAGGTCGTGTTACGGGAGAGGACGTCGATTTCGCCGGACTGCAGCGCGGTGAAGCGCTCCTTGGCGTTGGTCGGCGTGTACTTGACCTTTGTAGGATCCCCGAAAACTGCAGAGGCGACGGCCTTGCAGAAGTCGACGTCAAAGCCGGCCCAATTGCCGGATGCGTCTGGTTGCGCGAAGCCGAGAAGGCCGGTGTTGACGCCGCACTGGACGAATCCCTTTGCCTTGACATCTTCGAGTGTGGTTGCCGAAGCTGCCGAAGCGCCAAGTGCGAAAACCGCTGCGCCAATCGCGGCCGACAGAAGCTTAATCTTCATTTTTCCCAACCTTTTCCGTTATCTTATCTTTTCTTGTGGGAGCGCCGGCTGAAGCGCGCAGACCCCCCAAGCGACCCGACACCCTCCCGGCGCGAGTGGGTCTATCACAGTCGCAAATGTCACTATGGTCAAGTGTCGCGCTGCAAGATTGCGTGATAATTCGGCAATTCGCTAATTGAGGTGCGTAAAATAAGCAAATGACTAGGAAATGAGCACGGGTTGACGAAAAAAACTGCTTGATTTTGCTGATATATCTGGCGATTCCGCCCTGGCGCGATGTCGTCCAGTGTTTCCGGTGGGGTTGACCGCACGCAAAGGCGGGTCCAAAAGTTTCGGAAATTGCATTTCCTGCCAAAGGCTATTTCCGCATGAAAGATAGAGACGGTCTGCTTCGGAACGCAGGCATCAACACCCGCCTTTCCCACCTGGGCAACGATCCCGCAGATTACCATGGTTTCGTCAATCCGCCGGTCGTGCACGCCTCGACCGTGCTTTTCCCGACCGCCAGGGCAATGGAGACGCGTGCCCAGAAATACACCTACGGCACGCGCGGCACACCGACCACGGACGCGCTTTGCGAAGCTATCGACGCGCTTGAAGGATCGGCCGGAACGATCCTCGTTCCCTCGGGTCTCGCGGCTGTCACCGTTCCTTTCCTGGCGTTTCTCTCCGCAGGTGATCATGCGCTGGTCGTTGACTCCGTCTACGGCCCGACGCGTCACTTCTGTGACACGATGCTGAAGCGCCTTGGTGTGGATATCGAATATTACGATCCCATGATCGGTGCGGGTATCGAAGCCCTGATCAAGCCGAATACGAAGCTTGTTCATACCGAGGCTCCTGGTTCCAACACCTTTGAAATGCAGGACATTTCGGCAATTTCGGCAGTCGCGCACAAGCATGGCGCCGTGGTGACGATGGACAACACCTGGGCAACCCCGGTGTATTTCCGTCCGCTCGACCATGGTGTTGATATTTCGATCCACGCAGCAACCAAATACCCGTCCGGCCATTCCGATATTCTGATGGGGACTGTTTCGGCCAATGCCAAGCACTGGGAGCAGTTGCACGAGGCGAACATTACGCTCGGCATCTGCGGCGCGCCCGACGACGCCTATCAGATCCTGCGTGGCCTGCGCACCATGGGCGTTCGCCTTGAGCGTCACTATGAAAGTGCCTTGACGATCGCCGAGTGGCTTGAAGGCCGCGATGACGTTGCCTCGGTGCTTCACCCTGCGCTGCCGAGCTTCCCGGGGCACGATCTGTGGAAACGCGATTTCAAGGGCGCGAGCGGCATATTCTCCTTCGTGCTGAAGGCTGATGCGGCCAGCAGCTTCAAGCCCAAGGCGCATGCCTTCCTCGATGCACTGCAGATCTTCGGCCTCGGTTGGTCATGGGGCGGTTTCGAGAGCCTTGCGGTTCACGTGAACCTCAACGACCGCCGAATTGCGAAGGGGCCGACGGAAGGGCCGGTCATCCGGTTGCAGATCGGCCTGGAAGACGTTGCCGACATCAAGGCCGATATCGAGCGCGGCTTTGCGGCGGCAAGTGCCGTCTGATCAGCTGATGGCCTGGTAGCCGTAAATCCAGTCAAGATCCGCCGCGAGACTTTGCGGCGGCTTCAGCGACAGTACGACATCGCGGGCCATGCGAATGGGCCCGCGGGCATGATAAGCGAATTGGTTGAAGGCGCCGCGTTGCCGCAGACGATTGATACGCGGCACGCGATGGGCTTGGAAAAGCGGTAACGCCTCGCTGGCCGAGCGTGTGGCAAGGAAAGCGGCAAGTTCGCAGGCATCCTCGATCGCCATTGCCGCGCCTTGCGCCGCAAAGGGCATCATGGCATGCGCTGCGTCGCCGATCAGGACAGTATCGCGACCATTATGCCAGTTGCCGCCTGTCGCCTCGTAAAGTGGCCAATATGTAATGTCGCTAGCTGTTTCGAATAGGGAAACAAGCTTGCTGTCCCAGCGCGAGAATTGGCGCATCAGCTGCCGCCGTTGCGTGTCTGACGGCTCGCTCAGCCATTCGTGCGGGGCAGCATGTCCGGCAGCAATCGCCACCATGTTGAAGCTGTCCGTCTCCCGAAGCGGATAGCAGACGAGGTGGGCCGACGGTCCTAGAAACGCCGTTACGCTGTTGCGGTCGAGAAATGCAGGGGCTTTCGCCGCGGGCAGGGTGAAGCGATAGGCGATGTTGCCGGAAAATCGGGATGATGGACTGCCGGCAATAAGATCTCGTGTCTTCGACCAGACGCCGTCCGCGCCGACCGTCACATCCGCTTTGCGCGCGCCAGCGAACATGTCGCCTGCCTCGACATGGGAACCGAGATGCAGGCTACAACGTGGGTTGCTCCGAACGGCATCGAGCAAGGTGTTTTGCAGCGTCGCGCGATGCAGTACCCCGTAGGGTGCGTGCCAGCGCGCCCGGGCAAACTGGCCGGAAGGGACTGACGCGAGTTCGCGCAGCGACTTTCCCGACACCAGCCGGATCGATTGCGGCTCGAACCAGACCTTTGTCAGCTGTTCGAGAACGCCGAGCCTGTCGAGAAGCCGCGATGCGTTAGGCGAAAGCTGGAGACCCGCGCCGACGGTTGTCAGCGCAGGTGCCTGTTCGAAAATCTCGGAACTAATGCCGTGGTTCGCCAATGCGAGCGCAGCTGTCAGCCCGGCAATACCGGCACCGACGATAGCGACATGTTCGACCGGCATCAGGGGTCCGATCTCTCCGCAGTGGTGTTAGGCGACCTGGAAATGGAAAACGCAGCCGGCAGGATTCGTCTGGGTTGCCTTCAGCGAGCTGTTGAAACGGTACAGCGTCGAGCAGTAGGAACAGACCTTCTCGTCTTCGTCGCCCATGTCGATGAAGATGTGCGGGTGATCGAAGGGAACAGACGCGCCGGTGCACATGAATTCCTTTACGCCGACTTCGATAACGCGGTGTCCGCCGTCGTTCTGGAAGTGAGGAATATTGTGACCGGCCATGGTGATCTCCGAATGCCTTTGAAATGTGCGCGGACCTTATAGTCCTTCATCGCAAATGTGTAGAGCCAAAGAGACGCACAGCCGATTTTTGGTGGAGGCAGGGGTTCCCGTTCGCAGATCGATAAAATATGGTCCGGTCAAAAATAGGACTGCCCCGATGAACTTGAATACGCCTGCCTTTTCCAGCTTTACACACGATGGCCTGAACCTTGCTTACTTCGATGAAGGCGATCCGAACGGGGCGCCCGTTCTGTTGATCCATGGCTTTGCTTCGACCGCGAGCGTGAACTGGGTTCATCCAGGCTGGTTGAAGACCCTCGGCGATGCGGGCTATCGGGTGATCGGGATGGATAACCGCGGGCACGGAGCAAGCGACAAGCCGCATGACGCCGAGGCCTACAGGCCCTGGCAGATGGCGGGCGATTCTATCGCGCTTCTCGATCACCTCGGCATTCCCGAAGCCAATATCATGGGCTATTCGATGGGCGCGCGCATCTCGGTGTTTGCAGCGCTGGCGCGTCCCGATCGCGTTCGCTCTCTGGTTCTCGGTGGTCTCGGGATCGGCATGACGGATGGAGTGGGCGACTGGGATCCGATCGCCGACGCGCTGTTGGCGCCCGCGCTGGATGGTGTCAGCCATGCCCGCGGCCGGATGTTTCGCGCCTTTGCCGAGCAGACGAAGAGCGACCGCCAGGCGCTGGCGGCCTGTATCCGCGGTTCACGCGATCTTGTACCGCGAGAGGATATGGGAAAAATCGACGCGCCGACGCTGATCGGCGTCGGAACCAAGGACGACATTGCCGGATCTCCGCAGGAACTTGCATCCCTGATGCCGAATGCCGAAGCGCTTGATATTCCCGGGCGCGATCACATGCTGGCCGTGGGTGATAAAGTGTTCAAGCAGGCCGTTCTCGGCTTCTATGGCAAGGTCGCCGGTCGGTGACATTCTGCTGTCGGCCGACGGAGTAGGGCAAATGTGGGAAACCATTCTCGCATAAGCCATTTGTGTCAGCGGCTTTTTGCCTTATATACTGCCGTTCATACGGAATACGAGGAGACCTTCCATGGTCGCAAAGACAGATATTCGTCCTCTTGAGACGTCAAGCTCGCTCAAGGTGATGGATCCGATCTGGGACAGCCTGCGCGAGGAAGCGCGAGCAGCAGCGGAAAGTGATCCGGTGCTGGCGGCGTTTCTCTATTCGACGGTTCTCAACTATCGATCACTGGAAGAGTGCGTGATCTATCGCATCTGCGAACGCCTCGACCATCCCGATATGCAGGCGATCCTGCTGCGCCAGACCTTCGACCAGATGCTGGAAGACTGGCCCGAATGGGGCACGATCCTGCGCGTCGACATCCAGGCCATCTACGACCGCGACCCGGCATGCCTCCGGTTCATGGAAGCCGTGCTCTATTTCAAGGGATTCCATGCGCTGCAGACCCATCGGCTGGCGCACTGGCTGCTTAATCGCGGTCGCCGGGATCTCGCGCTCTATCTTCAGAGCCGGTCGTCGAGCGTATTCCAGACAGATATCAACCCGGCTGCCCGTATCGGTCGCGGCATTTTTCTTGATCACGCGACGGGCCTCGTCGTCGGCGAAACTGCTGTGATCGGCGATAACGTATCGATCCTCCACGGTGTGACGCTTGGCGGCACAGGCAAGGAGGGGGCTGACCGCCATCCGAAAATCGGCAGCGGTGTCCTCATCGGCGCCGGCGCCAAGATACTCGGCAACATCGAGATCGGCTACTGCTCGCGCATCGCCGCAGGTTCGGTGGTTCTGAAGGCGGTTCCTCCAAAAACGACCGTCGCGGGCGTGCCGGCGAAGGTGGTAGGAGAGGCCGGGTGTTCCGAGCCGTCGCGAGTAATGGATCAGGTTATCGGCGCCGACATCTGACGTTGCCGGCGCAGCAACAACACATGAAAATGGCCTGAACTTCGGCGGGGAAAGCAATCAAGCATCGCTTCCCGTGCCTTTACAGGCCCGTCTTTCCCGTGCAAGAAGCGGCCACCGAGACCGCTCAGGAGATGCAGTGTGAAGCCCGAAGAAATCAAGAAACTCGACGCCTATTTCAAACGCACGTTCAACCCGCAGATGATCGTCAAGGCACGTCCGCGCAAGAACGATTCCGCTGAAGTCTACATGGGCGAAGAATTTCTGGGCGTCGTTTACATCGATGACGAAGACGGCGACCGCTCCTACAATTTCTCGATGGCGATCCTCGACGTCGATCTTTGATCTGGCATTCGACGAACGTCTTCGTTGCCATTCAGCAAGTCGCACGCGATGCGGCTTGCAAATCGGCGGATAGCCGCCCCGACGTTTCGGCGCGCCTGCCGCCAATTTTCCCGAAATAGCTGAAATATATCGATTCAGTCGCCTGACAGTGGATTGAAATGGCCTTGCAGTCTGGACCACCGGCACCGCTGCCCCATCTTCCGCCCGGAGCATGTGCTCAAGCGCCAGCAAGGGGACATTGAGAATGGGTATTTTCGACAAGATCAAGCACGCGATTTTTGGAGAGGCCCAGGCGGCTCCGGTCACGCCGGCCACGGCACCGAGGGTCGAGCCGGCACAGGCGCCGGTTTCTTCTTCCGCTGCTCCGTCACCGGCACCGACGACTGCCGCGCCCGCCCAATCGGCGCCGGCTGCCGCGGTGGATATCGTACCGCTGCTCGATGCCGCTGTTAAAAAGAGTGGTCAGAAGCTTGATTGGCGCCGTTCTATCGTCGACCTGATGAAGGCGGTGGGAATGGACGCAAGCCTTGCCGAGCGAAAGGAGCTTGCCTCCGAACTCGGCTACACCGGCGACACGCACGACACGGCCACCATGAACATGTTCCTGCACAAGGCACTGATGAAGCGCCTCGCGGAAAACGGCGGCAAGGTTCCAGCCGACCTGCTGGACTGACCGATCCGGCGCCGTGGCATTATTTTGAGCAAAGCTCCTGGTTGCGGCGACCTGATATATTTTAGCAAAATCAAAGAATGATGGACGTCGCTCGGCGGCGTCCTGATCTCCATATTCTGAATATGCAATTATAGGTTGTTTTGCATCGCACAAGACTACTTGACTCTGTGTGCGGTGCAGCTAACGTCAGCTATGCCTACAGGGAGGATAAAGCATGTTGACCTTCGATGATGCCAACGGGAAGAGCAAGGAAGCCATGGACACGATACTGAAGAGCTATTCGGACACGACCAAGGGATTTCAGGCGATAGCGTCGGAAGCCACAGAGTACTCGAAGAAATCTTTCCAGGATGCGATTAGCCATTTCGAAGCGCTCGCGGGAACCCGCAGCTTCGAAGCCGCTCTGGAACTCCAGACCAAATACGCGAAGTCGGCCTATGAGAACTTCGTTGCGGAAGCAACCAAGCTGGGCGAAATGTACTCCGATCTCGCCAAGAGCGCCTACAAGAGCTACGAGGCGCCGGTTGCTGCGGCTGTCGCGAAGGCCAGCAAGGCCGCGACTGCGGTTACCAGCAACGCGGCATAGTCTGCCGCTAAAAACCAATATACCCCTTGAAAAACGAAGACCGGCTACGCACTTGCGGCCGGTCTTTTCGTTTTTCACGAAACCTCGAACGCTTGGCCCTGTAGTTTTTGTGTCTTTGCACAAACTCCGGGTGAATTGTGATTGCAGTGTGAAACGAGGGGCTTAAAATCGCTCTACGATGAACTAAGTTAGTAGTCAGATTTTCGGCGGGTAAAGCAGTCTCCCGATGCACCGTCGAACTGATCGAGGAATGAATGAACATGATCGTAAAGCCGATCCGGATGCAAAATGATAGCGAAAGGAACGGGGACAACGGAAATCGCGGAACCTCGGTCATCACACGCACGAAACCGAAGACCAAGAAACCCAATCTGTACCGCGTATTGCTTTTGAATGATGACTACACGCCGATGGAGTTCGTCATCCATATCCTGGAGCGTTTTTTTCAAAAGGATCGTGAAAGTGCCACCCGCATCATGCTTCATGTCCATAACCACGGCGTCGGCGAGTGCGGAATATTTACATACGAGGTAGCGGAGACCAAGGTAAGCCAGGTGATGGACTTTGCCCGGCAGCACCAGCATCCGCTGCAATGCGTCATGGAAAAGAAGTGAGGATCTGAACGTGCCAACATTTTCGCCTAGTCTTGAGAAGGCGCTCCATCAGGCACTGACCTTTGCCAACGAGCGGCATCACGAGTATGCGACGCTCGAGCATCTGTTGCTTGCGCTGATTGACGATGCCGATGCGGCAGCGGTCATGGGTGCCTGCAATGTGGACCTCGACGCGCTGCGCAAGACGCTTATTGAATATGTCGATAACGAACTTTCAAACCTGGTTACCGGTTATGACGAGGACTCGAAGCCGACATCCGGCTTCCAGCGCGTCATCCAGCGTGCCGTCATCCATGTCCAGTCGTCCGGCCGCGAAGAAGTGACCGGGGCAAACGTGCTTGTCGCGATCTTCGCCGAGCGTGAAAGCCATGCGGCATTCTTCCTGCAAGAGCAGGAGATGACCCGCTATGATGCCGTCAACTATATCTCCCACGGCATCGGCAAGCGCGCTGGGTCGTCCGAGTCGCGTGCGCCACGTGGCTCCGACGAGGGTGAATCCGAGAACAAGCCTGCATCTCGCGGAAGCGGCGAGCAGGAGGAAGGCGGCGCCAAGAAGCAGCAGGACGCTCTGAAGGCCTATTGCGTGAACCTCAACGAGAAGGCCAAGGGCGGCAAGATCGACCCGCTGATCGGCCGTCACGCCGAGGTCAACCGCACCATTCAGGTCCTGTGCCGCCGCTCCAAGAACAACCCGCTCTACGTCGGTGATCCGGGTGTGGGCAAGACCGCAATCGCCGAAGGCCTCGCCAAGCGCATCGTTGAAGGCAAGGTCCCGGAAGCCTTGGCTGACGCCACCATCTTCTCGCTCGACATGGGCACGCTGCTTGCGGGCACGCGTTACCGTGGTGACTTCGAAGAGCGCCTGAAGCAGGTCGTGAAGGAACTGGAAGAATATCCGGGTGCCGTGCTGTTCATCGACGAAATCCATACCGTTATCGGTGCGGGTGCGACGTCCGGCGGCGCGATGGATGCTTCGAACCTTCTGAAGCCGGCGCTGTCGTCCGGGGCGATCCGTTGCATCGGTTCGACCACGTACAAGGAATATCGCCAGTTCTTCGAGAAGGACCGCGCGCTGGTTCGTCGTTTCCAGAAGATCGACGTCAACGAGCCCTCGATCGATGATGCCATCGAAATCATGAAGGGCCTGAAGCCGTATTTCGAAGAATATCACCACCTCCGGTATTCGAACGAAGCGATCAAGACGGCCGTCGAGCTCTCGGCGCGCTACATCTCCGACCGCAAGCTGCCGGACAAGGCGATCGACGTCATCGACGAAACCGGTGCGGCCCAGATGCTGCTGCCGCCGTCCAAGCGTCGCAAGCTGATCACGGAAAAGGAAATCGAAGCCACCGTGGCGACGATGGCCCGCATTCCGCCGAAGACCGTGTCGAAGGACGACGAAGCCGTTCTCGCCAACCTCGAGCAGGAATTGCGGTCCGTCGTTTACGGCCAGGACACGGCAATCGAAGCGCTCTCGACCTCCATAAAGCTGGCGCGTGCCGGCCTGCGTGAGCCGAACAAGCCGATCGGTTCCTATGTCTTCTCCGGCCCGACCGGCGTCGGCAAGACCGAAGTGGCGAAACAGCTGGCGGCATCGCTCGGCGTGGAACTGCTGCGCTTCGACATGTCGGAATATATGGAGCGGCATACCGTATCCCGGTTGCTCGGTGCACCTCCCGGCTATGTCGGCTTCGACCAGGGTGGTCTGCTGACCGATGGTGTCGATCAGCATCCGCATTGCGTGGTGCTGCTCGACGAAATCGAAAAGGCCCATCCAGACATCTACAACATCTTGTTGCAGGTGATGGACCATGGCACGCTGACCGACCACAACGGCAAGAAGATCGACTTCCGCAACGTCATCCTTATCATGACGACCAATGCGGGTGCGTCCGAGATGGCCAAGGCTGCTTTCGGCTTTGGTTCTTCCAAGCGCACGGGCGAGGACGAAGAGGCGCTGAACCGCATCTTCACGCCGGAATTCCGCAATCGTCTCGACGCGGTCATTCCGTTCGCGCCGCTGCCGACTGTCGTCATTCACAAGGTCGTGCAGAAGTTCATCATGCAGCTCGAAGCGCAGCTTTCCGAGCGGAACGTTACCTTCGACCTGCACGAAGACGCGATCGCATGGCTGGCTGAAAAGGGTTACGACGAAAAGATGGGCGCTCGCCCGCTTGCTCGCGTGATCCAGGACGTCATCAAGAAGCCGTTGGCCAACGAAATCCTCTTCGGCAAGCTGAAGAAGGGCGGCGTCGTCAACGTCACGGTCGGCATCAAGGAAGACGGCAAGCAGGGCATCATCCTTGAGTCGGTGTCGGACAGCGCGCCGATCAAGCCCAAGCCGGAAGCCGAGGTTGTGCATCCGGAAACGGACCACGAGGATGATGGTGAGCTGAAGACAAAGTCCCGCGCCAAGAAGGCGACGGCGACCGTCAAGAAAGCCAAGGCTGCTGTCGCGGCCGAACCCGAGACGAAGAGCCCGCCCAAGAAGGGCAGTGCGGTTCCCCGGGTTCCGAAGAAGTAAGAAAAAAGGCGGCTCTTGAGCCGCCTTTTTTATTTGCCGTCAAACGTGATCCGGCAGCTTGGAGCGGAAAACCTGCGATCAAAGCTCGGCCTTGATCTTTTCCGCATTGGCCGCGAGCACGGCGTTGTCTTCCATCTTGCCCGAATGCGGTTTCAATGCCACGCCCTCGTGGCGTGGAATCACGTGGAAATGCAGATGGAAGACCGTCTGCCCGGCGGCCGGTTCGTTGAACTGGCAGACGAAGACGCCATCGGCGTCGAAGGCTTCCTTGACCGCGTTCGCGATCTTCTGGACCACCGGAATCGTTTGGGCGAGGGTCGCCGGATCGGCGTCTAGCAGATTGCGCGAGGCCGCCTTTGGGACGACGAGGACATGGCCCGGCGCCTGTGGCATCACGTCCATGAAGGCAACGGTGTGCTCGTCTTCGTAGATCCGGTGAGAGGGGATTTCACCGCGCAGGATCTTGGCGAAAATGTTGGTGCTGTCATAGGCGGCGCTTGGCATTCGATATCTCCTGGTTGCAGCATCTGGTTCGCGTAGCGCGATGAAGGCGAGCGCGTCAATCCTCCTGTAGCCGCTCGCCTTTTCGAAAGGGGCTATGCTCGGTCAGAATGTCGTTCATATGCTCGACATCGTCCCGCTCGCGCTCGAGATAGTCGGCGATCGCGCGGCGCAGGCCCGCATGGGCGACGTAATGCGCGGAATGGGTTGTCACCGGCAGGTAACCACGCGCCAGCTTGTGCTCGCCCTGCGCGCCGGCCTCCACCCGCTTCAGGCCCTTCGCCAGGGCAAAGTCGATCGCCTGATGGTAGCAGACCTCGAAATGCAGGAAGGGATGGTCCTCGATGCAGCCCCAGTGTCGGCCATAGAGCGTATCGCCGCCGATGAAGTTGATCGCACCGGCGACGTAGCGCCCATTGTGCCTGGCCATGATGAGCAGGATGTCCTCGGGCATGCGTTCGCCAATCAGCGAGTAGAACTTGCGCGTCAGATAAGGACGGCCCCACTTGCGGCTTCCGGTATCCATGTAGAAGGCGAAGAACTGATCCCAGATGCGTTCCGTCAGATCCTGACCTGTCAGCCAGTCGATGCTGATGCCGTTTTCCAACGCCGCCCGCCGCTCCCTGCGCAACGCCTTGCGTTTGCGTGACGCGAGCGTTTCGAGGAACTCCTCGTGGTTGGCATAGCCGTCGTTGATGAAGTGAAATTGCTGGTCGGTCCGGTGGAGATAGCCATCGCGCTCGAAGATGCTGACTTCGTCTTCCGGCAGGAAGGTCACATGCGCCGTGGAAACACCAAGCCGGCGCACAACCTCCTTCAGGCTCTCCGCCATTGCGTCCTGGATCGGCCGGCGGTCCAATCCTTCCGCCACCAGCAGGCGCGGGCCGGTCGCAGGCGTGAAGGGAATGGAGCATTGGAGCTTCGGGTAGTAGCGGCCGCCGGCGCGTTCGAAGGCATCCGCCCACCCATGGTCGAAGACGTATTCGCCTTGGCTGTGGTTTTTCAGGTAGCCGGGCAGGGCGCCGACGAGCTGCCCGCTATCGGTTTCCAGCAGCATATGATGCCCGAGCCAGCCGGTCTGCGCGGTGGCGGATCCGGATTCTTCCAGCGAGGACAAGAAGGCGTGTGAAATGAATGGATTATACGCAATCGCCTTGCTCGTCTTGGAGGCCCCGGAAAGCCGTGACCAGCTCTCAGGGGAAATGTCGGCAAAGGACCGCTCGATGCGGATTGAAAGATCGTCTGTCATGGAGCAAATGCGAGACCGTTTGGGAGGAGAATAGGGCTCCCGAACAGTCTGCGCATGATCTTGTCCAAAAAGCGAGCGTCAAACCGACGCGCGCGGATCGAATCCTTCGAAGGTCATCTGGTCGGCGTTCTCGAAGGTATGCTTGCGCGCCTTCTCGTCGTGGACCGTCCATGTGATGACGACGATGCCTTTTTCCCGCTGCTTCGTTATGAAGGGATTGGGGAGATCGGCGAAAAAGTAGGAGATGAAATCGAGGCCGAGGCTCATGGCCTTCTCGTGAACCTCGAACTCTTCGGCATTGTTGCCGCCGGCCGTAAGGCCCAGCGGATAGGGAGCGTTGAGTGCCTTCAGTTCGCGAAGCAGCCAATGGTCGAAGCTCATCAGCGCAACCTTGCCTTCGTACCCTTCGAGCACCTCCAGCACCGCCTCGACAAAGCCCTCATCGTCTGCTTCCCTGCCCTTGAGCTCGATCACCAGCGGAACCTGACCTTTGACGAGGTCCAGGAGCTGCTTCAGCGTCGGGATCTTGTCGCTCGTGCCGCCGACGGAGAGCAGTCCGAGTTCCTTTGACGTACGATCGCGCACGTCACCCTTCAGATTGCACAGGCGCTCCAGATCTTCGTCATGGAACACGACCGGCACACCGTCTGACGCATAGTGCAGATCGCATTCGATGGCGAAACCAGCTTCGATGGCGCGCGAGAATGCCGAGAGCGTATTCTCCCAGACGGCCTTGTTCATGTCGTGGTAGCCGCGATGGGCGACGGGCTGTTCTTTTAGCCAGGCAGCAGAGGTCATTGTCCGATTTCCATGATCGCATCGATTTCGACGGCGGCATTCATTGGCAGCGCCGCCATGCCGACGGCTGCTCGGGCATGCTTGCCGGCTTCACCGAGAACAGCGGCGATAAGGTTCGATGCGCCGTTGATGACCAGATGTTCCTCGACGAAATCAGGCGTGGCGGCCACGAAGCCGTTGAGCTTGATCACGCGCTTGATGCGTCCGAGATCGCCGCCGAGCGCTGCATTGGCCTGCGCCAGGATATTGATGGCACACAGCTCGGCTGCGCGTTGGCCGGTCGGCACGTCAACATTCTTGCCGAGGTGACCGGTGACCGCGATCTTGCCGCCTTCGAGCGGCAGCTGGCCCGATATATAGAGAAGGCCACCGCTGATGACATAGGGAACATAGTTGGCGGCGGGTGCGGCGGCTTCCGGCAGGGATATCCCCATCTCTTTGAGCCTTGCAGCGATTTGATTGGACATTTTCCTCTCCGCTTTTGTTGTCAATAGTTCTAGAATTATGCATCAAGGCCGTAATCTATTTTGTGACATCTTCGAGCCTCGATTTGGCCGAAAGCGTACTTATAACATCGCAGGCGAGTCCAACAGGAGATTATCGATGGTCCGAGCGAGTCTTGCCGCACTCTTCCTAGCAGGCGTTTCGGCGAACGCCTTCGCAGCGGCACCTGCAACCAGTGCGGCGATTGCCACGGGTCTGGTTGCGCATCGGGCCGTTTATGATCTTGAACTGAAGGATGCATCCGAGCGCTCCGGCATATCAGGCATGTCCGGGCGAATGGTCTATGAGTTCCAGGGCAATTACTGCACGGGCTTTACCACCAGCTTTCGATTCGTGACGCAGATCGACACGGGCGATGCTGTGCGCGTCAGCGACCAGCAGACCAAGACGTTCGAAAACCTGAAGGATCGGAAGTTCACCTTCGACACGAAGTCCTTCACCGACGACCAGCTCGACAAGGAAGTCAACGGTGCCGCCGAGGACCAGGCGGAAGGCGTGAAGGTCGATCTCAAGCAGCCAGCGAGCAAGGAGCTCCAACTGGCGGCAAGTCGTTTCCCGACGGAGCACATGCTCGATGTGATCCAGAACGCCAAGGCCGGAAACCGCCTTTTCGAGGCGCGCGTCTTCGACGGTTCGGATGATGGTGACAAGGCCCTCGTCACGACGACCGTGGTCGGAAAGCCTGTCACCCCGGCTACCGACGAAGCCGATTCCGGCAACGCCGGCGTCTTTTCCAAGACGGCCTTCTGGCCGGTGACGATTTCCTATTTCAACGAGAACACCAAGACGGATGCGCTGCCGGTCTACCGCATGTCCTTCAAGCTCTATGAAAACGGCATCACCCGCGACCTCACAATGGATTACGGTGACTTCGTACTGTCGGGCAAACTATCCAAGCTTGAGCTGATCGACGCCAAGACGGCTGCCTGTAAGTAATTACGGATATTGGCTGATCGGGCGATATTGGTAGGATCGCCCGATGTATCCAAAGCGACTCTCCCTGTGCTAGAAAGCAGCTTACGATTCAGTGTCGACGGCGGGTGGAGTGAGGATCTTGGCGGCAGGTTTCAGGGTTTCGACGAGTGTCGTGTTGCGGCTGGCAGCTGGAATGATGGCGGCTGGCTTCGCCAGTCCGGTCCTCTCCGCTGATTGCGGCAGCACGCCGTCGGCGGGCATCGACTGGGGTGACTGCAACAAGAAGAACCTGATGCTGGAGGGCAGCGACTTCCAGGGTGCCAACCTTGCTGATGCGGATCTTAGTCTGACCAATCTCAGCAGGACAAATCTCGTTTCCGCGAATCTGGAGAAGGCGACTCTTGTTCGCGCTTGGTTTACCAATGCGCAAGCAGGCAAGGCCAATTTCGCCAAGATCGAGGCCTATCGTTCCGGTTTCGAGAACGTTGCAGCCGAGGGAGCATCTTTCGCCGGCGCCGAGTTGCAGCGTGCCAATTTCAATGGCGCCAAACTGACCGACGTGAATTTCGAAAAGGCTGAGCTTGGACGTGCCAGCTTCAGGAACGCGACCCTGACAGGGGCGAAGTTTGGGCTTGCGAACCTCTCACGTGCGGACCTTGGAGGAGCGACGATCGAGGGGCCGGTTTCGTTTGACCGCGCCTTCATGTTCCTGACGCGAATCGAAGGACTGGACCTGTCCGCCGCAACCGGTCTGGAGCAGGCGCAGATTGACCTGGCCTGCGGAGACGCAAAAACCAAGCTGCCGGCCGGTATGACGCCCCCCGACAGCTGGCCCTGCGCGTCCGATTGAAACGGAAATGCTTCACCGGCTGGCCGATCTCCCGAGATTGAAGCGGCGACGCTCGACCCGGCGCAGATTTTTGACTCAAAGTCTTGCATTTCTGTCGAAGGGAGGGTAAGGCCACCCGCATTCCACACGTAAGGCATGGGATTGTCCGGGAGAAATCCGGATGGTTCCGCCCGGTGGCATCCTCGAAGAGGGTGCTGTTAGCCTTGCGGAGGTTCAACCGGAAAAGGATAACAAGGCATGGCATTGCCCGATTTTTCTATGCGCCAGCTCCTCGAAGCAGGCGTCCACTTCGGCCACCAGACTCACCGCTGGAACCCGAAGATGAAGCCGTACATTTTCGGCGATCGTAACAACATCCACATCATCGACTTGGCTCAGACCGTTCCGCTTCTGTCGCGCGCTCTGCAGGTTGTCTCCGACACCGTGGCCCGTGGCGGCCGCGTTCTGTTCGTTGGCACCAAGCGCCAGGCTTCCGAGCTCATCGCTGACTCGGCCAAGCGTTCCGCTCAGTACTACGTCAACTCGCGTTGGCTCGGCGGCATGATGACCAACTGGAAGACGATCTCCAATTCGATCCAGCGCCTGCGCAAACTCGACGAGATCCTGTCTTCGGAACAGTCTGGCTACTCCAAGAAGGAGCGCCTGAACCTCGAGCGCGAGCGCGAAAAGCTTGACAAGGCTCTCGGTGGTATCAAGGACATGGGCGGCACGCCGGACCTGATGTTCATCATCGACACCAACAAGGAAAAGATCGCGATCGACGAAGCCAAGCGCCTCGGCATCCCGGTCGTCGCAATCATCGACTCGAACTGCGACCCGGACCTGATCGACTATCCGATCCCGGGCAACGACGACGCTTCGCGCGCCATCGCTCTTTACTGCGACCTGATTGCTCGTGCAGCTATCGACGGTATCGCTCGTCAGCAGAGCTCGTCGGGCCGTGACCTCGGTGCATCGATCGAAGCTCCGGTTGAGCCGGCGCTCGACGAAACCGGCGCCTGATAAAAGAAGCAGGTGGGCCGAAAGCCCGCCATGCTTTCCAGAGATTGGGAAAGGCCGCTCGCGACTCTCAGAAGTTCGGCGGCCTTGACCGTTTCAGGCGAGGGCGGTTTGCCCGCCCATCGCCCTATGAGTTTCGTGATGACGCGTCTTTCATCACGCTGTCACACATACAGGTACATTTCGTGCCTCAATCCGGTGCCGCGCCGCCTTTGCGGCCCACCGTTTGAACCGACAAGAGGAAGCTTATGACCGAGATTACGGCTGCACTGGTGAAGGAACTGCGCGAAAAGTCTGGCGCAGGCATGATGGACTGCAAAAAGGCGCTGCTGGAAAACAACGGCGACATCGAAGCATCGATCGACTGGCTCCGCGCCAAGGGTATCTCGAAGGCCGACAAGAAGGCTGGTCGCGCTGCTGCTGAAGGTCTGGTTGCCATCGCCGGCGCCGGCCACAAGGCTGTTGTCGTCGAGCTCAACTCGGAAACCGACTTCGTTGCCCGTAACGACGCCTTCCAGGATCTGGTTCGCGGCATCGCCAACGTTGCCCTGACGACCGACGGTTCGGTTGAAGCCATCTCGGCTGCGACCTACCCGGCATCCGGCAAGCCGGTCGCCGACACCATCAAGGACGCGATCGCGACGATCGGCGAAAACATGACGCTCCGTCGCGCTGCCAAGCTCGAAGTCGAGCACGGTGTTGTTGCGACCTACATCCACAACGCTGCCGGCGACGGCATCGGCAAGCTCGGCGTTCTGGTTGCCCTGAAGTCGGAAGGCGACAAGGCTGTCCTGACCTCGATCGGTCGTCAGGTTGCCATGCACATCGCTGCGACCAACCCGCTCGCGATCCGCGCTGAAGAAGTCGACGCTGCTGTTGCAGAACGCGAACGCAACGTCTTCATCGAGCAGGCTCGCGAATCCGGCAAGCCGGAAGCCATCATCGAAAAGATGGTCGACGGCCGCATGCGCAAGTTCTTCGAAGAAGTTGCTCTTCTCTCGCAGGCTTTCGTCATCAACCCCGACCTGACCGTCGGTGCTGCTGTTGAAGCCGCTGCAAAGGAAGCTGGCGCCAAGATCGAAGTCGTCGGCATGGCCCGTCTTCTCCTCGGCGAAGGCGTCGAGAAGGAAGAGAGCGACTTCGCTGCTGAAGTGGCTGCGGTCGCCAAGGGCTGATCGACCTATATATGTGAAAACAGAAGGGCATCGCGTGACAACGCGATGCCCTTCGTGTATCCGGCACTCAGCGGTCATAAACGAGGAGCCAAGATGTCATTAGAGCCTGTCTACAAACGCGTTCTACTCAAGGCTTCCGGCGAAGCCCTCATGGGCAGCCAGGGATTTGGTATCGATGTAGCAGTTGCCGATCGCATCGCGGCTGATATCGCCGAAGCGCGGCAGATGGGTGTAGAAGTCGGCGTCGTTGTCGGCGGCGGCAACATCTTCCGCGGCGTGGCCGTTGCCTCAAAGGGCGGCGATCGCGTCACCGGCGACCACATGGGCATGCTGGCCACCGTCATCAATGCGCTGGCGCTGGCGACCTCGCTGCGCAAGCTCAACGTTGATACGGTTGTTCTTTCGGCCATCGCCATGCCGGAGATCTGCGAGAGCTTCTCGCAGCGCGCGACGCTCTATCACCTGTCGCTTGGCCGCGTCGTGATCTTCGCCGGCGGCACCGGTAATCCCTTCTTCACCACCGACTCGGCCGCGGCACTCCGCGCCGCCGAAATGGGTGCCGAAGCCATCTTCAAGGGAACCCAGGTCGATGGTATCTATTCGGCTGATCCGAAGAAGGTACCTGACGCGACGCGCTTCGACCATCTGACCCATAAGGAGGTCCTCGACAAGGGACTTGCCGTCATGGACGTCGCAGCGGTTGCCCTGGCACGCGAAAATGCCATTCCGATCATCGTCTTCTCGATCCACGAGAAGGGTGGTTTTGCTGAAATTCTCCGGGGCGGTGGTTTGAAGACCGTCGTCACCGACAACTGACAGAGTAGCGGCATTCATTTGCCGCGGCTTCTACCAAGACGGGAGCACTGAAATGAGCCAAGGCATAGACATCAACGACATCAAGCGTCGCATGGATGGCGCGATCAATGCGTTCAAGAGCGATATCGCATCGCTGCGCACCGGCCGCGCGTCGGCCAACATTCTCGATCCAGTCACAGTCGAAGCCTATGGTTCGCGCGTGCCGCTGAACCAGGTGGCAAACGTGACTGTTCCGGAGCCTCGCATGCTCGGCATTTCCGTCTGGGACAAGTCGATGGTCAACGCCGTGGATCGCGCGATCCGCGAAGCCAACCTCGGCCTGAACCCGATTGTTGACGGCCAGAATCTTCGCATTCCGCTGCCTGAACTCAACGAAGAACGCCGCAAGTCGCTGGTCAAGGTTGCCCATGACTACGCCGAAAAGAGCAAGGTCGCGATTCGCCATGTGCGCCGCGACGGCATGGATGGCCTTAAGAAAGCCGAAAAAGACGGCGTGATTGGCCAGGACGAAAGCCGGGCGCAGTCAGATCGTGTGCAGAAGATGACGGACGAGACGATTTCTGAGATCGATCGCTTGCTTGGCGAGAAGGAAAAGGAAATCATGCAGGTTTAGGGCGCTTTGCGCCTTAGCCTTGGCCGAGAAGAACCGGACGGAAAATGTCGGAACGAACGTTTTTGACTGTGCCAGAACATGTTGCCATCATCATGGATGGCAACGGCCGATGGGCCAAACAGCGTGGATTGCCACGTACCATGGGACATCGCAAAGGCGTTGACGCAGTGCGGGAAGTCGTCCGCGCGGCGGGTGACGTGGGCATCCGGTATCTTACGCTGTTTGCCTTTTCGTCGGAAAACTGGCGCCGTCCGGAAACGGAGGTCTCCGATCTTCTTGGTCTGCTGAAGGCTTTCATCCGGCGCGATCTGGCGGAATTGCATCGCCAGAACGTTCGGGTGAAGGTGATCGGTGATCGCTACAGCCTGCAAAACGACATTCTTGACCTGCTGGTTGATGCCGAAGAGACAACGCGCGACAACACAGCGCTGACACTCGTGATCGCGTTCAATTACGGCTCGCGCGACGAGATTGCGCGGGCTGTCGCGGGTCTTGCGAGAGATGTCGAGGCGGGGCGCCTGCGCGCCCAAGACATCACGCCGGCGTTGATCAGCGCCCGGTTGGATACGACCGGCATTCCCGATCCCGACCTGATCATCCGCACGAGCGGAGAGGAACGTCTGTCCAATTTTCTCCTGTGGCAGGCCGCTTATTCAGAATTTATTTTCGTTCCGGAATATTGGCCGGATTTTAGTCGTGAATTATTTTATTCAGCGCTGGAGACCTTCGCATCGCGCGATCGCCGCTTTGGCGGACTGGTTGCCCAGGCGGCAGTAGGGACCTGATGCAGCAGGAATTGAAGCTTCGAATCGTCTCGGGATTGATTCTCGCCGTTATCGTTCTCTGCGCCACATGGTATGGCGGGCTCGCCTTCAGCATACTGTCGGCTCTGATCGCTCTGCTGGTCTACTACGAGTGGTCAACCATCACGAAGCTGCAATCGGAACACCCTGTTGCCAATACGGTCGGCTGGATAGGCCAGGCGGCGATTGCCGTTGCTGTGGTTGCAGGGACGTCGGCCTACGCGCTGGTTCTTCTCGGGCTTTTCTTCCTGATTGCGATCGGCCTGGTCGTGATGCAAGGCGCATCACGCTGGTTTCCGGCAGGAATGGTCTATGCCGGATTGATCGGCATCTCGCTTGCAGCAATCCGCGGAGCCGACAGCATGGGCCTCTATGCGATGCTGTTCGTGTTTGCGGTGGTCTGGGCGACTGATATTCTCGCCTATTTCGTCGGTCGCGCCCTTGGTGGCCCAAAGCTCGCGCCGAAAATATCGCCAGGCAAAACATGGTCCGGGGCGGTCGGTGGGGCAGTGTCCGCAATCGTAGTCGGTAGTCTGGTTGCCTATTACTTCGTCCCCGACAGTGTTCTTATCGCTGCGCAGATTGCATTTATCCTGTCGGTCTGCAGCCAGGCAGGCGATCTGTTCGAGTCTTTCATCAAGCGCCGGTTTGGCGTGAAGGATTCCAGCCGTCTCATTCCTGGTCATGGCGGCGTCATGGACCGTGTCGATGGGCTCATTTTCGCCTGTTTTGCCGCGTTCTTGCTTGGAGGACTTTTTTCGCTGATAAAGGGCGGAGAAATAACGTCGCTCGGCTCGGCTCTGTTCGGCGTATAATGTCTGTAAAGGCTGGCGGAAAAAACTGATGGCAGGCTTGACCGAAATATTTGCGTTCCTGACGGGATATATCGTTCCGTTCGTTCTTGTGCTGTCGCTGCTCGTCTTCGTTCACGAGATGGGGCACTATCTCGTCGGCCGCTGGAGCGGTATTCGGGTCCTCGCTTTTTCCGTTGGCTTCGGGCCTGAAATTCTGGGCTTTAGTGACAGACACGGGACGCGCTGGAAGATCTCTCTCATTCCGCTCGGAGGTTACGTTCGCTTCTTTGGCGACGAGGACGCTTCCAGCAAACCCGATGAGGACAGGCTTGCCGCCATGTCGGCCGAAGAGCGGAGCCGGTCGTTTGCCGGAGCCAAGCTCTGGAAGCGGGCCGCAACCGTTGCCGCCGGGCCGATCGCCAACTTCATCCTCGCGATCGCCATCTTTACCGTGCTGTTTTCGATCTACGGTCGTTCGGTCGCCGATCCCGTCGTTGCCGAGGTCAAGGCGGGAAGCGCTGCCGCTGAGGCTGGTATCGTGCCCGGCGATCTCCTGATCGCCATCGATGGCAGCAAGGTCGAAACCTTCGACGACGTGCGCCGCTATGTCAGTATTCGTCCACAACAGAAGATCACTGTCACGATCGAGCGTAATGGCGAGAAGCTGGATGTCCCGATGGTGCCCACGCGTACCGACATGACGGACCAGTTCGGCAACAAGATCGAGATCGGTCTGATCGGTATCGTGACCAACCAGCAGGTCGGTCACTTCCGAGTGCAGACCTATTCGCCGCTGGAGGCCCTCAAGGAAGGGACGGTTCAGACCTGGCATATCGTCACCGGGACTTTCAAATACATTGGCAATCTGGTTTCCGGCTATATGAAGCCCGATCAGCTCGGTGGGCCGATCCGTGTCGCGCAGGCTTCGGGCCAGATGGCGACGCTGGGCGTTGCAGCCGTGCTTCAGCTCGCCGCCGTTTTATCCGTTTCCATCGGATTACTGAACCTAATGCCGGTTCCGGTACTTGATGGCGGGCACCTGATGTTTTATGCGATTGAAGCGGTGAGGGGAAAACCGTTGGGATCGTCGGCTCAGGACATTGCGTTCCGCATTGGTCTGGCCATGGTCTTGGGCCTGATGGTTTTTGCTACCTGGAACGATATTAGCGCGCTTATTGGCTGATTGCACGACGAGGGAAAATTACCGTTTATTTACGATGTTTCAAAGCTGTAGTGGCGAATGCGTCACGGTTTGAAATGAAGTAAACAGAAATTAACTTGCTCCCTTGCTTGTATATCAAAAGCGGGTAAAACGACACACGTGGCCGGAATCGGGGGACGCCTGAAGCCGGGGACGAGAAAAAAGGTAATGGGTGAAATGAAGGCTGGTTCAAGATTTTTGAACGCAGTATCGGCGGTTGCGCTGTCTGCTGGTGTTGTTGCTTCGGGAGCAGGTGCAACGGTTTTCGTCTCGGCTTCGACGGCTGAGGCTGCGGTAATCCAGCGTATCGATGTCCGCGGTGCGAGCCGCGTCGGCGCCGAGGCTGTACGTTCCAACCTGACGATTGCGCCCGGCAAGAGCTTCTCGAACACCGACATCGATGACTCGGTCAAGCAGCTCTATGACACCGGCTATTTCTCGGACGTCAAAATTTCTGTTTCTGGCGGAACTCTCGTTGTTACGGTTGAGGAAGCCAAGCTGATCAACCAGGTCGTCTTCAACGGCAACCGCAAGATCAAGGACGACAAGCTCGCATTGGTCGTCAAGACGCACGCTGCCGGCCCATACAGCGACGCCCAGATCCAGGCTGATATTCAGGCTATCAAGGACGCTTACGCAGCCACCGGCCGCAGCGAAGTTGAAGTCACGACACAGGTCGTTCCGCTCGGCGAAGGTCGTGTCAATCTCGCCTTCGTCGTAAACGAAGGTGATCGCACGAAGATCGATTCGATCAACTTTGTCGGCAACAACGCCTACAGCTCTGGCCGTCTGGCTTCGGTTATCAACACGAAGCGTTCCAACTTCCTTTCCTTCCTGACCCGCAAGGACGTCTACAGCGAAGACAAGCTGCACGCCGACGAAGAAGCGCTGCGTCAGTTCTACTACAACCGCGGCTATGCGGACTTCCGTATCGTTTCGTCCGATGCCGCTTTTGATGAGGCGACCAACAAGTACACGCTGACGTTCAATATCGAGGAAGGTCCTCGCTATAACTTTGGTGCTGTCTCCGTTCAGTCGACCGTGCAGGGCATTGACGGCGCGCAGCTCCAGGGTCTGGTGCGCACGCGTGAAGGCGAAGTTTACAGCGCCAAGGAAGTTCAGAAGTCGATGGAAGCGATTTCTGACCAGGTCGCGTCCGCGGGTTATCCGTTCGCTCGCGTTACGCCGCGCGGCAATCGTGACCTGAACAACAATACGATTGGTGTCGAATATCTGGTCGACCAGGGCGAGAAGGCCTACGTCGAGCGTATCGAAATCCGCGGCAACAGCCGCACGCGCGACTTCGTTATTCGTCGCGAATTCGATATGAGCGAAGGCGACGCCTTCAATCAGCAGATGATCACCAAGGCAAAGCGCCGCCTTGAGGCGCTCGGCTACTTCTCGTCGGTCAATATCACGACCCAGCCGGGCAGCTCGCCGGACCGTGTCGTGGTCGTTGTTGACGTGCAGGACCAGGCAACCGGTTCGTTTGGTATCGGTGCAGGTTATGCTGCTGGCGGCGACGGCCTGATGCTCGAAGCTTCGGTCGAAGAAAAGAACTTCCTCGGACGTGGCCAGTATATCAAGGTTACGGCAGGTGGCGGTCAGGAAGGTTCGCGGACCTACGGCCTGAACTTCACCGAGCCTTATTTCCTCGGTTATCGTCTGGCTGTCGGCTTCGACCTCAACCACAGCGAAACGTCGAGCAACGACAACTACGACTACGAAGAAAACAACGTCGTTCTGCGTGCGACCGCGCCGATCACCGAAGATCTGGCGACGACGTTCCGCTATAACTACAAGCAGATGAAGTACGACAATTCTAATGATCTGAGCGACCTGTCGGCGCCTTATCAGAACCTTGTCGAAAATGGCCCATGGGTGAAGTCGTCGGTCTCGCAGACGCTGACCTACAACACCCTCGACGATATGATCCTGCCGCGCGAGGGTATCTACGCCTCCGCGACGCACGAAATCGCCGGCCTCGGTGGCGACTCGCAGTTCTACAAGATCTACGGCAAGGCTCGTTACTACCACCTGCTGGCCGACGACGCCGATATCATCGGCTCGGTTTCCGGATCCGCTGGTTATGTCATCGGCTTCGACAAGAACCTGAACGTATTCGATCAGTTCACCCTGACGAATGGCGATATTCGCGGCTTCGAGAACAAGGGTATCGGTCCGCGCATCGCTGGCAGCAACGATGATCCGCTCGGCGGCACGACCTACTTTACTGTTTCTGCTGAAGCAACGTTCCCGCTTCCGGCCGTTCCGCGTGACTTCGGTCTGCGTGGTGCTGTCTTCGCTGACGCGGGTACGCTGTTCGGCAACGACGTCGACCCACGCGGCGATAGCGTCAACGGCGAAGATGCGTCTCTGCGCGCTTCCGTCGGTGTCGGTCTGGTGTGGAATTCGCCGTTCGGTGCCCTGCGCGTCGACTACGCCCTTCCTGTTCTCAAGGAAGACTACGACAAGGTTCAGCACTTCAAGTTTGGCATAAACAACCAATTCTGATATCGGCAGTCCGGAACCGTAAATTCGAATCCGTTCTGGAGATTTGCCGATGGAGCAAACTGGATTTTTTCTGCCCCATGATGGCGTGAAGCTCTCGGAGTTGGCGCAGTTTCTTGGGGCAGAGCTTGCTGACCTCAAGCAGGCAGATGTCGTTATCCGTTCCGTGGCGCCCGTGAGCCGCGCGAAGACGGGTGATATTTGTTATATAATATCGAAGCGCAGCAGGGACGAGCTCGCAACTTGCGAGGCGTCTGCAGTGATTTGCTCTGCTGGGCTGCAATCGATCATACCGTCGCACATCCCGGTCCTCCTGTCGAAGAACGCACATGCTGCCTTCGCCATGGCGGGCGGTTTTCTGTACCCGACGGCGCTGCAGCCGTTGACGCTGAGGTCAGACGATGCGGGCGTTTCTGACCGAGCCGCGGTAGATCCGACGGCAAAGTTGGAGGCGAACGTCGCGATTGAGCCTTTTGCTGCGATCGGCGCACATGTTGAAATCGGCGAAGGTACGCGTATTGGCGCGGGCGCCGTGATCGGCCCTGGGGTCAAGATTGGCCGCAACTGTTCGATTGCAGCAGGCGCAAGCGTTCTCTGCGCTCTGGTCGGAAACCACGTGATCATCCACAATGGCGCCCGCATCGGACAAGATGGCTTCGGCTATGCGCCTGGTCCGCGTGGAATGATCAAGATCGTCCAGATCGGACGCGTGATCCTGCAGGACAATGTCGAGGTCGGCGCTAACACGACGATCGACCGCGGGACCATGGATGATACGGTTATCGGTGAAGGAACCAAGATCGATAACCTGGTCCAGATTGGGCACAATGTCCGCATCGGTCGCCACTGCGCCATCGTCTCGCAGGTGGGTATCGCCGGCAGCGCCGTTATCGGCGACGGCGTACAGGTCGGTGGTCATAGCGGAATCAAGGGCCATATAACGATTGGCGACGGCGTACAGATTGCAGCGATGAGCGGCGTTGTCGCGGATATCCCCGCAGGGGAAAGATACGGCGGCATCCCTGCACGACCGATACAGGATTTTCTGCGCGAAGTCGCGGCGGTCATGATGCGGACGACTGGTGCCAAGAAAACGGGAGAAAAAGAATGACCGAAGAAGTCAAGAAGTCGCTTTCTTCAGCCGACATACTGGAAATCATGAAGCTGTTGCCTCATCGGTATCCGTTCCTTTTGGTCGATCGTATCGTCGATATCGACGGGGATGATGCCGCTGTCGGTATCAAGAACGTGACTGCGAACGAACCGCACTTCACAGGTCATTTTCCTGACTCGCCGATTATGCCTGGCGTCCTGATCGTAGAAGGCATGGCGCAGACCGCGGGCGCGATTTGCGCGAAGAAGGAAGGCGAAGGCGGCAATCTCGTCTATTTCATGACGATCGATAACGCGCGTTTCCGTAAGCCCGTCGTACCGGGCGATCGCCTCGAATATCATGTGAAAAAGCAGAAGCAGCGCGGCAACATCTGGAAATTCCACTGTGATGCGAAGGTCGATGGAGCGCTCGTCGCCGAGGCCGATATCGGCGCTATGATCATTCGCAAGGATCAGGCATGAGCACGATTGCAGCAAGCGCCACAATTCATCCGATGGCAGTTGTCGAAAGCGGCGCCATCATTGGTGAAAACGCGAGAATTGGTCCTTTCTGCCACGTCGGTCCACACGTGGTACTGGGCGACAATGTCGAGTTGCTGGCGCATGCCGTCGTGACCGGTCGCACGACCATCGGCAAGGGCACGCGGATCTTCCCGATGGCAGTGATCGGCGGTGATCCCCAGAGCGTCCATCACGGTGGTGAAGAGACGACACTGACGGTTGGTGACAATTGCACCATCCGCGAAGGCGTCACCATGAACACGGGAACGGCCGATTTCGGCGGAAAGACGATCGTCGGCAACAACAATCTGTTCCTCGCGAATTCGCATGTGGCGCACGATTGCCGCGTCGGCGACAACGTCATCATGTCGAACAACGTGATGCTGGCTGGCCACGTGACTATCGAGGACCGCGTCATTCTGGGTGGCGGTTGCGCCGTTCACCAATTCACGCGCGTTGGCCGGCAGGCGTTCGTCGGCGGTCTTTCCGCCGTGAGCTACGACGTCATTCCCTATGGAATGCTGAACGGTAACCCCGGCCTCTTGGGTGGTTTGAACGTTGTCGGCATGACGCGTGCAGGGATCGATCGCGCGACAATCCACACCGTTCGCCGCGCCTACAAGGCGATCTTTGAAGGCACGGGGTCCATCCGCGACAATGCGGCTGCGATACGGCACGAGTATACCGACTGCGAGCAGGCCATTCAGATCCTCGATTTCATCGCGGCTGAAAGCGATCGCGCGCTGTCCTCTCCGACCAGGGGACAGAAAGGCTGATCCTTGTCTCTCGCTGGTGATACGCCCAAAGGCCGCTTGGCAATCATTGCAGGAAGCGGCCTCCTGCCGTCGCATGTCGCCGAAGCCGCGCGCGAAGCGGGTGAAAACCCCTTCATCATCGCACTCAAGGGCGAGGTTGACCGCTCCTGGGATGGCTTTGACCACGCCGTCATCGGCGTCGGCGACTTCGCCGGCGTTATACGGGCGCTCGAGAGCAATGGCGTTGATCGCGTCGTCATGTCCGGCGGCGTCAAACGTCGACCGGAATGGCGCGAGGTGCGCCCGACGTTCAAGACCTTGATGAAAGTGCCCGCGACAATCCGTACGCTGCTGTCTGGCGGCGACGATACGGTGCTGCGCATGGTGATCAAGCTCATCGAGGTGGACGGCAGGCGCGTGGTCGGAGCGCATGAGATCGCGCCCGATCTCCTGGCCTCGGTCGGACCGATCGGAGCCGCTGGCTTCAGCGCCGACGATGCCAGGGACATCGCCAAGGCTATCGAAGCGGCGGAGGCACTCGGGCGGCTTGATGTCGGGCAGGGTGCGGTCGCCGTCGGCGGGCGCATCGTGGCGCTTGAAGGCGTCGAGGGCACGGATGCGATGCTCGAGCGGGTCGCTGAATTGCGCGCCGCCGGACGTATTTCCGCGCGCCGCCGCGGTGTGCTGGTCAAGCTTTGCAAGCCGCAGCAGGATATCCGCGCCGATCTGCCGTCGATCGGAATTTCCACGGTTTCCAATCTCCGCAAGGCCGGCCTCGCCGGTGTCGCCGTCGAAGCCGGACGCTCGCTGATCCTCGATCGCAAGGCCGTCATGAAGGCGGCAGACGACGCCGGTATCTTCGTCGTCGGTCTGGATCGGGGATTGCCGAATTGGGGACTGTCATGAGCGCGCGTCCGCTGAAGGTTGCCGTCGTCGCCGGCGAGGTCTCCGGTGACCTGCTTGGCGCCGATCTGATCGCAGCCTTGAAGCGGCAGCATGATGGCCCTGTCGAACTTCTCGGCGTAGGCGGCGAGGGGCTCGAGGCCGAGGGGCTGAAATCGCTCTTCGACTATTCCGAGTTGTCGATCATGGGCATCACCCAGGTTCTCTCCAAACTGCCGACACTGGCGAAACGCATCCGCCAGACAGCCGCTTCCATCATCGCGGCGAATCCGGATGTGCTGCTGATCATTGATAGCCCGGATTTCACCCATCGGGTCGCCAAGCGCGTTCGCGCCGCGCGTCCTGACATGCCGATCGTGAATTACGTGTGTCCGAGCGTCTGGGCCTGGAAGGAATACCGGGCGCAACGCATGCTTGCCTATGTCGATCACGTCCTGGCCGTGCTGCCATTCGAGCCCGAGGCAATGCGCGTGCTCGGCGGACCGCCGACCACCTATGTTGGTCATCGTCTGGCCGTCGATGCGGATCTGCTTGAAACACGCCGGCTTCGCGCGCAATCGCCTGTGAAGGCACCCGCCGATGTCAGGACGATCATGCTGCTACCGGGCTCGCGCGGATCGGAGATCACCAAGCTCCTGCCGTACTTCGGCGACGCCATCGCCGAATTTGTCGAGCGCAACGGCGAGACGCGCTTCATATTGCCTACCGTGCCGCGCCGTGAAGCGATGGTGCGCGAGATCGTCAAGGACTGGAAGATCCAGCCGGAAATCCTGGTGGGAGCGCCCGCCAAATGGAAGGCCTTCGCGGAGGCTGACGCCGCCATGGCCGCGTCAGGCACTGTGATCCTGGAGCTTGGGCTTTCCGGTGTCCCCACGGTGTCTGTCTACAAGACGGACTGGATCATCAGCCTGATGACGGGGCGTATCAAGACTTGGACGGGCGCCATCCCGAACCTGATTGCTGACTATGCCGTCGTACCTGAATACCTAAATAATGTGGTTCGCGGCGCAAGCATTGCGCGCTGGATGGAGAAGCTGTCGGTGGACACCCTTCCGCGGCGCGCGATGATGGAGGGATACGATCTCGTCTGGCAAAGAATGCAGACGCAAAAGCCGCCCGGCGAGCACGCGGCGGAGATCGTCCTCGACGTCATTCAAAAGAAAAAGCCCGGTCATTTCTGACCGGGCTTTTTTGTGTCCGGGTGGGCCGATTAGCGCTTGGAAACCGGCATGTAGTCGCGCTTCGGCTCGCCGATGTAGAGCTGACGCGGACGACCGATGCGCTGCTGCGGATCCTCGATCATTTCGTTCCACTGTGCGATCCAGCCGACGGTGCGGGCGAGAGCGAAGAGAACGGTGAACATGGTCGTAGGGAAGCCCAGCGCCTTCAGCGTGATGCCCGAGTAGAAGTCGATGTTCGGGTAGAGCTTCTTCTCGATGAAGTATTCATCGGTCAGTGCAATGCGCTCCAGTTCCATTGCCACGTCGAGCAACGGATCGTCCTTGATGCCGAGTTCGCCGAGCACTTCATGCGTCGTCTTCTGCATGATCTTGGCGCGCGGATCGTAGTTCTTGTAGACGCGGTGGCCGAAGCCCATCAGGCGGAACGGATCGTTCTTGTCCTTGGCGCGGGCAATGTACTCGGGAATACGGTCAACCGAGCCGATTTCCTGCAGCATGTTGAGGGCTGCTTCGTTGGCGCCGCCGTGAGCGGGACCCCAGAGGCAGGCGATGCCGGCCGCGATGCAGGCGAACGGGTTTGCACCCGAAGAGCCGGCGAGACGAACGGTCGAGGTCGAAGCGTTCTGCTCGTGGTCCGCGTGCAGGATGAAGATGCGGTCCATGGCGCGGGCAAGCACCGGATTGACCACATATTCCTCGCAGGGAACGGCGAAGCACATGCGCAGGAAGTTCGACGCATAGTCGAGATCGTTCTTCGGATAAACGAAGGGCTGGCCGATGTGGTACTTGTAGGCCATGGCCGCGATGGTCGGCATCTTGGCGATCATGCGCAGCGAGGCAACCATGCGCTGGTGCGGATCGGTGATGTCGGTCGAGTCGTGGTAGAAGGCCGACAGGGCGCCGACACAGCCGCACATGACAGCCATCGGATGCGCGTCACGGCGGAAGCCGGTGAAGAAGCGCGACATCTGCTCGTGCACCATCGTGTGATGCGTGACGCGATAGTCGAAGTCCTTCTTCTGCGCGGCGGTCGGCAGTTCGCCGTAGAGCAGCAGGTAGCAGACTTCGAGGAAGTCACCGTGCTCGGCCAATTGCTCGATCGGATAGCCGCGATGGAGCAATACGCCCTCGTCGCCATCGATGTAGGTGATTTTCGATTCACAGGATGCGGTCGAGGTAAAACCAGGATCGTACGTGAAGGAAGCGGTGTTTTTGTAGAGGGCGCCGATATCGATGACGTCAGGGCCGATCGTGCCGCTTTTAACGGCAAGGTTGACCGACTTGTCACCGATTTTCAGTGTTGCGCTTTGATCCGTCATTCTGATCCTCCAAACTGGCGGGTGGCGCCATAAAAGCGCCATAGGGTTAAGCGTCGTCTGCGATAGCTATATGATCGCGGGGTTAATGCCAAGTTCTCTTGATGCCATTTTGTGCATCGCAGTATCAACTTTTAAGCACTACAGCGATGCCCGTCACGCATAGCAGAAGCCAATGATAATCCTTGTCTTTTCCGATCATTGATCAGCCTCTTCTTTTAAATCGATTATTGTTGCGCTCGCGCTCAAGAGCTTGCATTCTGGTTGCAATGGCGGCTTATTTCGAGGCGCAATTGCATGTCGGAGTTGAAAACGATCGAGGCAATGCCGACTGCTCAGAGCGCAGATACATCTGCGCGCCTGCCGATCAAGGGGGCTGTCGACCTTCGTGCCAAATCGACGCAGCTCCAGCTTACCCAATCCCTGAGACCCTGGCGGTCGCGGGTTGCAGGTCGAGCCTCCGGATACTGGCCGCATGTTCGCGTTGCGATGTCGCAGGAAGCCGAACATGGCTGGTACTTCCTGATGTCGCCGGTTCTTTTCGGCAGCGGCGCGATTGCCTGGTTTCAGTTCGACGCCGATCCTCCACTCTTGCGGCTTTGTGCCTGGCTGGCAGTCTTCGCGGTGATTGCCTTGGCATTAGGGCCTGCGCGGCCGATCGCGCGCAAGGCGGCGCTTGCGGTCCTGCTTGTCGTGTGCGGCATGCTGTCGAGCCAGGTCGAGACATGGCAGGCAGGGACAGTAATGCTCGATACGCCAGTGACGACCACGGTCACCGGCCGCGTCGAGCGCAGGGAAGGGGACGGAGAAGGTCGGTGGCGCTATATCGTTGCTGTTACTGGTACCCGCGAACCGACACTTGGCCGACCTCCAGAACGTGTTTCGCTCGTGGCGCGCGGCGCCTCCACGCCGTTTGAAATCGGGCAGTGGGTGACCGGACGTGCTCGCCTGACCCCGCCGTCCGGCCCAGCCCTGCCGGGCCTGGATGACTTTTCGTTCGGAGCCTATTTCGACGGCGTCGGCGCGAACGGTTTCTTCTATGGCGCGCCAACAGCGACCGTGGCACCCGAGACCGGCGATAAGCGGCAATTTCTGGCGGAGGGGATCGAATATCTATACGGCCTCAGAAGCACGATTGGAGACCGCATTCGATCCATTCTTCCCGGTGACACCGGTGCCTTTGCAGCATCGCTTGTCACCGACGAGAGACGTGCGATCTCCCGCGAGACGACGGCAGCTCTAAGACAATCCGGCCTCGCCCACATTGTTGCGATTTCGGGGCTCAACATGGCTCTCTCCGCCGGTATCTTCTTTGTCGGTTTTCGAATGGCGCTCAGTCTCCTGCCATCGGTGGCCCAAGCCTACCCGACGAAGAAGATCGCCGCCGCCGGCGCTCTTTTGGCGTTGACCGCCTACTACATGATTTCGGGCTTTGCCGTGTCGGCTGAGCGGGCATATATCATGATGATGATCATGCTGGTTGCAGTGCTGTTCGATCGACCGTCGATTAGCCTTCGCAACGTCGCCTTGTCGGCGCTGGTGATCGTGATGCTGTCGCCGTCGGAGGTCCTGGGTCCCAGTTTCCAGATGTCCTTTGCGGCGACACTGGCGCTGGTCGCCGGCTATTCCATCTGGACCGGGCGAAGGCCGACCGACAACGCCTTTCTCAAGCTTCCATGGGTCATGCCGGTGGTCGCCGTCGCACGCTTCTTCGGCGGCATCGTGCTCACTTCCATGATCGGCGGCTTCTCGACGGCGTTGTTTTCGATTGAGCATTTCCATCGGCTGAGCTCGTACGGCTTGCCGGCAAATCTCATGGCGATGCCAGTCATATCCTTCGTTGTCATGCCCATGGGCATGCTTGCGATGTTGCTGACGCCCTTCGGTCTCGATGTGCTGCCGTGGAAGATCGCCGGCCTCGGGCTCGATGTCGTCATCGGGATCGCCAAGCTCGTGTCGTCCTGGGGTGGCAATGTCGATATCGGGCGCCTGCCGTCCTGGTATTTCCCGGTAGCGGTTCTCGGATTTCTGGTCCTTACTTTGCTGCGAACGCGTTTGCGCTATCTGGGCGCCGCCATCGTCGGTATCGCGACATTCACGGTGGCGCTGCTGCCTTCGTTGCCCGCACCTGACGTCGTTGTTGCGGAAGACGGATCCCTGGTGGCAATTCTGCGCGGAACCCGCATGGCTTCCAACCGGGAGCGACCGCCCGATTTCATCTTCGGCCAGTGGCAGCGAGCCCTCGCCGCCGAAGAGCATCAGCCTCCGGCGTTCATCAAGGCCACACTTCCCAAGAAGACGAAGGAGCGCAACGATCGATCATATGCTCTGTCGTTTGACGAACGACGAGCGGTGCTTCGAACAATGCGCAACGCTGCGGCGAATGGCACGGCAAACAGTTTCGTCTGCGTTAAAGGCGCCTGGTGTATTGCCACTCTCGATAACGGCTATATCGTCAACGTCATCGAGGATTTGGCCTATCTCGGGCCGGCTTGCGACGCCGCCGATATCGTCATTACCCCGGCCCGCATTCGTCTGCGCGAATGTCGGTCCGGCGCAATGCTTATTACCGGCCAAACTTTGCGTCGAAGCGGCGCGGTCGAAATCTGTATGGATCAGCAGGGCACACCAGTCCTGACAACGACGTACGATGGCCTATCACGCCCATGGCGCATACATCGCGCCTACGATTGGCGCAGCGGTACGTTTGACGTCGCCGTCAGTGATATCGGCGAATAAGCCCTACCAGCTTGCCCTGAACCTTTACGCGATCGGGTCCGAAGATGCGTGTCTCGTAGGCGGGGTTGGCCGCTTCGAGCGCAATGGATGCGCCCTTGCGGCGGAACCGTTTCAGCGTCGCTTCTTCGTCGTCGACCAGCGCCACGACGATATCGCCCGGATTGGCCGTATTGCCATTGCGGATGATCACCGTATCGCCGTCGAAAATACCGGCTTCGATCATCGAGTCGCCCTTGACCTCCAGCGCATAGTGTTCGCCTGAGCCGAGCATGTCGGCGGGGACAACGATGTCATGCGTGTTATTCTGGATTGCCGAAATGGGCACACCCGCCGCGATCCGGCCCATGACCGGCACGGAAACGGAGTTGCCGTTGTCGGCACTCGGTGCCGGCTTGGCCGGTGCCGGAGGCGTGACCAGCTGAGGCTTGCCAAGGCTCCCTTCGATGACGCTCGGCGAGAAGCCACGTCGTTGCTGAAGGCTCGGATTATAGGCCTCCGGAAGCTTGATCACCTCGAGCGCGCGTGCCCTGTTTGGCAGCCGGCGAATGAAGCCGCGTTCCTCTAGCGCGGTGATCAGCCGGTGAATGCCGGACTTGGACGCAAGGTCGAGCGCATCCTTCATTTCATCAAAAGACGGGGGCACGCCCGACTCCTTCATTCGCTCGTGAATGAAGAGGAGAAGTTCCTGTTGCTTGCGCGTGAGCATTGAAGTCGGACCCCAGGGTTGTGAAACAAAGCCAGAACAGACACTATATGTTCCATATGTGTTCCGCAAGTGGCTAAATTTTCGTAAAACTTGGCTCTGAATTGTCCGGTTTTTACACTTCATTCGATCTATGCGGCGGTAGCCTCTTGCATTGTCTCGCTTAGCAGCGCACATCATTCGCGATTTCGGGAGAGGATCTGCCATGAGTGAAGCTCATCCGCTGGACCACGTGGTGCTGCCCGTCGCCAATATCGACCTTGCCAGGGAGCGTCTCGGCAAGCTTGGGTTCACCGTCGCGGCGGATGCGCGTCATCCGTTCGGAACCGAAAACGCCTGCATCTTCTTCGCCGACAAAACATACCTCGAGCCGCTCGGTATCGCGAGCGCCGATGCCTATGACGCCTCGGTCAAGAAGGGCAATGTCTTCACTGCCCGCGATCGTGCTTTTCGCTTCCGCTGCGGCGATGACGGTCTATCAGCGGTCGTCTTCGGCACGGCCGATGCCGATCGCGATCACGCCCGCTTCAACGCTGACAGGATAAGCGGCGGCGAAATGCTGCAATTTGCTCGACCGATGAAGATGCCGGATGGTTCCGAGACGACCGCAGCCTTTCGGCTTGCCTTTGCTGCCGATCTTCGCGCCCCTGATTTCTTTCTGTTCACCTGCCAGCGGATCAATCCTCTGCCCATGGACCGCAAGGCGCTTGAGACACATGTCAATGGCGTAACCGGTATCGCCGAGATCGTGCTGGCGGCACCGGATCCCAAGGCGTTTGCCACATTCCTGCGGTTTGCCTCCGGCGTGGCGTCGGTGCGGGAGGAGGCGTTTGGTATCAGCCTTGCCACCCCGAACGTCCGCATCAGCATTTTGTCGGCGGATGGGTTGAATGCCTATTTCGATCTCGTCGCGCCCAGCGCGGATCGCGGTCTGCGTGGCGTCGGCATTGTCTACAAGGTTGCTGATCTCGCCGTGACAGAAGCGCATTTGGCTGCTAACGGGATCACCTACACGCGTAAGAACAATCGAATTCTGGTGAAGGCTGCGTCCGGGCAGGGCGCGCTCTTCGCCTTCGAGGAGAAACGATGAGCCAGACAAATTCCGAAGTAACCGTCGGCCAGGGTACCAGCCAGGTGGTGTTTTCGAACGCCGGCAAGCTCTCGCTGATCGCCGGCCCCTGCCAGATGGAGAGCCGTGATCATGCGTTCATGATTGCCGGCGTGCTGAAGGAACTCTGCGACAAGCTCGGCATCGGTCTCGTCTACAAGTCGTCTTTCGACAAGGCGAACCGGACGTCGCTCTCCGCCCAGCGCGGCATCGGCCTGGAAACGGCACTTGAGGTCTTTGCCGATCTCAAGAAGGAATATGGCTTCCCTGTTCTGACCGACATTCACACCGAAGAACAGTGCACCGAAGTCGCCACCGTCGTCGATATCTTGCAGATTCCGGCTTTCCTCAGCCGCCAGACCGATCTTCTGGTCGCTGCCGCCAAGACGGGTCGCACGATCAATGTGAAGAAGGGGCAGTTCCTCGCACCCTGGGACATGAAGAACGTCCTCAACAAGTTGAATTCGAGCGGCAATCCGAACATCCTGCTGTGCGAACGCGGTGCCTCTTTCGGTTACAACACGCTGGTCTCCGATATGCGCTCGCTGCCGATCATGGCGGCGATGGGCGCCCCTGTGGTTTTTGATGCCACGCATTCGGTCCAGCAACCCGGCGGGCAGGGCGGTTCGAGTGGCGGCCAGCGCGAGTTTGTCGAGACGCTGGCGCGCGCGGCGGTTGCGGTCGGTGTCGCCGGTGTGTTCGTCGAGACGCACGAAGATCCCGACAACGCGCCGTCGGACGGTCCGAACATGGTCTATCTCAAGGATATGCCGAGGCTTCTCGAAAAGCTTCTGGCCTTCGACGCGATCGCGAAAGGCTGACGTTCAAAAGACTGACATGTTCGTGTAATAGGCCACGCACGAACATCGCTGCGAAGCATGCGCAAAGCGCCATTGTAATTTGCGCATCTTCGATTAAGACGGATTTCAAACGATTTATCCACCCTCAAGCAGGAAAAGCCGATGACCGCAATTACCGACATTATCGCCCGCGAGATTCTCGACAGCCGTGGCAACCCCACGGTCGAAGTCGACGTGTATCTTGAAGATGGCAGCATGGGCCGCGCGGCTGTTCCGTCGGGCGCGTCGACCGGCGCGCACGAAGCCGTCGAACTCCGCGATGGGGGCAAGCGTTACCTCGGCAAGGGTGTTGAAAAGGCGGTCGAAGCCGCCAACACGGAAATCTTCGACGCCATCGGCGGCATCGACGCCGAAAACCAGATCCAGATCGACAACATCATGATCGAACTGGATGGCACGCCGAACAAGTCGCGCCTCGGCGCCAACGCCATCCTCGGCGTTTCGCTCGCCGTTGCCAAGGCTGCTGCCGAAGCTGCCGGTCTGCCGCTCTATCGCTACGTTGGTGGCGCTTCCGCGCACCTGCTGCCGGTTCCGATGATGAACATCATCAACGGTGGCGCACATGCCGACAACCCGATCGACTTCCAGGAATTCATGATCCTGCCGGTTGGCGCCGATTCGATCCGCGAAGCCGTTCGCATGGGCTCGGAAGTCTTCCACACCCTGCGTAAGGAACTCGCGGCTCAGGGCCACAACACCAACGTCGGTGACGAAGGCGGTTTCGCGCCGGGCCTGAAGAGCGCTCCTGAAGCCCTCGACTTCATCATGAAGTCGATCGAGAAAGCCGGCTACAAGCCTGGTGAAGACATCCACCTCGGCCTCGACTGCGCCTCGACCGAATTCTTCAAGGATGGCAAGTACGTTCTCGAAGGTGAAGGCCGCACGCTGGAACCGGGCGCCATGGCTGAATACCTGGCGCAGCTCGCTGCCCAGTATCCGATCATCTCGATCGAAGACGGCATGGCTGAAGACGATTGGGATGGCTGGAAGGCTCTGACGGATCTGGCCGGCAAGAAGGTTCAGCTGGTCGGCGACGATCTCTTCGTCACCAACTCGGCTCGCCTGCGCGACGGCATCAAGATGGGCGTCGCCAACTCGATCCTCGTCAAGGTCAACCAGATCGGTTCGCTGACCGAAACGCTCGACGCCGTCAACACCGCGCACAAGGCTGCCTACACCGCCGTCATGTCGCACCGTTCGGGCGAAACCGAAGATTCGACGATCGCCGATCTCGCCGTTGCCACGAACTGCGGTCAGATCAAGACCGGCTCGCTGTCGCGTTCGGATCGTCTTGCCAAGTACAACCAGCTGATCCGCATCGAAGAAGGCCTTGGCCCGCAGGCACAGTACGCCGGCCGTTCGATCCTTCGCGGCTAAGTCGTCTGATTTCAAGGATTTGGAGCCCGCGCCCTAACCGGCGCGGGTTTTTTGTTGCGCCGCGTTCATAGTCAACGGACGGTTAATCTCTGGCCGGTAGTCTCGTTCGCAAGGGTAATGCGTTTCGAGATGCGTGTATGTGGACCAAGCACCATAAGAAGAAAAAGATCGGCCGTTTCGTCATTCCGGCGATGACTGTCGCGTTTCTCTCCTATTTCGGCTATCATTGCATCCATGGCGATTACGGCCTGCGCGCAACGGAGGTGTTTGAGCGCACGCGCATCGCCCGGGAGAGGGAGCTGGCAACCCTGAAAGACAAGCGCGAGCATCTCGAGAGGCAGGTTGCGCTGCTGAGTGATGGCTCGATGGACAAGGATATGCTGGACGAAAAAGCGCGTCTTCAGCTCAATTTTTCTCGTGCCGACGAGATCGTCATATTCAATCATTATTCGAATTAACCGAAAACAAGTTAATCGAAATAAGCATATATTTATCAGTAGTTTAACGCCGAATACGAGCCATGCATTTATGGCATTGCTGTGGCGAAATTTCTTCCCTATGGTACGCGCCACCTAAGAACCGATAAACCCATAGGGAGGGTTGAATGGCGCCGCGAAAAAACGCGACCGTTTCCAGCCGCAAGACCAGCGCGAAACCAGCAGCTAAGGCATCGAATGGCGGCCCCGTCGCCGATTTCGATCGCGACGAGGAGCTGAAGGCCTATCGCGAGATGCTGCTTATCCGCCGCTTCGAAGAGAAGGCCGGCCAGCTTTACGGCATGGGCTTCATCGGCGGCTTCTGTCACCTTTATATCGGCCAGGAAGCTGTCGTCGTCGGCATGCAGATGGCGCAGAAGGAAGGTGACCAGGTCATCACCGCTTACCGCGACCACGGTCACATGCTGGCAACCGGCATGACCGCACGCGGCGTCATGGCCGAGCTGACCGGCCGCATTGACGGCTACTCCCGTGGCAAGGGCGGCTCGATGCACATGTTCTCCAAGGAGAAGCATTTCTACGGCGGTCACGGCATCGTCGGCGCCCAGGTGTCGCTCGGCACCGGTCTCGCCTTCGCCAACCGCTATCGCGGCAATGACAGCGTCTCGATCGCCTATTTCGGCGACGGCGCTGCCAACCAGGGTCAGGTCTACGAGAGCTTCAACATGGCTGCTCTCTGGAAGCTCCCGATCATCTACATCATCGAAAACAACCGCTACGCCATGGGCACGTCCACGGCCCGCGCCACGGCGCAGTCGAACTACTCGCTGCGTGGTTCCGGCTTCGGCATCCCGGGCGTCCAGGTCGACGGCATGGATGTTCGCGCCGTCAAGGCTGCGGCCGACGAGGCGCTCGAGCATTGCCGCTCCGGCAAGGGTCCGATCATCTTGGAAATGCTGACCTATCGCTATCGCGGTCACTCCATGTCCGACCCGGCGAAGTATCGCTCCAAGGAAGAAGTGCAGAAGATGCGCTCCGAGCAGGATCCGATCGAGCAGGTCAAGGTACGCCTCATTGAAAAGGGCTGGGCCTCAGAGGACGATCTCAAGGCGGTCGACAAGGACGTTCGCGACATCGTTGCCGATAGCGCCGACTTCGCCCAGGCCGCACCGGAGCCGGATGCATCCGAGCTCTACACCGACATTCTGCTGTAATCGGGGAGGGTAGACCCATGCCAATCGATATTCTCATGCCCGCCCTCTCTCCGACGATGGAAGAAGGCACGCTGTCCAAGTGGCTGAAGCAGGAAGGTGACAAGGTCACCTCCGGCGACATCATTGCCGAAATCGAAACCGACAAGGCGACGATGGAAGTCGAAGCCGTCGACGAAGGCGTCATCGGCAAGCTGCTCGTTGCCGCCGGCACCGAAGGCGTCAAGGTGAACGCCAAGATCGCTGTTCTCCTGCAGGACGGCGAATCCGCATCCGACATCTCGGCTGCACCTGCCGCTGCCGCACCGGCCGCCGCCGAGGCACATAAGGCTGCTGAAGCGCCCGCCGCTGCCGCAGCTCCCGTTCCCGCCGAGCCGAAGGCTCAGGTTCCGAACGATCCTGAAATCCCCGCCGGCACCGAAATGGTCTCCATGACCGTGCGCGAAGCGCTTCGCGACGCCATGGCCGAGGAGATGCGCGCCGACGACAACGTTTTCGTCATGGGCGAGGAAGTGGCCGAATACCAGGGCGCCTACAAGGTCACCCAGGGTCTGCTGCAGGAATTCGGCGCCCGCCGCGTCATCGACACCCCGATCACCGAGCACGGCTTTGCCGGCGTCGGCGTCGGTGCTGCGATGTCCGGCCTGAAGCCGATCGTCGAGTTCATGACCTTCAACTTCGCCATGCAGGCGATCGACCAGATCATCAACTCCGCTGCCAAGACGCTCTACATGTCCGGCGGCCAGATGGGTGCACCGATCGTGTTCCGTGGCCCGAACGGTGCCGCTGCCCGCGTCGGCGCCCAGCACAGCCAGGACTACTCGGCCTGGTACAGCCAGATCCCGGGCCTCAAGGTCGTCATGCCCTACACGGCATCCGACGCCAAGGGCCTGCTCAAGGCCGCGATCCGCGATCCGAACCCGGTCGTCTTCCTTGAAAACGAAATCCTCTACGGTCAGCACTTCGACGTGCCGAAGATGGACAACTTCGTTCTCCCGATCGGCAAGGCCCGCATCCACCGTCCGGGCAAGGACGTCACGATCGTCTCCTTCGGTATCGGCATGACCTATGCCACCAAGGCTGTCGCCGAACTCGAAAAGATCGGCATCGACGTCGAACTGATCGACCTGCGCACGCTGCGTCCGATGGACCTGCCAACCGTGATCGAATCGGTCAAGAAGACCGGCCGTCTCGTCACCGTCGAGGAAGGCTACCCGCAGAACTCGGTCGGTACCGAAATCGCCACCCGCGTCATGCAGCAGGCCTTCGATTATCTCGATGCGCCGGTTCTGACGATCGCCGGCAAGGACGTTCCGATGCCTTACGCCGCCAACCTCGAAAAGCTCGCGCTGCCAAGCGTCGACGAAGTCGTCCAGGCCGTGAAAGCCGTCTGCTACAAGTAACAAGGGAAGGGTATTTCGATGCCTATCAACATCACGATGCCTGCCCTGTCTCCGACCATGGAAGAGGGCAACCTCGCCAAGTGGCTGGTCAAGGAAGGCGATACGGTTAAGTCTGGCGATGTCATCGCCGAGATCGAAACCGACAAGGCGACGATGGAAGTCGAAGCGGTCGACGAAGGTGTCGTCGCCAAGCTCGTCGTTCCCGCCGGCACCGAAGGCGTCAAGGTCAATGCCTTGATCGCCGTTCTGGCTGCCGATGGCGAAGATGTCGCCGCCGCGGCAAGCGGCGCTGGCTCTGCTGCTCCGGCACCGAAGGCTGCTGAAGCGCCGAAGGCCGAGGCAAAGACCGAAGCCGCTCCAGCTCCGGCCGCAGCCCCCGCGGCTGCTCCTGCACCAGCAGCGGCGCCTGCCGCTGCTTCCACGGGCGGAAACCGCACCTTCTCCTCGCCGCTCGCGCGTCGTCTGGCGAAAGAAGCCGGTATTGATCTCTCGGCTGTCGCTGGCTCCGGCCCGCATGGCCGCGTCGTCAAGAGCGACGTCGAAGCTGCTGTCGCTGGTGGTGGTGCAAAGGCTGCGCCTGCCGCTGCTCCGCAGGCTGCCGCATCGGCTCCTGCCGCCGCACCGAAGGGCGCTTCCGACGAGACCGTTCTCAAGCTGTTCGAGCCGGGTTCCTACGAACTCGTGCCGCATGACGGCATGCGCAAGGTCATTGCCAAGCGCCTGGTCGAATCCAAGCAGACCGTGCCGCATTTCTACGTCACCGTGGATTGCGAGCTCGATGCGCTGTTGGCGCTGCGCGCCCAGCTCAACGATGCCGCTCCCCGCAAGGACGGCGGCGCTGCCTACAAGCTCTCCGTCAACGACATGGTCATCAAGGCCATGGCGCTTGCGCTGCGTGACGTTCCGGACGCTAACGTCTCCTGGACCGAAGCCAATATGGTCAAGCACAAGCACGCCGATGTCGGCGTTGCTGTCTCGATCCCGGGCGGCCTGATCACCCCGATCATCCGCAAGGCAGAGGAAAAGACCCTGTCGGTCATCTCCAACGAGATGCGCGACCTCGGCAAGCGTGCCAAGGATCGCAAGTTGAAGCCTGAGGAATATCAGGGCGGTACGACGTCGGTTTCCAACATGGGCATGATGGGCGTGAAGCAGTTCGCAGCCGTCATCAACCCGCCGCATGCAACGATCCTCGCGGTCGGCGCGGGCGAGCAGCGCGTGATCGTCCGCAAGGGTGAAATGGTCATCGCCACCGTGATGAGCGTCACGCTGTCGACCGACCATCGCTGCGTCGATGGTGCGCTTGGAGCGGAGCTGCTGCAGGCGTTCAAGGGCTACATCGAAAATCCGATGGGCATGCTCGTCTGAGACAACGGCGGAGACGGAAATGACGAAGACCGTTCTTTGCTATGGTGACTCTCTGACCTGGGGTTATGACGCCGCGTCGATCGGGCGTCATGACTACAAGGATCGTTGGCCGAGCGCGCTTCAGGCGGCGCTCGGCAACGAGGTCAGGGTCATTCCGGAAGGTCTGAACGGTCGCACGACCGCTTTCGACGATCATCTCGCCGATTGCGATCGCAACGGTGCCCGTGTCCTGCCGACCATTCTGCAGACGCATGCACCGCTCGACCTCGTCATTCTGTTGCTTGGCACCAACGATATGAAGCCCGTCGTGGCAGGGTCGGCGTTTGCCGCCTGCCAGGGCATCGCCCGGCTGGTGAGGCTGATCCGCAATCATGCCTGGCCCTTCGAGTTCGATGCTCCGGATATTCTGATCGTGGCTCCGCCGAAGATCTGCGAAACGGCCAATGTGCCGTTCGCGGCCTCTTTCGTCGGTGGCATCGAGGAATCGGCGATGCTGGCGACACTCTACCGGGATCTCGCAGACGAGCTCGGGTGCGGTTTCTTCGACGGCAACTCGGTCGCCAAGACGACGCCGCTCGACGGTATCCATCTCGACGCCGAGAATACCCGCGCTCTCGGGCGCGGTATGGAATCGACCGTGCGGATGATGTTGGGGCTTTGACCGTGGCGTCCTTCGTGACGCTGCGTCCCGCCACACGGGATGACGCGGCCGAACTCGCGATCCTCTCGGACATTGCCTCGCATGGCTTCGCCTCCTGGCTCTGGCTGGGTGAGCTAGGCGGCACCGGAAGCGACACGCCGATGGAGCTTGGCCGGCTGAAGATGCGTCAGGACGAAGGTTACGGCACATGGCGCCATGCGGTGCTGGCCGAAGCCTACGGAGAGACGGCGGGCGCGGCGATCGGTTATGCGCTGGGCGATGACGTAAAGAATATGGAGGTCGACCGCGTGGCTTTGCAGCCGGTGATCGATCTGCAGAAGACGGTTGTTGGCAGCTGGTTCATTGCAACGCTCGGCGTCTACAGCCATCTGCGCGGCATCGGGATCGGCAAGGAAATACTTAAAGGTCAGATCGACAGGGCAGGGATGCTGCCGGTCAGTCTGATCACCGCAAGTGACAACGAAGCGGCTCTGTCGCTTTACAAGAAGAATGGATTTTCGGAAGCGGCGCGCCAAGATGCGATGCCTCTTTTCGAAAGCAGCAGGAAACACGAGTGGGTGCTTCTCACCCGCGACGCCCGATAACAAAGGCAGGAAAACATGGCTGAGAATTACGACGTCATCATCATCGGCTCCGGTCCCGGCGGCTATGTGGCCGCTGTGCGCGCCAGCCAACTCGGTCTCAAGACCGCGATCGTCGAGCGCGAGCACCTGGGCGGCATCTGCCTGAACTGGGGCTGCATCCCGACCAAGGCTCTGCTCCGCTCGGCCGAGGTGCTCGACCACGCCAACCACGCCAAAGACTACGGCCTCGTGCTTGAGGGCAAGATGAGCGCCGACGTGAAAGCCGTTGTCGCCCGCTCGCGCGGTGTCTCCGCGCGCCTCAACGGCGGCGTCGGCTTCCTGATGAAGAAGAACAAGGTCGATGTGATCTGGGGCGAGGCCAAGATCACCAAGCCGGGCGAAATCGTCGTCGGCAAGTCCTCCAAGCCCGTCGTCGAGCCGCAGAACCCGGTTCCGAAGAACGTCAAGGGCGAGGGCACCTACACCGCCAAGCACATCATCGTCGCAACCGGTGCTCGTCCGCGCGCGCTGCCGGGCATCGAGCCGGATGGCAAGCTGATCTGGACCTATTTCGAAGCGATGAAGCCGGCAGCCCTGCCGAAGTCGCTGATCGTCATGGGCTCTGGCGCCATCGGCATCGAATTCGCGAGCTTCTACCGCTCGATGGGCGTCGACGTCACCGTCGTCGAAGTCATGCCGACCATCATGCCGGTCGAGGACGTCGAAGTCACCGCGATCGCGCGCAAGCAGCTTGAGAAGCGCGGCATGAATATCCTCACCAGCGCCAAGATCACCAAGGTCGAAAAGGCCGCTGATAGCCTGACCGCGCACGTCGAGACGGCTGACGGCAAGGTCCAGCAGATCACCGCCGACCGCATGATCTCGGCCGTGGGCGTTCAGGGTAATATCGAAAATCTCGGCCTCGAAGCCGTTGGCGTCAAGACCGACCGCGGCTGCGTCGTCATCGACGGTTACGGCAAGACCAACATCGCCGGCATCTACGCCATCGGCGATGTCGCCGGCCCGCCGATGCTCGCCCACAAGGCCGAGCACGAAGGCGTCGTCTGCGTCGAAAAGATCGCCGGCCTGCCGAACGTTCACGCCACCGACAAGGGCAAGGTCCCCGGCTGCACCTACTGCCACCCGCAGGTCGCCTCCGTTGGTCTGACGGAAGCCAAGGCCAAGGAAGCCGGCCGCGACATCCGCGTCGGTCGCTTCTCCTTTGCCGCCAACGGCAAGGCGATCGCGCTTGGCGAGGATCAGGGTCTCTGCAAGGTGATCTTCGACAAGAAGACCGGCGAACTGCTCGGCGCCCACATGGTCGGTGCCGAAGTCACCGAACTCATCCAGGGCTTCGTGGTCGCCATGAACCTGGAAACGACCGAAGAAGAACTGATGCACACCATCTTCCCGCATCCGACGGTTTCCGAAACCATGAAGGAAGCGGTTTTGGATGCTTATGGTCGTGTCCTGAACGCTTGATAATTTTCTTCGCTGCTCTCTATGAGGGATTGGATTCCATCCGGTCCCGGACTGGAAAAAGCGAAAGGAAATCATCATGTCTATGGGTACGCAGGCACTCGTCATCTTCCTCCTGATCGGTCTGGTCGCGGGATTCCTCGCCAGCCTGATCGTTGGCGGAGGCGGATTGATACGGTGCCTGCTCAGCGGCATCATCGGCGCGTTCGTCGGAGGCTTTCTCTTCAACGCGCTGGGGATTTCGCTCGGTATCGAGAATGCGCTTGTGGTGCAGATCATTCATGCCACGGTCGGCGCCATCATCGTGGTGTTGATCGCAAGGGCGATAGCTTGAGGGGATAAGACTGCATGGAAGGTGTGGGCTGGATTACGGCCATTATCGTCGGAGGCCTGGCGGGCTGGCTCGCCGGCATTCTGATGGGCATACGCTTCGGCGTTTTGATGAACATTTTCATCGGCATCGTCGGTGCTGTCATCGCCAGTGCGATCTTTGCCCGCGCAGGGATCTATGTCGCCAGCGGTTGGCAGGGTTACCTTGTGACGGGTTTCATCGGCTCTTGTATCTTGCTATTTCTGGCAAAACTCGTCAGACGCTGACGAAGAAGGCCGTTTCGGCGGTTTGAAGGCAGGTTATTGATGGTAACTATTCTCGACAGGATCAATCCAAACGCTGAAAAGCGCGTGCGGCACCCGGAAAAGGCGCATCGCCCGGATACGGAAGTCATGCGCAAGCCGGACTGGATCCGCGTCAAGGCGCCGACCTCCAAGGGCTACGCCGAAACCCGCTCGATCGTGAAGGAGCACAAGCTCGTCACCGTCTGCGAGGAGGCCGGCTGCCCGAATATCGGCGAGTGCTGGGACAAGAAGCACGCCACCTTCATGATCATGGGCGAGATCTGTACCCGCGCCTGTTCCTTCTGCAACGTCGCGACCGGCAAGCCGAACGCGCTCGACATGGCCGAGCCCGAGAGCGTGGCGAAGGCCGTCAAGGAGATGGGCCTCAGCCACGTGGTCATCACCTCCGTCGACCGCGACGATCTGGAAGACGGCGGCGCCGAGCACTTCGAGAAGGTGATCTGGGCGATCCGCGCCGCATCGCCGACGACCACGATCGAAATCCTGACGCCCGACTTCCTGAAGAAGCCCGGTGCGCTGGAGCGCGTCGTCGCCGCCAAGCCCGACGTCTTCAACCACAACATGGAAACCGTTCCGGGCAACTATCTGACGGTCCGTCCCGGCGCCCGCTATTTCCACTCCGTTCGCCTGCTGCAGCGGGTGAAGGAACTGGACCCGACCATGTTCACCAAGTCGGGCATCATGGTCGGCCTCGGCGAGGAGCGCAACGAAGTGCTGCAGCTGATGGACGACCTGCGCGTCGCCGACGTCGACTTCCTGACGATCGGCCAGTACCTCCAGCCGACCCGCAAGCACCACGCGGTCATGAGCTACGTCACGCCCGAGGAATTCAAGTCCTACGAGACGGTCGCCTACACCAAGGGCTTCCTGATGGTCGCCTCCAGCCCGCTGACCCGCTCCTCGCACCACGCCGGCGACGACTTCGCCCGCCTGCGCGCGGCCCGCGAGAAAAAAATGCTGGTGGCTGCGGAATAATCAACGAACGCTTGCATTTTCTCAAAGCCGCAGCGATCTTCCCGCGGCTTTTTGTTTGCAGGAGCGACGAGGATGCCGGCTTACATCAACGACATCGGCAAAGCCGCCGGGTTGCTGCGGCAATCCGAGCGCATCATGGTCATCGGTTGTTCTGGCGGCGGCAAGAGCACCTTGTCGCGAAAGCTCAGTCGCGGGCTCGATCTGCCTTACTTCTCCATGGACAAGGAGTTCTTCTGGCTCCCCGGTTGGATCAAGCGCTCCAAGGATGAAGAGCGCCGGCTGATCACCGATGTCGTTGGCACCGAACGCTGGCTCATGGACGGCACTGGCCCATCCACCTTCGACCTCCGTGTCCCGCGCACGCAACTGGTCATCTGGGTGCGCATGCCCCGTTGGCTCTGCCTGTGGGGGGTCTGCGAGCGCGCGTTCTTTCATTTCGGCAAGACGCGGCCGGACATGGCATCAGGATGCCTGGAGCGCGTGCCGGACCGGGAGTTTTTGACTTACATCTGGACGTTTGAAAAGCGGTTTGCACCGCTGGTGATTGACGGGCTCGACAGGCACGGCCCTGAAGTGCCGGTTTTTCAGCTGAAAAGCCGGCGAGACGTGAACCATCTTCTTGATCTTCTCGGCGCGCCCGCTTAACTGCCGCTCATGCCTCAGTTCGAAACGCATCGCCCCGTCCCGCACTCCGCTGAACAGATGTTCGACCTCGTCGCCGATGTCGAGCGCTATCCGGAATTTCTGCCGCTCTGCGAAGGGCTTGTGGTGCGCAGCCGCAAGGAACGCGACGGCAAGATCTTGCTGATTGCCGACATGACCGTCGGCTACAAGGCGATCCGTGAGACCTTCACGACCCAAGTGCTGCTGAACAAGGCGGAGCGGGTCATCGATGTCAAATACATCGACGGACCGTTCAAGTACCTCGACAACCGCTGGCGCTTCGAGGATACCGCGAGCGGCTCGAACGTCCATTTCTTCATCGACTACGAATTCAAGAGCCGTATCCTCGGTGCCCTGATGGGCTCGATGTTCGATCGCGCTTTCCGCATGTTCTCGGAAGCCTTCGAAACGCGGGCCGGCAAGATCTACAACTGAGCGAGCTGGCGGATCATCTCGAGCGCTGTCCTGACGGTCGCGAGCCGAACTTGATCGCGGCCGATATCGCCGTAGAGCATCCTTTGATGAGCAAGCCCTGATGTGCGGGACTTGGCGGCGAGGTGAACAAGCCCGACCGGCTTTTCAGCCGAACCACCACCTGGTCCCGCCACACCCGTCACCGCGACCGCGATATCGGCGCGGGAGCGGAAGAGGGCGCCGTGCACCATCTGCCGGGCAGTTTCCTCGGAGACCGCGCCGTAGCGGGCAAGCGTCGTCTCCTGCACGCCAAGCATCTCCATCTTGGCGGTGTTCGTATAGGTGACGAAACCGCGATCCACCACGGCCGACGAGCCCGGTATTTCGGTCAGTGCGCCAGCGATCAGCCCGCCGGTGCAGGACTCGGCCGTCGAGATCATCAAGCCGGCTGAGGTGAACGCGCGAACGATCGCCTCGGCTTGCGACATGATGTCAGAGGGAAAGAGGCTCATGGTTCCTTGCCCTGATAGACGACAGTGGCAGTGGCAATCGCCGCAATGCCTTCGCGCCGGCCGACGAAGCCGATGGTTTCGTTCGTGGTCGCCTTGACCGAGCAGCGGTCTATGGAAATGCCGAGAAACTCCGACAGATTGGCACGCATTGCATCACGATGCGGGCCGACGCGCGGCGCTTCGGCGATGAGTGATACGTCGGCGTTCATGATCGTACCGCCGCGTTCGCGAACGATCTTGGCCGCGTGTTCGATGAAGATGCGCGATGGCGCACCCTTCCATTGGGGATCCGATGGCGGGAAGTGGTCGCCGATATCGCCAGCGCCGCAGGTGGCCAGCAGCGCGTCGGTCAGCGCATGCAGCGCAACGTCGGCGTCGGAGTGTCCCTTCAGCCTCTGGTCGTGCGGAATGAAGACGCCGCACAGCGTCACGCCATCGCCGGCTTCCAGCTGGTGGACGTCGTAGCCGTTGCCGGTGCGCACGTCGGGAAGCTGTTGCCTGGAAAGTCTCTGGTCGGCCATCTCGATGTCCCGCCTTACTGTCAGTTTCACATTATCCGGTGATCCGTCGACGATCTTGACCTCGATACCGGCCCATTCGGCAATGGAGGCATCGTCGGTGAAATCGGTGCGTTCCTCCGCAGCTGCCTTCTCATGCGCCGACAGAATGGTCTCGAAGGCGAAGGACTGAGGCGTTTGGGCCGCGTAAAGCTGAGCCCGCGGCACCGTCTCGATGACATCGCCGGATGGGCCGGCACGTTTCAGCGTGTCCGCAACCGGCGTGGCTGGCAGAACAGCGGTGGCGCCCCCCGACAAAGCGTCCGCGACCCGATCGAGCAGCGCATGGTCGAAGAATGGCCGTACGGCATCGTGGATCAGGACATGTGTGATGTCGCTGCTAGCCTGGAGTTCACGCAGACCCGCCAGAACCGATTGCTGTCGCGTCGCTCCGCCGTGAACGATCGTGACCTTTGCCGCGGAGGGGACCGTCGAAAGTGCAGCAGCAACGAGCGCCTTGTCGTCAGGGTGAATCACCACGACGATGCGCTTCGCCCGGTCCCAGGTCTGGAATACATCGAGCGTATGGGCGATGACTGGCTTGCCGCCGATGGGGCGATATTGCTTCGGCCCTTCTTCGGGTGCCCCGGCGCGTTCTCCGCGTCCGGCAGCGACGATGACAACCCCAGCCGATATCGGTTGCTTTTGATGCATTTGCGGCATAAATCCCCAAAAAGCAGAATTTGTACTGGTGCTCTAACGGCTTGGCGCACCGAATTCCAGCATTTGCCCGAAAAATATCAATTCGGACACTGCCCCCTTGGCAAGCCCTTCAAACATGTCTAAAAATAGTGCACCCACCTGGCGTGCCTGAAAGATAATCAATTGGCTGATATGGATCTCGCATCACCTTTGCGTATCGGAAATGTTGCCGTGCGCAATCGCGTCGTGCTGGCGCCGATGTCCGGTGTGACGGACATGCCGTTCCGGCAACTCGCGTGGCGCTACGGTGCCGGCCTTGTGGTGACCGAGATGGTGGCGAGCCGGGAACTCGTCAACAATACCTCGGAATCCTGGGCGCGACTGGAGGCCGCGGGCTTTCAGCCGCACATGGTGCAGCTCGCGGGACGCGAAGCGCATTGGATGGCGGAGGCCGCAAAGATCGCAGCGGATCATGGCGCCGATATCATCGACATCAACATGGGCTGCCCCGCCAAAAAGGTCATCGGCGGCTATTCCGGTTCTGCGCTGATGCGCGATCCGGACCACGCGCTGGGTCTCATCGAGGCAACGGTCAAGGCGGTCGATATTCCTGTCACGCTGAAGATGCGGCTTGGCTGGGACGAAAATTCGATCAACGCGCCAGAGATAGCAAAGCGCGCCGAGGACGCTGGCGTGCAGTTGGTGACTATCCACGGTCGTACGCGCATGCAGTTTTACGAAGGGCATGCAGACTGGGACGCGATTCGTGCGGTTCGTGACGTGCTCCGCATTCCGCTCGTTGCCAATGGCGACGTGGAAACAAGCGAGGACGCCCAGGAGATTCTTCGCCGGTCGGGTGCAGATGCGGTGATGATCGGGCGAGGCTGCCAGGGACGACCGTGGCACGCGGGCGTGCTGGCCGGCGCGCAAGAGCCGCAGTCCTGGGAGATTCCCGACATCGCGGTCGAGCATTACAGGATGATGCTGGAGTTTTATGGCGAGGCAGTTGCCGTGCGCCATGCGCGCAAGCATCTCGGCTGGTACCTCGAGCGCTTCGCACCCGCCATAACGGCAACCGAGAAGGCAGCGATCATGACAGCGCGAGATCCCCGCGACGTTTCGCAACGGTTCCGCGATGCGCTGATGGCCGCAACATCGAAAACCGAAAATCGGGAGGCCGCATGACAAACGATACGCCGGTAGCTGCCGACCACGCGGGCAGCGCGGTTGCCATGGCTGTGCTGAATGCCATCCAGAACCCTGTCGTCATGGTCAACGAGGCAGGCCTCGTCGCCTTTGCCAACTGGGAGGCTGAGGCGTTCTTCGGCGCCAGCGCCGCGCATCTGGCGCGCTACAAGATCTCGACGTTTATTCCTTTCGGAAGCCCGCTCCTTGCCCTGATCGATCAGGTGCGGGAACGGCGTGCTCCGATCAACGAGTATCGCGTCGATCTGAGTTCGCCGCGACTTGGGCAGGACAAGCTGGTCGATATCTACGTGGCGCCTGTCATCAGCGAGCCGGGATCGGTTGTGATCGTCTTCCAGGAACGCTCGATGGCCGACAAGATCGATCGGCAGTTGACGCACCGCGCAGCCGCCCGCTCGGTTACAGGCCTAGCGTCGATGCTGGCGCATGAAATCAAGAATCCGCTCTCGGGTATTCGCGGGGCGGCCCAGCTTCTGGAGCAGTCGGCGGTCGATGACGACCGTGCCTTGACGCGTCTTATCTGCGACGAGACGGATCGCATCGTCTCCCTGGTCGACCGCATGGAAGTGTTTTCCGACGAGCGTCCCGTTGATCGCGTCCCGGTGAATATCCATTCGGTGCTTGACCACGTGAAGGCTGTGGCCAAGGCAGGCTTCGCGCGTCATCTCAAGATTACTGAAAGCTACGACCCCTCGCTGCCATCGGTTTATGCGAACCGCGATCAGCTCGTTCAGGTATTCCTCAACCTCGTCAAGAACGCTGCTGAAGCCATCGGTGACCGGCCGGACGGCGAAATCGTTCTGACGACGGCCTATCGCCCCGGTATCCGCCTGTCGGTTGCCGGTACGCGCGAAAAGATCTCGCTGCCGCTCGAATTCTGCGTTCAGGACAATGGACCCGGCGTGCCGGCCGATTTGCTGCCGCACCTCTTCGATCCGTTTATCACCACCAAGACGAATGGAAGCGGGCTTGGCTTGGCGCTTGTCGCCAAGATCATTGGTGACCACGGCGGCATTATCGAGTGCGACAGCCAGAACTACAAGACGACCTTCCGTGTCCTCATGCCCGCATCCAAGGATGCGTCGCTTGAGGATGCAACGACCATGAACCCCACAGGACCTTCTCGATGACAGCAACGATCCTCGTCGCAGATGATGATGCGGCAATTCGTACCGTGCTTAATCAGGCCTTGAGCCGCGCCGGCTATGACGTGCGTATCACCTCCAACGCCGCAACGCTGTGGCGCTGGGTATCGGCGGGTGAGGGCGATCTGGTGGTGACCGACGTGGTCATGCCCGACGAAAATGCCTTCGATCTGCTGCCCCGCATCAAGAAGGCGCGCCCTGATCTCCCGGTCTTGGTGATGAGCGCGCAGAACACCTTCATGACGGCGATCAAGGCGTCGGAGAAGGGGGCTTATGACTACCTGCCGAAGCCCTTTGATCTGACCGAACTGATCGGCATCATCGGTCGTGCTCTTGCCGAGCCGAAGCGCAAGCCTGCCAAGCTCGACGAGGACATGCAGGACGGGATGCCGCTGGTCGGTCGCTCTGCGGCGATGCAGGAAATCTACCGCGTGCTTGCGCGCCTCATGCAAACCGACCTGACGCTGATGATCACCGGCGAGTCCGGTACCGGCAAGGAACTGGTTGCTCGGGCACTCCACGATTACGGCAAACGCCGCAACGGTCCTTTCGTCGCCATCAACATGGCTGCCATTCCTCGCGATCTGATCGAATCCGAACTCTTCGGCCACGAGAAGGGCGCTTTCACCGGCGCGCAGACGCGCTCGACCGGACGTTTCGAGCAGGCGGAAGGTGGTACGCTGTTCCTGGACGAAATCGGCGACATGCCGATGGACGCCCAGACGCGCCTCCTGCGCGTCCTGCAACAGGGCGAATATACGACCGTGGGCGGCCGCACGCCGATCCGCACGGATGTCCGCATCGTCGCCGCGACCAACAAGGATCTGAAACAGGCTATCAACCAGGGCCTTTTCCGCGAAGACCTTTACTACCGCCTCAACGTCGTGCCGCTGCGCCTGCCGCCGCTGCGCGACCGCGCAGAAGACATCCCGGATCTCGTCCGCCACTTCATCCAGCAGGCGGAAAAGGAAGGTCTCGGCACCAAGCGCTTCGATCAGGAAGCGCTGGAACTGATGAAGGCCTACGCCTGGCCGGGGAACGTGCGTGAGCTGGAGAACCTGATCCGGCGTCTGATGGCGCTTTATCCACAGGATGTAATCACCCGCGAAATCATCGAGGCTGAGCTCCGTTCGGACGTTCCAGACAGCCCGATCGAGAAGGGGCCGATCCGCAACGGCGACATCACGATCGCCCAGGCGGTCGAAGAGAATATGCGGACGTATTTCGCAACTTTTGGCGAAAATCTGCCGCCTCCGGGCCTCTACGACCGGGTTTTGACGGAAATGGAATACCCCCTGATTCTGGCTGCGTTGACCGCCACGCGCGGCAACCAGATCAAGGCGGCCGATCTGCTTGGTCTTAACCGCAATACCTTGCGAAAGAAGATCAGAGAGCTCGGCGTTTCGGTCTACAGAAGCTCCCGCACAGCTTGACAATGTGACCGACTGCGTTGCATTTTCGCCACAATGCGTTGCTTATAAGTCACGCAAGGGGTTGGTGTTCTCGCGGTTGGTCTGGCGTCCGAGAACCTTGGGTCAGCGTTGAGCTGAGCCGAGGGGGAACGCAGTTCTCGATCCTGGTCCGTGGGATGCGGCAGATGAAATTCTGCCGCAAGGAGAAATAAGCGAATGAAGCAGGATGCGGTGCCGCCGGCGGCGGAAGACGAGTCGATCACGACCGTTACCGATCGCCGTGCGCTGTTTGCTCTGCCCGGTCTCGTGCTTGCCGGGGGCGCACTGCTTTGCGCAACGATGACGCTGTTTGTGTTGCTCGGGCTGACGCCGATTGCGCCGACGTCCCAGGTCGTTATCACCTCCGTGGTCGTGAATTCGTTCTTCGTCCTCGGGCTCATGGCCCTGATCGGGCGCGAGGTGTTGCGCCTTGTCAAGGCGCGTAAGCGCGGTCGTGCTGCCGCGCGGCTTCACATTCGCATTGTCGTGCTGTTTTCGCTCGTCGCGATCACGCCGGCAATTCTCGTTGCCATCTTCGCCAGTATCACGTTGAATGCCGGCCTCGACCGCTGGTTCGCCTTGCGGACGCAGTCGATCGTCAGTTCTTCCCGAAATATCGGGCAAGCCTACATGATGGAAAACGCGAGCTACCTCCAGGGGCAGACCGTTTCCATGGCAAACGATCTCGAGCGCAACCGCCAGCGGTACAGCCTCGATCGCACCGGTTTTGCAGATTTGATGACGCGGCAGGCGCGCGGACGCGGCCTTCTCGGCGCGTTTCTCGTGCGGGCGGACGGCTCCGTTCTCGCGCAGGCGGATATCAAGACCGAAAAGCCGCTGCCGGCCATACCCAAGGACGCGCTGAACAAGGCCGCTGCCGGTCAGCCCACGCTGATACCGCCCGGCGTGACCAATCTCGTGGGCGCCATCATCAAGCTTGAAGCAATCGATGGGGCCTACCTTTACACCGTGCGAGCGGTTGATCCGAAAGTCATGACCGCAATGCGCATGATGGAGGAGAACGCCACCGAATATCAGTCGATGGAGTCGGGGCGGTTCTCGCTGCAAATCGCCTTTGCGGTTCTCTACATCGGCTTCGCCCTGATCGTGCTGCTTGCCGCCATCTGGACCGCGATCGCGGTGGCCGACCGTATCGTCCGCCCGATCCGGCTGCTGATCACCGCCGCCGACAATGTCGCGTCCGGCAACATGGATATCGTCGTTCCCGTGCATGCGGTGGATGGCGACGTTGCCAATCTTTCGCGCACCTTCAACAAGATGATCTCGGAAATTCGCACGCAGCGTGACGAGATTCTGGAAGCGAAGGACGAGGTAGACGATCGTCGCCGCTTCATCGAAGCCGTTCTCTCGGGTGTCACGGCCGCGGTTATCGGTGTCGAACACGATCGTCGTATAACGATCGTCAACAGTTCCGCTGAAGCGTTGATGGCGCTGCCCGCGGCCGAGATGCTCGGCAAGCTGGTCTCTGAAATCGCGCCCGAGGTTGACCAGGTCCTGACGGAGGCGGCAACCCGCTATCGCGGCGATTTCCGCAAGCAGATCGCGTTGGTTCGTGGCGGAACGGTCAGGACCCTCAGCGTTCAGGTGACCCGTGAGGAAGTCCGCGACGCGAGCGAATCCTATGTCATCACGCTGGACGACATCACCGATCTGGTGATCGCGCAGCGCTCGACAGCATGGGGCGACGTGGCGCGACGCATCGCCCACGAAATCAAGAACCCCCTGACGCCGATCCAGTTGTCCGCCGAGCGCATACAGCGCCGCTACGGCAAGCAGATCGACCAGGCCGATCGTGGCGTCTTTGACCAGTGCACCGAAACCATCATCCGTCAGGTCGGTGACATCGGGCGCATGGTCGACGAGTTCTCGTCCTTCGCGCGTATGCCGAAGCCGATCAAGGAGCCGAGCGACCTGCGCAAGATCCTCCACGATGCGGTCTTCCTGCGCGAAATGGGCAACAGCCACGTCGCCTTCCTGCAGGAACTGGGAGACACTCCGCTGGAAGGTCAATTCGACAGTCGCATGCTTGGTCAGGCGTTCGGAAACCTGATCAAGAATGCGGTGGAAGCAATCGAAACGGTGCCGCTCGAAGAACGAGACGAGCGCAAAGTGCTGGTGCGAGCATCGCTTGATGCCGCACGCGACCGCTTTACCGTCGATGTGATCGACAACGGACGAGGGCTGCCGGTGGAAAATCGCCACAGCATCCTGGAGCCCTACATGACGATGCGAGAAAAGGGTACGGGCCTCGGCCTCGCCATCGTGAAGAAGATTATTGAGGAACATGGCGGGCAGCTCGAGCTACACGATGCGCCCGCCGATTTTGACCGAGGGCGAGGGGCGATGATCCGCGTGCATCTGCCACGCGTGGAAACAACACCCGCCGCTCCGGCCGCAAATGACAAGGAAAGCGCATATGGCCTCTGATATTCTGGTCGTCGACGATGAGCACGACATTCGCGAGATTGTCTCCGGCATTCTGTCCGACGAAGGACACGAGACACGCACGGCGCACGATAGCGATAGCGCGCTCGCGGCAATTTCCGATCGCGCGCCGAGGCTGATCTTCCTCGATATCTGGATGCAGGGCAGCAAGCTCGACGGCCTTTCCTTGCTGGACGAGATCAAGACCCGCCATCCGGATATTCCGGTGGTCATGATCTCTGGCCACGGCAACATCGAGACGGCGGTTTCGGCGATCAAGCGCGGTGCATTCGATTTCATCGAAAAGCCGTTCAAGGCCGATCGGCTTATCCTGATTGCCGAGCGCGCGCTGGAGAACTCTAAGCTCAAGCGCGAAGTGTCCGAGCTCAAGCGCAAGGCCGGCGACCCCGTCGAGCTGATCGGCACGTCTGTCGCGGTCTCGCAGCTGCGCCAGAATATCGAGAAGGTGTCGCCGACCAATAGCCGCATCATGATTTTCGGCTCCTCCGGTTCCGGCAAGGAGCTCGTCGCGCGCATGATCCACAAGCGGTCTTCGCGCGCTAATGGCCCCTTCGTCGCGATCAACGCTGCAAACATCACGCCTGACCGCATGGAGATCGCGCTCTTTGGAACGGAAGGTGGACCGGGGCAGGCGCGCAAGATCGGTGCGCTCGAAGAAGCCCACCGCGGCATCCTCTATCTCGATGAAGTCGGCGAAATGCCGCGCGAGACGCAGAACAAAATCCTCCGCGTCCTCGTCGACCAACAGTTCGAGCGGGTTGGTGGCTCAAAGCGCGTGAAGGTCGATGTCCGCATCGTTTCGTCCACCGCCTATAATCTGGAAAGCCGTATCGCCGAAGGCTGGTTCCGTGAAGATCTGTATCACCGGCTTGCCGTGGTGCCGGTCAAGGTTCCGGCTCTGGCAGAGCGTCGCGAGGACATCCCGTTTCTGGTCGACCAGCTCATGCGACAGATTTCCGAGCAGGCAGGCATCCGACCACGGCGGATCGGCGATGACGCCATGGCAGTGCTTCAGGCGCACGACTGGCCGGGCAACATTCGCCAGCTTCGCAACAACATCGAGCGACTGATGATCCTCGCGCGTTCGGACGGTCCGGATGCGCCGATCACGGCTGAGATGCTGCCGACCGATCTAGGCGACATGCTGCCGAAGGTGTCGGCGAAAAACGACTACCACATCATGACGCTGCCGCTTCGCGAAGCGCGCGAAATGTTCGAGAAGGACTATCTGATTGCGCAGATCAACCGCTTCGGCGGCAACATCTCGCGCACCGCCGAGTTCGTCGGCATGGAGCGTTCGGCTCTTCATCGCAAGCTGAAGTCGCTGGGCGTCTGATACTCCGGGACGGCGCCATGCGCGCCGTCCGTCTTTTGTCTCTCCTCCCGGCGACAACGCGCTCGCTGAACGAGCTGCGCATTGCCTAGCCCGTCAGCGTTGACGCGCTGACCACGTGATTCGTGAGACGTTGCGCCGCAACCGTATGCGCAATCGACTGTTCTGCTTGCAGATCACCCGCGGTGCCGCGTGCCGGTACCGCGCGTTTCTCGCCGAAGCCACGCTGCTCTAGCTCGCGTTCACAGAAAGCGCAGGCCCTCAATTGGCTCGACGGCGCCCGATTGGATTGAGGCTCGAAGAGCGTGGATTTTGGGCCGAGATGTTGGCCGAACGGGAGGCCTTCATCACCGCCGCGACGAGTATCTGCTTCCCGCTGGTTTCCATCGACGGGCAGGCAATCGCCAACGGACATCCCGGCAGTGTCTCCCATAAAATTCGGGAGGTCTTTTTCGACATTGCGGAAAAGATTGCGATTTGATACCAAGACTTTCTGGGCAGAGGGGATGAGGGTTGTCGGCTGCCTACTGGCGAGGTTGATTAGTATTTCACCGGCGAAACCGAGCCGGCAATAAAGAAAGAAGCGGCGCGATGGCGGAACGTTCTCAGAATTTGCAGGACTTATTTCTCAATACTGTTCGCAAGCAAAAGATTTCACTGACAATTTTTCTTATCAACGGTGTAAAGCTGACAGGCGTTGTTACGTCTTTCGACAATTTCTGCGTTCTGCTTCGCCGTGACGGTCACTCGCAGCTCGTGTATAAGCACGCAATCTCGACGATCATGCCCGGCCAGCCGATGCAGATGTTCGAGAGCGAAGAAGCCGCATCCTAACAGGACAAGCCGTTATCTCGACACGCGATACCAAGAATGATTCGATCATCCCGGAAGCAGCAAAGCACCGGGATGACATGCGCGCGACTGTCATCGTGCCCGTCCTCAAGAAGGGGCGCGGCGGACGCAGTGCTTCCGACGGCCAGCAGGCTGTCACACGCACGCCGGAAAGCCGCCTTGAAGAGGCGATCGGACTCGCGCAGGCGATCGACCTCGATGTGGTGAACGGCGTCATCGTACCGGTCAACGATCCGCGTCCGGCGACGTTGATGGGTACGGGCAAGCTCGAAGAAATCAAGGCGTCCCTCGACGAGAATGACTCCGGTCTTGTCATCGTCGATCATCCGCTGACGCCGGTTCAGCAGCGCAATCTCGAGAAGGAATGGAACGCCAAGGTCATCGACCGTACCGGCCTCATTCTCGAAATTTTCGGCCGGCGTGCTTCCACCAAGGAAGGTACGCTGCAGGTCGACCTCGCACACCTCAATTACCAGAAGGGCCGGCTGGTTCGCAGCTGGACCCACTTGGAACGCCAGCGCGGTGGTGGCGGCTTCATGGGTGGTCCGGGTGAAACCCAGATCGAAGCCGACCGACGCATGCTGCAGGACCGCATCATCAAGCTCGAGCGGGAGCTTGAGCAGGTGGTGCGCACGCGCCAGCTCCATCGCGCCAAGCGCAAGAAGGTGCCGCACCCGATCGTCGCCCTGGTCGGTTATACCAATGCCGGCAAGTCGACGCTGTTCAACCGCATTACCGGAGCCGGCGTGCTGGCCGAGGACATGCTGTTCGCGACGCTCGATCCGACGCTGCGCCGGATGAAGCTACCGCATGGCCGCACGGTGATTCTCTCCGACACGGTCGGGTTCATTTCGGACCTGCCGACGCATCTCGTGGCAGCCTTCCGCGCGACGCTGGAAGAAGTGTTGGAGGCCGACCTGGTTCTGCACGTTCGTGACATGTCCGATGTCGACAACCAGGCGCAGAGCGCCGACGTGTTGCGTATCCTCAAGGATCTCGGCATCGACGAGGCCGAGGGCGAAAAGCGCATCATCGAGGTCTGGAACAAGATCGATCGTCTCGAGCCGGAAGTGCACGAAGCCATCGTGCAGAAGGCGGAGGGGGTTGCAAATGTCGTTGCTGTTTCCGCTGTCACGGGCGAGGGCATCGATCGCCTGATGAACGAGATCAGCCGCAGGCTTTCCGGTGTGTTGACCGAAACCACGGTCACGTTACCCGTCGACAAGCTTGCTCTGCTGCCGTGGCTCTACGATCACGCTATCATTGACGGTCGCGAGGACATGGAAGACGGCTCGATCACACTCGACGTCCGCCTGTCGGAAACGGAAGCCGCCGAACTAGAGCGTCGCCTGGGCAATGGTCCCAAGGCGCGGCGCGAAGACTGGGAATAGCGACTAGCCGAGCTGACGCTCGATAGCCTTGGCCGCCTGCCAGATCTCTTCCATCCGTTCCAGTGTGGCCGCCTCCAGTGTCTCACCCTCTGCATGAAGAGTCGTTTCGATGTGGCTGAATCGGCGCCGGAACTTTGTATTGGTTCCGCGCAGCGCCTGTTCCGGATCGGCGTTAACGTGCCGCCCGATATTGGCAACGGCGAAGATGAGATCGCCAAGCTCGTCGCTGACCTTTTTCTGATCGCCTTCCTTCAGGGCCACCCGAAGCTCGCCGATCTCTTCCTCGATCTTGTCGAGAATAGGCTCGGGCGCGGACCAGTCGAAGCCGACCTTGGCGGCGCGTTCCTGCAGCTTCAGCGCCTCGGTGAGGGCCGGAAAGCTCCGTTGAACGGAGCCGAGAAAACCAGCCTTGAAATCCTCGGGGATGCCGCGGCTTGCACGCCGTTCGGCACGCTCGCGTTTCTCTGCCTGCTTGATCTCGTCCCATTGCTTCTTCACCGTATCGGGCGTGTCGGCGTCGGAGCGTGCAAAGACATGCGGATGGCGACGGATCATCTTGGCGGTGATTGCCTGCACCACATCCCCGAACGAAAACTCTCCGGCTTCCTCGGCCATGCGTGCGTGGAACACCACCTGCAGAAGCAGGTCGCCGAGCTCGTCGCACAGGTCGCCCATGTCACTACGCTCGATCGCATCGGAGACCTCGTAGGCCTCCTCGATCGTATAGGGCTTGATCGTCTCGAACGTCTGCACGATGTCCCAGGGACATCCGGTATCCGGGTTGCGCAAGGCAGCCATGATCTCGATCAGGCGTGAAATATCCTTTGAAGCTTCCATGGTCACTCAGTTCAGTGGGATATCGTTGTCGCTCTTGGACGACTGGTAGGTGGTGGAGAGGCTGTCGTAGCGCGCTTTGATCCTGGCGGTCTGTGCCTTGAGCGCTGCCTTTACGGCATCGTTCTCCGTTGCCACCAGATCGGCGATGGCAAAGCTGTTCCAGAAGGCATTGCTGCGTCTGTACCCGCCCGGTTCAAGGCCGAAAACCTCCTTCAGGATTTTGAGGTCATGCGGAATCGCGAATGCGTCGCGCGAATCTTCGTGGCTGAAGAAGTAGTAGAAATTATCGAATCCAGCCCAGGTGATTGCCGACATGCACATCGTGCAGGGCTCGTGCGTGGACAGGAAGATCAGATCCTTCGTCGCAGGCTTCTCGCCCAGTTCATAGAACCGTTTCAATGTATGAACTTCGCCGTGCCAGAGCGGGTTCTCCAGCTCGTTGTTCGTTTCGGCAATGACGAGCGAGAGATCCGACTTGCGCAGGATGGCGGCACCGAAAACCTTGTTTCCGAGCGAGACGCCGCGTTCCGTCAGTGGCAGGATATCCTGCTCCATGACATCGAGAAGGCGGGCGGCTATCGTATTGTCAGGCATGGTTTTCTCCTTGATGCTTGTACTTTATCGTTAGCCACGCTGCGGGCAAATGCCCATTTTCGCGGTAAACCTGATTTGTCACAGGCTTTCTGGTGCGCTGCGGTACGTGCAGATGTGATCGCAGCGCCTCACCGGTGACTTTTGCTCAAATCATTGACAAGCCGAGTAAAAGAATACGCGCCTGCGCGGGCTTTCGGATTCCTGTTTCTTCATTTGGCTGGTCGGACAGTGCATATTCCGGCAACTTCGAAATGGATTGATGATGCTTTCCAAGAGTGAACAACTGTCGGTGTTTCCTGCCTTCTTTCGCGTGGAAGGCAAGGTTGCGGCCGTATTCGGCAATGGCGACGAAGCCTTCGCCAAGGTGCGCCTGCTTCTGAACACCCAGGCGCGCATCGTTGCCTATGCCGACAAACCAGACGCTGCCTACCATGCCTATCTGATTGCAAACCGCATCGAGACAGTGCGTGTAAGTTTCGCCGTCGATCAGGTGCGCGGAGCCGCCCTGATTTTTGCCGCGACTGGCGATGGCGCCGAGGATCGTGCGATCGTTGACGCGGCGCGCGCCGAGCGCATCCCGGCCAACGCTGTCGATCAACCCGACTATTGCGACTTCTTCACGCCGGCGCTGGTCAATCGTGCACCGGTCGCCGTGGCAATCGGCACCGAAGGTGCTGGTCCAGTACTGGCGCAGATGATCCGTGCACAAGTCGATCAGTTGCTCGCGCCGTCGCTCGGCCGCCTCGCGCGGCTTGCGATCGGCTACAGAACAACGGTCGAGCGTCTGGTGCCAAAGGGGGCAGCGCGCCGGCTCTTCTGGCGCCGATTCTTTTCCGGCGCTGTTGCGGACGCGGTGGCCAACGAGAATCTGCCGCAGGCAAAGCGGGTGGCCAATGGTCTGCTGCAGTCGCTGGACAAGGTGCAGGGCCATGTCTGGTTGGTGGGAGCCGGCCCCGGTGCCGCGGATCTGCTGACGCTGCGTGCGCAGCGTGTGATGATGGAGGCGGATGTCATCGTCTACGATGCGCTCGTGCCGCAGGAAATCGTCGACATGGGACGGCGGGATGCCGAGCGCCTTTCCGTCGGCAAGCGCAAGGGATGCCACTCTAAGTGCCAGGAAGAAATTAACGATCTGCTGGTCCATCTCGGACGGGAAGGCAAGCGCGTCGTCCGCCTGAAGTCGGGGGATCCGCTCGTCTATGGCCGTGCGGGAGAGGAAATGGCGGCGCTGCGTGTGGCCGGTATTTCCTACGAGGTCGTGCCGGGCATTACCTCGGCATTCGCTGCCGCTGCCGATTTCGAGCTGCCGCTAACGCTGCGTGGCGTCGCATCGTCGCTGGTCTTTACGACAGGTCATGATCTCACAGGCGACGTGCTGCCCGATTGGGCCAGCCTGGCAGTCTCTGGTGCGACCATTGCTGTCTACATGGGACGTACTGTCGCGGCCTCGGTCGCTGAGCGCCTGATGCAGGCCGGCCTTCCGGCGGAAACCACGGTCGCCGTCATCGAGAACGCAAGCCGCCCCGATCGTCGGTTGCTGCATGGTATCCTGCGCGATCTCCCCGATCTGCAGCATCGCGACGAATTGACGGGTCCGGTCATGGTAATTATCGGCGATGCGGTCGCAGGCGCCAATTTCGAACTGTCCGAACCGCTGGTGCGTGAGCGTGCCCGGGTCGAGGAATTTGCAAGGAGCTGATTATGGTAGACAAGGTTCTGACCGCCAACCGATTGACGGATGGCATTGCCGTCTGGCTGAACGCCAACGGCCAATGGGTAACCTCGCTCCAGGATGCGCTCGTTGCCCGCCATGCCGAAGCCGTGGCGGCGCTGGAGGCGATTGGCAAAAAATCCTATGCCGACAACGAGGTCGTGGACGTCGCAGTCGTCGAGGTGCAGGAAACCAATGGCGTTCTCTGGCCACTTCGCCTTCGCGAGCGTATTCGCGCGCAGGGCCCGACCATGGAATATGCGCCGGGCTACAAGCCCGCCGATCCTGAATTCATCGCAGTCTGAGGAAGCAGATGTACCGTTACGACGAATTTGACCACGCCTTTGTCGCCGAGCGCGTCGCGCAGTTCCGCGACCAGGTTCAGCGCCGCCTGTCCGGCGAACTGGCCGAGGACGCGTTCAAGCCGCTGCGCCTGATGAACGGCGTCTATCTGCAGCTTCACGCCTATATGCTGCGTATTGCCATTCCCTACGGCACGCTGAACTCCAAGCAGATGCGCAAGCTGGCGCATGTCGCGCGCACCTATGACCGCGGCTATGGCCACTTCACCACCCGCCAGAACCTGCAGTTCAACTGGCCGAAGCTGTCAGATATGCCCGACGTGCTGGCAGAGCTTGCCACCGTCGAGATGCATGCGATCCAGACATCGGGCAACTGCATCAGAAACGTCACCGCCGACCACTTCGCCGGTGCCGCCGCTGATGAGGTCGCCGATCCGCGCCCATACGCCGAAATTCTGCGCCAGTGGTCGTCCGTTCATCCGGAATTCTCCTTCCTTCCGCGCAAGTTCAAGATCGCCGTCACTGGCGCCGAGCGCGACCGCGCCGCGATCCAGGTCCATGACATCGGCCTGCACCTGAAGAAGAACGACAAGGGCGAGATCGGCTTTGCTGTCTATGTCGGCGGCGGCCAAGGCCGTACGCCGATGATCGCCAAGCTCATCAAGGACTTCCTGCCGGAAGAGGACCTGCTGTCCTACACGACCGCCGTCATGCGCGTGTATAACCTGCACGGCCGCCGCGACAACAAGTACAAGGCTCGCATCAAGATCCTCGTGCATGAAACCGGTGCCGAGGAACTGGCGCGCCAGGTCGAAGTCGAATTCGCTGCGCTCAAGGACACCGAACTGAAGCTGCCGGAAGCCGATGTTGCCGCGATCACCGCTTACTTCGCGCCGCCGGCTCTGCGTCAGCGTGCCGAAGGCTGGGAAAACCTCGCTCGCTGGAAGAAGGCCGACCCGGCGTTCGCCCGTTGGGTGCAGCAAAACGTGCAGCCGCACAAGAACCCCGACTACGGCATGGTGACCATCTCGCTGAAGCCGATCGGCGGCATTCCGGGTGACGCTTCCGACAGCCAGATGGACGCGGTCGCTGATATTGCCGAGGAGTACGCATTCGACGAGATCCGTGTCAGCCACGAGCAGAACCTGATCCTGCCACATGTGGCGCTGGCTGACCTCGAAGCCGTTTATCGCGGCTTGGTCGCCATCGGTCTCGCCGAAGCCAATGCCGGCCTGATCACCGATATCATTGCCTGTCCCGGCTTGGACTACTGCGCGCTCGCCAATGCGCGGTCCATCCCTGTCGCGCAGGAAATCTCCCGCCGTTTCGGCAATCCCGAGCGCCAGGCCGAAATCGGCGAGCTGAAGATCAAGATCTCCGGCTGCATCAACGCCTGCGGCCATCACCATGTCGGCCATATCGGCCTTCTGGGAGTGGAGAAGAAGGGCGCCGAGCTCTATCAGATCACGCTCGGTGGTTCGGGTGACGAGCACACCTCGATCGGCGAAATCATCGGCCGCGGCTTTGAGCCGGAGAAGGTGACGGACGCGATCGAGAAGATCGTCGACACCTATCTCGGCCTGCGCAAGGATCCGTCCGAGATCTTCCTCGATGCCTATCGCCGCGTCGGTCCGCAGCCATTCAAGGATGCGCTCTACGGTTCGGCGGCGGAAGCGGCATAAGGAGAAGACGATGACCAAGATCTGGAGAGAAACCGGCTTCGTCGAAAACGATCCGTGGATAATCGAAACCGAGGAAGTCAAGGCAAGCGAGGGGCAGAAGCCTCTTCTCAGCCTGGACGAGCTGATCGCCAAGGCGGACGAAAGCAATGAGGTCGGCTTCGGCGTTCTGATCAAGCCCGCCGACGACGTCCGCAAGCTCGAACCCTATCTGTACCGGCTGGAACTGGTGGCGGTTGCTTTTCCGGCGTTCAACGACGGCCGCGCCTTCAGCCATGCCTCGCTTTTGCGCGAGCGCCTCGGCTATACCAACGAACTGCGTGCCGTCGGCGACGTGCTGATTGACCAGGTGCCGCACATGCTGCGCTGTGGCATCGACAGCTTCGCGGTGACCAACGAGACTGCGATAAAGCGTCTCAGCGAGAAGCGCCTGCCGGAGATTCCGCATTATTATCAGCCGACTGCGCGTGACGCGGCGCCGGGCAAGAGCTATAGTTGGCGCCGTCAGGCGAAGCCGGCGGCATAAAGCCGGCTCGCCGTTCAGAATTGACGGACGGTGCAATGAAGACTTTCGAAATAGCGGTGATCGGCGGCGGTCTTGCGGGCATGATCGCCGCAGTCTCCCTGGCGCGGGGCGGGCGCAACGTGGCTCTCGTCGCGCCGCCGGCACCGAGGGAAGACCGGCGCACTACCGCCTTGATGGACCAATCCATCCGTTTCCTCGACCGACTGACTCTCTGGGAAAAGCTGAAGCCATCCGCCGCGCCGCTTGCGACGATGCGGATAATCGACGGGACGAATCGCCTCCTTCGGGCTCCGGTCACGACTTTTCGTGCGGCCGAGGTCGGCCTCGAGGCTTTCGGCTACAATTTTCCCAACAAGGCCCTGATGGATGTGCTGGAGGGCGCTGTCGCCACCGAGGGCAACATCACGCGGTTCACCGCCTTCGCTGAAGCGATCGAAGCGACTGCCGATTCCGTCGTGATCACCTTGGCTGATGGTGAAGTGCTGACGGCTGATTTCGCTGTTGGTGCTGATGGTCGCAAGTCGAAGCTGCGCGAAACGGTCGGCATCGATGTGCGCAACTGGTCTTATCCGCAAGCGGCCATGGTCCTGAACTTCGGTCATTCGCTGCGGCACGAGAACATCTCGACCGAATTTCATACAGAAAGCGGCCCGTTTACGCAGGTCCCGCTGCCCGGCAATCGCTCAAGCCTTGTCTGGGTGCAGAACCCCTCGGATGCGGATGCTCGCAATGAACTCTCGCTGGTGGAGTTGAGCAATGTCGTCGAGGAGCGAATGCAGTCGTTGCTTGGCAAGGTGACCGTCGAGGAGGGGGGGCAGATCTGGCCGCTTTCCGGGATGATGGCGCACCGTTCGGGCAAAGGTCGCGTGGCGTTGATCGGGGAGGCGGCCCATGTCTTCCCACCGATCGGCGCGCAGGGCCTGAATCTCAGCCTGCGCGATGTCATCGTCTTGACTGATATTCTCTGCACGCGTCCCGAACTGCCGATTGCCGCCGATGCCGGCAACCAGTTCGATCGCAAGCGTCGCATGGATATCATGACGCGCACCACCAGCGTCGACCTGCTCAACCGGTCTTTGTTGTCGGATTTCCTTCCGGTTCAGGTGTTGCGCGCGGCGGGCCTTCATATCCTTTCGGCGTTTCCACCCTTGCGCAACCTCGTGATGCGCGAAGGGATCGAGCCCGGTCGCGGGCTTCGCGATATCCCGGCAGCGATCCAGGAAAAGCTAGGCCGGAAGAAAGCCTGACTTTATCGCGATCAGGAAGACGGAAACGGTCACCACCGACAGCGTCGTGGTGATCAAGATCGTCGCCGATGCGCGTTCCTGCCAGACGCCATATTGCTGGCCGATGACGAAGACATTCGTAGCGGTCGGCAACGCCGCGAGCAGCACCGCGGCGTAGACCCAAACCGGATCGAAGCCGCCGACTGCCTTCAGCGCAAGGAAAACGACGAGCGGATGAATAATCAGCTTGGCGGGAACGATATAGCCGATTTCCGCCGGTATGCGCCGGAGCGGGCGCAAAGCGAGGGTGACACCCATGGCAAACAGCGCGCACGGCGCGGCCGCCTGGGCGAGGTGGTCGACAAAGCGCTGGAAGGCGAGCGGCTGGGCGACGCCAGAGGCCGCTGCGACGAACCCGAGGGCCGTGGACAGGATAAACGGGTGGAGTGCGACCTTGCGCGCGATATCGATGATCAGTTGTCGCCGTGAACGCTGGTCATCGCCGGCCGCCGCCATCAGCGCCGGTGCCACGACGAAATGGAGTGCGTTTTCCAGGCATACGATGAGGGCGACCGGTACGGCCGCACCTTCTCCCAGCGCCAGCAACGCCAACCCCGGTCCCATATATCCGATGTTGCCGTAGGCCCCGGCAAACGACTGGATCGTGCAGTCCGCAAGCGAGTTGCCGCGCACCCATCGGCCGATCGCAAAGAGCGCGATGAAGATCGAGTATGTGGCCGCCAGGTCCGTCGCGATGAAATCGATCCGCGTGAGATCCTCGAAGGGTGTTCTCGAAACCAGCTTGAAGAAGAGCGCGGGCAGGGCGGCGTAGATGATGAAGGTGTTCAACCAGCCAAGCGCCTCGGCCGGCTGCTTTGTTACCTTTGCCGTGACGTAACCGATAAGGATCAGGCCGAAGAAGGGCAGGAGAAGACTGACGATATCGGCCAATTTCTATTCCGGGACAAGCGCGCCAAATGTCGGTTTCCATTCGGCGCGTGTTGAATCAAAGGGTTATCTCGGGGTGGCAGGATACATGGCGCTTTTCGGTTCCGAAATGGCGGAATCGCCCGAAACGGTACGCTCTCCTGCAGGCAGGCGGCCAGTTCAAGCCGCCTTGTCGGCCAGCATTGCGACAAGCACGTCGGTTTGCGAGACGATGCCGACGATTTTCCCGTCGTCGCCGGTTACTGGCAGGTAGTGCAAGCCATCGCCAGCCAGCCGCACGACCGCATCGGATAGCGACGTCTCCGGCGAGACGGTACGCACGGGGGCCGTCATGATGTCCCTTACGATGCCTGATGGTGCCCTGCCGTTCGCCATCGACAGGCGGACTCTCTGCCGGAAGCCGATGGCCGGCGTTCCGTTCTTCCAGCTTGTCTTGTCTAGGATATCGGTCTGCGTGACGATGCCGACGACCCGCGCGGTGTCGTCGGTCACCGGGAGCGCTTTGATATGGTGGAGCTGCAGGAGCTCGAGTGCGTGTCTGAGCGAGTCGTCAGGCGACACTGCGATCACGTCGCGGGACATCACGTCCCCGCATGTCGTCGTTCCGCCGCGCCGGGCATAGGACCTCAACTCAGTCCGCCGCAGGATATCGGCCAAGTCCTCGCGGTCGATGTCGATGATCTCATCATATTCCTTCAGGACTTCGTCGAGGTCTTCGGCTCTGAAGCCAATACGCTCGATGGGCGGCTGGTCTGTCGTCTTGTGGTCCGCCGGGTGACGCTTCAATGAATGCGGATAGGGCCTGCCCGTCATGTTGTTGAAGGCGACGGCGAGCACCAGAAGCAAGATCGAATTTCCGGCCACTGGCCAGATGACGTAGCCGTAGCCGAGTTCGCGGATTGCTGGACCGCCAAGGATCGCTGTCAATGCGATGGCTCCACTCGGCGGATGAAGGCACCGGAAGGCCATCATCAGCGCGATCGCGAGCCCGACTGCGATTGCCGAAGCCACGATCAGGTTCGGAAACAGGAGGCCGACCGTGACGCCGGTGAGAGCTGCGATGATGTTCCCGCCAATCAGTGACCACGGCTGGGCCAAGGGACTAGAGGGTACCGCGAAAAGCAGAACTGCAGACGCGCCCATTGGCGCGATCAGGGCGGGCAGATGCGAACCGACCCCGACGGCCGCCGCTGCTAGAGCGCCGGTCGCCAGGATGCCGAGGGTTGCTCCAAGCCCGGAACGGAGCCGCTCCGTGACGCTGATAGTGGACGCGACGGGAATAAGCGATCTGAGGATTGAGTACATACTGGAGGCCGTAAATGGAGACAGAAGAAAGGAGTCAGGCCGTCGCTGACGGTAGATCAGGAAGAGCAAGAAGGTTTCGAAGGGGAACGGATGGTCGCGTAAGATCCGCGAGCGTGTATCCGTCCAGTACATCAAGAAAGGCGGCAGCCGCGGCGGCGAGCGCCCGCTTGAGAACGCAGGCGGGCTGGATGGCGCAAACCCTTCCTGCTCCTTCTTCCAGACAGGGGACGATGGCGAAGTCCGGCTCCGAGGCGCGCACAATGTCGCCAATGCCGATCTTGCTGGCGTCGCGCGCAAGCCGCATGCCGCCCTGTCGCCCGCGCACCGTCTCGATGAACCCCTTGAGGCCGAGTTCGTGCGTGATCTTCATGAGATGTGCCTTGGAAATATCGTAGGCGTCGGCGATCTCCGAGATCGTCGAGAGGCGCTCGCCGTTGAGCGCAAGATACATCATCAGCCGCAGGGCATAGTCTGAATAGACGGTCAGGCGCATATTGGTCTCGTCGAGTGGCCGGCTTAGTTCCTCTTATAAGATATCTGGTGAATGATTCAATTGCCGGGCGGGCCCCAGCTCCCGCCCGGCAATCGTTCAGGCTGCTGCGAGATCGTCAGCTGGCCCGAAGAATTCGAAATGGATCCGCTCGGCAGGTACCCCCGCCTTCGACAGTCCATTGACGAGAACCGCCAGGAAAGGTTTCGGTCCGCAGAGGTAGTAGTCGGCCTCGTGGATGGGGGTATTCTCGGCGAGCCAGTCGACCGTGATGAAGCCGTCATGGTCGAAATGGACGCCGCGTTGGTCGCGTTCGTGCGGCGTGCCGTAAAATGTCGTGGTCTTCATATGCGGGCGCCCGTTGGTCAGACTGCGGACATGCGCGCCCATGGCATGAACGCGGCCGTCCTGCGCTCCATGGATATAGTGAACGGGCTGCGCGACGCCGCTATCGACAATCGTTTCGAGCATGCTGACCATCGGCGTGAAGCCGACGCCGCCACTCAGAAGCACGATCGGCCGCTCCGGGCGTTCCGGCAGATGGAAGTCGCCGGCCGGAGGCGAGACTTCGATGACGTCGCCTTCGTTGACGCGGTCGTGAAGGTGCGTCGAGACCGCGCCGTTCGCCTCGCGCTTCACCGAGATCCGATACTCGGTGCCATTGGGGGATGACGAAATGCTGTAGTTGCGCCTGAGCGCGGGCCGGCCGGGCACATCGATCTTGAAGGTCAGGTACTGGCCGGGCCGATGGCCAACGACGGGTCCGCCATCGGCAGGCTTCAGCACGAAGGAGGTGATGATGTCGCTCTCCCGGTGCTTGGCCGTGATCACGAACGTCCGCCAACCGTTCCAGCCGCCTTCCGACGAGTTCAGGTGATCGTAGATCTGCCTTTCACGGCCGATCAGGATATCGGCGAGGAACCAGTAGGCTTCGCCCCATGCCGCGAGAATGTCGTCGGTCGCCGCATCGCCGAGCACATCCTTGATTGCGCCCAGCAGCGCGGTCGCGACATGGGGGTAGTGCTCCGGAAGGATGTGCAGGCCGACATGCTTCTGCGCGATACGTTCGACCGCCGGCCCAAGGACAGCCAGATTGTCGATGTTCTGAGCGTAGGCAAGGATCGCTTGAGCCAACGCCTTCGTCTGGCGCCCGTCTTCCCCCTGGTTGGACTGGTTGAACAGTTCGCGCACGGCGGGATCCTGGAAGAGCCGCTTATACATGGCCGCGGTAATGGTCGTGCCGTGCGCCGCAAGCGCGGGCACGGTCGCCCGTACGATCGACTTGGTCTTTTCGCTCAATGTGTCCGACATGATGATCTCCATTCTGGCTGTATTGGTCGGTGGCCAACGTCTATGCCCATAAAGATACATCTACAATATATGTTTTAACCTAAAGCGTTTGTTGCGCCGTTCTGTCGCACTGATTGATGGAGTGATGATCACGGTGGCCCGACGATGCTCCGGTGCCGATGGGAATGGCCGTCCGAAGACGGTGCTGGCTAGCCGATTTTCATCAGGATCGGGAAAGTCTGTTGAAACCAGATAGCGGCGTCGCTGACAAATCCGAACATGAAGGCGAGTCCGGTGAGGACTAGGAAGATGCCCATGACCTTTTCCACTGTCCCCAGATGGCGGCGAAAACGCGCGAGAAAGCCCATGAAGGCGCCGGAAAAGCCGGCCGCGATCCAGAACGGAATGGCGAGCCCGAGGGAATAGACAGCCAGCAACCCCGCGCCGGATCCGACGGTCTCGCGCGATGCTGCAACGCCGAGGATTGCACCGAGCACTGGTCCGATACAGGGCGTCCAGCCAAAGGCAAAAGCCAGACCCATCACATAGGCGCCTGTCAGTGTCGCAGGCTTGCCGCTGCCCTGGAAACGAGCTTCGCGGGCGAGCAGCCCGATCCGGAACAGGCCGAGGAAGTTCAGGCCCATGATGATGATGATGAGGCCGCCGATCTTTGCCAGCAGGTCGAGATGCTGGCGAAGCGCCATGCCGATGCTGGATGCCCCGGCGCCGAGCGCGACGAAGACCGTGGCAAAGCCAAGCGTGAAAAACAGCGCTGAGAACAGCACGCCGCGCCGCACATCGGGTGAGACCACCACTGCGCCGCCGCCGCGAAACTGCTCGACTGAGATACCGGCCATGTAACAGAGGTAGGGCGGCACCAGAGGCAAGACGCACGGCGACAGGAATGACAGCGCACCGGCAATCAAAGCGCTCAACAAGGAAATATCGGCAATCGACACGCAGTCTCTCCGGCGGCAGGCAATAATGCCGGAAATCCTACCGCAGCCGACCCCATCTCGCCAATCACCTTTTCGCGCGGATACTGGCGATCCGGGAAACGGCCAGCTGGCGGACGTTAATTTTCTGGAAATTCGGAAAGCCTAATCTCGGACCATGCGAATAAGCACGATTACGAACTGGGCCTATGGCGTCACAGTGGTCCTGACGGTTCTGTCGGGCGGTGCGTTCATGCTGTCTGCCTACAGCGCAACGCGGGAACGGACGGCTGTCGAGGAGCATCTCGCGCTTGATTCGCTCGGCGAGGAGCTGGCGCTTGGCGCCGAAGAGAGAACGGATGAAGCCCGTCTCTATGTCATGCGGGGCGACACCCGTCACCTTGAAGCATTCCAGGGCCGCGAGGGCGAGGAGCGGCGGCGCGAAGCAGCAATCAAGGACATACGCGAATGGGGTGCAGCGCCTGCGGAGCATGCCGCTCTCGACGCCGTGGAGCAGGATGCAGACGCCTTGGACAAGATCGAGGCTGCCGCCATATCCGCTTACCAGGGCGGTGATCAGGCTGATGCGCGACAGAGCTTGTTCGGTCCGGAGCACGATCGGCTTCAAACCTCGCTGCTCGGCAATGTGACCCGCTTTCGCGAGTTGACCAACGCGCGCACGCAAGCCGCCATGAAAGACGCTCAGTCGACGAGCGACTGGTGGGGCCTTGTGGCCAAGGCGCTGCTGGCGGTCACCGCGGCCCTCTTTCTCAGTGTGCTCTATTTCATCCTGAGGCGGCGGGTCGCCATGCCGCTCATGCGGATGACCGGCATCGTCAGCCGATTGGCGAAACAGGACTACGACGTCGAAGTGCCCCTTGATCGCCGACGCGATGAGATCGGCGAGATGAATGAAGCGATCCATGTGTTTCGCGTAAACGGCCTCGAGCGCGATCGGCTGGATGCCGAACGCCGGCAGGATCAGCTGACCAAGGATCTGATCCTGCAGATGTTGCACCGATTACAGGCCTGCCAGACGCAAGGCGAACTTGCGGAGGTCGTGGCTCTCTTCGCGCCACAGATCTTCCCCGATCTGGCGGGCCACCTCTACATCATGAACGAAAGCCGGCTGGCGCTGACATCCGTTGCCACATGGCTGGATCCGCAGCGCTCCGAACCCGCATTTCCGGCGAGCGCCTGCTGGGGGCTGCGTCGCGGTCGCCCGCATGTCAGCGCGGGCGCGCACAGCGATATCAGCTGCCAGCATCTGGATGAAGCCGAAACGGCGGGGCTCTGTGTGCCGTTGACGGCGCAGGGTGACGTCATCGGGCTCCTCTACTTCGAGGAGCGGCCTCCGGCCGAGTTGGCCGCCGAGGCCTCGCGTCTCTATCTCGAGTTGATTGCCGAGAACGTGGGTCTCGCCATGGCAAACCTGCAGATGCGCGACAGGTTGACGAACCTGTCGACCCGCGATGCGCTCACCGGATTGTTCAATCGTCGCTCGCTGGATGAGGATTTGAACCGTCATGCGCGGACCGAGGCCAACGAGCAGTTGGCCTGCATGATGATCGACATCGATCACTTCAAACGCTTCAATGACGAATTCGGTCATGACGCGGGCGATGAAGTCATGCGCTATGTCGCCCGAATCCTTGTTGATACGGTTGGCGACCTCGGACGCGCCTATCGATTTGGCGGCGAGGAGTTCACGATATTGCTGCCGGGAGCCAGCGACGCGGAGGCGCTTTTGCTGGCTGAGCGCGTGCGGGAAACCATTCGCAGTGCTCCGCTGTCGCACCGCGGCCGGATCCTTGGCTCCGTTTCCGTGTCGATCGGTCTTGCAGCGGCAAAGGGTAAGGGGCCGGTGGGGTCGCTTTTGACGCGCGCCGATGCGGCTCTGCTGGAGGCCAAGTCACTCGGACGAAACATGACCGTGGTGGGTGCCGCGCCCAACGAAGGCGACAAGATGCGCGGCTCAGTCTGATACGCGTTATCTTCGGGGCGCGGACCCAAGGCGAACAAGCACTTCATCCGGTATCGCGTAGCGCTGGATGACGTCGCGGCTGTTGCGCAATCCGCAGATCTCTCGCTGAACGAAGAGCGCCCAGACGGCATCGCATGCCTTGCCTACGAGGATGGAGCGCTCTGCATCGTCTTGCCGCGTGCCGTCCCATGCCTTCAGATCCGCCAGCGCTGACTCGGCCTTTCGGCCGTGGCGGCCTAGAGAATCCGCCCGTTCGGACATCAGCTCATATTCAAGGACGTTGAAGCCGCTTTCAACCGAGAAGGGCTGTCTCAACGATTGCGGCGGGCGAAAGGTCATCACGATCATCCTTGAGCGGGCTTCCAAAAACTATTGGTATCGGCGGTTCGAGTAAAGCCGGGAAGAGGCGGGTGGGGAACGGCGGCTGTCGCGACGAGGAAACAAATTCGGCGTCCCGGTGTTATCGAAGATCACAGGAGAGAGATCAATGGTAACCCGTTTCGACAGTTCCGGCGCCCACGACGATTGCTGTGCGGCGGGGCATAGCGCGTCATCCACAAAGGCATCGGTCACTGCAGCGCTCGCGGCCGACGCCTCGCTTGTGAGCGAGGAAATAGAAGTCCGCGTTCTTGGCCCGGTCGTTGTTCTCGAAGGATACGTCGCGATTCGAAGCGACAGGGAGAAGGCGGTCCGCGTGGCCGAAGCGATCGTCGGCCTTGGCAATGTGCAGGACCGGATGCTCTGCCGCAATATCGTGCAGTAGGTTGGTGGTCGGGTCTTGTTAATGTGGCGTTAAGCTTGCCGGTGCAACTGTCTCCGCCTGCTGGGTGGCGCTGAACGGCGCTTAGCTCGATTGGAGACACAATGAATAGACTAATCCATTCTGCAGTCGCTGTGGCCTTGGCCGTTGGCAGCATTGCAGCATCGACCGGGAGCGCGATGGCGCAGTGGCGTGATAATCGGCCGCCGCCGCCCAGACACTACCACCACCATGACAACGGTTCGGCTATTGCCGGGGGTCTGGCTGCAGGCGTGATTGGCGGTATCATCGGCGGTGCCATCGTCAATAGCTGTCTCTTATACACATCT